>NZ_CP041217.1:977500-1585000 GCF_006542275.1 Saccharibacillus brassicae
AGCTCTCTGGTTTGGGCTGTTCCGCGTTCGCTCGCCGCTACTGACGGAATCACTATTGTTTTCTCTTCCTCGGGGTACTTAGATGTTTCAGTTCCCCCGGTCTGCCTCTGCCGAGCTATGAATTCACTCGGTCAGTAACTGGGTATGAGTCCAGCTGGGTTCCCCCATTCGGAAATCTCCGGATCAACGCTCACTTACAGCTCCCCGAAGCACTATCGCGGTTCGTCGCGTCCTTCATCGGCTCCTGGTGCCTAGGCATCCACCGTGCGCTCTTACTTGCTTAACCAAACTTCATTGGGAAATCATCTTCCGAAGAAGAGATCTTCCAGACGCGAAGTTTTTCGTTTCGGTATCCAGTTTTCAAGGAACAAGGCATGTCTTTTGGGTGCATCACTCTGTGCGGATCAAAAGGCATTCCCGCGTAAAGCGACAAGCTTTTCAATCGCTCAAGGCGATTCCAAAAAACATATTTAATTGAAAGAGTTCCCTCTCTCAAAACCGAACAGTGAGTGTTAGAGTGTTTCTGTTTTTTATCTCCCTAGAAAAGCGGGACTGAATGTCTCCGTTGCAGGAAACGATTCTCCATAGAAAGGAGGTGATCCAGCCGCACCTTCCGATACGGCTACCTTGTTACGACTTCACCCCAATCATCTATCCCACCTTCGGCGGCTGGCTCCTTGCGGTTACCTCACCGACTTCGGGTGTTATAAACTCTCGTGGTGTGACGGGCGGTGTGTACAAGACCCGGGAACGTATTCACCGCGGCATGCTGATCCGCGATTACTAGCAATTCCGACTTCATGCAGGCGAGTTGCAGCCTGCAATCCGAACTGAGACCGGCTTTCTGGGATTGGCTCCACCTCGCGGCTTCGCAGCCCTCTGTACCGGCCATTGTAGTACGTGTGTAGCCCAGGTCATAAGGGGCATGATGATTTGACGTCATCCCCGCCTTCCTCCGGTTTGTCACCGGCAGTCACTCTAGAGTGCCCATCCGAAATGCTGGCAACTAAAGTCAAGGGTTGCGCTCGTTGCGGGACTTAACCCAACATCTCACGACACGAGCTGACGACAACCATGCACCACCTGTCTGGCATGTCCCGAAGGAAAGGCTTATCTCTAAGCCGGTCATGCCGATGTCAAGACCTGGTAAGGTTCTTCGCGTTGCTTCGAATTAAACCACATACTCCACTGCTTGTGCGGGTCCCCGTCAATTCCTTTGAGTTTCAGTCTTGCGACCGTACTCCCCAGGCGGAGTGCTTAATGCGTTAACTTCGGCACCCAGGGTATCGAAACCCCGAACACCTAGCACTCATCGTTTACAGCGTGGACTACCAGGGTATCTAATCCTGTTTGCTCCCCACGCTTTCGCGCCTCAGCGTCAGTTATAGGCCAGAAAGTCGCCTTCGCCACTGGTGTTCCTCCACATCTCTACGCATTTCACCGCTACACGTGGAATTCCACTTTCCTCTCCTACACTCAAGCGGGCCAGTTTCGGATGCGAATCGGGGTTGAGCCCCGATCTTAAACATCCGACTTAATCCGCCGCCTGCACGCGCTTTACGCCCAATAATTCCGGACAACGCTTGCCCCCTACGTATTACCGCGGCTGCTGGCACGTAGTTAGCCGGGGCTTTCTTCTCAGGTACCGTCACTCCGAGTGCAGTTACTCACCCGGACGTTCTTCCCTGGCAACAGAGCTTTACGATCCGAAAACCTTCATCACTCACGCGGCATTGCTCCATCAGGCTTTCGCCCATTGTGGAAGATTCCCTACTGCTGCCTCCCGTAGGAGTCTGGGCCGTGTCTCAGTCCCAGTGTGGCCGTTCACCCTCTCAGGTCGGCTACGCATCGTCGCCTTGGTGAGCCGTTACCCCACCAACTAGCTAATGCGCCGCAGGCCCATCTCTCAGTGACAGCTTGCGCCGTCTTTCCTCATTTCTCCATGCGGAGAAACGATGTATCCGGTATTAGCATCCGTTTCCGGAAGTTATCCCAGACTGAAAGGCAGGTTGCCTACGTGTTACTCACCCGTCCGCCGCTAACCGTCAGAGAAGCAAGCTTCTCTTCAAGTCCGCTCGACTTGCATGTATTAGGCATGCCGCCAGCGTTCGTCCTGAGCCAGGATCAAACTCTCCATTAAGGTGCAACCTCTGTTGCACCCGCGACTCCGATTAGAGACCCCATAGGGCCTGGATTCGGATAAAGCGGATGGTCTTGAAGTTGACTTGTCAAGAAAGCACCATGTGCTCGTTAAAACGTGGCGGGAACTAAAGTTCCCTATATTCACTCTAAACCGTCTTGTGCTCCAAGATTCAGATCCGAAGATCAAAACCCTTCGCTAAGCGCGGTTCCTCGAATCACTTGGCCCGGCTGGGTTCCGTGATTCTCGTTACTCACTGTTCAGTTTTCAAAGAACAAACTCGTTAATTGTTGATCTTACTCGTGTGCCCCGCTCGCTTGTTTCGCTCGCAGCAGCAACTCTTATATATTAGCATGTCCGTTTTCGTTTTGCAAGTCTTTTTTTGAAATTCTTTTTCGGCTTCTTGCGAAACCTATTATTCGTTTCCACCAAAGCCTGCTCCACAAATCCAAACCTCCGGTCAAGCCTCAACTCGACTGGACTTTTAGTATAGCACTGCCCTATAGGGTTTTCAAGCCCTTCGCCAATATTTTTTACGCTGCGCAACATTCCTGCCCTCCGCCACCTCCGAAGAGGCCGTCCCGTATGGACTCATACAAAAAAGCGGGCGCTCGGCGCCCGCTCTCGGATACTCTTTTACACCGCTTATTGTTACGCTCTACCCGACCCACCAACTTCAAGCTTTGGCCGTGTCGTATTCATAGCACGGGTACGAACCGAGCACACGAACCTGACAGCCCAGCGCCTGAACTTCCTGGAGCGCGGCCTGAAACAAAATCGAATCGTCCGGCACCAGCACGTCCATATAGAAGTAGTAGCTGCCGAGCTTCTTTTTGGTGGGACGGGATTCGATACGCGACAGGTTGAGCCTTCTCCAGGCAAAAGCCGACAGCACCTGGTGCAGCGCGCCCGCGTAATCTTCCGGCAAAATGACCTGTACGCTCGTCTTCCGGTGCTCGCTCGGCTTGGAAGAGGCAAACGGTTCGGGACCGATCAGGACGAAGCGCGTGTAATTGTTATCGTGATCCGTCACTTTTTCCGCCAAAATGTCCAGACCGTAACGCTCGGCGCCGAGGCGGGTCGAAAAAGCGGCCCAACCGCTGCCCGGGTGCGCCGCCGCCTGAGCCGCGCCTTCGGCGGTACTGCTCGCGTTTTCCAACTCCGCATGCGGCAGACGCTCCGAAATAAACGTTCGGCATTGGGCAATGGCTACCGGGTGCGACAGCACTTTGCGTATTTTGGAAAAGTCGACGGTTCCGTCAGCTCCGGCAAACTCTTCCCTTCGTCCGACCAGATTCTGAATCGATGGGTAGACCCACTCGGCTCGCATCGGGATATCCACTTCGTTGACGAGCCAATCCATATGCAGGCTGACCGAACCTTCGATCGTGTTCTCGATCGGAATGACCGCATAATCGGCTTCCCCGTTCACGACCGACAGGAACACTTCGGAAATGACTTTATAATGCACCAACTGAACGGGTTGATCTCCGACCAGATAGTCGACCGCTTCGTGAGACACCGATCCGGCCGGAAGCAGCGCAATACGTTTCTTCATGACAAATCTCCTTCGATCACCGGCAGCAGCAGATCTTCGGGATTTCGAATTTCGCATACGGCGCCTTCCAGATCCGGTTCGAGCCACAGGGTACGGGCTTCGATTCCGTTTTCCCGCATGACCTGCTGCATAAACGCTTCGAGACGTTCGTGCCGGCCGTCTTCGCGATCGACCAGCGCCAGCAGCGTCGGCCCGGCTCCGCTCAATGCCGCGCCAAGCGCTCCATGCTCGGAAGCTTCCGCCAAAATCCGTTCCATCCCCGGCACGAGCGCGGCCCGGTACGGCTGGTGAATCCGGTCGCGCATCGCGAACTGCAGCAGATCAAGCCTGCCCGAAGCCAGCGCGGCGGTGAGCAGCGACGAACGGCTGATATTGTACACGGCATCTTGCAGGCTGAGCTGATCCGGCAAAACCGCGCGCGCGGCCGAAGTCGCCAATTCGAATTCGGGGATCAACGCCAGCACGCGAAGATTCCGGGGCGGTTCGATCCGTACGTAATCGGCATGTTCGCCGTCCCACGCCGCCGCGACGATCCCGCCGAACAGCGAGGCGCCGACATTGTCGGGATGGCGTTCAAGGCCCGTGGCGAGATCGAACAACCGCTCTTTGGAAAGCGGCGTTCCGACGAGGGCGTTGGCTGCGACCAGGCCCGCGATAATGGCGGAAGCGCTGCTGCCGAGTCCGCGCGTCAGCGGAATATCGGAACGCATGCCGATCGCAAGCTCCGGCGCTTCTTCGCCTGCCGCTTCGAACACGAGCCGTGCGACTTTGTAAATAAGATTGTTGCGGTCGGTCGGGATTCCTTCAAAACCTTCGCCTTCAAAATGGACGGTCGTCCGCTCCGCGCGGCGCATCTCGACCCAGATATACAGGGAAAGCGACATGCCGAGCGTATCGAACCCCGGTCCCAGGTTAGCCGTGCTGGCCGGCACTCTGACCCGTACCGACCCGGCGCTTGCGTTATTCATGTTCCCGCTCCTTCCGACTTATCCTTCGACCCGATATACGCTGACGACCCTGCGGACCACTTCGAGTTCGTTGAATCGTCTCAACACTTTATCGATGCTTTCCTTGCTCGCCTTATGCGTGACGATAACGATCTCCGCGTTCGGATTCAGCTCGTTGGGCTGCTGGACGACGGACGCGAGACTGACTTCGTATTCGGTAAAAATTTGCGTGATGCGCGCAAGCACGCCCGCTTTATCGTCCACATGCAGCAAAATGAAGTTTTTGAACGAAATCTCCGCGTCGTTTTTGAGCCTTTTCGGTTTGTGCGGCGCGATATGCTTGAGACCGTTTACGCCGAGACGCAGGTTTTTGATCACGGAGACGAGGTCGGCGACTACGGAAGTGGCTGTCGGCATCTCCCCGGCTCCCGCTCCGTAGAACATCGTCTCGCCTACCGCTTCGCCGTGCACATACACTGCGTTGAATACGCCGTTGACGGACGCGATCGGATGCGAAGCTTTGACCATTGTCGGCTGCACGCTGATGGAGATGGCGTCATCTTCGCGATCGGCGATGCCGAGCAGCTTGATCACGTACCCGAGATTGCGGGCATACGCGATATCGGCCTGGCTGACGCCGGAGATGCCTTTTACACTGACGTCGGCCAGTTCCACGTTCGTACGGAACCCGAGTGTGCCGAGAATGGTCATCTTGCGCGCGGCATCCAGTCCTTCGACGTCGGACGTCGGATCGGACTCGGCGTATCCGAGCTGCTGCGCTTCCGTCAGTACGTCCTCGTAGGACACGCCTTCTTTGCTCATCTTGGTCAGCATGTAGTTGGTCGTTCCGTTGACGATGCCCATGATCTTCGTAATGCGGTCCGACGAAAAGCCTTCGATCAAAGTCCGGATAATCGGGATGCCCCCCGCTACGCTCGCTTCATAAAAGACGTCACACTTCATCTCCTGGGCTTTGGCCAAAATCTCGGTCCCGTACAGCGCCATCAAATCTTTGTTCGCCGTGACGATATGCTTGCCGCGGGCGAGCGCTTCGAGAATATAGGTACGGGTCTGTTCGACGCCGCCCATCACTTCCACGATCACGTCGATCTCCGGATCATGGATAACTTCCCACGGATCGTCGGTCAACCTGGAAGGATCGATCGGAATGCTGCGTGCCTTGTCCCGGTCTTTGACGGAAATTTTCTCGATCACGATCGGCGAGCCGACCTGTCCGCTCAAGTCTTCCTGGTGCATGTCCACGATGCGCACGACGCCCGTTCCGACCGTTCCGAGACCGAGCAGTCCTACTTTTATCGGCTTGTTACTCACGTGCATGTTCCTCCCCGTCCCTATGCAGTCGCCGCTTTGGCAATCGTACCGCCGCATCCGCTGCTTGTTCCGATTTTATTGCCTCGTTCCGCCTGCGATCAGCCCTGCCCGATAACGACGACCCGGCTGACGCCCGCCACCGATTCCAGCGCAGCCGTCAAGCCGCTCAGCTCATCGTGCAGCCGCGACGTTTCTACCGATAATACCACATTTGCCGTGCCCTGCAGCGGGATGCTCTGGTTGATCGTCAGCACGTTCCCTCCGCTCTCGGCGATCAGGCCCAACACTTTGAACAGGACACCCGCCCGGTGTTCCAGCAGCAGCGACAGCGTCACGAGCCTCTCCCGATCCAGCTGGTTCACTTGATGGATACCGTCTTTGTACTTGTAAAAAGCGCTCCGGCTGATGCCCGCGATCGCGACCGCTTCGTTAACCGTCTTCGCCTGGCCGCCCGCAAGCAGCTCCTTCACGTGCAGCGTCTTCAGAATCGCTTCAGGCAAAATGTCTTCTCTAGCCAGATAATAACGCTCTTTCATAGTAACGTCCTCTCCTTAAAGACTGATGTTTTCATATAGCGGACATTATATCGAAGAAACCGACCCAGCGTCAACCCTTTGCACCAAAAAAGTTACACCCCGCGTCAATCTCCCCCCTGAATCCTGCCCTTTTTTAACGCAAAAAGCGAAGGGCTTCTCCCTTCCGGGAGCCCCTTCGCTCGATTCCTTGCTTCTATCTTTTTTGCCCTTATGCTCTTGTTGATCGCACAGCGGCCGAGTAGGGACGCGCCTGCGATCCTCTTTCCCGCCCCAATCTCTCCCCGAGCCCGGGAACGAGGCGAGGGAATATTTTTCCCTCTCCCCGCCCAGGCGAGCGGTTTGCGATTGGAGCGACTTTTGGCTTTCCCCTTACTGCCGGAATCGATTAGAGTCCGCAGCGGAAAACAACCCGGAGCGACAAGCGCAAACCGCTCGCCCCCTCAATAGTAACTGCTACCCTCAACAAACTCGAACTCGAAGTCCGCGATCCGGACGATCGTGCCGTCCTTCGCGCCGCGCTTGCGCAGCTCTTCGTCGACGCCCATGTGGCGCAGCGTGCGAGCCAACTTGAGAATGGCGTCGTGCGTAGTAAGCTGCATACGCTTCATCATGCGCTCGATCTGCACGCTCTCCACGACGAACATTTCGTTCTCCCGGCGAATCGTGAAACCTTCTTCCTTGGCTTCTTCGACGCGGTAGACTTTGCGTTCCGTCTGGTCGGCGGCTTCTTCGATGCTAGGAGCGACGGCAATCGAATCCAGCACGTCGACCGCCCGATACATGAGTTCTTTGACGCCTTGACGGGTCAGCGAAGAAATCGGCATGATCTCGAGATCCGGATGGATTTCCGCCACTTTTTCTTTGAACACGCGCAGGTTTTCTTCCGAATCCGGCATGTCCATTTTGTTCGCTGCCACGATCTGCGGACGCTTCTCAAGCTCCGCATTGTACAGCTTGATCTCTTCGTTGATCTTCAGCCAGTCATCGAACGGATCGCGTCCTTCGGAGCCGGACATATCCACTACGTGGATAATGACCCGGGTCCGCTCGACGTGGCGCAGAAATTCGTGGCCCAGGCCTACGCCTTCATGCGCGCCTTCGATCAATCCCGGCAGATCGGCCATGACGAAGCTGCGGCCTTCGTCGATACCGACTACGCCGAGGTTCGGCGTAATGGTCGTAAAGTGGTAAGCGCCGATCTTCGGCGTTGCCGCGGATACGACCGACAGCAGCGTCGACTTGCCTACGCTCGGGAAGCCGACCAGACCGACGTCGGCCATGACTTTAAGCTCAAGCACGATATAGCGCTCTTTGCCTTCTTCGCCGTTCTCCGCAAGTTCGGGAGCCGTATTATTCTGCGTGGCCAATTTCACGTTGCCGCGTCCTCCGCGTCCTCCGCGGGCTACGACAATCTCCTGACCATGACGGGTCAGATCCGCCAACACTTCCTGCGTATCGTCATCGATGATCAGCGTGCCGGGAGGAATACGCACGACCAGATGCTCGGCGTTCGATCCGTACTGGTTTTTGTTGCGTCCTTTTTCTCCGCGTTTCGCTTTGAAATGGCGCTGGTACCGGAAATCCATCAACGTACGCAAACCTTCGTCAACGCGGAAAATGACGTCGCCGCCTCTACCGCCGTCGCCGCCGGCAGGTCCGCCGTTCGGTACGTATTTCTCGCGCCGGAACGCGACGACGCCGTCGCCGCCGTCGCCGGCTTTTACATAAATCTTCGCTTTATCTACAAACATGAACTTCACCTCTTCTGCTTGGTGTACGCAAATCGCCGATCGGCCCGGGCTCTGGAATCGTTTCGTTCCGAAAAGACCTCGCGTACTAAGGCGCCTATCGCTGCGCCTGACAATCTATTGCTTTCGAACGGGGCCGATCCGCTTGCGCACACTTAAGTTCGGGCCGGCAGTTTCCACCGAATCCGCGTGCCTTTTTCGTCCGCTTGCGCTATCAGCGAGTATGGCGCAAGCGCCTCCTCGACCGCGCGATGCAGCACGGGCACCGCTTCCGGATCATTTTCCGGTTCGATGAACAAAGTCGCTTCCCCGCCCTCTTCGCCGAACACGATCCGCAGCGCGGGCACGGAAACTTTCGCCGCAAGCCCCGAATACCGGTACGCCGCCATCGAAGATCTTACGGCACGAATCAGTCCTTCCTGCTCGTCCGGCGTCAGACTTCCGGCATAATGCAGTTCTTCGTCGACCCGGACGTGCAGACCGATCTCCCGGTTTTCGCCTTTGAACGTCATCAGATAGAATACGAGATCCGGCAGTCCCAGCTTCGCGATCCGGCCCTCTTTATGCATGTCATCGCTAACGCGAGCCACGATTTCTTCGACCCGGTCATTTTTGCCCATGCGGGCATAACCGAAAATCAATTGAAGATCGTTCATCCAGTCATGCCGCTGATGACTCAGCACATGCATGAAAAATTGCTGCTGCGATTGTCTCAATTCCTGAATTTCGTGTTCTTTTCGCCGTTTCTCGTGGCGCAGTACCAGCACGAATACGGCAGCCAGCCAAGCGGCGAGCAGAACAAACATCATGGCTGTCGGAAAAAGGTAGGCCAGAACCAGGGGAACTGCGGCAGACAGCGGCATCAATAGGGATAGGTCCCTCCACCTTTTCATCGGCTCTCTCCGTTTCTGATCATAGTCGAAACACGTGGTCCTCAAGGATTTTGCGGGGATCGGTCAACTTTGAGTATACCCAGAATTCGGACAAAATCCAAGCCGTCGCAGACCCGACAGGCGGTTTGCCCGGCAATCTATCGCCTCTCAACAAAAAAAGACCTTCGGTACGAATACCGAAGGCTTCTTCATTACCCGTTAGGTCTTAGGCCTCTACGGAAGCTGCTACTTCAGCAACTTGTACAGGGTAGACGCTGACTTTTTTGCGATCACGGCCGAGACGTTCGAATTTTACAACGCCGTCAACCAGAGCAAACAAAGTGTCGTCTTTGCCGATACCTACGTTCGTGCCCGGGTGAATCTTCGTTCCGCGCTGACGGAAGATGATGCCGCCGCCGCGTACCGCTTGACCGTCCGCACGTTTAGCGCCGAGGCGCTTGGAATGGCTGTCCCGTCCGTTCTTAGTCGAACCTACACCTTTTTTGGAAGCGAATAACTGGAGATCCAATTTCAACATAGTGGTCTACCTCCTTCTTTGCTTATTTTGTAACCTGATCGATCCGAATATATGCACTGTAAGAATTCACGATTGCCTCCAGCATGACCACCATCGAGTCGAGAATGAGTTCGGCTTTGGCTTTGAGTTCGTCCGATTGTATCGGCGGAAGGCTTCCGCTTAGAAAACCGTTCTTCATCCGGGTCTTCATCACCGTTCCGGTAAGCACCTCGACCGAGTTGACCGTTCCGACCGTAATGGCGGAAATGGCTGCACAGACGATGTCCTCGCCGCGATCGGCGTAACCTGCATGTCCCTTAACCTTAAAAGCCGTAATCTTCCCGTCCGGCGATCTGACAATTTGGACGATAACCAAGTTATCAACCTCAATTATGCTTGGATTTTTTCGATCGTTACTTTAGTATACGGTTGACGATGGCCTTGTTTCTTGTGGTAGTTCTTCTTAGGCTTGTATTTGTATACAACAACCTTTTGGCCTTTACCGTGCTTCTCAACCTTTGCCGTTACGGTTGCTCCCGATACCATCGGTGCTCCGACTGTCAGTCCGTTTTCTTGGGAAACGGCCAGGACACGGTCAAACGTCACGCTTTCGCCGTCTACGGCTTCAAGCTTCTCGATGAACAATACGTCGCCCTCTTGGACTTTGTACTGCTTACCGCCTGTTTCGATAATTGCGTACATCTTCTTGCACCTCCTCATGTCTCAGACTCGCCTGGTTCGGGTGGATGCTCCGCGAGCGGAGATCGCTTCAACCCGGCCTGTGCGGTTACAGCATGTTGTGCAATAGTGGAATACACCGGCACACATACCAACGTATCTTAGCATGGACTCCTACAGAAGTCAACCCATTATCGAATCATGATTCGGCCCGTTCCTTCGCAGGACGGACAGACTTTGTAGAACAGGCCGGCGCCGCTCTCGCGTACCTTTTTGCGGGTCATTTCGAGCAGCCCGAGCTGGGTCCAACCGACGATCTGGGACTGCGTCCGGTCGCGGGCCAGACGTTCCCGCAATCGTTCGAGGACGCGCATCCGGTTCACTTCTTCCCGCATGTCGATAAAGTCGACGATCACGATGCCGCCGACGTCGCGCAGGCGCAGCAGGCGGGCGATCTCTTCGGCGGCTTCGAGATTCGTATCCGTTACCGTCGTCTCCAGGCTGTCGTCCGCTCCCGTGAACTTGCCGGTATTGACGTCCACGACGGTCAGCGCTTCGGTCTGGTCCCAGATCAGCGTTCCTCCTCCGGGCAGGCGAATCTTGCGGCCGAAATCGCGATGCAGCTGCTGTTCCACTTCGTAGCGTTCGAACATCGGCGTCGATTCCGTATGCAGGCGCACCCGCGGCTCGGCGCCGGGCAGCATCTCCTGCACGAAGGCAGACAGCTTGCCCTCCTGATTCGCATCGTCGACGATCAACTCGTCGGTCAGCGGATCGTAGACGTCGCGAATCATGCGCTGCGCGAGATCGAGATCCCGGTACAGCTCCTTCGGCGCGTCCACCCGCTCCGAGGCGGCGACGATCTCCTGCCACCGGAGACGCAGCGTGTCCAGGTCTTCGGCCAGCTTGTCCTCGCTTTCGCCGCCGGCCACCGTACGCAGGATCAGTCCTTCTCCCGGACGACGTATTCCTTCCCCGAACGCTTTCATGCGGAGCCGATCGCTTTCGGGCGAAATCTTTTTGGACACCGCCACGTAATCCGCTTCCGGCATATAGACGAGGTAGCGGCCGGGCAGCGAATAATGCGTCGTGACCCGCGCCCCTTTGCCGCCGAACGGCTCTTTCGTAATCTGCACGAGCAGCTGCTGCCCTTTGCGGGCCATCTGCTCGATCGAAGGTTTCTCCGGCGGATGTTTCTCCGTATGCGCGGGCAGCAGATCGTCGATATACAAAAAGGCGTTCTTTTTCAGCCCGATATCGACAAAAGCGGCCTGCATGCCCGGGAGGACGTTCACGATCCTGCCTTTGTAAAAACTGCCCGCCATTCCGTGTTCCTGCAAACGTTCCGCCGCAAATTCGATCAACCGCCCATCGTCCAGCAGCGCCGCCTGCGTCCATTCCGATTCGTTATGCACAACCAGCTGTTTCATCGGTCACCTCTTGCCCGGCATATTGTCGGTATTCGGCACGGCATGAACCGCGCGATCCGCTTCCGTTTGTCTAAACGCGGTTCGGCCTCCAAAAGTTTCATTCCTGCGCCGCAATTACGAAAAAGACCCTTCGCCGCAAGGCAAAGGGTCCGCGGCGCCGAAGCCGGAACCTTATCTTCCGACGCCGAATATTTTCTTGAACAGATTGAATCGGCCTTTTTTCTCGTCCAGCTGCATAAGGGGCACGGTATCTCCCTGAATGCGCCGGGCGATGTTCCGATAAGCGATCGACGCTTTCGAATCCGGATTCATGACGGTCGGCTCGCCGGTGTTGGCGGCCTTGATGACCATCTCGTCGTCGGGCACGATGCCGAGCAGGTCGATATTGAGCACCTGCAGCACCTCGTCGACGTCCAGCATTTCTCCGGCTCTGACCATGTTCGGACGAATCCGGTTGACAATCAGTTTCGGCGAAGCAACGTGCGAGCTTTCAAGCAGACCGATGACCCGGTCGGCATCGCGTACCGCCGCATTCTCCGGCGTAGTGACCACGATCGCCTGATCGGCTCCGGCAATCGCGTTCTTGAAGCCCTGCTCGATACCGGCCGGACAATCGATCAGCACGTATTGAAATTCGTTCTTCAATTCGAGAATGATATCGCGGATCTGCTCCGGCGACACGGCATTTTTGTCCTTGGTCTGCGCGGCCGGAAGCATGTAAAGCTCTTCGAAGCGTTTGTCTTTGACCAGCGCCTGGTGCAGACGGCATCGGCCGTCGGCCACGTCGCAAATATCGTAAATGATCCGGTTCTCCAGTCCCATCACGACGTCCAGGTTGCGCAGGCCGATATCCGTATCGACCAGGCAGACCTTTTTGCCGAGCAGTGCCAGTGCCGTTCCGATATTGGCCGTGGTCGTCGTTTTGCCGACGCCGCCTTTTCCCGAAGTGACGACTATAGCCTCTCCCATTCTCTACACTCCTTTGAACACATTCAGATCCCGGCGCAGCCGGGCAATATTCGCCATTTTGTCAATCTGCATCTGCCCGTCCTTGAGGTAGGCGAATTCCATCTGCGTCTCGTGCGGATGGGAACTCTGTTCTTCGCCGCTGTCGGGCGGGCGGCTGATCACTTCCGCGATCCGCAGTTGGGTCGGCGCCAGATACGAAGCCCCGATAATCGCGTGCTCGCTGCCTTCCGAACCGGCATGAGCCATTCCGCGCAGTGCCCCGAGAATATAAATATCGCCGGTACATACGATGGAGCCTCCCGGATTGACATCGCCCAGAAACAGCAGATTGCCTTCCTGCCTGAGCACCTGCCCGGAACGGACCATGCCGCTCATCGTCGTGATCGGCGTGCGCAGTACCGCGTTCTCCCGCACTTCGACCAACTTGGCGCCTTCGATCGAGCGGACGAGCAAATTGCGCTTCGTGCGCAGCACGTCCAAAAGGGCCAGCTTCTGTTCGTCCGTCAGGTCGCGGCTGCCGTACTGCACGTCGATCGCGACGAGCGGACCGCTCAAAATCGCCTGGTGGCTGTGCTCCAGCATATCCTGAAGCTCGGACACCAGCTCGTCAAAATCGCATTGTTCGTCCAGACGAAACACGAGGCCGTCCTTGATTCCCTTGATTGTCACGAGACTTCGTTTGATGGACATCTCCCCCGCTCCCCCTTCGACTGAATCTTTTCGAGACGAAGGTTCCTTTCTCCTGCACGAATCGCATAAAAGTTGCCGCCGCGCCTATTTGTTGTCTTCTTTTTTCGCACGCAGCGGCATCTTGTCGAACTGTCGGCGGATCGGCACGTAGACGATCAGCGCGAATACCGTTCGCAGCAGCAGATCGGGGACGATGTACTGGACGAGCGCCCAGTCGTAGGACTGTTCGTTGAAGTTGAACACGGTATAGATCCCGAACAGCATACTGTCCAAAATAAAACTGCCGAGCATGACGACGCTGAGCATGACCGGAAGCGGCGCTTTCGGAAGCTGGAACACCAGTCCGAGCAAATAGGCGGTAAAGCCCATCGTAAACGAATAAGGGCCGAGCATCGCGCCGTAAAAGACGACGTCGTGCAGCATGCCGAACACGACGCCAAGCGCCATCGCCGCGTAGCGGTGACGGTAGACGGCCACGAACAGAATGCACACGAACACCAGGTTCGGCATCAGATGCGGAATCCAGCTCTGCGGCATGAACCACGGCAGCACGCTCGTTTCGATCAGGAACAAGATGAACAGCAGCAGGACGAGAAACTGTTTGCGCCAGGTCATGGCGTATCGTCTCCCGCTGCCGGCTCCGGTCCCGGAACCACGATAAAGAGTTCCTTCCATTCGACGAAGCTGGCCGAAGGACGGATTTTGGCCGTATCGCTCAAGCCGAACTCGCTCTGCTCGACCGCCATGACTTCACCGAGTACGATGCCCGCCGGGAATACGCCGCCGCTGCCCGAGGTGACGATGATATCGTTGACTTCGACTTTCGGTTTGGTCGGATCGTTGTTCTGAATGCCGCTCATGATCAGACGCTTCTGCTTCACGTCGTACGTCTCGACGATCCCGAACGTGCCGGGCTTGCCGGTAACCGTCGCGGAAATCGCGTAGCTGTCGGGCGACGTAAGGCTGAGGGAGGTAATAAGCTGGATCGTCGACGTATAGTCGGTCGTCGTGCTGACCACGCCGACCATGCCTTCGATGCTTGTGACCGCCATGCCGACTTTCACGCCGTCCTTGGCGCCCACGTCGACGTTAACGGTCGGATTGTTGACGTCTTCGTTAACCGAAATGACCTGGGCAAACCGGAAATGTTTTTCCGAATTTTCGGTCTGGGTCTGCGTGAACACAAGAGCCTTTTTAAGATCGTCGACTTTCGTTCGCAGCGAGTCGTAGTCGATCAGTTCCCGATCCAGTTCCGCCACTTTGATTCTGAGCTTTTCGTTTTCTTTGTAGACGCCGCTGAGCTCCGAGATGTCTTCGAAAAATCCGGACACCGCCGTTGCCGGCTTGCTGACGAGTTTTTGCGTATAGCCGACCGTGTCCTTGACGAATTTCTCCGGCCAGGTCAAACCGATGCGATCGCCGAGCGTCACGCCCATCAGGGCGATGAACAGCACCAGCACGATCAGCAGGATAAACAGCTTGCGATTTCCAAACATTCTAAACAGTTCGAACACCCTCTAACATCGCTGAATTGTCCGTAAGCATGTGCCGCCTCGAATCAGCCGCGCTTGGAGCGCGAGTTGCTCGTTCCGCGGGATTTGAACAGGTGAATATTGTCGAGTGCGCGGCCCGTGCCGATCGCGACGCAGTCCAGCGGATTCTCGGCCACGATGACCGGCATTCCGGTCTCGCCGGCCAGCAGCTTGTCCAGGTTGCGCAGCAGGGCGCCGCCGCCTGTCAGGACGATGCCGCGGTCCATAATGTCGGCCGCAAGTTCCGGCGGACATTTCTCCAGCGTCACTTTGACCGCTTCGACGATCGCGCTCACCGTATCGGCCAAAGCCTCGGTGATTTCCTGCGAAGTGATCGAAATGGTCTTCGGCAGGCCGCTGACGAGGTCGCGTCCGCGAATTTCGATCGTTTCCGGCGTCTCCAGCTGGATCGCCGAACCGATTTCCATTTTGAGCATTTCCGACGTGCGTTCGCCGATCATCAGGTTGTACTGACGCTTGACGTACTGGATGATGGACTCGTCCATCTCGTCGCCGGCTACGCGTACCGAACGCGCGGTTACGATGCCGCCGAGCGAAATGACGGCCACTTCCGTCGTGCCGCCGCCGATATCGACGACCATGCTGCCCGTCGGTTCCCATACCGGCAGATCGGCGCCGATCGCCGCCGCGAACGGCTCTTCGATCGTGAACGCTTCGCGCGCTCCGGCCTGCTTCGTCGCGTCTTCGACCGCACGCTGTTCAACGGCCGTAATGCCGGACGGCACGCAGACCATCACGTTCGGATGGCGCTGGAAGAACGAACGCTTTTTCTGCGCCTGATTGATGAAGTATTTGATCATCGTAGCGGTCGTATCGAAATCGGCGATAACGCCGTCTTTCATCGGACGGATCGCGCGGATGTTGCCCGGCGTGCGGCCGATCATTTTCTTGGCGTCTTCGCCTACCGCCTCGATCGTTTTCGTGTCCGTGCGGATCGCGACTACGGAAGGTTCTCTCACGACAATGCCTTTTCCTCGTACATATACCAGCGTGTTGGCGGTGCCCAAATCGATTCCCAGATCTTTATTGCCCATCATTCTTTTAAACTCCCTTTCTCGTTCGGATTGTTTGTAGGTTCAATTCCGCGTGCATAAATAAAATCCGTCTGCATAAGACGGAATGGTCACATCATTCACATCAAGCCCTGTTCTTTCAAGCTCACGTACGTGCCGTCGCCGACCACGATATGGTCCAGCACGTCGATACCGACGATCCGGCCCGCTTCGACAAGCCTTTTGGTCAGCGAAATGTCTTCGGGACTCGGAGCCGGATCGCCGCTCGGATGGTTGTGCGCGCATATGATCGAAGCGCTGCTGCACTTGATCGCCGCCCGGAATACTTCGCGGGGATGCACGATCGAAGCGTTCAGGCTTCCGACCGACAGCGTCTCTTGGCCGATAACGTGATTTTTCGTATTCAAAAACAAACACACGAAATGCTCTTTGCGCAGATCCTGCAGTTCTTCGGCAACGGCTTCGTACGCGTCTCTCGGACTGCGCACGATGACACGTTCGCCGAAGGTTCGGCGCGACAGGCGCAGGCCGAGCTCGATCCCGGCTTTGAGCTGGACCGCTTTGGCCGGGCCGATGCCTTTGATCTGCATCAATTCCGTCAGGCTCAAATCCGCCAGTCCCTTGAGACTGCCGGCTTCGTTCAGGACGCGCTGGGCCAGATGCACCGCCGATTCGCCCTGCATGCCGGTCTGAATCAAAATGGCGAGCAGTTCGGTGTGGCTCAGCGCTCCCGCGCCGTATTGAAGCATGCGCTCCCGGGGTCTGTCTTCGCCCGGAACGCCGCGCAGCGGACGGCTTGTATGCGACTCCATGACCTGCCTCATTTCTCGGGTCTCCGAAAACGGGTCCTCATGCGTTTCTCAAGCGGAAATCCAGCTTATGTACGCCTACCTCGGGGCAGCCGAAAATACGGAACCTCTATGGATTGGACGGCATCAGGCCGATTCCGAAGCCTTCGAGCATTTCGCCCAGCAGAGCCAGCGGAAGACCGACTACCGTAAAATAATCGCCTTCGATCGAATCGACCAGCAGCGCTCCGAGACCTTGTATCGCATAAGCGCCCGCCTTGTCCATCGGCTCTCCGCTTTTCACGTAATCTTCAATTCGCCGCCGGCTTAAAGCTTTCATGCGCACGCGCGTGGAGCCGTGCCGAACGTCTTCGCGTCCGCTCGCTTCGTCGATGCAGGCCACGCCCGTATGCACGAGATGTTCGCGGCCCTGCAGCATGCCCAGCATGCGAACCGCGTCCTGCGCGGTATCCGGCTTGCCGAGCACCGTGCCTTCAAGCACGACGATCGTGTCGCTGCCGACGATCACGCCCGCGCCGGAACGGCGCGCAAGCACCGATCGGGCTTTGCGAAGCGCCAGCTCCTCGACGATGCGCGCCGGTTCCCAGTCCGCCGGCACGTCTTCGCCTGACAGGCTGGGCTCGACGACGAAGTTCGCGCCGAGCGAAGCCAGCAGTTCGCGCCTGCGCGGAGAAGCGGAAGCAAGTATGATCTGACGGGCGTGCGTTGATTTCGATTGATTGTCCAAAATGAAGAAACTCCTTTGAGCCGGTCGCACCGCGCCGCGTTCGCTTCGCGTTCAACCGGTACTTCGGGACGGCTTGGGCGTCCGCGCGACGAACCTTATGGCGGTCCGCTCCATAACCGGAATACCGCTGCGCCAAGCCTTCGGCAAAGCCGAAGCGCAGCTCCGTGGGTCTGTTCGGCGCCCATAAGGGTTCAGAACAAACATTATTATACGTGCTATCGGGCGGCAATACAAACTTAATCGCCCAAGCGCCCCGCCGAGTGGCGAAAGAGCCGTTCCGCGGCCGCTTAACGCGGCTTGGGGAACGGCTCTGGTCATTCATGGCGCACTCGCGGCCTTTCGGGCAGGCCCGAAGTTACGCGTGCTTGGCTTTCCAGTCTTCGGCAAACGCATGCGACACTTTCCAGATGTCGCCCGCGCCCATCGTGATGACGAGATCGCCATCTTGGATACGGCCGGTCAGATCTTCGAGCACTTCTTCCTTCGTCGCCAGGTAACGGGCGTCGGCGTTGCTGTTCTGCCGGATCAGGTCGGTCAGCGCGGCCGAGTTCACGCCTTCGATCGGCTGTTCGCCGGGCGGGGAGTAAATATCGACGATAATCGCTTCGTCGGCATCCCCGAAAGCGCGGCTGAACGCGTCGAGCAGGAAAAACGTGCGCGTATAGCGCTGCGGCTGGAACACGGCCACGATCCGTTTGCCTGTCGACTTCGCGGCGCGCAGCGTCGCTTCGATCTCTGTCGGATGGTGGGCGTAATCGTCCACCACCAGCACGCCGGCCGTATCGACCAGCACCTGGAAGCGCCGCTTCGCGCCGTTGAACTTCGACAGCCCTTCGGCCGCCTGCTCGAACGGAATGCCCGATTTGATGCAGGCGATCAGCGCGGCCGTGGCGTTGTAGACGTTATACTTGCCGGGCACGAACAGGTTGACCCGTCCGAGTTCGCGTCCTTCCGTGCTCACGGTGAACGAAGAACGGCGGTCGCCCAGCTCGATATCCGAAATCCGGTAATCGGCTTCTTCGCCCATGCCGTACGTCACGAGTTTGCAGGTCAGCTTGGGCATCATCTCGCGCAGGTTCTCGTCGTCGGCGCAGACGATCGCGCAGCCTTCGCTTCGCGTCTGGTTCAGGAACTGTACGTAAGCTTCCTTGATCTTCTCGAAGCTGCCTTCGTAGTTTTCCAGATGGTCGGCTTCGATATTGGTCACGATGCTGATGTAAGGATGATACTGCAGGAACGTGCCGTCGCTTTCGTCGGCTTCCGCCACGACGTATTCGCTTTTGCCGGCTTTGGCGTTCGTGCCGAAGCCCACGATCTCGCCGCCGATAATATAGGTCGGATCGGTTCCGCATTCTTCCATCGCGAGCGCGGTCATCGACGAAGTAGTCGTCTTGCCGTGGGCTCCCGCTACCGCGATGCCTTTGCGCTCGTTGAGCAGGCGCGCCAGCATCTGCGAACGGTGCAGCGTCGGAATGCCGAGGCGCTGCGCTTCCACGCGCTCCACGTTGTCTTCCGGCAGCGCGGTCGAATAGACGACCGTGTCGGCGCCCTGCACGTGCTTGGCTTCATGGCCGTAATGGATAACGGCTCCTCCTTCGACCAGCTTGCGGGTGAGGTTCTGTTCGGCCACGTCGGACCCCGTAATTTTGTATCCCATCTCAAGCAGTACCCGGGCGATCGCACTCATGCCGTAACCGCCGATGCCGATGAAATGGATGTGTTCTGTCTTTTTCATATTGCGTTTCACCAACCTTTCTCAGAATCGGCCTGGTGCAGCAGCTGCGCACGCACGTCGGAAATCAAATACAGCGTCCCGGAGACGACCCCGAGGTCGTCCGGTCCGATCGAAGCTTCGAATTGGGCCAACGCTCGGGTCCAATCGGGCTGCACGACGATGCGAAGGTCCGGCTTGGCGTAAGCCGCGCGCAGTCCTTCCGCAATGTCGGCCAGTGCCGAAGCTTCCATTTTCTTGCGAAAATCCGGTTCCGTCAAGATCAGTTCGTCGACCAGGGGCAGAATGGATTTGAAATAATCTTCGTGGCTTTTGGTAGACAGCATGCCCATCATGAGCACCAGCCGGCCGTAGGTCCAGCCGCTTTGCAGGCTTTGGGCCAGCGCCGCCGCCCCTTCGGGATTGTGCGCGCCGTCCATCAAAATCCGGGGAGACTGCCGCACCAGTTCCATGCGCCCGGCCCAGAACGTATCCCGGAAGCCGGCGGCCGTGAGCTCGTCGTCAAGCTGGAACGCCATATATTGGCGCAGCACTTCGAGCGCCATGAAAGCGCCCGCCGCGTTCTCCAGCTGGTAGTCTCCCCGAAGGGAAAGAGACAGGTCGAATTCGCGGAACGGCCCTTTGAAATGCAGGCTCTGCGACTCGCCGGCGGCCTGCGTTTTCTCGTAGGAAAACTGCTCGCCCGCGACGTAACAGCCGCTTTTGCACCGCAGCGCCGCCCGCTTGATAACGTCGAGCGCTTCCGGTTGGCTGACGCTCGTGACGACGGGCACGCCCGGCTTGATGATGCCCGCTTTTTCCGCCGCAATCTTCTCCAGCGTGTCGCCGAGAATGTCCATATGGTCGTGGCCGACGTTCGTGATGACCGACAGCACCGGATTGACGATATTCGTCACGTCCATCCGGCCGCCGAGTCCCGTTTCCCAGATGACGACGTCCGGGAAACACACTTCCGCGTAATACAAAATCGCAAGCGCCGTCGACACTTCGAACATGGTCGGCGAACCGAGTTCGGTCTCCGCCAGACGCTCCACGACGGGACGCAGCCGGTTCGACAGCCCAAGCAGCACGTCGTCCGGAATATCTTCCCCGTTATATTGGAAACGGTTCGTGAACTTCGTAATATAAGGCGACGTGAACGTGCCGACGTCATAGCCGTTGGCGATCAGCGCCCGGGTCAGAAAAGCGCAGGTCGAGCCTTTGCCGTTCGTGCCGGCGACGTGAACGAACTTCAGGCGCCGGTGCGGATGCCCGAAATGTTCCATCAGCGCTTCGATCCGCTCAAGACCCGGACGGATACCGAACGGAATCAGCCCGTTGATCCAGTCTACCGCTTCCGCGTAGGAAGTCAGGGACGCCGAAGCGTCCCGGTCGTTGTTGTCCATGGCTGACCCACCTTACCCTTTCAATTCGGCGATGCGGGCCAGCACTTTGTCGCGCTTGTCGGAATAATCGGCCTGCTTGGCGCGTTCTTCTTCGATGACCTGCGCGGGAGCTTTCGACGTGAAGCCCGGATTGGAGAGCTTTTTGTCGACGCGCTCCACTTCGGATGTCAGCGTCTTGACTTCTTTTTCCAGCCGGACGATCTCCTGGGCAATATCGATCAGGCCCGCAAGCGGCAGATACAGTTCGGCTCCCGTAATGACCGACGTCATCGCTTTGTCCGGTGCCTGCAGGTCGAGACCGCTGGCATATTCGGACGTGTTGCAGAAACGGCGGATATAGCCTTCGTTGGCGCTCAGGATATCCAGCATCTCCGGCGAAGTGGCTTTGATGTTCAGCTCGATCTTTTTGCTCATCGGCACGTTCACTTCGGCGCGGATATTGCGGACCGACCGAATGATCTCCATCAGCAGTTCCATCTCGCGCGCGGACGCCGGGTTCTCGAACGCTTCGTCGTAGGTCGGCCACTGGGCCAGCGTAATCGTCTCGCCTTCGTGCGGCAGATGCTGCCAGATTTCTTCGGAGATGAACGGCATGAACGGGTGGATCATGCGCATCGTGCGGTCGAGCACGTACGCCAGCACGGACTGCGTGTTCTTCTTCGCTGCCTCGTCTTCGCCGTACAGCGACAGCTTGGCGAACTCGATGTACCAGTCGCACAGGTCGTCCCAGATGAAGGTATACAGCAGGCGTCCGGTTTCCCCGAACTCGTACGAATCGATCAGACGCGTGATGTCGCGGGACGTCTCGTTCATACGATGCAAAATCCAGCGATCGGCCGTCGTCAGGTCGCCGGTGATGTCGATCTGGTCGTAGGTGAAGCCTTCGAGATTCATCAGCGCGAACCGCGAAGCGTTCCAGATCTTGTTCGCGAAATTGCGGATCTGCTCGACGCGTTCCCAGCGGAAGCGCAGGTCCTGTCCCGGCGTGATGCCGGTGGACAGCATGAAGCGCATGGCGTCCGCGCCGTATTTCTCGATCACTTCGAGCGGATCGACGCCGTTGCCGAGCGATTTGGACATTTTGCGTCCTTCGCTGTCGCGCACAAGGCCGTGGATCAGCGTATCTTTGAACGGCATTTTGCCGGTGAATTCATAACCCTGGAAAATCATGCGCGATACCCAGAACGGAATGATATCGTAGCCGGTAACGAGCACGTCCACCGGATAGTAGCGCTTGAAGTCCGCGCTGTCTTCGTCCGGCCAACCCATCGTCGAGAACGGCCAGAGCGCCGAGCTGAACCAGGTGTCGAGCACGTCGTTGTCCTGCACGAGGTCGTCGCGGCCGAGTTTCTCGCGCGCTTCCGCTTCGCTTTTGGCTACGACCATCTCGCCCGTCTCCTGACAATACCAGGCCGGGATGCGGTGTCCCCACCAGAGCTGGCGGGAAATACACCAATCGCGTACGTTTTCCATCCAGTGCAGATACGTCCGCTCGAAGCGGTCCGGCACGAACTTGACGCCTTCGCCGGATTTTTGCGCGTTCACGACCGGTTCCGCGAGCGGCTGCATTTTGACGAACCACTGCGTGGACAAATAAGGCTCGACGACGGCGTCGGTACGCTCGCTGTGTCCCACCTGATGCAGATGGTCTTCGATCTTGATCAGGACGCCCTGTTCCTGAAGATCGGACACGATCTTCTTGCGGCAGTCCGCGCGGTCCAGTCCTTCGTACGGACCGGCTTCGCTGTTCATGATGCCGCCTTCGTCCATGACGATGATCTGCGGCAGGTCATGGCGTTGGCCCACTTCAAAGTCGTTCGGATCGTGCGCCGGCGTAATCTTCACGGCGCCGCTGCCGAAGTCTTTCTCGACGTATTCGTCGGCGATGACCGGAATCTCGCGGCCGAGAACCGGCAGAAGCAGCGTCTTGCCGATCATGCCCCGGTACCGTTCGTCTTCCGGGTGTACGGCGACGGCCGTATCGCCCAGCATCGTCTCCGGACGGGTCGTGGCGACCGTGATCGACCCGCTTCCGTCCTTGAGCGGATACTCCAGGTGATACAGATGGCCCTGCGTTTCCTTGTATTCGACTTCGATGTCCGACAGCGCGGTGCGTGCGGCCGGGTCCCAGTTGATAATACGCTTGCCGCGGTAGATCAAGCCTTTGTCATACAGCTTGACGAACACTTCCTTGACCGCTTCGGACAATCCTTCGTCGAGCGTGAAGCGTTCGCGCGAATAGTCGAGCGACAAGCCGATCTTCGCCCATTGGGCTTTGATGTTGGCGGCGTACGTCTCTTTCCATTCCCAGGTCTGCTCCAGAAATTTCTCGCGGCCCAGATCGTGGCGGGTAATGCCCTGCTCGCGCAGTTTCTGTTCGACTTTGGCCTGCGTGGCGATACCGGCATGGTCGGAGCCCGGCAGCCAGAGCGCATCGTATCCCTGCATGCGCTTCGCGCGCACGAGAATATCCTGCAGCGTAAAGTCCAGCGCGTGGCCGATATGCAGCACGCCCGTGACGTTCGGCGGCGGAATGACGATCGTGTAAGGCTTGGCTTCCGGCACCCGGCCGGCTTTGAAGAAATCGTTCTCCATCCAGTAGGTATACCATTTTTGCTCCGCGGACTTCGGATCGTAAGTCGTCGGCAGCGACGTTTGGTGCTCGTTATTTTGAAGTTCAGACATCGGACAGCCCTCCGTTATTCATAATTGACATGCGTTTGGGTTGAAAAAGGCAATAAAAAAAGCCCTTCGTCGCAAAGGACGAAAGGACTTGCTTTCGCGGTACCACCTTTGTTCCGCAGCCAACCGTTTTTCGTAGAAAAATCGGTTACCAACCGTTTTCCACAGGAAAATCGGTTACCTTATAAGGCACCAGTTCGTTTTCCAGAGGAAAATCGGTCACCTTATAAAAGGCACCTAACCGTTTTTCGTAGAAAAATCGGTTACCTTATTATTAAAAGGTCCCTATTCGTTTTCCCTAAGAAAATCGGTCGTCTTCCCGGATTTCTCCGAAAAGCAGGTATCCCCGTTCGGGATTTCAGCTGCGACACTCATACGGATAACGGCCGTAAACCGGTCTTCCCTAGCTTCATCCGGCTGTTCGAAACGAACAACCGCAAGGTTCAGGAAAACGACTCCGGGGCGACTTCGGCCAGCCAACGTCCTACGGAATCTTCCAGCCTGTGGATTCCGCTCTCTGCAGGGTCTGCTGCCTACTCTTCCCTTTCCGCGTCTTTGGTCAGGTTAATGAGGTTAATGACAAACTCATGAATATCCTTTATCATACCGCGCGCGCCCGCGCTCGTCAATGATTCGGCGCGAAATATGCCACGTCATGTCAGGCGGTGAAGCAGCGCTTCCAGATCCGCCGGAAGCGGATCGGACACTTCGATGAGTTCGCCGCTGAACGGATGCTTGAAACTGAGGCTCTCGCCGTGCAGTGCCTGGCGGTCCAGCAGCTCGTCGGACCCGCCGTACAGCACGTCGCCGATCAGCGGATAGCCGGCGTGCGCCATATGGACACGGATCTGATGCGTCCGCCCCGTCTCCAGCACGAGCCGGACCAGGCTTGCGCGGCCGCCGGCCAACGTCCGGACGAGCCGGACGCGCGTGACCGCTTCCTGTCCGCCCGGCGAGACCCGGCGGCGGCTGTTATGATGCCGGTCGCGGCCGATCGGCGCGTTGATGACGCGCAGGGAATTCGGGAATTTGCCTTCGACGATCGCGAGATAGACGCGGGAGATGCTTTTCTCGCGCATCTGCTCGTCCAGCGCCAGCCGCGCGAGTTCGCCTTTGGCGTACAGCACCGGCCCGGACGTGTGTTCGTCCAGCCGGTGCACGTGATGCACGGCGCACGCTTCGCCGTGCATTTGCAGATGCGCGGCGACGACGTTCGCAAGCGTCAGGCGCTTCGCGCCTCCGTCGGGATGAACCGGCATCCCGGCAGGCTTGCGGACGACGAGGCAGAAGTCGTCCTCGTGCAGCGCTTCGAGCCCGTCTTCGGTCCAGACGGGTTCGAAGCCAAGGTCTTCGTCCGGGCGCAGCCGCAGCTTCACGCGGCTGCCCCGGACCTGGATCTCGCCCGCATGCCGCAGGCGGCGGGCCAGTTTCTCCGGCACGCCGAGCGCAGCGGCGGCCGCGTTCTCCGGCCCGATGCCTGCGGCTTGGGCCGGCACTTCGGCGGAGGCGGCAGAATTCGCCTCCGCAAGCGGCGCCGCTGCCTGAGCGGCGTCCTCGGCTTGGGCCGGGGCCGCCGCCGGGTCTGCGGCTTCAGCGCCGCCCGCCGGGGCGCTGGCCGCAGGCAGCGCGGTCTCGATCCATTCGCCGCGGCGCGTCCACAGACGCGCCATTATAGCGACCTCAGCGCGCCGCGATGCGCTTCGATCGTTTGATCGATATCGGCGTCGGTGTGTACGCCCGAGACGAACATGCCTTCGAACTGCGACGGCGCCACGCTGACGCCGCGGTCGAGCATCGCTCCGAAGTAACGGCGGAACCGTTCCAGGTCGCTCGACTTGGCCGTATCGTAATCGACGACCGGCCCTTCGTTGAAGAACGGGCAGACCATCGAGCCGACGCGGTTGATCGTCACCGGAATGCCGGCTTCGCGGGCATTCTGCTCGAAGCCCGCCTGCAGCCGCGCGCCGGCCGCTTCCAGCCGGTCGTACACGGCCGGGGTCAGCAGCTTGAGCGTCGTGTAGCCCGCGGCCATCGCCAGCGGGTTGCCGCTCAGCGTGCCGGCCTGGTAGATCGGGCCGCTCGGCGCGATCTGCTCCATGATCTCGCGCTTGCCGCCGTAAGCGCCGACCGGCAGTCCGCCGCCGATGACCTTGCCGAAGCAGGTCAGATCGGGCGTGACGCCGAAGCGTCCCTGCGCGGAATTCAAGCCGACGCGGAAGCCGGTCATGACTTCGTCGAAGATCAGCAGGCTGCCGTGGCGCTCCGTCACTTCACGCAGTCCTTCGAGGAAGCCGGCCTTGGGAGGCACGACGCCCATATTGCCGGCGACCGGCTCGACGATGACGCAGGCAATCTGCTCGCCGAACTTGTCGAATGCGACGCGAAGCGAATCCAGATCGTTGTACGGAACCGTGATCGTGTTCGAAGCGACCGATTCCGGCACGCCGGGGCTGTCCGGCAGGCCGAGCGTCGCGACGCCCGAACCGGCTTTGATCAGCAGGCTGTCGCCGTGGCCGTGGTACGAACCTTCGAATTTCAAAATTTTGTCCCGTTTGGTGACGCCCCGGGCCAGCCGGATCGCACTCATCGTCGCTTCCGTGCCGGAGTTGACCATCCGGACGATATCGACCGACGGCACCCGCTCGGCGACGAGCTTCGCCATCTCGGTCTCCAGCAGTGTCGGCGCGCCGAAGCTGGTGCCTTTGGCCGCCGTCTCCTGCAGGGCGCGCACGACGTCGGGATGCGCGTGGCCCATAATGAGCGGACCCCACGATCCGACATAGTCGATAAACGTGTTGCCGTCGATGTCGTAGACGCGGGGACCTTCGCCGCGCTCGATGTAGACCGGGGTCAGACCTACCGATTTGAATGCCCGGACAGGACTGTTTACGCCGCCGGGAATATATTTTTTGGCTTCCGCGAACGCTTCGCCCGAACGGACGTCGACGCGTTTGGATACGGACTCGCTCATAAAATCACTCCTTCGAAAATGGATGGGGCCGAAATGGGGTGCGATCGATTCAGCTTCGTTCTTCGCGCAGCCAGCGGGCCGCGTCTTTGGAATGGTACGTGATGATGATATCGGCGCCGGCGCGCTTCAGGCCGGTCAGCAGTTCCAGCACGATCGCTTTTTCGTTGATCCAGCCGTTGGCCGCGCCCGCTTTGACCATCGAATATTCGCCGCTGACATTGTATGCCACGAGCGGCAGGTCGAATTCGTTTTTGATCGTGCGAATAATGTCCATATACGCAAGCGCCGGCTTGACCATCAGCATGTCGGCGCCTTCGAGCACGTCGCTCTCCGCTTCGCGAATCGCTTCCAGCGCGTTCGCCGGGTCCATCTGGTACGTCTTGCGGTCGCCGAACTGCGGCGCCGACTGGGCGGCTTCGCGGAACGGGCCGTAGAATGCCGACGCGTATTTGACGGAATACGCCATGATCGGAATCTGGTCGTATCCGGCTGCGTCGAGCCCTTCGCGGATCGCCTGGACGTAACCGTCCATCATGTTCGACGGCGCGATGATATCGGCGCCCGCTTCCGCCTGGGCGACGGCTGTCCGCACGAGCAGTTCCAGCGATTCGTCGTTCAGCACGTCGCCGTGGACATGCCCGTCGCGTTCGAACGTATGCACCATGCCGCAGTGGCCGTGGTCGGTAAATTCGCACAGGCAGGTGTCGGCCACGACGAGCAGGTCGGGGTACCAGCTTTTGATCCGGCGCGTCGCCTGCTGAATGATGCCGTCCTGCGCGTAGGCTTCCGTGCCGAGGCTGTCTTTGCTCTCGGGAATGCCGAACAGGATCACCGCTTTGATGCCGAGTTCCACGATCTCGTCCACTTCGCCGCGCAGCGTATCGAGCGAGAAATGGTACACGCCTGGCATGGAGCCGATCTCGTTCTTGACGCCTTCGCCGTAAGTGACGAAGATCGGCATAATAAAATCGTCTGCGCTGATCGCCGTTTCGCGCACCATGCTTCGCAGGGCGGCCGTGCGGCGGAGACGACGATGTCTGACTGTAGGGAATGCCATAATAAAAGACTCCTTTTGTAATGGGAATAAGGTTGTAACGGGAATAAGATTGTAACGGAAAGTAAATGCCAATCATGAAAAGAGTGTAAAAATGCTGACCCGGCCGGCTTCGGAATGTTGGGATCGCCGCCGGCCCTGCTTTCTATTAACCGTTCTCCGGGCCTCTATCCCGGACAACGTTATGACGCGAAGCGGGCGCGAGCCGGCCGGCAGGCCGGATCGCGCTCGAACAGCCGGATATCCGCGAGGACTCCGGCCTTTCGATCAATGACCGAGTTCGATAGACTATTGTTCGGCTTCAGAATCCGCCGCGGCCTTTTTCCGTTGCCGCTTTCCAGCCGCACAGCACGTCTATCAAGCCTTCGATCGTCGCTTCCTTGGCGAGCAGATGCACGTTCAGGCCGGCTTCTTCGGCCGTTTTGGCTGTCTGCGGACCGATGCAGGCAATCGTCGAGCGGTTGAGCAGCGCCGCCGGATCGGAGGCGCCCATCCGCTTCAGTACCGCGATCAGGTTGCGGACGGTCGAAGAACTGGTGAACGTTACGGCGTGCACTTTGCCTTCTTCGAGCAGCTCCAGCAGCTCTTCGTCGTCTTCGCCGGTCATGACTGTCTCGTACGTGTCGAGTCCGGTGACGTCAAGGCCGCGCTCGATCAGCGTATCGGACAACCAGGTCCGCGCCAGATCGCCCCGCGGCAGCAGGACACGCTGGCCCGGCAGCATTTGGTCGCCGTAGGCGGCCAGCATACCTTCCGCGTCGAACGTCTGCGGCGGCGCTTCGCTGCGAATGCCGCGCGCGCGCAGCGCTTCGATCGTCGCCGGCCCGACGGCTGCGATCCGTGCCTTGTGCATGGAGCGGATATCCAGCCCTTCGCGGTCCAGATGGTCGAAGAAATAATCGACGCCGTTGACGCTCGTGAAGAAGACCCAATCGTAGCTGCCGATTTCGGCAAGGGCGGTCCGGATCGCGCCGAGCTTCGCTTCGCTTTCCGGCATCACCGTCTCGATGACCGGGAATTCGTACGGCTCGCCGCCAAGCTCTTCGATCCGGTCGACCAGCTCGCTCGCCTGGCTGCGCGAGCGGGTGACGAGAATCCGGCGTCCGAACAGCGGCATCTGCTCCGCCCAGCGCAGACGGTCCCGCTGGCCGACGACGTCGCCGACCACGATGACGGCCGGAGGCTTGAAATCGCGCTCCGCCACTTTCTCGGCAATATCGGCCAACGTGCCGACGAGCGTCTCCTGCTCGGCCCGCGTGCCCCAGCGCACGAGCGCGACCGGCGTCGTCGCCGGGCGGCCGTGCTTGAGCAGCTGCGCCGTGATATGGCCGATCTGGGCCACGCCCATCATAAACACGAGCGTGCCGGTCGCGTTCGTCACTTTGTCCCATTTGATCATCTTGTCGAGCTTCTCCGGATTCTCGTGGCCGGTAATGACCGAGAACGACGAAGCGAGGTTCCGGTGCGTCACCGGAATGCCCGCGTAGGCCGGCACGGCGATCGAAGACGTAATGCCCGGCACGATCTCGTAGACGATGCCGTGCTTGCGCAGCTCTTCGGCTTCTTCGCCGACGCGCCCGAACACGGTCGGATCGCCGCCTTTGAGCCGGACGACGACCAGACCTTCGAGCGCCAATTCGACGAGCAGCTTGTTGATGTCTTCCTGCTGCATCGTATGGCGTTCGGTCCGTTTGCCGACGTAGATTTTGCGCGCGCCCGGCTTCATCTGCCGCAGCAGCCTCGGACTGGCCAGCCGGTCGTACACGACGACGTCGGCTTTTTTGATACATTCCAGCCCTTTGATCGTAATCAGCTTGGCATCGCCGGGTCCGGCTCCGACCAGATACACTTTTCCGTTACCCATGCGTTCAGCCCCTCGCCTGTTCAAGAATCTCGTCCGCGCCTTGTTCCGCCAACATCCGGGCCACTTCGCGTCCCAACGCTTCCGGGTCGGTGCCGCTCGCGGATTCCTTGAGCAGCAGGCTGCCGTCCGGACGGCCGACCAGCCCTGTCAGATGAACCGATTCCCCGTCTTCGCCCAGCACGGCGTAAGCGCCGATCGGAACCTGGCAGCCGCCGTTGAGCGACAGCAGCAGCGAACGTTCCGCGGCTACCGTGCGCGCCGTCTGCCCGTCCTCATAACGGCCAAGCAGTTCCAGCAGTTCGGCGTCGTTCTCCCGGCATTCGATGCCGAGCGCGCCTTGTCCCACCGCCGGCAGGCAGATCTCGACCGGAATATAGGAAGTGATCCGGTCTTCCCAGCCCATCCGCTTCAGGCCGGCCGCCGCCAGCAGAATCGCGTCGAAGCCTTCCGTCTCCAGCTTGCGCAGGCGCGAATCGATATTGCCGCGAATCCATTCCAGCTTCAGGTCCGGCCGGTACGCCAAGAGCTGGCTGGAACGGCGCAGGCTGCTCGTGCCGACTTTCGCTCCGTGGGGCAGGCCGTCCAGATCGACGCCTTCCCGGGAGATCAGGCAGTCGCGCGCATCCTGGCGCAGCGGTACGGCTCCGTTGACCAAGCCTTCCGGCAACAGCGCCGGCATGTCTTTCATGCTGTGTACGGCCATATCGATCTCGCCGCTCAGCAGCGCTTGTTCGATCTCTTTGACGAACAGTCCTTTGCCGCCGACCTTCGACAAGGTGACGTCGAGAATCTGGTCGCCTTTGGTCACGATCTTTTTCACTTCAAAAGCGACGTCCAGGTCCAGATCGCCAGCCAGCTGTTCCAGCGCCGCGATGACCTGATTCGTCTGCGTCAAAGCCAGTGCACTCTGTCTCGTTCCTACCACGATTGTACGCATTCCTATTTTTCCTCCCGCTCCTTCGCGATCCATGCGTCGGCCTCGGCCTCGCTCCACGGTACGAATGTCTGTTTTCTAATCTGATCCAGTATAGCCCTTTCCGACAGCTTTCGCATCAGCCGGTGCCGGATTTCGGGTTCTTCCACCTTCTGCCTGACCTGTTTGCGCATGAAAAAAAGGAACTCGACAAACGTTTCGTATTCGTCGCCGAAACGTTCGTCAAGCTCCCGAATCAGCGCGGACGCCGCGGACGGGCCGGCCCCGGACGTCGAAGCCGCCACGACAAGCCTGCCCCGCCGCAGAACGGCCGGATGAATGAAATTGCCCGCTTCCGCGCGGCTGGATACGTTCACGAGCGCCCCCGCGCCGCGTGTCGCTTCGGCCAGCCGTTCGTTCAGCGCTTCGTCCCCGCTCGCCGCATACACCAGCCGGTAACCCGCCGCGTCCTGCTCGGACGCTTCGCGGCCGATCCAGCGCAGCTTGCCCGCCGCTTCAAGCTCCAGAATGTCCGCGCCCGCTTCCGGGCTGATCACGGTAAGGGCGGCGCCTCCGGCGGCCAGCTGGCGGGCTTTGCGGCCCGCGATTTTGCCGCCGCCGATCAGCAGCACGTCCATGCCGCGAACATCGAGCATGATCGGCATATAGTCCGTCATCCGCTCAACCCCCGTTCCATTTGTGATACTCGGAAAAAGCGTTGCTCAGCAGATTGACGATCACGAGCGCATAACCGACAAGCGTCCATTTCGCGATCGAAAACCCGGAATATTTGTGCGTGCGCTTGAGCACGAAATACAGGCCGTAGACCGCAAGCGCGGCGAACGTCGTGATGCCTTTGACGTCGAGCAGCATCTCCCAGCGCTTCTGGGCCACGATCAGCAGAAACGCGACCAGCAGCGACACGATCAACAGCGGCGTGCCGGTCAAGACCGACAGATGCGCCCAGCGCTCCGCCTGTTCCAGGCTCGGCAGGCGCCGGATCGTATCGTTCCACTTTTTCTTTTTGAGCATCGCGTACAGAAACAGGTACAGGATGCCGAACACGGCGGCAATCGTCAGCGCCACGAGGCTAAGATTCGCCAGCACGACGTGCAGGATCAGCAGCAGCTGCTGCGTATAGCCGATATGCTCCGCATGTTCGCCGACCGGGAACCAGAACTCGTTCAGCACGCTTGCCGTGAATCCGACGATGCCGAGCATCAGCACGACGAACTCGGCTTTTTGCGTCAGCGCAAGTCCAAAGCCCGCCGCGGTCAGAATGAATACGAACAGGAACAGAAAATCATAGACGGAAAACAGCGGTACCCGGCCTTCCAGCGCGATGCGCACGAGGATGACCGAAAATTGCAGCAGGGCCGTGACGCCAAGAAGCCCCGCGCCGATCCGCCGGGATCTCACGCTGCGGCTTACGCAATCGGAGAAATAGAACAGAAGGCTCAGGGCATAAATGTAAATCATCAGCTCGATCAGGCTCGTCAGCAGCAGCATTCCGCTCACCGCCTACAAGACGGCCGGACGCAAGGTAAACGCCGGGCTGTCCACGGTCGATTTTACCGCTTGTTTTTCCACGGCCGGTTCGGCTTCTTCAAGTCTCGATTCCAGAGCGAAGATTTTCGTGAACATGTCGACGGCTTCGGCTCCGCCTTTGTCCGCCGCCATTTCTTTGACCCGGTTGATCGGATCGTGCATCATCTGGTTGGCGACGCTTTTCATCAATCGGCCGATGACTTTGCGCTGGCGCTCGTCCAGTTCCGGCAGTTTGTTGAACAGGCTCTCCAGCGTCTCCTGGTGAATATCGGTCGCTTTGTCCTGCAGGGCGCGAATGACCGGGCGAACGCCCAGCGTCTTCAGCCAGCCGTAGAAATTGTCGGATTCCTGCACGATCATGCGCTGGATCTTGACCGCTTCGGCGCGGCGGAGCTCCATGTTGCTCTCCACAATGCCTTCCAGATCGTCGATGTCGTACAAAAAGACGCCCGGCAGTTCGGCAATCGCCGGATCGATGTTGCGCGGCACGGCGATATCGATCATGAACAGCGGACGCGAACGGCGCGCCGCCGACAGCTGCTTGACCTGTTCGCGCGTCAGCACGTAATCCGACGATCCGGTCGAGCTGATCACGATATCGACTTCACCGAGCATACGGATGCCTTCGTCCAGCGTGCACGGCACGCCGTTGAACTTGCCGGCCAGCTCGCGCGCTTTCTCGAGCGTCCGGTTGGCCACGATGACCTGGGCCGCTCCGCTGGCGTACAGATGCTTCACCGTAAGCTCGCTCATCTTGCCGGCTCCGAGGATCAGCACCGTTTTGTCGGTGAACATGCCGAAGATGCGCTTGCCCAGCTCAATCGCCGCATAGCTGACCGAGACCGCGTTTTCGCCGATCGACGTCTCGGAATGGGCCCGTTTGCCCAGCGTCACCGCCTGCTTGAACAGCATGTTGAACCACGTTCCGGTCGCTTTCTCCGTCTGTGCCGTCAGGAACGCCTGCTTGACCTGACCGAGAATCTGCGTCTCGCCGAGTACCATCGAATCGAGCCCGCAGACGACGTTCATCAAATGTTCGACCGCCCGTTCGTCTTCGTACGTATACAGGTGCTGGGTGAATTCGGCTTTGGGAATGCCGAACCACTGCTCCATGAAATTGTGGATATAAAAAGCGCACATGTGCAGCCGGTCTACCACGACGTACAACTCGGTCCGGTTGCAAGTGCCTACGATTACGCCTTCGAGGATGCTTTTGGTGTCTTTCAGTCGATCGAGCGCCTCCGGAAGGTCTTGTTCGGCAATCGTAAACCGTTCTCTGATGTCGACTGGAGCCGTGCGGTAATTCAATCCGACTACCATAATGTGCATAACAAGTTCACCGCCTGATCTAAGATTGCTGCCACGCCAATACGTATCACTAAACTATATAAAGTATATCACAACGTTTTTGTTTATTCGGACAAAATAAATGAAATGTTTATGAATGTTTCGCAAAATCGCAAATCCCCGCCTTCAAGCTTCCAGTCAGGCTTCCTGTCAGGCTTCGAGTCGAAACAATCGCTCCGATTCCGTACGCAGCAGCCGGTCGATCCGCCCGATCTCCGCGGCGTCGGCACAACTTCGCCTGCGATCAAGCAGCCGGTCGACGCGCAGGCGGATCTCTTCGATCTCTTTTTCAATATCGGTCGAGAGGAAGCGGTATTCAAGCTCCGGCAGCTGATCGCGGTGCTCGAACACGAGGCGGCTCGCCCCTTTCGTCAGCTCGATGATGCGCCGCACCGATCCTTCCGTATAGAAATCGAGCATGACGAAGCCCGGGTAGATACGCCGGACGAGACCGTCTCCCTTGAACGCGACGAACAGCCGGCGCACGAGATGCGTCAGCCGGGGATTGACCAGCCGGAAAGAAAGCTCGCACACGAACAGATGCCGCCTCCGGTCAAACGGCAGGCTGACTTCTTCCCCGTTCTCGTCTTCCAGCACGATCTCGCGGCTTCCGCCGTCGAGCACCCGCACGCGGTGACGGATGAGCGGGTCTTTGATATGCTCGATAAACTTCGACATCTGGTTTTCCGGCAGCAGTAAACGGGCTTTGACGAATTCCGTGGCTAAGCGCTGCGCCATGGCGGATCTCCTCGATTCCTTTGTGGATGGGATACACTCTTATTATACCCGTTTCATGCCAAAAAACGGCTCCGCTGCCGGAGCCGTCCAGTCCTCGAATACGTGCGTTTCAAAGGGATAAAACCGTTTTTGAAAGCGTTAACTTCCCGAATGCTCGTTATTGCTGCTTTATTCGTACTTTTCTTCGTCCGGATCGGTCATGCCGTTCGCGACGGGCGTGCCGTCTTCCGTCTCTCCATGGGCAGCGAATTCGGCTTCGGCCAGCGCTTCGGCTTCCGCAGCGCGCTGCTCCAGCGTTTTCAACTCGCCCAGATAACCTTCGACGATCGTCCACAGCTCTTCTTTGCCCATGTCGGTGTCCGAAGAGAACAGGACGAACGGGTCGCCGGGACGCATGCCGAGATCCTGCTTGATGACCTTCGCATGCTTGGGCCAGCGGGTCTTCGGCACTTTGTCCGCTTTGGTCATAACGACGCAGATCGGACGGTTGTAATGCGTCAGCCATTCGTACATCATGATGTCTTCCTTGCTCGGCGGATGGCGCAGGTCGACGACCATGATGACGAGCTTGAGCGTCTCGCGGCCCAGCATGTACCGCTCGATCATCTGTCCCCATACTTCGCGCTGCTGCTTCGACACTTTCGCGAAGCCGTAGCCCGGAAAGTCGACGAAAAAGAACGACTGGTTGATCAGATAATAGTTCATATGCTGCGTCTTGCCGGGTACGGAACTTGTCCGGGCCAGATTTTTGCGGCGCAGCAGACGGTTGATCAGCGACGACTTGCCGACGTTGGAGCGTCCGGCAAGCGCGATCTCGGGCAGACCGTCCTCCGGGTACTGGTCGGGTCCGACCGCACTGATTTTGAATTCGGAACTTGTTACATTCATCGTTAAAAAATCCTCTCCGGAACCGGCTCGGCCGCCCGATATCCGGGCGGCCGTCCTTGTTCTCCGTTACTTCTCGTGCAGCTTGCTAATGCGCCTGGGCCGGCTCGGAAGCGGGCGGCTCGACGACTTTGGCGAGCAGCGCATGCTCCAGCACCTGATCCATATGCGATACCGGCACGAATTGGACCGCTTCCTTCACGCTGTCCGGGATGTCCCGCAGGTCGCGTTCGTTATCTCCCGGCAGCAGCACCTTTTTGTAGCCGGCCCGGTGCGCCGCAAGCGACTTCTCTTTGAGCCCGCCGATCGGCAGTACGCGGCCGCGCAGCGTCACTTCGCCGGTCATCGCCACGTCTTTGGACACGGCGCGGCCGGTCAGCGCCGAGATCAGCGCCGTCGCGAGCGTGATGCCCGCCGACGGGCCGTCTTTGGGAACGGCGCCTTCGGGAATATGGATATGCACGTCGTTCTTCTCGTGGAACTGGCTGTCAATGCCGAGCTGCGCCGCGCGCGAACGCGTATAGCTGAACGCCGCCTGCGCCGACTCCTTCATGACGTCGCCGAGCTTGCCGGTCAGCGTCAGCTTGCCGCTGCCGGGCAGCACGCTCACTTCGATCGTCAGCGTCTCGCCGCCGACTTCGGTCCAGGCCAGGCCGGTCGCGCTGCCGACCTGGTCTTCCGCTTCGGCCAGCCCGTAGCGGAATCTCGGGCTGCCCAAATAGTCCTTGAGCGAATCTCGCGTCACTTCGATCTTGTCGCCGCGGCCCGAGACGAGATGCTTGGCCGCTTTGCGGCAGATGGCCGCAATCTGCTGTTCCAGGTTGCGGACGCCGGATTCGCGCGTGTATTCGCGAATGATCTGCAGCAGCCCTTCCTCCGGAAGGTCCAGCTGCTCTTCGCTCAGCCCGTGCTCTCGCTTTTGCTTCGGCAGCAAATAGCGCTTGGCGATTTCCAGCTTCTCCAATTCCGTGTAACCCGGAATATTGAGAATCTCCATCCGGTCAAGCAGCGGGCGCGGAATGCCCTGCAGCATATTGGCCGTCGTCACGAACATGACTTTGGACAAATCGTAAGGGATCTCGACGAAGTGGTCGCTGAACGTGTTGTTCTGCTCGGGATCGAGCACTTCAAGCAGCGCCGCGGACGGATCGCCGCGGAAATCCGACGCCATCTTGTCGATCTCGTCCAGCAGGAACACCGGGTTCGAGCTGCCCGCCGTGCGCATGCCCTGCAGAATGCGGCCGGGCATCGCGCCGACATACGTGCGCCGGTGGCCGCGAATCTCGGCTTCGTCGCGAACCCCGCCCAGCGACACGCGCACGAATTCGCGGCCGAGGGAACGGGCGATCGAACGGGCAAGCGACGTTTTGCCGACGCCCGGAGGGCCGACGAGGCACAGGATCGGCCCTTTCAGCTTCTTGACCAACTGCTGCACGGCCAGGTACTCCAGCACGCGCTCTTTGGGCTTCTCCAGCCCGTAATGGTCTTCGTTCAGAATGTCTTCGGCGCGGACGATATCGAGCACGTCGTCCGTGTGCTTGTCCCACGGAAGCGCCAGCAGCCAGTCGACGTAGCCGCGGATGATGCCGCCTTCCGCCGCGCTCGTCGGCATGCGTTCCAGCCGGTCGATTTCCTTTTTGATGCGCTCATGCACTTTTTCCGGGAACTCCCCGTTTTCGAGCTGTTCGCGCAATTCCTCGACTTCGCCGGCCCGGCCTTCTTTTTCGCCGAGCTCTTTTTGAATCGCCTTCATTTGTTCGCGCAGGTAATACTCCTTCTGCGTTTTTTCCATCTGCTTTTTGACGCGCTGGCCGATCTTCCGTTCGAGTTCCAGCACTTCGCGCTCGTTGTTGAGCAGGTCGAGCAGCTTCTCCAGACGCGGGCGGAACTCCACCGTCTCCAGAATCGCCTGCTTGTCCTTGATCTTGAGCGGCAGATGGCTCGTAATGACGTCGGCGAGACGTCCCGGCTCGTCGATGTCCGATACGGCCGCAAGCGTCTCCGGCGTGATCTTCTTCGACAGGTTGATATACTGTTCGAATTGGCTCAGCACCGTACGCATCAGCGCGTCCACTTCGGGATCTTCCGATTCCGGCTCTTTCAATTCCCGGGCATAGACCTCGTAGAACTCCGAATTGTCTTCGATATAGTCCAGCACTTCGGCCCGCTCCAGCCCTTCGACGAGCACGCGGATCGTGCCGTTCGGCAGTTTGAGCATCTGTCTGACTTTTGCAACCGTTCCGATTCGGAATATGTCATCCTGCGTCGGTTCCTCGATATTCACCTCGGACTGCGAGCAGAGAAGGATCAAATGATCGTCAACCATCGCCTTTTCCAGTGCCTTGACCGAGCGTTCCCGTCCGACATCCAAATGAAGCACCATGCTCGGATAGACAAGAAGCCCCCGCAAAGGCAGCAACGGAAAACGGCGGTTTTTCTGTTTGTTCAATCCCATCGTTTTCACACCCCCAAAAGGCTTATCGCGCATATACGGCCTGCGGCTGTTACGCGTGTGTTAAGTGTAGCATACCGCCGCTTCGCCCCGCAAAAAAGAAGGGCGGATCCGGCAAAAAAAGACGGCAGAACGGGGGATGCCCGCCTGCCGCCTTGCTGCCTGACCTGGGTTACTTCGCCGTTTCCGCTTGAACCGGCGCCGACTGCGGCTGATGGCGCTCTTCGCGGCCGGGAATTTTGCCCGTCGCTTCGTAAGCGACCACTATCGCGTCGATTTCTTTTTTGAGTTCCTGCACCATGTCCGCTTCCGGTACTTTGCGGATCATTTTGCCGTAGCGGAACAGCAGACCTTCGCCCCGTGCGCCGGCGATGCCGATATCCGCTTCGCGCGCTTCGCCCGGTCCGTTGACCGCGCAGCCAAGCACCGAGACTTTGATCGGAACTTTGATTTTGGAAATGTATTCTTCGACCTCGTTCGCGATCGAGAACAGGTCGATGTCGAGGCGGCCGCAAGTCGGGCAGGATACGAGCGTGGCTGCGTTCGTGATCAGGCCGAACGTCTTGAGCAGCTCGCGCGCGACTTTGACTTCTTCGACCGGATCGGCGCTGAGCGAGATCCGCACCGTGGAGCCGATGCCCATCGACAGCAGCGCGCCGATACCGGCGGAGCTTTTGATCGTGCCGGCATGCAGCGTGCCCGCTTCGGTAATACCGAGGTGCAGCGGGTACGGAATGACCTGCGCCGCTTTGCCGTAAGCTTCGATCGCCATCGGCACGTCGGACGCTTTGAGCGACACGATGATGTCGTGGAAATCGAGTTCTTCCAGAATGCCGATATGGAACAAGGCGCTTTCGACCATGGCGTCGGCCGTCGGATACCCGTATTTCTCGAGCAGGTGATTTTCGAGCGAACCGGCGTTAACGCCGATCCGGATCGGAATGCCTTTTTCTTTGCACGCTTTGACGACCGCTTCGACCTTCTCGCGCTTGCCGATGTTGCCCGGGTTGATCCGGACTTTGTCGATGCCGTTCTCGATCGATTTCAGAGCCAATTTGTAGTTGAAATGGATATCGGCGACGAGCGGAATATGAATCCGCTTCTTGATCTCTTTGATCGCGTCGGCCGCTTCGTCGTTGTTGACCGTAACGCGCACGACCTGGCAGCCGGCTTCTTCGAGACGAAGAATTTCGGCGACCGTCGCTTCGACGTCGGCCGTCTTGGTCGTGCACATACTCTGGATGACGACTTCGTCGCTGCCGCCGATGACCAGGTTACCGACCTTTACGGGCCGTGTCTGATGTCTTAAATACATTTTTATTCGACCTCCAAATCGGAACAAGCAAGATAGCGTCGCTCAAGGACGCGAGACTGCAGCTTCTGGACGGCATTTCGGCTTCTCATACAAAACCGGCCAAACCATGTAGGGTTGACCGGCTCGGCATGAGACCTATTTCATGGGCAAGAAAGCGTTAGGCGCTTTCTTCCCGTTTTTTGTTTTTGCCTTCGCCGAGTTCAGGAACGACCTTTTCTCTGACGACTTTCTCGGTAATCACGCACTCGGTCACGTCGTCGCGCGACGGAACTTCGTACATGACGTCGAGCATCAAGCCTTCGATGATCGCTCTCAGTCCGCGGGCACCGGTCTTGCGCTTGATCGCTTCTTCGGCGATCGCGAGCAGGGCCGCTTCTTCGAACACGAGATCGACGTTGTCCATCTCAAGCAGCTTCTTGTACTGCTTGGTCAGGGCGTTCTTCGGTTCGGACAGGATGCGTACCAGCGTCTCTTCGTCCAGCGGAGCCAGCGTCGAGATGACCGGCAGACGTCCGACGAACTCCGGAATCAGACCGAATTTGAGCAAGTCTTCCGGCAGCGCCATCATCAGATACTCGCCGGCTTTCAGTTCGCGTTGGCCTTCGCCGTCCGCATTGAAGCCGATGACTTTTTTGCCGATCCGGCGTTTGATCATCTGCTCGAGGCCGTCGAAAGCGCCGCCGCAAATAAACAGGATGTTCGTCGTATCGATCTGAATGAATTCTTGATGCGGGTGTTTGCGTCCGCCCTGCGGAGGAACGGATGCGACCGTACCTTCGAGGATTTTCAGCAGCGCCTGCTGTACGCCTTCGCCCGATACGTCGCGCGTAATCGAAGGGTTCTCCGATTTGCGTGCCACTTTATCGATTTCGTCGATGTAGATAATGCCGCGCTCGGCTTTTTCCACGTCGTAATCGGCAGCTTGAATCAGCTTGAGCAGGATGTTCTCCACGTCTTCGCCGACATAGCCGGCTTCCGTCAGGGAAGTGGCGTCCGCGATCGCAAACGGCACGTTCAAGATGCGGGCCATCGTTTGCGCCAGCAGCGTTTTGCCCGAACCGGTAGGTCCGATCAGCATGATGTTGCTCTTCGACAGTTCCACGTCTTCCGACTTGCTCTGCGCGTTAACGCGTTTGTAATGATTGTATACGGCTACGGCAAGCGACTTCTTGGCTTGGTCCTGGCCGATCACGTATTGGTCGAGAATGGCGCGGATCTCCTGCGGCTTCGGAATGTCCTTCAGGTCCACTTCTTCTTCGTGGCCCAATTCCTCTTCCACGATCTCCGTGCACAGTTCGATGCACTCGTCGCAAATATATACGCCGGGTCCGGCTACGAGCTTACGTACCTGCTCCTGCGTTTTGCCGCAGAAGGAGCACTTCAGCTGACCCTTTTCTTCGTTAAATTTAAACATCTAACCACCCCTTCGAGAATTAAGAATTAATCGGTCGCTCGAGAACCTTGTCGATCAGTCCGTAAGACTTGGCTTCTTCCGCACTCATGAAGAAGTCGCGGTCCGTGTCCCGCTCGATTTTCTCAAGGGGCTGACCTGTCGTGTCCACATAGATCTTGTTCAGCTTCTGCTTCGTCTTGATGATCCAATCCGTATGGATCAGAATGTCCGAAGCTTGTCCGCTTACGCCGCCGAGCGGCTGGTGAATCATGACTTCGCTGTTGGGCAGCGCAAAGCGCTTGCCCGGCGCTCCGGCCGTCAGCAGCAGCGAACCCATGCTTGCCGCCATACCGACGCAAATCGTGGACACATCCGGCTTAATGTATTGCATTGTATCATATATACCCATGCCCGCAGTCACAGAACCACCGGGGGAATTGATGTACAAATAGATGTCTTTCTCCGGATCTTCGGCCGCCAAAAACAGCAGCTGCGCGATAATCAGGTTGGCTACGTGATCGTCGATCGCATCGCCAAGCAGAATGATCCGGTCTTTGAGCAGCCTCGAATAAATATCATAGGAGCGCTCGCCGCGGCTTGTTTGTTCAATAACTGTAGGGACTAAACTCATGCGATCAACCTCTCTTTCATCGGGCAGTTTCTTAAAAGACGAAGCGGTCGGATACGACCCTGCTTTCATCCTACGCTTTTAGTTTACCATTTTCAAATGCCGATGTCATTTTTCGATCGAACAATTCGTCCATGGCTCGCTCTCTTGCTTAAAAGCCCCCGGATCGGCCCTGCCGCATACAAAAGGGCAAGGCACGCATAAAATCATACGTGCCTTGCCCGGGCAAGTCAAATTATTCGATTCGCCCCCGAGGCTTGTTCCGCAGTGCGGAAGTAAGCTTTACTCGGCCGATTCTTCGGCCGGAGCCGCGACTTCCTTGCTGTTAGCCAGCAGGAACTCGATCGTTTTGCGCATCGTGATTTCGTCGTTCAGGCTGTCCAGCGAACCGTTGGCGCCCAAAATGCCACGAATTTCGTCCAGGCTGCGTTTGTACATATCAGCCATCGTTTGAAGTTCTTTTTCGACGTCTTCTTCGGAAGCCGAAATGTTCTCTTCTTTGGCGATCGCTTCAAGCACGAGGTTGTTCAGGACGCGCTTCTCGGCGTCCGTCTTCATCTGTTCGCGCAGATCTTCGGCGGTCTGGCCGGAGAAGCTTGTGTACATTTCCAGGTTCATGCCCTGTTGACGGAGACGGTTGTCGAAATCGCGCATCATGTTCTCGACTTCGCCGTTGACCATCGACTCGGGAACTTCGACTTCCGCGGCTGCCGCTACGGCTTCAACAACGGCGTTTTCACGCGCTGCATCGCCTTCGCGTTTTTTGCGGTCGGCTACTTCCTTCTTGAGGTCTTCCTTGTACTCGTCCAGCGTTTCGAATTCGCTAACGTCCTTGGCGAATTCGTCGTCCAGCTCAGGAAGCTGTTTGCGTTTGATTTCGTGCAGCTTCACTTTGAAGACCGCTTCTTTGCCGGCCAGTTCGGCCGCATGGTATTCGTCCGGGAACGTTACGGTAACGTCTTTGGAATCGCCCGTGGACATGCCCACGACCTGCTCCTCGAAGCCCGGGATGAACGAACCCGATCCGAGTTCGAGCGAATAGTTCTCGGCTTTGCCGCCTTCGAACGCCTCGTCGCCCACGTATCCGTCGAAATCGATCGATACGGTGTCGCCGTTCGCTGCCGCTTCTTCGTCAACGACGATCAGCTCGGCATGACGGCTTTGCAGACGCTCGAGTTCGGACGCGATTTCTTCGTCCGTTACGCTGATTTCGGATACAGGCACTTCCACGCCTTTGTATTCGCCCAGGGTAACTTCCGGCTTAACGGTTACTTTCGCTTTGAATTTCAGCGTTTGGCCTTTGCCGAACTGCTCGATGTCGATTTCCGGACGGTCGACCGGGAAGATGCCCGCTTCTTCTACCGCTTCGCTGTAAGCTTCAGGCAGAAGGATGTCGATTGCGTCGTTGTACAGGCTCTCCACGCCAAAGCGCGCTTCGAAGATCGAACGCGGCACTTTGCCTTTGCGGAAACCAGGAACGTTCGCTTTCTTTACGACTTTCTGGAATGCTTTATCAAGCGCGGCTTCAACACGGTCCGCTGCAACTTCAACTTCAAGAACGCCAAGATTCTTCTCGGTTTTTTCCCAACTTGCTGTCATATTGAGTATTCCCCTCCAACAATTAGCTATCAATTAAGTAAATTTAACATACTGCTTTCACGTTCGCAACAACCATCTTATCATACCCAAATGCGAAGCAGATTTCAAGCGCAAACGCCAATGCCACGCCAAAAGACGCCGTTTCGGGCAAAAAAGTAACCGTTTCCGGGCACGCTATCTTTGGAGCGTTCCCCGGGAAAACGCCCGCAGCGACTTTTCCGCCCGCTCGCACAGGAAGCGCAGCTCGCCCGTGATCCCGTAGGCGTCCCGAATCCGCTCCGCTTGGCCGCCGCCTTCGAGCGTCTCCGACGCCTGCGCGTGCAGCGCGGCCGCCCAGGCGTCCAGCTCGCTCTCCGCGCCGCGCGTCAGGTTCTCGTAATCGGTCGTGCCGTACGTCGCCATCATGAACTGCATCCACAATTCCCGCGCAAAATAAAACAGCGAAGGATCTTCGTTCTCCGTCTGCTGGGATACGCGCGACAGCACTTCGGCGACGGCAAGCGGGAACTCGTGCGGCTCAAGCGGCGTCCGCTCGATCTCCAGCTCCAGCGCGATGCCTCCGCGCGGCAGGCGGACCGTTCCGGTCGCGCCGCGGCGGCGCAGCGTCTGAAGCACCCGGAACTGAAGCAGCGGATGCAGCGTCTCCCGCTCCATCCAGTCCGCGAGCTTCGCGTCCGTATCGGCGTCTTCCAGATAAGACAGCTGCTCCAGCGCGATCTGGCCGCGTTCCGTCATCGGCTCCTGCATCACGCGCAGCAGCAGCCGCTCCGCGTAGCCGGCATCTTCCCGGTGCTTCTCGAGCGTCCGCCGCTTGAGCGCCTGCGACGCGTCTTCCGGCTCCTCGCCGGCCAGCACCGCTTCGTTGCGGTAAGCGTCCCCGGCCCCTCCAGGAAACGCGACGCGCAGCCATTCGAGCAGCGTGCTCCATTCCTGGCGCCGCCGCTCGTCTTGCCCTTCGCAGCTCAGCAGAAATTCCAGCGTCTGCATCGCTTCGCCGTAGCGCTCGGTCTCCAGCATGCCGGTAACCTGCTCCTGGTAATGGTCAAGCGTTCCGGGCAGCAGGACGACGCCCGCCTTGTCCTTTTTTGTTACGTGATCGATAAGTCATCCCTCCTTCTCGGCTGCAGGCCCGTGTCCGCTCGCAAGATGATCGTGAGGTTAAATTATAGCATAAACTTGCGGCAGCCGCCTCGTCTGCGGCCAGGCCGCCGGCCTTCTCTCCCCTGATCCGCTATTAGATGTAACAAACGAAACGCGCAGCGGGTCGCGCAGCTTTTTAGGCAAATAAGCTTGCAAGAAACCTCCGTACGTGGTATATTAATTTCTGTTCTGTTTTTCACTTTTGTCCCAGTAGCTCAGTCGGATAGAGCATGCGCCTTCTAAGCGCACGGTCGGGGGTTCGAATCCCTCCTGGGACGTACAAGAGCGGGAGCCTTCCTTCGGGAAGGCTCTTTTTTCGTTGTTCCGATCGCGGCGATTCCGGCCGCGCTCACCCAAAAAGTCCGGGTTCCCGCAAAGGGAGCCCGGACTTTTTGTCAGCGTATCGAAGGCGGCGTCGGAGGCTTCGGCACCGACGGTCCGGAAGGCCCCGGCGGCGAGACGGGCGGACGGGACGGCGACGTCGGCGGCCGCGTCGAAGAGCCGTTGGTCTCCGGCTCCTTGGTCAGCAGGACGCGATTGCCGGCCTCGTCCCATTCCAGTTCGGCATTGAACAGCTGCGCCGCGGCGCGGACCGGAATCATCGTCTTGTTCTCGTACGACAGCGGCGCCGCTTCGAGCGTCAGGTTCTGCCCGTTGCGGCGGGCTTCCCGGCTGCCGAGCGTCAGGACGTGGCGCGCGCCGTCGTCTCCCCCGGTAATCGTAATCGTCTTCCACGTCTTGTTGTAGCGGAACGTATAGTCGCCCAGCGCTTTCATGTCGGTCAGAGTCAAATACGTGCGCCCTTTCCGGAACAGCACGTCTCCCGAAGCGACCCTGCCGTTTATGTAGACTGTCGCCCCCGCCGCGGCCGAAGCCGTCTCCGCCTGCGGCAGCAGCGGCAGCGGCGCGATCAGCGCAGCGGCCAGCACCGCAAGCAGCGCTTTTTTCTTCTGTCCTTCGAATCTGTTCTTCATCATCGGCACGCTCCCTTCTTCTACCCATTTTTAACCGGTTGAGCACGGTTTAACGCGGTTCGGGCTCTGCCTTTTTGCGGGTATGCCCGCGCGAAAGCGCCGGCAGCGCCCAACGCTCAGCCCAAATGCTGCGCATGGGCTTTGCTCCGGTATTCGTGCGGGGAGATGCCTTCCAGCTCTTTGAATACCCGCGCGAACTGCTTGACGTTCTCGAAGCCGACCGCTTCGCCGATCTCGGCCGTTTTGAAGGCAGGGTCGGCGAGCAGCTGCTTGGCGCGTTCGATCCGGACTTTTTTGAGATAGACGACAAAACTTTCGCCCGTATACGCTTTGAACGCTTCGCTGAAATACGAATAATTGAGCGACACATGGTTGCTGACCATGGCCATATTGAGCGGGCGGGCGTACTGGGCTTCGATGAACGCTACCGCTTCCTTGAGGTTTTCGTTCTCCGTATGGGCCAGGCGCACCTGCTTGATATAATCGTTCAGGCTGCACAGCAGATTTTCCAGGCTGCGGAAATAATCGTGGAAATACCGGAAGTTGTTCCAGTTCCCGACTTTGCGGTACAGCTTGAGAACTTCCATCGAAGCTTCGCCGTAGCGGCGGAATACTTCGTCGAGCACCTTTTCGTTGATTAGCCGCGCGGTCTGTTCGATATAGGAGAGGTCGATCCGGGCCAGGCCGTCGATCCGGAAAATGCGGTACAGCCGTTCGTTGATCTCTTTTTTGCGATCGGTGCCGAGCAGGTTGCCGAGCAGCCGGATCTCTTCTTCGGGCGGCTCGAACATCTGCCGCCCGCTTCCGACGGCGCGCGCATCGACCAGATGGACGCCGGGATGCAAAAAGGTATATTGCAGCGCCCGGCAGGCGGTCCGGTAGCTGTCCGGCAGATCCTTCGGCCGCGCGCCCGGCAGGCCGAGGCCGATCAGCAGCCCGCCAAGCTCGCGCCGCTCCGCAAGTTCCGCGAGCTGCGCGAAGCGCCCGGCCGAGCGGTCGATCAGCACGAGGCGCCCTTCCCGGTCCCACAGGGCGGCCGCATAAGCGCGGCCCGGCGGGCCGTCCAGCCGTTCGATAACGGCTTCGAGTTCGCTCCGCTCCATGCTGCCGCCCTGCTCGTGCCGGTAGGCGAGCACGGCCAGCGAGAACGGCATCGGCAGCCCCGCTTCGTCCGCTTCGAGCTCCCCGAGCAGGCGCTCCAATTCTCCGCCTTCCGCTTCGATCAGCCGGCCAAGCGCCGCCAGGCGCAGCCGCTGCTTGTACTCCTGCACGGCGTTGACCCGCTCGTGTTCGGAGACGCGGCCGTCCAGTTCTTCCAGCGCGCGGCCGAGCGCGCCGAACAGGTCTTCGCGCCGGATCGGCTTCAGCAGATAATCGCGTACCTGATACCGGATCGCCGTCTTGGCGTATTCGAACTCGTCGTAGCCGCTCAGCACAAGCACGACGGGGCCTTCCGACGCGTGCTGCATCAGACGCAGCTGCGTCAGCAGTTCCATGCCGTCCATGACGGGCATGCGGATATCGGTAATGACGATCTCCGCCGCCTGCCGCGCATGCAGTTCCAGCGCTTCGCGCCCGTTCGCCGCCAGGCGAATCTGACAGGCGTCGCCCATTTCCCGCTCGATCATCACTTTCAGGCCGTGACGGATATTTTTCTCGTCGTCCACGATCAGCAGCTGTCTCATTCGTCTCCTCCTCCTCCGGTAAGCAGCACTTTGGGAATCGTCAGCACGACGCGCGTATACGCGCCTTCCCCGCTTTCCAGCGCCAGGCCGTATTCGTTCCCGTAAAAAAGCCGGATGCGCTGATGCACGTTGCGCAGCCCGATCCCGCCGAGCTTGATGCCGGTATACGCCGAGCCCGTCCCTTCGCTTTCGATCTGCCGGATCTCGGCGTTCACTTCGGCCACTCGCCGGGCGTCCATGCCGCTGCCGTTGTCCGTCATGCGGATTTCGATCTTCGACGCTTCGATCTCGCGCGCTTCGATCGAAAACGTCCGGCTTCCGGCTTCGCCCAGCTCCTGCCAGGCATGCTTGACGGCATTTTCCACGATGGGTTGGAGCGACATTTTCAAAATCTCCAGTTCGAGAAAAGCTTTGGGCATGTCGCAAATCAGCTCCACCGGCTCGTCGAAGCGGATATTGGTCACTTCCACGTAATTGCGGATATGCCGGATCTCGTCTTTGAGCTTGACGTATTCGCCGGTCCATTTGAAATTGTAGCGCATCATGCCGCCGAGCGACGTCAGCGCATCCGAAATCTGCCGCTGGTCTTCGATCTCCGCCAGCATCTTGATATTTTCGAGCGTATTGTATAGAAAATGCGAATCGATCTGGTTGTACAGCGTGCGCAGTTCCGCTTCTTTCATTAGAGCCTGCTTGCGCACCGCTTCGGCGATCAGCTCGTTGATCGTCAGCGTCATTTTGTTGAAATGATGCGCCAGATCGCCGATTTCGCCGCCTCCGCCCAGGTCGAGCGCCGGCTGAAGCTCGCCTTTGCGCACTTTTTTCATCGCGTCGGCCAGCTGTTTGAGATTTTTGAGAATAAACGAATTCATGATGTACGTCAGCAGCGCCAGCACGAGCACGAATCCGATATTGGCGTAGATCAGCATGCCGCGGGTGCGGTTGACGTCTTTGAGCACTTTTTCCAGCGACACGGCGTTCAGCAGATACCCGTCCATGCGCTCAAGCGGCGTGTACGTCATCAGGTAGGAAGTGCCGTCTTTGTCGTAGCGAAAAGAACCGTCGGCGATATTCGGCACGCTGCCGGGATCGCCGAGCGCGCGGATACGCGACACCGCGTAAGCAGCCGCCGGGGAATCGCCGGACAGCGACGAACCCGACTCCCGCGTATAGACGCCGTCTTCCGTCACGAGCAGCATGCGCGAACCGTCTTCTTGCAGCTCCCCGAACGTGCGCGGCGAAAATTGGTCGAGCCGCATATCCACCTGCACGACGCCGATATGCCGGTCTTTGGGCAGGTTGATCTCGCGCAGCAGCGACAGCTTGGGCGGCTCTTCTTCCGAACCGCCGACGTCCGGCCGGGACGGTTCGGGCCGGAAATGCCACGCCTGACGCTCGCCCAATCCCTGCGTCAGCTTGAACCACGGTTGGTCCCGCACCCGGCTCTCGCGGAAAATGATCGGCCAGATCTCGTAATTGCGCCCGTTCGCCGTATACAGACGCAGATGCAAAATGGCCGGATTGTTGAGCGGAATCCGGGCCAGATTCGCATAGGCGGTATTGTTGAAATCGACCAGTTCCGCCGTCGTCGGATCGTTCTCTTCCGTCAAATAGCGCCGCACGCTCTGATCGGACAGCGGAAGCTGGGCGGCCCGCTCCATCGTCTCGATCTGGTTCACGATCACCTGCTTCTCGATCTGCATCAAATATTCGCTTTTGACGGCCGTGTCTTCGATATAGCTGTCCCGGATATCGGCATAGACGTACGTGGACAGCAGCGTGCTCGGTATCAAAATCAGCAGCGCGTAAGCCGCCACCAGGCGGCTTTGCAGCGAGCGGGTCTGCATCCAGCGCCGGGCCGCGTTCCCGGCTTCTCTCCATCTTCGTCCCATCGGCTCCCCCTGTATCCGTTTTCATACGGCGAGTCTTCCTATCATACAAAGCGGCCGGGGACGCTGACAAGACCCAAAACCCCGACACGGCCCGCGAGCCCCGGCGCATGCGGCCGGGGCTCGGGACTCGTCGGGGTGATGCGGGAGGCAGGCTCGAACCGGTCGATTATTTCGTGCCGCCGAGCTTTTCGAGATTTTTCTCGTATTCCGTCTGCTGGTAAGCCTGCACTTCGGCGAGGCCGGTCGAAGCCCGCTTCGCTTCGTAATCGCTCCAGAGCTGGTCGAACTCCGCGTCGGAAGCGGCGAGCAGCAGCTTCGGCAGCGTCTTGCCCCACAGCTGGCCGAGCTTCGTGTTGGCGATGCCTTCTTTGGAGTTGCCGGTCGGATTGATCTGGTCGAACTCGGACGCGCTGACCGTTTTGCCGCGCGTCCAGTCCATCATCTGCTTGAACGGATCGACCGGCGCGGGCGCCCATTGATCGGTCACGTTCGTGTCCATCATCATCCAGTATTTGTGCGAAGCGCCGTATTTCGCGTCGAAAGCGGCCCGGTCGCTGTTCAGCATCTCCAGCACTTCCGGCTTAAACACCGGCTTGTCGCCTTCCATGTCGTACGTCACGCCTTCTTCGCCCATATACAGATCGCGCTGGCCTTCTTCGCTCGTCAGGTATTCCAGGAACCCGATCGCGCGCGCTTTGTCCTTGACGTCTTTGGAGATCAGCGTCAGCGTCCAGCCGGAGATGCCCGGGCCCGACAGCGTCGGTTCGTCGGAAGCGGCGTTGGCCGGTCCGTCGATCGCCATATAGACGGAATCCGGGTCGTTCGCGAACAGCGCGTTTTGCGGGTTCGTAAAATCGCTGCGCTGGTACATCATGGCGAAATAGCGGCCCTGCGCGATTTTCTCTTCCATTTGGGCCCGCTTGTCGATAAAGATGTCTTTGGCGAGCAGCCCGTTCTCGTTCGCCTGCCGGAACGTTTTGAGCCAGCGGATATATTCGGGATCGGTCTGGCGGTCGTACAGCTTGCCGTCTTTTTGCTGCGGAATCGCCAGGAAGTTTTGCAGGTAGCCTTCAAGCGAATAGTTGCCGTTGTCGGTAAACTCGTGCAGGCCGATCGGGATCATCGGTTGGCCGTTGACGTCGGGGAACTTGTCTTTGGCAGCCTGAAGTCCCGCGAGGAACCCTTCCGGCGTGCTCATATCCGGCTTGCCGATCGCTTCGTACATGTCTTTGCGCACGACGAACACCTGGTTGGACACGTAGTTTTCGCCGTATTTCTCAAAATCGGCCGGCGAAGACGACGCGTTCGGATAGCCGTACACGTTGCCGTCTTCCTGCGTGTACCACGACAGCTTGGCCGGATCGGCGACGTTGGACACGAAAAACGGATCGTATTTGTCCGCCAGTTCGTTCAGCGGCAGCACCAGTTTGCCTTCGATCATTTTTTTGACCGCGTCGTCGCTCCAGGCGATCGTGACGAAGTCGGGCAGTTTGCCGGACGCGATCATCGTGTTCATCTTCTCGGCTTCGTTACCGGCCGGCACGATGAAGTTGAGGCTCGTGCCGGTCTTTTTGGTCACATACTGGCTGGTCAGGTCTTTGCCCCAGTCGGTTCCGGTGTACCAGGCGAAGTTGATGTACCAGTCGAACGTGATCGGCGACGTGTCGTTTTTCCAGGACGGTTGGCTCGGATCGACCGCCGCCTGCGCCGCTTCTTCTTTTTCCGCCGCTTCTTTGCTTTGTCCGCCCGACGAGCAGGCCGTGCTGAAGATCATCAGCATCGCCGCGAGCAGCATGGAGAACTTTTTCCCTCTTTTTTTCATGTGTGTACCTCTTTTCCTTAGGTTGGTACTGCCGGGTGCAGCGGTCTGTCTGTGCTCAACCTTTGATCGAGCCGATCATCATGCCTTTGACAAAATATTTTTGCAGGAACGGATATACGAACACGATCGGCGCGGTCGTCACGACCATCGTCGCAAGCTTGATCGACTGCGAGGTGACCGAACGCGTGACGCCTCCCGGGACCGCCGCCATCATCTGGTTGGAGCTGGATTCCGCCACGACCCGGTACAGATACGTCTGGATCGGCTGCAAATCGGTATTGTTGATATAGATCATCCCGGTAAAATAATCGTTCCATTGATAAACGCCGTGGAACAGCGCGATCGTGGCGAGTACGGGCATCGAGACGGGCAGCACGATTCGCAGAAAAATGGACCAGTCGTTCGCCCCGTCGATACGCGCCGCTTCTTCCAGTCCTTCGGGAATTTCCCGGAAGAAGGTCATGAAGATGATCAGATCGAAAAAGCTGAACAGCACCGGAATGATATAGACCAGGAAATTGTCGAGCAGATGCAGGTCCCGGATCAGCAGATAGGTCGGGATGAGCCCGCCTCCGAAAAACAAGGTAACGGTTCCGATCAGAATGTAGATTTTGCCTCCGATCAGTCCTCTGCGGGAAAAAGCGTAAGCGACCATCGCGGTGAAAAAAACGTGGGCAACCGTACCGACCAGCGTCTTCGCTACCGTCACGCCCATCGCCATCATGATCCCTTCGCTGCGAAATACGGCGCCGAAATTGTCCAGGCTGAACTGTCTCGGCCACCAGTAAATGCCGCCGCGCATCGCGTCCGTGCCGTCGTTGAACGAATTGACCAGCACGTACCAGATCGGATAGATCGTCACGAAGCAGATCAGCGCCATCCCGACGACGTTCAGAAAATCGAAAATCGCTTCGCTTCTCGTTTTGCGTTTTAACGTTAACATGCCGCGGTTCCTCCTTCCGTTTGTTTAGAAAATCGGCTTAGAAAAGCGAAGTGTTGTTCAATTTTTTGGTCACGCCGTTCGCGATCAGCAGCAGGATGAGCGCGATGACCGATTTGAGCAGTCCGACCGCGGTCGAATACGAGAAGCGGCCCTGCTGGATACCGGTCTGGTACACGTAAATATCGATAACGCTGCTGGCGCTCTCGTTCAGCGAATTGCGCAGCACGAGAATCTGGTCGAAGTTGGAGTTCAGCACGCCGCTGACCGCCAGAATGAACAGAATCGCGATCGTCGGGCGGATGTTCGGCAGCGTGACGTAGAACATTTTCTGAAACCGCCCGGCTCCGTCCATCGTCGCCGCTTCGTACTGCTCCGGCGAGACGCTCGCCATGGCGGCCAGGTAGATGATCGCCGACCAGCCCAGCTCTTTCCAGATGTCGGACGTGATGACGATGCCCCAGAAATATTTCGGCTCCGCCAGATAGGAGATCGGTTCGCTGATCAAGCCGAGGCCCATCAGTACATTGTTGATGATGCCGACGTCGGCCAGCCACGTCGCGAGAATGCCGCCGAGAATAACCCAGGACAGAAAGTGCGGCAGGTACGAGATCGTCTGTACCGTTTTCTTAAAGCGGACCGAACGCAGTTCGTTGAGGAACAGCGCGAAGATAATCGGCAGCGGAAACCCGATCACAAGCTTGATCAAGCTGATGCCGAGCGTGTTGCGGATGACTCCGGCCAGTTCGTCGTCCTGCAAAAACTCGCGAAAATGAGCCAGGCCGACCCACGGCGAATTTGCGATACTGTCGACGATATTGTATTCCTTGAACGCGATAATGATGCCGTACATCGGAATATAGTTGAAGACGAACATCCAGGCGATGCCGAGCAGCGCCATCGTCTGCAAATGCCGCTGCTGGAGCAGCCTTCTCCACCATCTGCGCGCTTTCCCTTCCCGATCGGACGGCAGTTCCGCCGTCCGCGCCGCAATTTTTCTCTCCATCTTCCGACCCCCTCCGGTCTATAATCGGTTCATTTTGTAAGTGCTTACATTTTCTAAATTTATTGTATCGCTCGTTTGCCGCTGCGGTAAGGCTTCATTTTTCGTATTGGAGTTACAATATTTCGGATCGGGTGTAGATTCGAAATTTGTAACCTAGTCACAAGATTTCGGATCAAGTATAGATTCGAAATTTGTAACCTAGTCACAAGATTTCGGATCAAGTATAGATTCGAAATTTGTAACCTAGTTACAATATTTCGGATACGTCGTTCTTTTTTCCCGGCTGTCTTTCTTGTTATAATCGGAAGGTGCTGCCAAATCTACCTCTATCTCTATAAATGGCGACCGGCGCTCGCAAGCCGGGAAAGGAAGTGAACCGATGCCCGACCCTTTGATCTGGAAAAAAAGGATTCGAACGCTGCGCGCATTCAACTACAGCGACACGATGCAGGCCGGCGTGCTGCGGGAACGGCTGCTGCACAGCTCGTATTCGCTGACCGAATCGCGCATCATGCTGGAAATCTCGCGGGAGCCCCGCCTGACCGCCACCGATCTGAGCCGCAATCTCGGGCTCGACCCCGGTTATCTCAGCCGGCTGCTCGGCCGCCTGGACTCGGGCGGCGTTATCGAACGCCCGCGCAGCGAACGCGACGCGCGCAGGCGGGTGCTGAAGCTGACCGAACAAGGCGTCCGGATCGCCCGCCTGCTCCACCGGCGGGTCGACGACGACGTCGCGGAATATCTCGCCGGCCTGTCCGAGCCGGATCAGGTTCGCTTGATGGAAGCGATCCGGACGATCGACGAGATCAACGCGGCGCGCTCCGCGCATACGCTCGATATTCGCTTTTTTTTGCGCGAAGCCGAGCCGTCCGACGCCGAGCGCATCGTCCAGGCGTATGAAGCGCTGTTCGAGCAGACATTCGGCCCGTCCGAACAATTCAGCCTCGTGCTGACCGATACGGCCGCCCAGCTGTTCGGCGCTTCGGGAGAACCGTCGGCGCGCTGCTGGATCGCGGAGATGAACGGCGAAAGCGCCGGTTCGATCGTGCTCGACCTGCTGGACGCCCGGCGCGCGCAAATCAAGCTGTTCATGGTCGAATCCAAACGCCGGGGACTCGGTATCGGCGGCAGTCTGCTCGACGAAGCGATCTCTTTCTCCCGCGGCGCCGGCCGCTCCCAGGTGCTGTTATGGGTCATCCGGGATCAACGCCGGCTGCAGGGTCTGCTGTCCAAAAAAGGCTTCAAGCTGGCGGAACAATCTGTCGTGCTATATTACGGCATTCAGTTCGAGGTCGAAACGTGGCAGTTGGATCTGCAAAGCGAGCAAGCCTAAATATGCGCATATTGAATATTAATTCTATTTAACGTATATATATTCATATGCAAAGATAAATATATCGCTTTTGATTCCTGGAAGTCGGTCAAGTGAATTTTGCTGACAACGATACGGGTACATTCGACTTTTTTAGCTGTAAAAAATAAAAAAATGATTTAGAAAAAGGCAGATATTCAGCAATATTTGACGAATAAACATGAATAAAGCGCTTAATCAGTCTTTTTTCGAATTTGTTAAATAAACTGACACCGATTTATATTTATGGACATCGGGAAGCAAGCAGCGTTATGTTATCTCTCTTCCCGACTCATTTGACTACCAAGGAGGAGTTTGATGTCCACATTGTCCATGAAAGTCATGAAAGCGGTTCTTGCCCTTGGAGTCACCGCCGCGGCTGCGGCCCCGGTCGTACGCCTGCCCGGCGCTTCCGCGGCGGAAACGGTCCCCGGCACGGTCGTCGCGAGCACGCCGGCTCCGGCGGGAACTTCCGCGGCCCCGGCCGCCAAAACGCTTCCCAAAGTCGAAGTGATCGCTACCGGCGGCACGATCGCCGGACAATCCGCCGATGCCACGAGCTTCGCCAACTACCGGGCCGGCACGCTGCTGATCGCGGACATGGTCGCCGAGCTTCCGGATAAAAACAAGATCGCGCAGGTCAGTACATACCAATTCGGCAATTCCGGTTCGAGCGCTTACAGCATTCCCGACCTGTACGACCTGTCGCTGCGCGTGGACAAAGCGCTTGAAACGCAGGATGCCGTCGTCGTCACAAGCGGCACGGACACGATGGAAGAAATCGCCTACTTCCTCGATTTGACGGTTCGCAGCTCCAAGCCTGTCGTCGTCACCGGCTCGATGCGTCCCTGGACCGTAATCGGCAGCGACGCGCAGGCCAATCTGTACAACGCCATCAAGCTTGCGGCAAGCGGCAAAACGGAATACTTCGGCACGGTGCTCATGCTGAACGACGAGTTCCACGCCGCGCGCGAAGTGACGAAATCGAATGCTTACCGGACCGACACGTTCGTCACGCCGGAACTCGGCGCGCTCGGTTATATCGACGAAGCCGGCGTGCGCGTCTACCGCGCGCCGTATCGGGCGCTGCTGGGCGCGGCCGATTGGAAAACGCCGTTCGATCTCGCCAAGCTCGACAAAAAAAGCCTGGCCAAAGTCGAGATCGCCTATTCGTACCAGGATGCCGGCGCAGGCGCCATCTCCGCGTTTGTCGCGGACGGAGCCGACGGCATCGTGACGGCGGGCACCGGCGCAGGCGGCATTTCGCGGGCGATGAGCGCCGAGCGCACCGCGGCGATCGCGGAGCACGATACGGTCTTCGTCGCCACGACCCGAACCGGATCGGGCAGCAACTACTCCAGCGGCGCCAATATCATCGCCGGGGACAATCTGAACGCGGTGCATGCCCGCCTGATGCTGCTGCTGTCGCTGTCGTTCTCCAGCGACTTCGACACGATCAAAGGCTGGTTCGACACGTACGGAGCCGGACAGGTGAGCGTACCGAAAAAATAATGCCTGAAGAGGCGCGGCCCCGCGCCTATCGGTTCGCACGCAAAAACCCCGGGACGTCAGGCGTCCCGGGGTTTTTGCGTGCGCTTCAGGCGGACGAACGTGGCTGGACCTCCTTCAGGTCCGATCCTTCATTCGGGCTATTCGGATCATTCGAACGATTTGGGCCATTCGGACGATTCGGACCATTCGGACCATTGGAACTATTGGGATCAACCCGGCCAGCCTCCGGTTAAATCGCCGGTCACGTGAAAGTTCGTGCCGTAAGCGCGCATCCGCAGCTTCTCGGCGATCCGCCGCGAAGCCGCGTTGTCGTGCGAAGTGCTGTACAGCGGCAGCAGCCCTTCGGCCTGCGCCTGCTCCGCCCAGGCCAACACGCAGGCCGGGCCCAGCCCCTGTCCGCGGAAAGCGGGCGCCGTCTCCAGGCCGGCTTCCGCGGCCTCTTCGCCTCGGCGCGCGGCGAAGCAGACCGAGACGGCGATGCCGTCAAGCGTCGCCATCGCCATCGGCAGGCGCGCGCTCCACGCCGCGCGCAGCCGCGGAAAATGCGCGCCGAGCGCCTGCGCGCTGCCGGCATGCACGGCTTCGACGCGGACAGGCCGCGGCAGCTTCGCCGCGCTGCCGAAGGTCGGTCCGGTCCGGATAAGATAAGCCGGACCGGACCAGACGGCGCGAACGCGCAGGCCGCCGCCGAGCGCGCGCAGCGCGGCGCCCGGATCGGCTTCGCGATCGAGCTGATGCGCAATGCGGCGTTCGGCTGACGCGGACAGTCCGTCCGCGAACCGCAGCAGCCGGACGCCCGGCGCGGAGCTGACGAAGAACAGCGGCGCTTCTCCTCCGCCGGGTTCGTTGACCGCGGCGAGCCGGCCGTTCGGCGTATGCACGAACAGCGTTCGCGCCTGCCGATCCATGAGATCGTAATCTTGCATTTGTTTAAACTTGTCTTCTCGCTCGGACTTGTCTTCGTGCAAAGCGATCCTCTCCTTCCGTTACCCTTCTATATGAACTTTCCCGAAAACTTTTCCGATACTTTCTCTCGCTCCTTTTCGTAGGGCCAACGACCGATGTTTTGTATAAAAAACCATTTTGTTAGCTTTATCTTACCAAAAGTCGGGTAATATTAAAAAGTAAAGCTTGGTTGAAAGCTGCCGAGCCGCAAATTTATGAAGCGGAAAGGAGAAGCCGTTTGTCCCTACTCCATCTCTTGACGCTGTCGCCGTTCCTGCTCGCCGCTCTGCTCCCGCTGCTCGGGAAAGCGGTCCCCCGTCTGCACAAAGGATGGTTTGCCGCCGCATTGTCGGTGCTGGTCTTCTCAGCCCTGCTCGGTTATTCGGCCGATATTCGCGCCGGTTCCCCGATTAACGAAACGTTTGCCTGGATCCCGTCCTTGGGCATCTCGTTCACCCTGTATCTCGACGGATTGTCTCTCCTGTTCGCCCTCATGATTACCGGAATGGGAGCCCTCGTCTCCCTCTATTCGATTGCCTATATGGATGCTTCCAAAGATCCGCTGACGCGATTTTACGTCTTTCTTCTGGTGTTCATGGGCGCGATGCTCGGACTCGTGCTGTCGGATAACCTACTGACTCTGTATGGTTTCTGGGAATTGACCAGCATCACGTCATTCCTGCTGATCGGCTACAACCACGAGAAGCACAAATCGCGCTACGGCGCGCTCAAATCGATGCTGATCACGATGGCGGGCGGACTCGGCCTGCTCAGCGGCTTTATCCTGCTGTACGTGATGAGCGGCACTTACCGGATTCGCGAACTTTTCGAAGCCGGAGCGCCGCTGGCCTCGCATCCCCTGTTTCTGCCGGCGATGATCCTGATCCTGTTCGGCGCTTTTACCAAATCGGCGCAGTACCCGTTCCATATCTGGCTGCCCGACGCGATGGAAGCTCCGACCCCGGTAAGCGCGTACCTGCATTCCGCCACCATGGTCAAGGCGGGACTGTATCTCGTCGCGCGGATGAGCCCGGTGTTCGCCGGCGCGTCCGAATGGTTCTGGATCGTCTCACTCGGCGGACTGATCACGCTGCTGTACGGCTCGGTCGCCGCGGTCAGGCAGACCGACCTCAAAGGCATTCTGGCCTATTCGACGATCAGCCAGCTCGGCCTGATTATGTGCCTGCTCGGCCTGTCTTCGCTGGCGGGCGTGTTCGAAGGCGAAGAACGCATGCTGTATGCCGCGGCCGGCACCGCCGCCATTTTCCACCTGCTCAACCATGCCGTGTTCAAAGGCGCGCTGTTCATGGCCGCCGGCATCGTCGATCACGAGACCGGCACGCGCGATATCCGCAAGCTTGGCGGACTCGCCCAGCTGATGCCGGTCACGTTCACGATTTCGCTGTTCGGCGCGCTCTCGATGGCCGGGCTGCCTCCGTTCGGCGGATTCCTCAGCAAGGAAATGTTCCTTGAAGCGGTGGTCGAACCGCTGCATGCCGGGGTGTTCGGACTGGAGACGTGGGCCGCGCTGTTCCCGGTCATCGCCTGGATCGCGAGCGTGTTCACGTTCGTCTATTCCGTCTTGTTCGTGTTCCGCACCTTCCTCGGTCCGCGAAAAAAAGCGCTGCGCAGCAAGAAGATTCACGAGGCGCCGCCGCTGATGTATATTCCGCCGGCGATTCTCGCGGTTCTTGCGCTCGTGCTCGGGCTGTTCCCGGGTCTCGTCGCCTATTCGCTCGTCCGCCCGGCGGCCGAAGCGATGATGCCGATCGTGACCGCTTCCGGGGAAACCCTGCCGCTTGATATCAAGCTGTGGCACGGCTTCACGCCGGCGCTGTGGATGACGATCGGCGTGATCGGCGTCGGCACCGCGCTCGCGCTGACGGTCCGATACTGGATCAAGCTGTATTCGTTCGTGCCGCGCCGCATGTCGATCAACCGCTTTTACGATTCCAGCCTGCGGTTCTTCGAACGGATCACGGTGCGCGTCACCGCGCTCTATATGAACGGTTCTTCGCGCAGCTACGTCAAATACATTCTCGGCTTCATGATGCTCGTGCTCGGCTTCATCCTGTTCAATTCGACCGACATCACGTTCCGGGTCGGCGCGTACGCGCAGATCGCCCCGTACGAATGGGTCATCTTGCTCGGACTGGCCGCCGGAGCGCTTGCGGTTCCGTTCGCCAAATCGCGGCCGGTCGCGATCATCCTGACCGGTACGGTCGGGTACATGATGACGCTGATGTTCGTCTTCCTGCGCGCGCCGGATCTTGCGCTGACGCAGATGGTCGTCGAATCGATCTCCGTCACGCTGTACCTGCTGTGCTTCTACCATCTGCCCAAGCTGCGCACCGAGCAGCAGGCTGTCCGGTTCCGGCTGCCCAACTTCCTCGTGGCGATTGCCGTCGGCGTCTTGATGACACTCGTCGCGCTCGCGGTGCTCGGCACCAATCCGTTCGATCCCGTCTCGGATTACTACGTGCGCGAAAGCTACGAATCGGCCGGCGGCAAAAATATCGTCAACGTCATTCTCGTCGACTTCCGCGGCTTCGATACGATGATCGAGATCATGGTGCTTGGCGTCGCTTCGCTCGGCATCTATAACATGATCAAGCTGCGGCGCAAAGCGACCGACGTCGGTTCGCGCCACGTCTCCCACGAAGGAGACGAGTCCGACGACGACGCGGCCCTGTTCCGCCGATCGCAGTACGGACATGACGGTCCCGGCGAAGACGTGCACGAAAGAGGGTCTTCCCACGAAGATTTCGGTCCGCACGCTTCCGACTCCGACGCTCCTTCCGAAGGCGATGCCGAGGATCTGGACGAAGTCGATGCGGCCGACGGGGCCGACGGGGCCGACAGCGTCGGCGAACGCCCGAAAGGAGGAAATTCCGATGCCTAGAGGCAGCGATATTTTCCTGCAAAACATTTCCAAAATCGTCGTCTTCATCGTTCTGGCTTTTGCCCTGTACCTGTTCTTCACCGGCCACGGCAGCCCCGGCGGCGGATTTATTGCCGGGCTGATGAGCGCGGGCGCGCTGCTGCTGCTGGCGCTCGCCTACGATATCGAAACGGTGCGCAAAGTCATTCCGTTCGATTTCAAGCTGATTACGGCGCTCGGCCTGCTGATCGCCCTGTGCACCGGAACCGGTGCCCTCTTTTTCGGGGAGCCTTTCCTCAAGCATGCTTTTGGTTATTTCCAGCTCCCCCTGCTCGGCAAGACCGAGCTGCATACCGCTTTGATCTTCGATCTGGGCGTGTATCTGGCCGTCGTGGGCGTAACCATGACGATTCTGCTCACGATTGGGGAGGATAGCTGATGGAAGTCATTGTAGCCGTGATCGTCGGCGTGCTGTTCGCCGTCGGCATTTATCTCATTTTGACCCAGGATCTGCTGCGCATCGTACTCGGCACTTCGCTGCTGACCCATGCCGTGCATCTCCTGTTAATGGCCATGTCCATGCTCAAGACCGGCGCGGCGCCCCTGCTGGGCCGTGGCAAAGAACAATTCGTCGATCCGCTGCCGCAGGCTTTGATTCTGACGTCGATCGTCATCAACTTCGGAATCACCGCCTTCTTCCTCGTCTTGTCCTACCGGGCTTACCAGAAGCTCGATACGACCGACATGGAACGGATGCGCAGCGAATCGTCCAGACACAGGGGGCGTCGCCAATGAACAACTGGGTAGTCGCTCCGATGCTCATCCCGCTGTTTACGGCGGTCATCCTGATCTTTCTGCACAACAAGCTGAAGCTTCAGCGCTGGATCAGCCTGCTGAGCGCCCTGCTGAACGTGGCCGTGGCCGTGTTCCTGCTGTACCAGGTGCAGCATACCGGCATCCAGACGCTCAATATGAGCGGCTGGGCGCCGCCGTACGGCATCGTGCTCGTGGCGGACATGTTCGCGGTCCTGCTCGTGCTGACCGCTTCGATCGTCACCGCCTGCTGCCTGCTCTACTCGTTCCGCGGGATCGACGAGCAGCGCGAACGCCATTATTTCTATTCGCTCGTGCACTTTATGATCGCCGGCGTCAATGGCTCGTTCCTGACCGGCGACCTGTTCAACCTGTTCGTCTGCTTCGAACTGATGCTCATGTCTTCCTATGCGCTGATCGTGCTCGGCGGAACGAAGCGGCAGTTCCGGGAGACGCTGCATTACATCCTGATCAACGTGCTGTCGTCCACGCTGTTCGTCGCTTCCGTCGCTTACCTGTACGGCGCGACCGGCACGCTCAATCTGGCGCATCTGTCGATGCGCATCGCCGAGAGCGGCCAGACCGGACCGATCACGGTCGTCTCCGCGCTGCTGCTCGTCGTGTTCAGCGTCAAAGCCGGGCTGTTCCTGTTCTTCTGGCTGCCCGGCTCCTACGGGGCGCCGCCCGCCGCGATCTCCGCGCTGTTCGGCGCGCTGCTGACCAAGGTCGGGATGTACGCCCTGATCCGCACGTTCACGCTGATCTTCTATCACCAGACCGAAGTGACGCATATGCTGATCGGCACGATGGCGATCGCCACGATTGTGCTCGGAGGATTCGGCGCCGTGTCCCAGACGAACGTCAACCGGATTCTCGGCTACAACGTTATCGCCAGTATCGGCTTCATGTCGCTTGCGCTGTCCGTCTCCAACGAAGACGCGCTCAAGGGAGCCGTATTCTATCTCGTGCACGACATGATCGTCAAAGCGCTGCTGTTCCTGCTGGCCGGCATTCTCGTGGCCGAGACGGGCACCGAGCGGATCAACCGGATGGGCGGCGTGCTGACCCATTCCCCGCTGCTCGGCTGGATGTTCCTGATCGCTTCGCTCGCCGTCGTAGGGGTTCCCCCGCTCAGCGGATTCCCGGGCAAGCTGCTTATTATTCAGGGCAGCCTGGAGAACGGCCAGTACGTCATCGCCGCGGCCGGCGTGCTGCTGAGCTTGATGCTGCTGTACTCGCTGATCAAAATTTTCATTCTTGCGTTCTGGGGCAAACCCCGCCGGCCGCGCGAAGCGCAGTGGAAACAATCGCGCAAGCTGCTGCTCGGTTCCGCCCCGTTGATGCTGCTGATCGTGCTGCTCGGCCTGTTCGCCGAACCGGTCATGCCGTATATCGAGAGCGCTTCGAATGTGCTGATCGATCCGACGATCTATATTCAAGCCGTATTTAAGGAGTAGATGCCCTTGGCTTTTCAACTGCTGCTCAATCTCGCGATCGCTTTCGTCTGGATGCTGCTCATGCGCGACATGACGATATCGGGCTTCCTCGTGGGCCTGCTGATCGGATTGCTGCTGATGACGCTGATGCGGCGATTTTTCCCCCGGCCTTTTTATCCGCGCAAAGTGTGGGCCTGCGTCAAACTGCTCGGACTGCTGCTCAAAGAACTGGTCGTGTCTTCGTTCGCCGTCATTCGCCAGATCGTCAAGCCGAAGCTGACGCTGTCTCCGGGCATTTTCGCTTACGAGACGGAACTGCATCCCGGCTGGGAACTGACGCTGCTGTGTGCGCTGATGAACCTGACGCCGGGCACGCTGCTGCTCGAAGTCAGCCATGACGAGAAGACGCTGTACATTCATGCCATGGACATGCAGGAAGCCCACGGCGTAGAGAAACATATCCGCGAAACGTTCGAAAAAGCGATCATGGAGGTGACCCGAAGCTGATGCAAACCGTCCTGCTGATTTCGATGATCCTGCTGGCGCTGGCGATCGGCGGCTGCCTCTACCGGGTGCTCAAAGGCCCTTCGATCGCCGACCGAATCGCGGCACTCGATACGATCGGCGTCAACGTCGCCGCCGAAGTCGCTGTTGCAGGCGCCTATATGCGCTCTACCGCGTACTTCGAACTGGTGCTGCTGATCGGCATCCTTGCTTTTCTCGGCACCGTGGCGTTGGCCCGTTACATGGAAAGGGGGCGGGTGCTGAATGCTCCAGACGATTCAACTGATGATTGAATGGATCTCGGTGCTGCTGATCCTGCTGGGCGCCCTGCTCAGCGTGTTCAGCGCCTACGGCCTGATCCGGCTGCCGGACGTATACCTGCGCTCCCATGCGGCCACCAAAAGCTCCACGCTCGGCGTTCTCTGCGTGCTGACCGGCGTGTTCCTGTATTTCGCGTCCAGCATGCAGACGGCCAGCATGAACATTTTGCTCGGTATCGTCTTCTTCTTCATCACGGCGCCCGTGGCCGGCCATCTGAACGGCCGGGCCGCGCACCGAAGCGGGGTGCCGCTGTGGACCGGCAGCATTCAGGACGAGCTGGCCGAAGCCGCCGAGGCGTCGGGCGTGCCCGATGCCGGCACTTCGACGGCCGAGCTTGCGCCGGGCGCCCTGCCCGACGAAATGCCGGGCGGTCCGCCTCCGGCGGAGAAGCCCGGCGAACGCCGCGGCGGCCGGCAGGAGCCTCCGGAGCCGGACGATTTATGAAGCCCGAAGTCCGGCGAACACCGCGCATACAGCGCTGCTTACAGAGCGCTGCTTACAGAACGCCGCGCACATTTCCCAAAATCAAAAAGCGCTTTTCGGCGCGAGAGGTTCTTTCCGTGGAAAGAACCTCTCGCGATCGAAAAGCGCTTTTGTGCGTGCCGCGACAATCCGGCTGCCGCGGCTTATGTATCGGTGCCGCAGTGATCGACGAGGCAGCCGCCGAGCCACCGGGCCGGCGGAATACACCGGCTGACCCCCACCGTTAAGGCTTGCGGAACGTCAGGCGGTACATGAGACCTTTGCACACTTCTTCGTAGCGGACGTCCAGCATGCCGGCCGGCAGCATGCGCAGCACGTCCGGCCGCGGAAGATCGCCGGGCTTCGCCAGCGAAATGCGCGGCCGGCGCACGCGGGTACGCCGGTCGACCTCGTCGGCGACCAGAATACGGGTGCCGCTTTTGGCTACGCGGATCATCTCGCGCAGCGCCAGAGCCGGATCACCGAACTCGCTCAGTCCGCCGATATGGTACACGCAGTCGAACGTATCGCCGCGAAAAGGCAGATGTTCCGCTTCCCCGTGGATCAGCTCCGCCTCGGTGCCCCATTCCCGCAAATGCCGCGCCGCCTGCCGCAGCATGGCTGGAGACAGATCGAGCCCGTACAGATGCGCGCCCGCAGGCAGCAGCGGCAGATTGCCGCCCGTGCCGACCGACACTTCGAGCACGCGTTCGCCGCGCCGGACGTCCAGCTGCGACAGGAACGTCCAGCGATAATGGATCTCTCCGCCGAAGCGCAGCTTCAGGTACAGCCGGTTCGACACCGCGTGAAAACGCGCGATCCGGTCGTACAGCGCCATCGCCCTGGCATTGGACAGCCGCATCTCCTGCGGACGAATCGCGTAGACGAAGCCGTCTTCGGTACGCGGCGGCGAATAGGCTCCCGCTTCGCCGTCGCCGGAGAAACGCGTCGAATCGAACATGGACATTCCTCCCGACTTCTTCAAGCCGACTTTTGCGCCCCGACGCCGCAATGCCGTGAAGCGCGGCACCCTGTGCGGACAGCGGCGCTACAACGACTCCACGTAATCTTTGGCTTCCTTCAGGGACAGGTTATACCTTTCTCTCGCTTCCTTGATCGCTTCGATCTTGCGGCCTTTGGCTACGAGCGTGCGCAGCTCCTCGTCGCCGCCCGCGGCCGTGCGCGGCCCCCGTTCCCCTTCCTGCATCCCGGAAGGCGCCGGGCGGTACAGACGCGGCCCCGAAGCGATCCGGTCGATCTCCTCGCGCAGCTGCCTCACGTCGAAGCGCAGCCGAATCACCATCAGCATCAGCGAAAAGACGATAATCGCCAGCACGATCGTCGCGTAATCGAATTCCATACTTTTCGCCCCCTCTTCTGAACTTGCTTGCATGCAACGACAAAACGGCAGGCGCCCGGGCGCCTGCACGATCGGGAAGAGAACGCCGCACGCTCTCTTTTCCCCTGTCCGTACTTATTCATTATACACGGCCGCCCAACATTTGACCCGGCCGCCGGGCCACTTCGCGTTACCGTGTCGTCAACGGACGCGCCATTTTCTCGTTCAGGATGTCCTGAAAACTTTTTTCCTTGTCCGTATCGGCTGCTTTTTGCGGGGTTACCGTAGCCTGTGCTCTGAAGTGATGGGGGTTGAAGGCCATCAGATTATGTATGCTCAAGTTCATGTTCGCTCTCTCCTTCTGCCGCTTCCGCAGCTGTTATCAGTCGCTCGCTTTCTCGTTACGACTATATAACCGGACCCCGCCGCAAATAAACCGATTTCACGCTTTTCAGGGATAAAGGTCTACGGTTTCGGAGCAAATTGCAACCGCAGCCACAGTGCATGAGACTTGGTGACTAGAGAGCAAGAAAACGTCCTTTTTTTGTAAAAAAGGCTATATACAAGCGTAAACCAAGTCTATCGTCTGCCGAAAAGTGTAAAAAACCCGGCACTTGGAATCATAAGAAAGAGGTTCTAGGTATAAACGTTTACAAACGTAAACTTCTGGTAAACGCCGCAGGCAGCGTGTATAATCAGCATAGCCAATTCACACCGGGCGTTAGATTCAGGGAAAGGAATGGAAACTCTTTTATGAAATCAACCGAGAAATGGGGCGCTTTCGTCCTCAGCGCAGCCGTGCTGCTGAGCGCCCCCGGTTATGCGCACGCCGCCGGAATCGTCGCGGACGGCACGCTTCCCCAGCCCAGCTGGACGTCCGCTTCCGTCTACGACACTTCGTCCGCATCGGCGCATGATGTCCGTTTCGTCAAATCGCGCGGCCTCGTCTACACCCACACTGTGCAAAACGTCAAAAAAAGCTCGTCCAAAACTTCCTACGACTGGTACCTGGAGACCGTGACCGCTTTCGACGCCTCGACAGGCGCGCAGAAATGGTCGCGGACTTTTCATGACAAAGCGGGTCCGTACACGATCGCAAGCTCCCTCCTGTACGCCGGCGACGGCACGCTGTACTTCACCGGCACCTTCTCCGACAAGACCCAGACGCTGTACGCGCTCAAGCCGGACGGCCGGCAGCTCTGGAGCCGCCCTCTTCCGTTCGGCAGCGACGTGTACCTGCTCGGCGACGAAAGCCTGCTGATCGCGTCGCAACTCGGCACGGACAGCCGCGGGACAGCCAAAACAGCGGTGGTCCGCTGCGGCTCCGACGGCCGAACGCTCGCTTCGAAGACGTTGACGGGCCGCGTACTGACTGCCGAAGGCGGACGCATCGTGGTCGACGCCAGCCGCCTCGTCAAAAGCGGCGGCGTCTGGGACCGCTCCCCGAGCCCGTCCGTCGAAGTGTACATGCCGGATCTCAAGCGCGTGTACGCCTACAAGTTCCCGCCCAGCATCAACCTGCTCGGCGACGGCGGCGGGCCGCCGATTCTCGTGCAGGCCGACGGCACCGTCATCTTCCGCGGTTCGATCGCCGGAACGGTCAACAAGCTGATCGCTTTGTCGCCGCAGGGCAAAGTACTCTGGGGACGCACGATTCCGGCCGACTCCGTTATCGCTTCGACAGGCAGCGGCTACGTCACGTATTCGAATCGCACGCTGACCGCGTTCACGCTCGGAGGCAAGCTCGCCGAGCGCAAGCTCGACGATCAGCCCGGCCAGATCGTCGTGCTGGAACAGTCCGACGACGGCGGGCTGCAGATCGATATGGCCGACACGCTGTACGTGCTCGATCCGGACAAACTGGAGATCGTGCAGGCCGTATCGAACCGTCCGCTGCGTTCCGATTACGCGTTCGCTTACGCCGGAGGCACGCTGTATGCTGCGGAGAACGGTTCGCTCGTCAAATACGTGTTGGAAAAATCCAAGAGTTAAAAAAGATAAGCCGCATCGAAGACGGGTTCCTCGCTATGAAGACGGGTTCCTCGCTATAATGAGGAAACCCGTTTTTTGTTAGGCCCGACGCCGCTTTTCCAAGCAGAATCCCCTTATGAAAGCGCTGTTGAAAATACCTTTATTCAGATTGTTTCAAAATAAAATTGGTAACTTGTTATTCAAATGCTTGCTAGAAGGTTAAGTTGTAGTTGAGCAAACAAAAACATAAGCGGAGGCGATACAAAATGGGTATCATTTGGTCGTTAATTATTGGCGGCATCATCGGTTGGTTGGCCGGACTCATCGTGGGCAGAGACATTCCTGGCGGTATCATCGGGAACATCATCGCCGGATTCATCGGTGGTTGGCTCGGTGGAGTAATTCTGGGTGAACTCGGTCCGGAAATCGGCGGATTCTACATCATTCCGGCATTGATCGGCGCTATCGTACTGGTAGCCGTAGTCAGCCTGATCATGCGTTCGATGGGTCGTAGAAACCGGGCGTAACCGTCACGTATCTTTCCCCCTTCGGGTACGCCGCGTACACTTACTCGATTTCTTCCAAGCGCATGCGTACCGATAAAAAAGAGCACATTCCGTTAACCGGAAATGTGCTCTTTTTTTTTGCGTTTTGCAGCGTGACGCGGCGAAGTTCGCAGCAGATGCTTTCGCCTTCCGGCTTCGCTGGAGCAGCCGCAAAATTATGCCGGCTCAGTTGGCCGTCTGCAGCTCGCGAAAATGTTCGACGGCCTGCTTGACGCCGCCGGTCAGCTCGGACAATCCGCCGACCGTCTCGGACAGCTGCTGCATGCCCGACAGCTGCTCTTCCGCCGCCTGCTGCACCGTCGCCACTTCTTCCGACGTGCTGGCCGCCATCTCTTCCGCGCGGGCAATCGTGTCGCTCACCTGTTCGGTATGGGCGGCAATTTGTTCCACCGCGGCGGAAACGTCCTGCATCTGCACGTTCACTTCGTCGACCGCCGCCTGGATAAACTGGAACGAACGTCCGGCTTCTTCAAGCGAACCGATACCCTGCTTCATGTCGTCGGCGACGCGCGAAGACGTTCCGACGACTTCGTTCGTGTCCTGCTGGATGCTCGCATTGATCGTCGAGACGCGCTTGGCCGACTCCGAAGATTGCTCGGCCAGCTTGCGCACTTCCGACGCGATGACGGAGAAGCCCTGTCCGTAATCGCCCGCGCGGGCCGCTTCGATCGCCGCGTTCAACGCAAGCAGATGGGTCTGCGACGCGATCTCGGTAATGATGCTGACGAAATATTCGATCTCGCCCGATTTCTCGTCGAGACGATTGACCTGCGTGAGCAGCGTCTGGATCGTGCCGTCGGTCTTGCGCACTTGCTCCATCGCGTCGACCAGCTGGCCGTAACCGGTGGATGCCTGTTCCGAAGTGACGAGCGTCGCGCTGGCTACTTCGTCGGCGCTTCCGGCGACCTGCTGCACCGCCGCGGTCATCTCGTTCGTCGTCCGCGCGATTTCCTTCATGTTCTCGCTCTGTTCAAGCGAGCGCGCGGACGCGCTGCGGGCCGACTCGGCAATCAGGTCGGAGACGAACACGCCGACGTCGGCGCTCGATTTGACCTGCTCCACGTTCTGGTCGATGTCCAGCAAATAGGTTTGCATGCGTTCCATCGTTTTGTGCGACGCCTGGCCCGGCTCGTGCGATTCGGTGCTTTCCGCCGTCTCTCCCGCGCCGGACGCGGCGAACATGCCGTTCATCTGCGACGCTCTGCGATCCGCTTCGCGCAGCACGAGCACGATGCCCGCCACGAACGCTCCGCCGCCCAGTACGGCGCCCAGAATCAGGCCCGGCACGAAGCTCCCCCAGCCTCGTCCCGGCATCATGAACAGCAGCGCGATCAAGACTTCCAACAGGGCAACAGCTCCCGCCCCGATCCAAATCATGCGTTTATTGGTTTCCGTATTCATGGTTTCCCCCACTACTCCCTTATTTTGCGGTCCGTCCCGTCTATGCGAAACGTTTCGAACTACCGGCTCCCCCAACAACGTCCACAAAAAAAGCCCGGCATGCCGGGCTTGCTTCCGCCGAGCCGGGGACGTGCCCCGGCTCGGACTTTTTGCTGCGTGTATCGAATTAGCTGTTCAGGTAAGCTTCCGCGTCTTCGAGCTTTTCGAACGAAACGACGATATCGCCGAACATACGCTTCATCTGCATTTTCGACACGGCGGAACCGGTGTAGTATGCCCATTTGGTCAAGCCTTTTTCGACGGACATTTCGCCCAGCGGAGCAAGTGCCACCGCGACTTCCTGCGTGAACAGTTTGCCTTTGCTCAGGTCGGTCAATCCGGTAAAGCCGGGCTTAACCTTTTTCATCGCTTCGGTGTACTCTTTTTGGTACGAAGACACTTCGTCCATCGTGATGCTCTCTACGGTACAAACTACGCGATTTTTGGCTGGAAAATATTCAATCTTAAACATGGTAAATCCCCCTCGATTCAATGATAGACCTTCTTATACAGTGTACTAAAAAATTTGTCGAATTCAAAGAAAAAAATTGCATATTTCCTTTAAAGTTCTTCATTTTCATTCAAGTGTAAATATTTTGTAACCTTAATCCAAAAATCCGGTTTGTTTCGCATAAGCCATCATGCGCCGCGTCATCGCTTCGTCCATCGCTTTCCATTCGAACCCGAGCTTTTTCAAGTAAGCCGTAGTGCGGTCCGACGCGATTTCGAACGAGGTCTGAATCTGGGCGCTTTCCAGCCAGCCGTAATGCAGCATGATTTTGTCGATCTCTTCGCGCGACTCGCCCGCCGCAAATTTCTCGCCGATCTTGTCGACAAATTTTGCAAATTCGAGCGTTTGGATCGGACGTCCGACCTGTTCTTCGCTCAAAATCCGGTGCATGCTTTCCAGGTTCGGATTCAGCAGATGGAAAATTTCGTTCTGCAAACTTTCCGGCCGCATGAGCAGCAGGATCGACCGGCTGATTCCGTCCACGTACGAGAAGTCCGTATCCGGCTGCATGTCCGGCACGAGGCCGAGCCGCACGAACGACTGCATCATCGTATAGAACGCGTTTTCCGCGATATTTTCCTGAAAGCGGCCCGTTTCCGAATGGAACACGACGTTGCCGAGGCGGTAAATGCTCGTGCGCAGTCCGCGCTGTCTGGCTTCGACGACTTTTTGCTCGGCTTCATATTTCGTTTTCGCGTAATAGTTCTCGTATTCCTGTCCGAGGTCGAGATCGTACTCGCCGAAGAACGCTTCGCTGCGCTCCGCAATGATGCCGGTCGCCACGCCGAGCGTGGACACATGGTGCACGTCTTTGCGGCGCCCGGATTCGGCCAGTTCCAGCAGCCGCTCCGTCGCCTCGACGTTGTGCCGCTTGAAGTCTTCGTAACTGCCGTAATGCTTGACCGTCGCGGCCGCGTGCACGATAGCGTCGATCTCCGATTGCAGCGCGGCATACGCCTCCTCGCCGAGCCCCATCGCCTCTTCCGACAGGTCGCCGGCGAAGACGACCAGGCGCGAACGCCGACCGTTCAAAGCTTCGGCGCCGAAATAGAAGCCGAGCTTCGCTTGAAGACGCCCGAAAGCGGCTTCGTCGTCTTCCCCGCGCACGATCGCGTACACGGTCCAGTCGGTATGCTCCAGCATGTCGCGCAGCAGATGCGCGCCGACGTATCCGGTCGCTCCCGTCAGCAGGACGCTGCGGTAATCGCGCAGCTGCGCGACGTCGACCGCTTCCGCGTCCCGGCGGGCGCGGTCCAGATAGCTCCGGCGGTCTTCGACGAGCGTATCTTCGCCGCTGCGCAGGCTCGCTTCCTTGAGTTCCGCCAGCTTCTCCGCGATCCGGCCCGAAGCCGGCTTGACGACCGCGGCCAGCGCCGACAGCGTCTGATGCTCGAACACGTCGTTGATGCTCAGTTCGAACTGCTCCTGCAGGCGCGCGACCATGACGGCCGCCTTCAGCGAATGGCCGCCGAGTTCGAAAAAGTTGTCGTGCCGGCCGACCCGGCCGATGCCGAGCACCGTCTGCCACACTTCGGCGATCCGGCGCTCCGCTTCGGACTGCGGCGCCGCGTATTCGGTTCCCGTCGCAAGTTCGCCCGGCTGAGGCTCCGGCAGCGCGCGGCGGTCGATCTTGCCGTTCGGTGTCAGCGGCATGCTGCCCAGCTGCACGAAGTACGAAGGAATCATGTAATCCGGCAGGCGTCCCGCCAGATGGTCGCGCAGTTCGCGCTGGGACGGCTGGGCGGGAGAAGCGGTATAGGCGCACAAATACTTGCCGCCCGTGCCGTCTTCCTTGGCCAGCACGATCGTTTCCTTGACGGACGGATGTTCCAGCAGCGCCGTCTCGATCTCGCCGAGTTCGATGCGGAAGCCGCGGATCTTGACCTGATGGTCGAGGCGGCCGAGGAATTCCAGGTCGCCGTCGCTGTTCCAGCGGGCCAGATCGCCGGTCTTGTACATGCGCCCGCCCGCTTCGAACGGATCGGGCAGATAGCGCTCAAGCGTCAGCTCCGGCTGGTTGTAATAGCCGCGCCCCACGCATTCGCCCGCGATATACAGCTCGCCGGCCGCGCCTCTCGGCTGCAGCTGAAGAGCGTCGTTGAGCAGATAGACGCGCGTGTTGGCTATCGGCTTGCCGATCGGAGGCAGCTCGGGGATATCGCCCGACGGATCGACCGTATGGGCGGTCGCCACGTGCGTCTCCGACGGTCCGTAATGATTGTGCAGGAAAATGCCGTTGCGGCGCAGATGCTCCCGGAATTTCTCCGGCACGACCAGCTGCTCGCCCGCCGTGACGATATGGCGAATGCACGTCGGGAACCGTTCTTCGTATTCTTTTTCGCTCAGGATGAACTTCAGGAACGAGACCGGCATGAACAGGACGCCGATCTGCCGCTCTTCGATCAGATTCAGCAGCTCGCCGACTTCGCGCCGCGTCTCGCTGCGGATCATGCACAGCGTGCCGCCCGCGACCAGCGTCGACCAGATCTCCTGCGAGCACACGTCGAAGCTCAGCGTCGTGAACTGCAGCACCCGGCCCGAATAGTCGATATTCGTGCGCGTATATTCGTGATGCAGCAGATTGACCATGTTGCGGTGCTCCAGCATGACGCCTTTTGGACGGCCGGTCGTGCCGGACGTGTAGATGACGTACAGCAGATCGGCGGCGGCGCTGCGATCGCGCGGATTGTCCGTCCGCGGCGAGTAGGCTTCCGCTTCGTCGAGGCAGAGGCTCTGCCCCGCGAAATCGACCTTGCCGACCAGATGCCGCTGGGTCAGCAGCAGGTCCGATCCGCTGTTCTCCAGCATGTAGCGGATCCGGTCTTCCGGGTATTCCGGGTCGATCGGCACGTACGCGCCGCCCGCTTTGAGAATGCCGAGCAGGCCGATGATCATCTCCGGCGAACGATCTACCATCAATCCTACCAGGTTATCGGCAGCCGTGCCTTTTTCGATAAGCGTATGCGCCAAGCGGTTGGCCCGTTCGTTCAGCTCCGCATAGGTCAGCGTCACGCCTTCGAACGTCACGGCCGGATGCTGCGGCCGTTCGACGGCGCGGCGCTCGAACGCTGCCTGAATCGTCAGCGTCCGTTCATACGGCGAAGCCGTATCGTTCAGCCCGAACGCCAGGTCGGCGCTGTCTTCGCGGCTCAGCATCGGCAGTTCGTGCAGCGCGCGGTGTTCGTTGCTTGCGGCCGCTTCCAGCAGCGCCGCGTACTGATTCGCCATCGACCGGATCGTCGATTCGTCGAACAGCTCGGTGCAGTATTGGAAATCGACCCGGATGCCGCTCTCGTGCTCGGTCACGTCGGCCATCAGATCGTATTTGGCGATCTTCGGCGCGTACGTCGACACCGCGGTCAGGCCCCCTTCCAGCTCGGGAGCCAGGCTGCCGGTGTTCTGCATGACGAACATCGTATCGAACAGCGGACTGCGCCCGCCGATCCGCGGAACGTTCAGCTCGTTCACGAGCTCGCCCAACTCGTATTCCTGATGGTCGAACGCACCGAGCAGTTCGGCCCGGACTTCTTCGAGGTAGCGGGCGAACGTTTTGCGTTTGTCCGGGTACGTCCGCAGCGGCAGCGTGTTGACGAACATGCCGATGACGCCGTGCAGTTCTTCGCGGCCGCGGTTCGCGACCGGTACGCCGACGATCAGGTCTTCCTGGCCCGCATAGCGGCTGAGCAGCGTGCCGTAGGCGGCCAGCATGACCATAAACAGCGTCGTGTTCGTCCGCTCGGCCAACTGCTTGAGATCGGCCTGCAGCTCCGCCCCGATCGCCGTATGCAGCGTATCGCCCCGGAAGCTCTGTTTGTCCGGACGGGGCTTGTCGGTCGGCAGTTGAAGCATCGGCAGCTCGCCCGACAGGCGCTCCCGCCAGTAGCCGAACTGCGATTCGCGGATCGCCGATGCGCCTTCGCGCTCGTACCAGACCGCAAAGTCCTTGAATTGAGCCGGCGCGCTCTCCGGGAATTCGCCGCGGTAAATCTGCGACCATTCTTCGAAAAAGACGTGCATCGAGACGCCGTCCACGGCGATATGATGGAAATCGAGCAGGATGAAATGCAGATGTTCCCCGCACGACACAAGTCCCGCCCGCATCAGCGGCGCGGCGCCCAGATCGAACGGACGCACGAAGTCGTCCATCAGCGCCCGGACGTCTTCTTCCGGCGCCTGCATAACGTCAAGGCGCAGCTCCACGTCCTGATGGACGCGCTGCACGATCGCTTCGCCGAGCAGTTCGAACGACGTCCGCAGCGCTTCGTGCCGCAGCATCAACTGCTGCAGCGACCGCTCAAGCTTCGCGGCGTCCAGTTCGCCTTCGACGCGCAGCAGCACCGGCGCGTTGTACGCCGTGCCGGCGCCTTCCATCTGTTCGATCAGGAACAGGCGGCTCTGCGCCGGATAAGCCGGATAACGCCCGTCCGCCGATTCCGGCGCGGACAGTACCGGCAGCTCCGGCGCCGGCGCCGCTTCGCCCGCGCGGCTCGCAATCTCGGCCGCCTGCGCCCGGACCGTCGTATATTCGAACAGCTCGCGAATCGACAGCTTCGCGCCGAACCGGCGCTCGATCCGCGCGCTCAGCATGGCCGCCTGCAGCGAATGCCCGCCGATCTCGAAGAACGAGTCCGCCGCGCCGAAGCGGTCGTGGCCGAGAATGCCGCTCCACAGCGCATGCAGCCCTTCTTCGGTCTCCCCGACCGGAGCCGCGGAACCGGCCGACCGGCGCATCTGCGGCTTGGGCAGCGCGCGCCGGTCGATCTTGCCGTTGGCGTTGACCGGCAGCTTCGGCAGCGTGACGAAATGCGCCGGGACCATGTAATCCGGCAGCATCTCTCCCAGATCGGCGCTCCACTGCGCGTGGCTGCGCTCCGCATCCGCTTCGACATAGGCGCACAGATAGGCGTCGCCGCGCTCGTCGCTGAGGGCGACGACGACGCAGTCGCGCACGCCTTCGCGCTCCAGAATGCGCTGCTCGATCTCGCCGATCTCGATCCGGAAGCCCCGGATCTTGACCTGATGGTCGAGCCGGCCGAGAAATTCGATCGTGCCGTCCCGTTTCCAGCGGGCCAGATCGCCGGTCCGGTACATGCGCGCTCCTTCGCGGTACGGATGGGCCGCGAACTTCTCCGCCGTCAGTTCCGGACGGTTGAGGTAACCGCGCGCCAGACCGTCGCCGGCGACGCACAGTTCGCCCGCGACGCCGATCGGCTGCACATGGCCGTAGTCGTCGAGGATCAGGATCTGCGAGCCGCGTACCGGCTTGCCGATCGGAATATTGTCTTCCATCTCGGTCACGAGATGGGACGTGGTCACGATCGTGTTCTCGGTCGGACCGTAGCAGTTGTGCAGCTCGTACGGCCGCGGGCGGAACGTCTTGAGCTTGTCGCCGCCGGTCAGCAGGACGCGCAGCGAATAATTGTCCTGGTCCATGAACTGCTCGCACAGTTGGGTCGGCAGGAACGCGGCGGTGATGCCTTCCGCGTTGAAGTAATCGTTCAATCCCGCCGGATCGAGACGCAGGTCTTCCGGAATCATATGGATCGAAGCTCCGCTCAGCAGGTACGGGAAAATTTCCCAGACCGAGGCGTCGAAGCCGAATCCGGCATACTTGACGGTCCGGTCTTCTTCGGTGATCCGGAAATGGTCGATATGCCACTGCGCCAGGTTGATCAGCGAGCGATGCTCGACCACGACGCCTTTCGGCGTGCCGGTGGAACCCGACGTATAGATCACGTAGGCGGGATCGTCGGGCGCGCCGAGATCGCCGGCGTTTCCGGCCGGCGCTGTCCAATCGCGGCCGTTGTCGACGCGCAGCGAAGGTCCCGCGTAAGCGGCCGGCGCCTCAAGGCCCGGCGTGAGCAGCAGCAGCCCTGCGGCGCTGTCTTCGAGCATGAAGCGCACCCGTTCCTGCGGGTATTCGGGATCGATCGGCAGGTAGGCGGCGTCGGTCTTGAGCACGGCCAGCACCGACAGTATCATTTCGGCCGACGGCCGGGCCAGAATGCCCGCGATGTCGCCGCGGCCGAGTCCCGCTTCGCGCAGTTCGGCGGCCAATACGTCGGAGCGCAGGTCCAGCTGGGCGTAGGTCAGCGCTTCGCCTGCCGCATGGATGACCGCCGCGCGATCCGGCGTCCGCGCCGCCTGCTCCCGGATCATCCGGTGGATCGGAACGTCCGCCTTGAACGGAGCGGCCGCGTCGAGGCCGCTCCAGAGATTGAGCAAAATTTCCCGTTCCTGATCGTCCAGCAGATCTTCGCGGCCGACGGCGGCTTCCGGGTCGGTGCTCATACGAACGACGATGCCCTGCAGATGCGCCAGCACTTCCTGCACGAAGTCTTCGCCGAAGACCGACCGGCGGAATGCGGCATGGGCGCGAATGCGCTCCGTGCCGGAGAAGACGATGAACAGGTCGCAGCCCGACGCCGCAAGCGCTTCGGCGGCGTTCAGCGCCGGATTCAATCCGATGCCCGTGTTATAGGGAAGCTCGATCGTGCCCGCGGCCTGCCACTGTCCGAGAACGGACGCCTCAAGCGGACGCTCCCCGCTCTCCCGCAGGGCGGCTTCCGCGCGTTCGGTACGTTCGCGCAGCGTATCCGCCGGATCGGCGCTCAGCAGCAGCGGAAAAGCGGCGTCCGCAGCCGAACTATGTACAGCGAACGACAATTCCCGGGCGCGCAAATAACGCTGCAGCAGCACCGACCACGCCGCAGGCAGCGCGCCTCCGCGCAGCAGGGCCGGATCGACAGCCAGAAAGTCGCGCTGCACGCTGCCGATTCCTTCCTCCGCCGTCGGCGGCGTCTCCCCGGCCAAACGCGTCTTTTCTTCGACGGCACGCAGCTGCTCCAACCAATATCGCTCGATTCCCGGAACCTGTTTCAACTCAACATTCATCGCTCTTGTTTTTCCCCTTCCGAGTATAATAACCTGTGTATTTTGTTGCTTCGCGGCTTGTAATCGGCTCCTTCAAGGGAGTCCATACAAAGTAACGGGCCAAACGTCAATAGGCACCAAGCTCCTTCTCCACTTCCCGAAAAAGACAGTCAAAAAGCAAAGAATTCGTTCTTCGTCCCTACGATACCAAAAAAACTCATACAAACTTTATCGGAACATGGACTGAAAAATGAAATAGTTTCAAGAAAAAAACCTCTTTTCATCCTTTTGACCCATTTTTTACGTCCAGCTTCAACCTCTCTGTCTTTCTTCCGTGCAAACGGGAAAGCGGGCACGTATAATGAACCTAAAAAACGAGGGACGATCATGACGGACAAAATCGATCTGGACAGACAGCGGCTCAGCATAGAGGCTGCGCGGCTCTACTATATGTCGGATTACAGCCAGCAGGAGATCGCGACCCGGCTCGGCGTTTCCCGCCCGACCGTCTCGCGCCTGCTCCAGCACGCCAAAGAGAACGGATTCGTCCGCATCAGCATTTCCGATCCGCTGGAAGATCTCGACGCGCTGGGCACGGAGCTTTCGCGGCGCTTCGGACTTCAGGCCGCACGCGTCTGCCATTCGCCGCAAAACGATTATCGCGAGATTCGCGGACGGATCGCGGCGGAAGCCGCGGCCTACCTGGACGAGACGATCCAGGACGGGGACATCATCGGCATCACCTGGGGCACGACGATGCACGCCCTCGCGCTCGGCCTGCGCCACAAGCCGGTACGGGGCGTCGAAGTCGTCCAGCTCAAAGGCGGCGTCAGCCATTCCCAGGTGCCGACCTACGCGGCGGAAACGGCCAACATGTTCGCCGAGGCGTTCGGCACCGTCGCCCGCTACCTGCCGCTGCCGGTTATCTTTGACAGCGTGGAGCTCAAGCGGATGGTCGAGGAAGACCGCCATATCCAGCGCATCATCGAGCTGGGCCGGCAGGCGAACGTGGCGGTATTCACGGTCGGCACGGTCGAAGAAGACGCCCTGCTGTTCCGCCTCGGTTACTTCGACGACCGCCAGAGGCAGAAGCTGCAGGCCACCGGAGCTGGCGATATTTGCTCGCGCTTCTTCGACGACCAGGGCCGGATCTGCAGCGAGGAAGTGAATGCCCGCACGGTCGGCATCGACCTGCCGGAACTGCGCCGCAAAGAAAAATCGATTCTCGTCGCCGGCGGCCCGCGCAAGATTCGCGCGATCCGCGCCGCTCTGGCCGGACGCTACGCCAACATTCTCGTCACCGATCAATTTACGGCGCTGTCGCTGCTGGCGGATTGAATTTGCCGGCCGAACGACCGATATAGACGGCAGGGCGCAGATCGACGCGCCCTGCCGTCTGCGCGAGACGGACGGCGCACGAACAGACCGAACGACGAACCCTCCGATTCACGGACTTATCGAAAGGTGCGGAATCCCCATGAACACTCGCCACTCCCTTCCCCGCTGCCTGCTGCTCTGCCTGCTGCTGGCCTGGACCGCCGGTTCGCTTGCGCCGGGTAGCGCGGCAGGCGCCGCTTCCCGCGAAGCGAACGGATTCTCGACCTGGGTCTGGAATCCGTGGCTGCTGCGCTCGTCGCCCGACGAACTGCTGCGCTTTGCGGCCGCAAACGGTGTGAAGACGCTCTACGTGCAGATCGACCCGGAACTTGCGGCGGCGGATTACGCGGCCTTTATCCGCCGCGCTTCGGCGCAGCGGATCGAAGTGCACGCGCTTGACGGCGCGCCGGCCTGGGCGACGGATCGCCGGCTGCCGGAAGCTTTCCTCTCCTGGCTGACCGGGTATCAGAACTCCGCCGATATGGATGAACGGTTCTCCGGCATCCATATCGACGTGGAACCGTATCTGCTGCCGGAATGGACGACCGGCAGGGAAGCGCTGCTGCAGTCCTGGAAGACCCACATGAACGTCGTGCTGGCCGGAGCGCGCAGACTGCGCCTGAGCGCCGAAGCCGATATTCCGTTCTGGTTCCACGAACAGGCTCTGCCCGGCGAGACCTCGACGCTGAGCGCCTGGATCATCGACCGTTTCGACGGCGTGACGATTATGGCTTACCGCGATTCCGCGGAAGCGATCGTCGAAGCGGCCCGCGCCGAACTGGCCGAAGGCGAACAGCTCGGCAAGCCGGTCCGGATCGCCGTCGAGACGAACCGCTCCGCCGAGACGCCCAAGGTCACCTTTTACGAAGAAGGCCCGGAGACGCTGAACGCCCAGTTGGAATCCGCGCGGCGGACACTCAAGCAAAGCCCGGCGTTCGCCGGCTTCGACGTGCACGATTACGAAGGCTGGAAAACGCTGCTATCCAAGCCGTCCGCGAGCCAACTGGCGGCGAAGCCGGCTGCGAAAAAGCCGGTCGCCAAAAAGAAATGAACAGCAGGCCCGCTGTCGTATGCCTCCCCTTGCGGAGGCGGACGATAGCGGGCTTTGTTGCGCTTTCATTTTCTTTGAACAAAATTTCATGTAACCTTTTGCATTTGTTCACGAAGATGGTATGATAGACATACATCCGAATCCGAAGGAGAGATCCAACATGAATCTTGCATCCATGATCGACCATACACTTCTGCGCGCCGACGCCGTAGAGAGCGAAGTCGCCAAGCTGATCGAAGAAGCGAAGACCTACAAGTTCGCATCCGTCTGCGTCAACCCGACGTGGGTCGCGTACTCGGCGGAACGTCTGGCCGGAACCGAAGTGAAAGTGTGCACCGTGATCGGCTTCCCGCTGGGCGCGTCCACGCCGGAGACCAAAGCGTTCGAGACCCGCGACGCGATCGAAAAAGGAGCCGGCGAGATCGACATGGTACTGAATATCGGCGCCCTCAAAAGCGGCAGCGTCGAACTGGCCGAACGCGATATCCGCGCAGTCGTGGAAGCGGCTTCGGGCAAAGCGATCGTCAAAGTCATCATCGAGACGTGCCTGCTGACCGACGAAGAAAAAGTGCTCGCCTGCGAAATGTCCGTCCGTGCGGGCGCCGACTTCGTCAAGACGTCCACCGGCTTCTCCACGGGCGGCGCAACGCCTGAAGACGTGGCCCTGATGCGCAAAACGGTCGGCCCCGACCTCGGCGTCAAAGCTTCCGGCGGCGTACGCAGCCGCGAAGACATGGAAGCGATGATCCAGGCAGGTGCGACGCGCATCGGCGCAAGCTCCGGCGTGAAGATCATGCAGGGCGGCCAGTCCGACTCTTCGTACTGATCGAAGTCTTCTTGCCCCCTGTCGTCGTTAGCTGCTGCCCGCTTCGCCTCATGGTCCCGTCGATCGTTGAACGGGACCTCGCGGCGGCGGACACTTGTAAGCGTTTCGCTCTTTGTTATCCATCCATGATCCCAGGAGGTCTTCCGCTATGAGCCATCCCATGAAAGAGCGTCTTATCGAAGCCGCGATCGAAGCCCGGTCGTCCGCTTACGTGCCTTATTCCCACTTCGAAGTCGGTGCCGCGCTGCTTGCCGGCGGCACCATCTACTCCGGCTGCAATATCGAGAACGCGTCGTTCGGCCTGACGAACTGTGCGGAACGCACCGCCATCTTCAAAGCCACTTCCGACGGCATTCGCCGGATTGAAGCGATCGCGATCGTGGCGGACACCGCCGGCCCGGTCTCGCCCTGCGGCGCCTGCCGCCAGGTTATTGCCGAGTTCGCCGACGAGCACACGCGCATCTACCTGACGAACCTGCACGGCAATACCGAGGAATGGACGATGGACCGTCTGCTTCCGGGATACTTCCAGGCCAAAGACATGGACAAAACGAACTAAACGCTTGACGGCTGTCTGCCGCGCTGCGAACGGCGGCGGACAGGTTATCGTCTTGTCCTTAATTTCGTTTTTTCACTGTTTTTGTAACCGCTTCAATCTTTTTCTTGCTTTTCATTTATGTGCTGCCCGTGTGGGCTACCCAAAAAAATAATTTCCGGGAGATCTGCGTCCATGAATATTCTTATCGCTCTGCTCGGCCTGGCCATCGTGTTCGGCCTCGCCTTCGTCGCCAGCAACGGCCGAAACAAAATCCGGTACCGTCCGCTGATCGTCATGATCGTGCTGCAGGCGCTGCTGGCGTTCCTGCTGCTCAACACCGTGCTCGGCACGACATTGATTACGTACGTATCCACAACGTTCGAAGCGCTGCTCGATTACGCAGGGGAAGGGATTACGTTCGTATTCGGCGGCGTGTTGGCTGAAAACAGAGCTTCGATCTTCTTCCTGAACGTGCTGATGCCGATCGTCTTCATCTCGGCGCTGATCGGTATTCTTCAATACCTGCGCATCCTGCCGTTCATCATCCGCTACATCGGGCTCGTGCTGAGCAAGATCAACGGCATGGGCAAGCTGGAGTCGTACAACGCAGTCGCGTCGGCTGTGCTCGGCCAGTCCGAAGTGTTCATTTCCGTCAAAAAACAGATCGGCCTGCTGCCCAAGCACCGGCTGTACACGCTGTGCGCCTCGGCCATGTCGACCGTCTCCATGTCGATCGTCGGCGCCTACATGACGCTCATTCCGCCGCAGTACGTCGTCACCGCGCTCGTGCTCAACCTGTTCGGCGGATTTATCATCGCTTCGATCATTAATCCTTATAAAGTCGAGCCGGAAGAAGATATACTGGAAGTGCAGGAAGAGGAAGAGAAGCAGTCGTTCTTCGAAATGCTCGGCGAGTACATCATGGACGGCTTCAAGGTCGCGATTATCGTGGCCGCGATGCTGATCGGCTTCGTCGCCCTGATCGCCATGCTGAACGGTATCTTCGCCGCGATCTTCGGCATCTCGTTCCAGGAAATGCTCGGCTACGTCTTCTCGCCGTTCGCTTTCGTCATGGGCGTGCCGTGGAACGAAGCCATAACGGCCGGCGGCATCATGGCTACCAAGCTGATGACCAACGAATTTGCCGCGATGGTAAGCCTGCAAACGCTGATCGAAGCCGGAAGCCTGAGCGACCGCACCATCGGCATCGTGTCCGTCTTCCTCGTCTCGTTCGCCAACTTCTCCTCGATCGGCATCATCGCCGGCGCGGTGAAAGGCCTGCATGAAAAACAGGGCAACGTCGTCGCGAGATTCGGCCTCAAGCTGCTGTACGGCGCGACGCTCGTCAGCATGCTGTCGGCGATCATCGTCGGATTGTTCATTTAACGCGCAAGGTGTAGAATAGGATCTTTCGAAAGGAGCTTAAACCATGTCCACATTCAAACGTATTCACCTGATCGTCATGGACTCGGTCGGTATCGGCGAAGCGCCGGATGCCGCGGAGTTCGACGATTTCGGAGTCGACACATTCGGCCATATCGCCCGCGAAATGGGCGGCCTGAACATGCCGAACATGGCCAAGCTTGGCCTGTCCAACATCGAGGAAGTGCAAGGGGTAGCCAAATCGGACCGCCCTCTCGCCTACCACACCAAAATGCAGGAAGCTTCCCGCGGCAAAGACACGATGACCGGCCATTGGGAAATCATGGGCCTGTATATCGATACGCCGTTCCGCGTATTCCCGGACGGCTTCCCCGACGAGCTGATCTCGCGGATCGAACAGAAAACGGGACGCAAAGTGATCGGCAACAAGCCGGCCAGCGGCACCGAGATTCTCGACGAACTGGGCGAAGAACATATGAAGACCGGCGCGCTGATCGTCTATACGTCGGCCGACTCCGTGCTTCAGGTCGCCGCGCACGAAGACATCGTTCCGCTCAAGGAACTGTACGAGATCTGCGAATTCTGCCGCGAGATCACGCTGGAAGATCCGTACATGCTCGGGCGCATCATCGCCCGTCCGTTCGTCGGCGAACCCGGCGCGTTCAAGCGCACATCCGGCCGGCATGACTACGCGCTCAAACCGTTCGGCCGCACGACGATGAACGAACTGCAAGACGGCGGCTTCGACGTGATCGCCCTCGGCAAGATCGCCGATATCTACGACGGCGAAGGCGTGACCAAATCCGTCCGCACCGTGTCCAACATGGACGGCATGGACAAGCTCGTCGAGGAAATGGGCAAGCCGTTCCACGGCCTCAGCTTCCTGAACCTCGTCGATTTCGACGCCCTGTTCGGCCATCGCCGCGATCCGCAGGGCTACGGCCAGGCGCTCGAAGAGTACGACGCCCGCCTGCCGGAAGTGTTCGCCAATATGACCGGCGACGACCTGCTGCTGATCACCGCCGACCACGGCAACGACCCGACGTACCGCGGCACCGACCATACGCGCGAATACGTCCCGCTGCTCGCCTACTCGCCGAGCTTCCAAAATGGCGGCACCAAGCTGCCCGTGCGCACCACTTTCGCCGATATCGCCGCCACCGTCGCCGAGAACTTCGGCGTCAAGATGCCGGAATACGGCACCAGCTTCCTCGGCGATTTGAAGTAAACGTACGCAGGTCTATCCCATTCGCAGCGTCCATCTATTGACAGCTTTCGAATCCCACATCCCCAAACCGGAGGTTTTCATCCCATGAGTGTTCATATCGAAGCCAAAGTCGGCGATATCGCCGAAACGATCCTGCTCCCCGGCGACCCGCTGAGAGCGAAATTTATCGCCGACACATATCTCGAAGACGTCGTCTGCTACAACCAGGTCCGCGGCATGCTCGGCTTCACCGGCACGTACAAAGGCCAGCGCATTTCCGTTCAGGGTTCCGGCATGGGCATCCCGTCGTTCGCGATCTACGCCAATGAGCTGATCAGCGAATACGGCGTGAAGAACCTGATCCGCGTCGGCACCTGCGGCGGCATGCAGGAAAGCGTACGCGTGCGCGACGTCATTCTGGCGCAGGCCGCCTGCACCGATTCCAGCATGAACCGCAACACGTTCCCGGGCTTCGACTTCGCTCCGATCGCAAGCTTCGGCCTGCTGAAGGAAGCGTACGAGCGCGCCGTGGCCAAAGGCCTGAACGTGCACGTCGGCAACATCCTCAGCTCCGACATCTTCTACCGCGACGACAAGACGGTCACGACCAAGCTGATGCAGCACGGCGTGCTCGGCGTCGAGATGGAGACGACAGCGCTGTACTCGCTGGCCGCGAAATTCGGCGTGAACGCCCTGACGATCCTGACCGTCAGCGACCACCTGCTGACCGGCGAAGAGACGACGTCGGCCGAGCGTCAATCGACGTTTGGCGACATGATGGAAGTGGCGCTGGAGACAGCCCTGACCCTGTAAAAACAATCGGTAACGGGTATCCTGCAATACGACACGTACCGTGCAATACGCATCGACCGGCCGGACTTCCGCACAGCGCGCAAGACGGCCGGATTCATTTAACGAAAGCGAGGCCTACACATATGAGAATGGTAGACTTGATCGAGAAAAAACGCGACGGCAAAGAATTGACGACGGAAGAAATCAACTTCATCATCGAAGGCTACACCAAGGGAGAAATTCCGGATTACCAGGTGAGCGCCTTCTCGATGGCCGTCTTTTTCAAAGACATGACGCAGCGCGAACGGGCCGACCTGACGATGGCGATGGTCAACTCCGGCGACACGATCGACCTGTCGGCGATCGAAGGCGTCAAAGTCGACAAGCACTCCACCGGCGGCGTCGGCGACACGACGACGCTCGTGCTCGCTCCGCTCGTCGCGGCGCTTGACGTGCCGGTCGCCAAAATGTCCGGACGCGGTCTCGGCCATACGGGCGGCACCGTCGACAAGCTGGAAGCGGTAGCCGGCTTCCACGTCGAGATCACGAACGAAGAGTTCGTGAAGCTCGTCAACGAGCACAAGATCGCCGTCATCGGCCAGAGCGGCAACCTGACGCCGGCCGACAAAAAGCTGTACGCCCTGCGCGACGTAACGGCGACGGTCGATTCGATCCCGATGATCGCAAGCTCGATCATGAGCAAGAAGATCGCGGCCGGCGCGGACGCGATCGTGCTCGACGTCAAGACCGGCGCGGGCGCGTTCATGAAGACGCTCGACGGCTCCAAAGACCTGGCGCGCGCCATGGTCGGCATCGGCAACAACGTCGGCCGCCGCACGATGGCCGTCATCTCCGACATGAGCCAACCGCTCGGCGCCGCGATCGGCAACGCGCTGGAAGTGCAGGAAGCGATCGACACGCTCAAAGGCCACGGCCCTAAAGACCTGGAAGACCTGTGCCTGGCGCTCGGCAGCCAGATGGTCTTCCTCGCGGGCAAAGCCTCCTCGCTTGAAGACGCGGAGAACAAGCTGCGCGAAGTGATCGCGAACGGCAAAGCGCTCGACAAGTTCCGCGATTTCCTCGCGAACCAGGGCGGCGACGCTTCGGTCGTCGACCATCCGGAACGCCTGCCGCAGGCCGCTTACAAGATCGAAGTACCGGCTCCGCGCAGCGGCGTCGTATCCGAGATCGTCGCCGACGAAATCGGCGTAGCCGCCATGTGGCTCGGCGCGGGCCGCGCGACCAAAGAATCGGAGATCGACCTCGCGGTCGGCCTGATGCTCAACAAAAAGGTCGGCGAAGCCGTGCAGGAAGGCGAATCGCTCGTGACCATTCACGCGAACAGCGAAGACGTCGCTAACGTGAAGGCCAAAATCCTCGCGGCGATCTCGATCGCGGACAGCGCCGAAGCACCGACGCTGATCTACGGCACGATTATCGAATAATTCCGAATTCCCGGGCTTCGCAGCCTCGGTATCGAAGCCCGGCGATCATACGCCACAACCAAAAAGCCGCTTTCGTCCCTTCGGGGATCGGAAGCGGCTTTTTTCGGAGCTGCCGCGAAGATCGGCAGCTCCGAATTTGGAAAACAAACCGGGACGCGTTAAAATACGAAAGAAAGCATACAAGCGAAACAAGGAGGCTTCCCGATGTCCGATTCCGAGGAATACCGCTTTCAGGTCAATCTGAGCGGAATGATCGACATTTTATCGAACCACCTCTACAGCAGTCCCCGCGTCTTCCTGCGCGAACTGCTGCAAAACGCGACCGACGCCATTACGGCGCGCCTGGATTCGGAGCCGGGACACCGGGGCGAAGTATTCGTCGAACTGGCCGGTTCCGGCGAAAATTCGACGCTGCTGCTTCAAGATAACGGCGTCGGCCTGACCGAAGACGATGTGCATGAATTTCTCGCGATGATCGGCCATTCGTCGAAGCGCGGCGGCGCCGAACTGCTGGGCGAGACGTCGTTTATCGGCCGCTTCGGGATCGGCCTGCTGTCGTGCTTCATGGTCAGCGACGAGATCGTCATGCTGACCCAATCGGCCTCGGGCGGCCCGTCGATCGAATGGCGCGGAAGACCGGACGGCACGTATACGCTGCGCAAGCTCGAATCGTCGCTGACGCCCGGCACCAAAGTATATTTGCGCGCCAAGCCGGAGACCGATCTCTTTTTCGAAGCCGGGACCGTGGAACTCGATCTGCTCCATTACGGCGCTCTGCTGCCGTATCCGATCCGCCTGGCCGAAGGCGGCCGGGAACGCCGGATCAATCCGGAACCGCCGGCCTGGATCTTCAGCCCGAACCTGGCCGACGTCCATCGCGACGAAGTGCTCCGCTTCGGCGAAGAACGGCTCGGCGAACGCTTCCGCGACTTTATCCCGCTGCGGACAGCGAACGGGCGCACAGGCGGTATCGCCTACGTGCTGCCGCATGCCGTCAACCTGAACGCCAAACGTTCGCACAAAGTCTATTTGAAGCGCATGCTGATCTCGGAACAGGCGGACAATATTTTGCCGGAGTGGGCTTTTTTCGTCAAATGCCTGATCTGGACCGACGAGCTGCAGCCGACCGCTTCGCGCGAACACTTCTACGAGAACGAACAGCTTGAACGGGTACGCGGCGAACTCGGCGAATCGATCCGCTCCGAACTGATCGGCATGGGCGCCTCGGATCAGCAGCGGCTGCGCCGCATCCTCGAACTGCACGCGCTCTCGATGAAAAGCCTGGCCGTGGAAGACGACGAATTTTACCGCATGATCTACCGCTGGCTGCCGTTCGAAAGTACATACGGCCACAAGACGCTCGGCGAGCTGCTCGACGAACGCCGGACACTGTATTACACCGCTTCGCTCGACCATTACCGCCAGCTGCGCCACGTCGCTTCCGCGCAGTCGCTGCTCGTCGTGAACGGCGGCTACATCTATGAAGCGGAGCTGCTTCAGTCGCTGCCCCGCATCGTAAGCGGAGCCGATACGCGCAGGCTGCTGCCGGAAGACGTCTCGCTCGCTTTTACCGACTTGAACGCGGAAGAACGGTCGGCGACGCTGCAGGCCGCCCGCGCGGCCGACCTCTCGCTTCAGCGTTTCCGCTGCCGGGTGCTGCTCAAGCGGTTCAAGCCGACAGAACTGCCTGCCCTGTTCACGCTGCCGGAAGAAGCCGCGACGCTGCGCTCGATCGAACGCGCCGGCGAAGAAAGCCCGCAGGCGTTCGCTTCGGTGCTCGGCAGCCTCGGCGGTTCCATGCAGGGCAGCGCGCAGTCGATCCTGTACCTGAATCTGAATAATCCGGTCGTGGACAAACTGTTCGCCGGCCCGCCGAACGCGAAGCTGCCTACGCTGGTCGAGATGCTGTACGCCAACGCGCTGATGATGGGCCATTATCCGATGAGCCGCCAGGAATTGGCTCTGCTCAACGCGGGCATCCTGTCGCTGATCGATTGGAGCATGGAATCGGAACAAGGAGGAGAATAACGTGGAAGACTTCATGATGGAATTCGAAGATTTGATAGAACAGGCGTACGATCTGCCCAACGGAGCGGCCAAGATCGCCCTGCTGGAACGGGCTGCGGAAATCGCCGATCTGGCCGGAGACGCCGAAGCCGGGTACGAAGCGCGCGAAGCCATCGTGGAAGCGGCGAGCTTCGGCGGCTTCCCGATGAAAGCGATCGTCGCCTATTCCTGGATGCTCGGCCAATACGACCGCAATCCGGACGCGTTCGACGCGCATACGCTGCACTGGAGCTACAAATGGGTCATCGACGACGTGCCGTCGTTCCCCGACGTCCCGGCCGAGCAGATCGAATCGCTGCTGCAGGATTTGCGCCGCCGCTATCAGGCTTACGGCGCCGGCGAGCGCACGTATTGGTATTACAACTTCCGATTGGCGATGTACATGGGCGATCTGGGCAAAGCCGGCGAATCGCTCGGAGAATTCGGCAAGCTCAAAAAAGACGAAATGAGCGACTGTTCCGCCTGCGAGCTGGACGAACAGGTCCGCTACCTGCTGCTCACCGGGCAGGACGAAGCCGCCGTACGCAAAGCGAAGCCGATCGTCGACGGCCGCGAGAGCTGCGCGCATGTGCCGCACGCGACGCTTCCGTTTCTGCTGCTGCCGCTGCATCGCCTGGGACGAACCGAAGAAGCCGAAGCCATGCAGCCCAAGAGCTACAGGCTGATCCGCGACAACCTGCAATTCACGCACGAATTCGGCGAGCATCTCGGCTACCTGTCGATTGTCGATCCGCAGCGCGGACTGCCTCTGCTGGAACGCCATCTGCCGCAGGTGGAGACGCACGAAGATCCGCTGAACCGGATGATGTTCGGACTTAACGCCGCCGCGCTGCTGAGCAAGCTGATCCGCACCGGCGAACCTTTCGTGCTCAATCTGCCTCCGTCTTCGCGCTTCTACGAGCTGGCGGACCGGCCGGACGAACTGCGCGCCAATCTTGAGAGCGAAGCGTTCGGGACGGCCGCCGCGCTCGACCGGCGCAACGGCAATGCCTACTACACGGAGTACGGTCGTAACCTGCTGAAGGAGAGAGGCTAAGCGCCCCTCTCCTTTTTTTGGCGTTATTGACGTTATTGGCGTTATTTGAATTCGAGCGCCAAAATATCGCCCCGTTCTTCCAGCAGCGGCATCAGTTGATCGGCGGTCATGCCTTTGGGCAGGCGCACGACCATCTCCAGCGTCAGCTGCCTTTTCTCTTCGTCTTTGCCGCCCGACTTGAAATCGATCAGCGTCAGCCCGCGTTCTTCGATCAGCTGCCGGAAACGTTCGGACGCACCGGGCTCCTGCCGGACCGTCACGATCAGCCGGTGCGTCGAAGCGACCAGTTTGCCTTTGAAATTGCCGTGCATCATGATCTGGGTCAGGTAGATCAGCAGCGTGGCGACGATGCCCAGAATGTACAAGCCCGCGCCCATCGCCATGCCTACGCCCGCCGTTGCCCACATCCCGGCAGCCGTTGTCAGTCCGTTGATCGTATATTTGCGCATGAAGATCATCCCGGCTCCGAGAAAACCGATACCGCTGACGATCTCGGACGCGACTTTGGTCGGATCGATCTGTACGCCGTCCCGCCCTTCCAGATCCATGAATCCGTATTTGGAAATGACCATGATCAGCGCGGCGCCTACCGCGACGATGAAATGGGTCCGCGTCCCGGCTTCTTTGCGCCTGCTTTTGCGTTCGTACCCGATCAACGCTCCGCATACGCCGGCGATCAGAACGCGCAGCAGATGCTCCAGCTCCATCGGCAGATCGATCACGTCGAAATATCCCATATTTTTTGCTCCTTTCCCATTCGCGTTAACAAACGGTGTACGCGACTTGAATGCCTGCTCTTTTTTTACCCCGAGTTTACACAAACGCTCTTCCTTTTTGACAAACGCTGCAACCTTCTTCCGCAGACCGCCGTCTGGAGGACATAACAGGCAGCGAGAGGAGCATCTGATGATGAAAAAGAAACCCGCACCGAAATGGATATCGATCGGAGCCGCTTCGGCGATTCTATTGGCGGCTGTGTCGGGCGGATCGGCCTACGCGGCGGCGCCGTTCGGCGACCTGAACCGGGTGCCGGAAGCGTCCAAGATCCGCGCGCTGCAGCAGGCCGGTCTCGTGCACGGCTCGGCGGACGGCCAGTTCCGGCCGCAGGGCACGCTGACCAACGCCCAGGCGATCCGGCTCGTCGTAGACACGTTCGACCTGGACCTCGGCGGGCTGCAGTTCGTCCGCAAACCGGAAGCGTCCGATTATTTCTCCAAAGCCGACGATCAAGCCTGGTACGCCGAAGCGCTCGTCATCGCGTCGTACAACGACCTCGATTTGCCCAAAGACCTCGATCCGAACGCCGCGGCGACCCGCGCTTCGTTCGTTTCCCTGCTTATTCGGGCCGGCCAGAACGAAAGCGCCCTGCCGGTATTCAAGCTGATTCCGGTACGGATCACGGACGAAGCGTCCATTCCGGACGGCAGCAGCGGAACGATGCAGGAAGCGCTCGCGTTCGGCCTGCTGGAGCTGGACGACCAAGGAAACATTCGCCCGAACGAGCAGCTGACGCGGGCCGCGGCCGCGGATATTCTGTACCGCGCGGCCGTGTTGGCGAATGTGATCGCAGAGCAGTAAAGCGGCCTACCCATACAGGAGCGGCACGTTCGGCAAGATAGACAGGTTCTGCAAGCTCGGCAGGATCGGCAGGATCGGCAGCCAAAAAGCGTCTCCCCGCGGGGAGACGCTTTTTATTCGGAATGGATCTACGCATGAGAAGACGCGGACGCCTCCTGTTCGTTTTTACGCCGCAGCGGCTGCGCCGACTTCGGGCCGTAGGTGCCGAGCCGCCACAGGAATTCGAACGGCCCCATCGTGAAGAAACGCATCCACAGCCTACTGCCTGCCGCCTGCACGATCAAAATGGCGATCGCGACCGCGCACAGTACAGGCAGCGTAATATGTTCCCTCCAGCCGAACGCGGCGGACAACGACACCACGATTGCCGTTTGCAGCAAATAATTCGTCAGCGCCATGCGGCCCATAGCCGCAAGCGGGGCAAGCTTGCGGCGCACAGCCGCGAAATCGCACAGCCGCATAAGGGCCGTGACGTAAAAGACGCTGAGCGGCAGGCCGCCGAGCGCGCTTGCCGTATCGTACAGACCGGTCTGATCCATGACGAGCTGCTGGAGCCTGGCGGCCGGATAGATCAGCAGCAGCGAAACGATCAGCGTCACCGACAATCCTTTCACATGCCGGCCCGGTTCGAACAAGCCGATCCGGCCGGCCCAATACCCGAGCAGGAACATGCCGTACGTGAGGATGATCGAGCCCATATAGAGGCCAAGTCCCGTAACGACAAGGCCGGCTGCAAGCAGCAGCCACGACTTGGCCCGGCGAAACGGAAGCAGCAAAAATCCGAGGATGGCGTAATACACCAACACTTCGCCGGGCTGGAACAGATGGTGAATGAGGCCGATCAGCAGCAAAATTAGCAGCCGGCGCACAAACAACGGTCCTACGCGCAGTCCTTTTCGCTGCGCGCTCTGCATAAACAAATAAAACCCGGTCCCGAACAAAAACGAAAAAATGACGAAAAACCGGTGGCTGATGCCATATTCCAACGTATTGAACAACAACCGGTCCGTCCAGCTTGCGTCGATGTCGGTATTCGGATACAGCATCTGCTGCATATTGACGAACAGGATGCCCAGCAGGGCGAATCCCCTGACGATGTCGATCGATTCCAGTCTTTTCATAAATGTCCCTCTGCTGTATGCGGATCTTGCCGGTCCGCTTATTCTCCTGACCAGCCTACCGCTCCAAGCCGCGAGCCGCCAGCGATGTTCCTTACGCCCGGCTTACAGCGGAAGTAAGGCGGCGTTCGGCTCTATCGGATCGGAGAGCGGCACGTCGGCAATAGCGGAGGCGAAAAAGAAGCGGAGTTCCTCCGCTTCCGAGATGCGTAATCCAAACGCAAAAAAAGAAGCGGGAATTCCCGCTTCTTCGTCCGCTTACGCGCGCTTAGTTATCGTCGTCGTTGTCATCATCGTTGTCATTGTCGTCGTAACGATCGTCGTCATTGTCGTCGTTATCGATATCGCTCCACAGCACTTTGCCCGTGTTGGCGTCGATTTGGACGTCGGCGCTGCCCGTCGCGGTGCGGATGTCGATCTCGTAGACGTAACGGCCGTCGTCGCGATCAAGGTCGTTGTCGGTTACGGTGCCGCTGCCGACATGCTTAACGGCGATTGCCGAAGCCTGGGCGGCCGTATATTTCACCGCGGCTGCCGCATTTTGCCCGGCGGCCGATCCGACGCGGTCATCGTCGTCGTTACGGTCGTCGTCGCGGTCATCATCGCGATCATCGTCGTTGTTGTCCGTGAGATCGTCGTCTTTGACGACTTTGAGCACGGCCCCGGTGTACGCGTCCACCCAGACGTCCACGTCGCCGCGTTGGCGGTCGATGTCGACTTCGTAATACGCTTTGCCGCCGCGTTTTTTCAGTTCGATATCGTCGACTTTGCCTTTTTGCGCTTTAAGAGCGATCGCTTTGGCCTGGGTTTTCGAGATCATCTTTTTGGAAGTCGACGAGATATTGACCGTTTCCGCCTGCGTGGACCCGGCTGCGCCGCCTGTCGTACCCGCTCCGTTCGCGAATGCCGCCGTTCCTCCGAGTGTCAATGCAGCCGCTACCGCTCCGATCATCACTTTACGTTTTACCATGTTAATCTCCTCCTCTTTCTTCTGTGTGGGTTGTGGTTCGGTTATAACTTGCAGGGCGTCTGTTCTTCCCTGCCGCATAATTAGATTAACCCCCACGTCTGAGAATGCGGGGAGAGCTTCATTAGAATTCCATGAGAAAAAAAGAAGGCCGTTCACAGGAAGTTATCCCATGAACGGCCCGTGCCCGGGACGGCGGACGAACGGCTCTACGTATCGTCGTCCGCGTCGTCATCTCCGTCTCCGTCTTCGTCGTCCGTACTGCCCGGCGCATTCGTCGAGCCCGGCGGAGACGGCTGCGAAGCTTCTTCCTCGTCTTCGTCCCATGTGATCGTCTGCATCGCGCCGGATACCGCGTTGATCTGCACTTCGGCTTTGCGGCCGTTTTTCAATTCGACGTCGACGAGGTAATATGCCTGTCCGTCTTCTTCGCTGCGCAGTTCGGCGTCGCTCTCCTCGACGGCGCCGACTTCGACGCCAAGCGCCGCCGCGGCCGCGGCTCTCGCCTGGCGTTCGCTCAGCAGCCGGGCATTCGTGCCGCCGGACGCCGCGCCGCCGCCCGGATTCCCGGGCGTTCCCGGTTCGGGAGAGCCGCCGTTTGCAGGCGGATTCCCGCCTTCGGTTCCGCCCGGCCCGGCCGGGGACGGAACCGAAGGCGCAGTGCCGGCGTCCCCGCCGTTTGCGCCGCCGCTATCGCCGCCGGCGACCGGAGCGTCACCGGGCAGCACCGTGTCCTGCAGCGTCTCTCCGGTGTACGCGTCGATCCGCAGCCTGCGCCGCTCTCCCGAAGCTGCGGCCAGATCGGCCACGTAGAGACGTTCTTCGCCTCCGTCGGCGTTCTCAAGTTCCAAACGCTCGACCCGCACCCCCGCCTGCTGCTCCAGCCGGGTCTTGATCTGGTCCCGGCTTACGATTTCGCGCGGCGGAGCGGTCGTCGCTTCCAGCCGGCGAATAGATTCTACCCGTCCGTCTTCCACATACAGCTTCACTGTGTACAGCCCGGTATCGGTTCTCAGCGTCATCTCGTACAGATCGCCGCTGCGGCTCGCGGACTCGATCTGGCCCGTGTACAGCTTCAGCAGCTTGCTCTGCGCCTGCGCCTGGGTCAAAGACGGCTCCGCGGAACTCCAAGGGCTCCACAGCAGCAGCCCGGCAGCGCCTGCCGCGGCCAATGCCGTCGCCGCCATCCCCGCCGTTCTTCGTCTCATTTGACTTCGCCTCCTTCGCCGGAATCCGCCCCGTCGGGCCGGGACGTCCGCCGGCCGTTCTCCGGCTCGTCTTCGCTCCGCGCCCGTCGGCCGCGCGCCGGCAGCTTGTCGCGCAGCCCCCGTTCGCCGGCGCCTGCACCTGCACCGGCGCCGGGAAACTGCAAGGTGACGGTCGTGCCCGTCCCTTCTTCGCTTCGGATCCCGATGCGAATATCGAGCGCCTGCGCCAGATCCTGCGCCAGCGACAAGCCGAGTCCCGAACCGCCCGCGCCCGTGCTGCGGGTACGGGAAGAATCGACGCGGTAGAAGCGGTCGAACACTTTGGGCAGTTCTTCGGCGGAGATGCCGATCCCCCGGTCGATGACTTTCAGTTCGGCCGGCTGTCCGCCTCCGCCGCTCGCTTCGAGCGTGATCCGGTCTTCGCTGTATTTGCGCGCGTTATCCAGCAGGATGAACAGCAGCTGCCGGACTTTGGCCGGATCGGTCCGCACGAACACCGGCTCGGGCGCCCGCACTTCGATATCCCGCCCGTAAGCCCGCACGAACGCGCGCGCGGAGTCCTGCGCCGATTCCGCCAGATCGGCGTCGGTGAATTCCAGGCTGTCCGCTTCGGGACTTCGGGCCAGATGGAGCAGCCGTTCCGTCAGCTCGCGCATCCTGACCGATTCCGACAAAATGGCGTCGACCGCTTCGTCGAACACTTCGGGACGCTCTTTGCCCCGGCGCTTGAGCAGGCTGGCATAGCTCTCGATAATGGTGAGCGGCGTCTTGAGCTCATGGGAAGCGTCGGAGACGAACCGCTCCTGACGGGCGAAGTTGCCTTCCAGCAGCCCGATCATCTCGTTGAACGTCCGGCCCATCTCCGCCAGTTCGTCGCCCGGCTGCTGACCGGTCTCGATCTGCTGGAAACGGCCGCTTCGCCGAATATCGCCCATCGTGCCGGTCAGGACGGCAATCGGTTTGACGATCCGGTTCGCCAGCACCGTGCTGGCCAGTATGGCCGGAATAAGCGCCAGCAGCGCCACGATGACGAGCACGGTCTTCAGCACGTTGAACCGGTCTTCGATATCGGCGATGCTGCGGCTGATCTGCACGCTCAGCACTTCGCCGTCGGACCAGATGACCGGCACGGAGACGCGGATATAGCCTTCTCCGCCGCTGCGCAGCCGCTCGGCGGCGTGCGCGGCCGTGTACGCGTACGGTTCGCTGCTGAGCCGCTCGCTCAGCTGCGTGTCTTCGCTGGCCGTCACGGGACGGGCCAGGCTGGTGCCGTCGGGCTCGACGACGCGCAGCATCCCGTCGGCTGGCGCGTACGCGCGCAGCAGGTCGTCCGGCGCGGTCCGCGAAGCCGATTCGCTGATCCGCTCGGCGGTCAGTTCGGCTTCCATCTCGAACCGGTGACTCTCCGCGTCCAGCGACATTTTCTCGAACAGCAGATAGATCGAGATGCAGGCCGCCGCCAGCAGCGCCGCGAACAGGACCGACGAATACAAATAAATTTTGCTTTTCAGCTTCATGGAGCTTCCTTGAGCACGTAGCCGACGCCCCGAACGGTATAGATCAGTTCGGGCAGGCCGTCTTCGTCGATTTTTTTGCGCACGTAGCGGATATAGACGTCCACCACGTTCGTGTCGCCGGCATAATCATAGCCCCACACTTCGCGGATGATCTGCTCCCGGCTCAGCACCTGGCGCTGGTTGCGCAGCAGGAAGACGAGCAGGTCGAACTCGCGCGGCGTCAGGTCGATCCGGCGTTCGCCGCGGTACACTTCCCGCGTCTGTTCGTTCAATCTGAGGCTGCCCGCGCTCAGGCCGTCTTCGCGCAGCAGTGCTTCTTCTTCCCGCCCATTGCCCGCCGCCGCCCGTGCGCGCAGCGCCGAACGGATCCGCGCGAGCAGTTCTTCGATCTGGAACGGCTTGGTGACGTAGTCGCTTGCGCCGAGATCGAGTCCCGACACTTTGTCTTCCACGGAGTCTTTGGCGGTCAGCAAAATGACGGGTGTCAGCGAGTCGGTCGCGCGAATGCGACGCAGTACTTCGATGCCGCTGAATCCGGGCAGCATGACGTCCAGCAAAATCAGGTCCCAGTCCTGCTCCCTGTATTTGTCCAGTCCTTCCGCACCCGATCCGGCCCGCCCGGTCCGGTATCCTTCGTAGCCCAGCTCCAGTTCGAGCAGCCGCGCGATTTTCTCTTCGTCTTCAATGATCAGTATCGTTCCGGTCACAGCCGGTCCTCCTTTGTCCGTCGCTTCTTCGCCCGCCGATCTCCGAGATCGGACGGGCCTTCCGCTTCGGCGTTCGTTCAATAGTGGGATCACGCGCGTGTAACGTTCAAGGTTCGCCGCCCGCCGCTTGTCGCCGGGACGTCTTGTTCCATATTCTAAGCGAAACCGGTCGACTCCGCCAGAAAGAAGCGGGAACGCCTGTTGGAGATTGCGGGGAAGGCTTGACCGGTTGCGTCCGGAATTTGACGGAAAATCGTAGGTCTTTGGTTGCATTTTCTCAAAAAATACTGTCGAACAGTTTACATGGGGTGTTATCTTTTTCTATACTTAACGGATATTCAGATATTTCTATCATTCGTCTAGATCAGGGGGGATTCTTACATGCAGCAAAAAATTAGAATCGGTATCGCCGGTTACGGCAATCTCGGCCGCGGCGTACGCAGCGCGATTGCGCAAAATCCGGACATGGAGCTTGTGGCCGTATTCAGCCGGCGCGATCCCAAGTCGCTGGAGCAGCGCGGAGAATCGCTCCGTTTCGTACATATGTCGGACGTTGAACGCTATAAGGAAGAGATCGACGTCATGATTCTCTGCGGCGGGTCCGCCACGGACCTGCCGGAGCAGACGCCGCAGCTTGCGGCGCTGTTCCACACGGTGGACAGTTTCGATACACACGCCAAAATCCCCGAGTTCTACGATCGGGTCCATACGGCGGCGCTGCTGGGCGGCAAGCTCAGCGTCATCTCGACCGGCTGGGACCCGGGCTTGTTCTCGATGAACCGCCTGCTGGCGCAGTCGATTTTGCCGGAAGGCAAAGAATACACGTTCTGGGGCAGCGGCGTCAGCCAGGGACACTCCGACGCGATCCGGCGCGTGCCGGGCGTACGCGCGGGCGTACAGTACACCGTGCCGGTCCAGGCCGCGATCGACGCGATCCGCTCGGGCGAGACGCCGGAGTTCGAAACGCGCGAGAAGCATGCGCGCAACTGCTACGTCGTCGCGGAAGACGGCGCGGACGAGAACGCCATTCGCGAAGCGATCGTCTCCATGCCGAACTATTTTGCCGACTATGACACAAGCGTCACGTTCATTACGCAGGAAGAGCTGGAGCGCGAACATTCCGGCATGCCGCACGGCGGCTTCGTTATCCGCAGCGGAGTGACCGGAGCGGGCAGCAAGCAGCGTATCGAATTCGGGCTGGAACTGGAGAGCAACCCGGAATTCACCGCCAGCGTCCTTGTCGCCTATGCCCGCGCCGCCGTCCGTCTGGCCGCCGAAGGCCAGAGCGGCGCCCGTACCGTCTTCGACATTCCGCTCGGCCACCTGTCCCCGAAATCGGCTGCAGAACTGCGAAGAGAATTGTTATAGTCCAATTCACTTTGCAGAACTGCGAAGAGAATTGTTGTAATCCAATTCACTTTGCAGAACTGCGAAGAGAATTGTTATAGTCCGATTCACCTCCGCCGACAAACGGCCCGGCGGCCGTTTGTCGGCGTTCTTTTCAACCTGTGCCTTTATCCGATTAACGCTTGTCCCCGGTATCCCGAAAAAGCCCGACCCATTACGCAAAAGGAGCGTGTACCCATGATCGAAACCTATAGCGAGACCGCCCATACCGAAGCGAAGGCTTATGTCGAACACGTTTTTGATACCGTCGTCAAGCGCAACCCGCACGAAGAGGAATTCCATCAGGCCGTGCGCGAAATTTTCGATTCCCTCGTGCCCGTATTTGCCAAGCATCCCCGCTACCGCGAACACGGCCTGCTGGAACGCTTGTCCGAACCGGAGCGGCTGATCGCTTTCCGCGTGCCGTGGGTAGACGATTCCGGACGCGTGCAGGTCAACCGCGGCTTCCGTGTCCAGTTCAACAGCGCGATCGGCCCGTACAAAGGCGGCCTGCGCTTCCATCCGTCGGTCAACGCGAGCATTATCAAGTTTCTCGGATTCGAGCAGGTGCTCAAAAATTCGCTGACCGGCCAACCGATCGGCGGCGGCAAAGGCGGTTCCGACTTCGATCCAAAAGGCAAATCGGATCTGGAAGTCATGCGTTTCACGCAGAGCTTCATGACCGAGCTGTACCGCCATATCGGCCCGGATACCGACGTGCCGGCCGGGGATATCGGTGTCGGCGCGCGCGAAATCGGCTATATGTACGGCCAGTACAAACGGATTCGCGGCGCAAGCGAAGCGGGCGTGCTGACGGGCAAAAACCCGCTGTACGGCGGCAGTCTGGCCCGCACCGAAGCGACCGGCTACGGCTGCGTCTACTTCGTGCAGGAGATGCTAGCCAGCGCCGGCCTCGGCTTCGCGGGCAGCCGCGTCGTCGTGTCCGGTTCGGGCAACGTGTCCATCTACGCGATCGAAAAAGCGCAGTCGCTCGGCGCGACGGTCATCGCGTGCAGCGACTCCTCCGGCTATATCCATGATCCCGACGGACTGGACCTGGCGGCGATCAAACGGATCAAGGAAGCGGGACGCGGGCGCATCTCCGAATACGTCGCGGCCCATCCGCATGCCGTATATACGGAAGGCTGCGAAGGCATCTGGAGCCTTGCCTGCGATATCGCGCTGCCGTGCGCCACGCAAAACGAAATCGATGTCGAAGCGGCGGAGCGCTTGATCGAAGGCGGCGTCAAAGCGGTCGGCGAAGGCGCCAACATGCCGTCGACGCTCGGCGCGATCGAACGTTTCCTGCAGGCCGGCGTCCTGTTCGGCCCCGCCAAAGCGGCAAATGCCGGCGGCGTGGCGGTATCGGCGCTGGAAATGGCGCAGAACAGCGCGCGCGTCTCGTGGACGTTCGAAGAAGTCGATACGCAGCTGCACCGGATCATGGAACGGATTCACGCCGACTGTATGCGGGCGGCCGAAGAATACGGCTACCCGGGCAATCTTGTCGTCGGCGCCAATATCGCCGGCTTCCTCAAAGTGGCCGACGCGATGATCGCGCAGGGCGTCGTCTAAAAAGCCGCACGGCAGGCGGATTTGGACCGCTCTACAGCGTGTCGGAAGCCCCGCTCTGCCGGCAAAAAGATTAAAGCGGCTCTCCAAGGCGGAGAGCCGCTTTTCCCTGTGCTTCGATAGCGGAGCCGATGACGCCCGGTTCCGCTTTTCAAACTTATCTTCTCGCCGCCGGGCCTGCCCATTCGGCTTCTGCGCCCGGCGGTCTTGGAGACGGATTGCGCTTCAGATCCGCATCGTGTCGGGCCGGAATGCCTTGATCGCCGAGCGGATTCGCTTGGCGTCCCAATTCTCTTCGGCCGCGCGGGAGCAGAGCGCCGGGAATTCCTTGTCGCCGGCGTTGCGCAGCGCGATCACCTGCGCGAGGCTCAGCCGGCGGTCGATCTCGCGTCCGGTCAGGCGGTAATACCGGAAGCCTTCCTCGACCCGGACGATCCGGTCCTGCGTTTTGGTGGCATAGACGCGGATACGGCTCGCCGCGAAGATCAGGCAGACTCCGGTCACGACGAGGATCCATGCGGGCAGCGTCGCTCCGCCTTCGCCGGACACGCGTGTCAGATTTACAATTGAAGCGATCAAGACGGCAAGCGCAAGCGGCAGGGTCACGAAATGATAAGGCCAATCGAAGCGCACGCTGAATTTTTTGGGCTGTTCCATCTTTTTCCCTCTTTTCTCCAGGCTTTCCGGCCGGGCTGCATGCCCGGCCGCTAAGTTCTATTACACGCCCGGCACGATTCGCAACCATGCGAGCCCTATACCGGCTGTGCCTAGCCCGGAGCCTGCCCTGCAATCGCTGCGCGCGTTCAGCGATTCGCCGGCTGATCGGGGAAAGCGGCTCCCCGCCGATATTGGTTCGGCGAGACGCCGATCACCTTTTTGAACGAGGTGCTGAAGTAATGCTGGCTGTCGTAACCGCTGCGCTGCGCAATCTCGCAGATCGACAGTTCGGTCGCGTTCAGCAGCTCGATCGATTTGCGGATACGCGTATGGGTGAGCAGCGCCACGAACGAATCGCCGAGTTCTTTTTTCAAAATGCGGCTCAGATAGACGGGCGACACCTGAAGCGCGCGGGCAGCCGATTCCAGCGTCAGCTCCGGATCTCCGTAGCAGTCGCCCAGATATTCCCGCGCGCGGCGCACGAGCGGCGACAGCTGGGCGTCTTTGTACACGGCGTCCCGGCACTGCCGGTAGGCGTCGGGGACGCTTGACGCGCCGCCCCGCAGCGGCTGCGCATGCGCGTTGACGGCGATTTTGAGAAATCGCCGGACGCTGCGCTCGATCGACGCCGCCAGGTCGTCTTCGGCCGCATCCCACAGAAACAGCAGCAGCAGGCCCGCCGAGTCCCGCACAAGCAGGTTCCGGCGGTCTCCGGCCAGCTCGGACGCGATATTCTCGATCGCGAACGCGTACAGCTGCCGGTCGCTTTCGCGCAGCATCGACTGCGCCGATTCCCGCTCGGCCCAGCGGACGACGCACAGCTGCGCGGGGCTTGCCGAAGGCAGCTCCAGGAAAGCGAGCCGTTCTTCGATCTCTTCCTCGCCGAGCCGCCCTTCCGCCCATTCCTGGCCGAACCGGGCTTTGAGCAGCGGAATATTCCGGCGAATCTGTTCGGAAGCCAGCTTCAAATAACCGGCCTGCTTCGCCTGGTTGTCGAGACTTTCCTTGACCCGCCGCAAAATGCCCTGCAGCAGGTCGGGATTGACGGGCTTGAGCATATAATCCTCGACGCCGAGCCGGATGCCTTCGCGGGCGTAATCGAATTCGTCGTGCCCGGTAATGATCACGAACCGGCAGTCCGGCAGCTGCTCGCGCAGCCGGCGCATCAGCGCGATGCCGTTCAGGAACGGCATGTTCATGTCGACCAGCACGAGATGCACGTTCAGGCGCAGCGCAAGCTCAAGCGCTTCTTCCCCGTCTTCCGCTTCGCCGGCCACTTCCATGCCGAGCTGCGCCCAATCCACCGCTTCGCGCAGCCCTTCGCGGATAATCGGCTCGTCGTCCGCGATCAGCACCCGATATTTCGATTCTTTCATCCTGTCTCCTCCTCGTCGCTTTGGATCGGGGGCGGCTCCAGCAGCAGCGGATGCACGACCGTCACGGTCGTGCCTTCGCCCGCCGAGCTTCCGATCCGGATGCCGTACCGCTCGCCGAACGCGAGCTTCAGCCGGGCCTGCACGTTCAGCATGCCGTAACTGCGGCCGCTGCGCTCGCGTTCCGACGCCTGCCGCTCCAGCGCTTCCAGCGGATGCTCCAACTTCGCCCGCAGCTCCGCGAGCCGCTGCGGCTCCATGCCCGCTCCGTCGTCCGTCACTTCCAGGTGCAGCGCGCCGGACTCGGCCGCGATCCGGATACGGATCCGGCCCGGCCCCCGGCGCGCTTTGATACCGTGGTAAATCGCGTTCTCCACGAGCGGCTGAAGCAGCAGCTTCAGGACGAACCATTCGTCCGCGCGGGGATCGGCTTCGATCTCGACCGACAGCCGGCCGGCGTACCGGGTCTGCTGGATCAGCAAATAACTGCGGATATGCTCGATCTCGTCCGTCAGCGGAATAACGTCGCCGCCTTTGCTCAGTCCGATCCGGAACAGCTTGGACAGCGACTCGACCATCTCGGACACTTCGCCGGCGTTTTTTTTGCGTGCCATCCAGTGGATCGTGTCCAGCGTGTTATACAGAAAATGCGGCTTGATATTGTCCTGCAGACTGCGCAGTTCCGCTTCTCTCTTCTGCCGTTCCTTGCGCTCGACGAGTCCGATCTGCTGCCGCAGCCGGATCAGCATATGGTCGAAGCTGCGGCCCAGCATACCGACTTCGTCGCCGCGCTGCCCGCTGTACGGCGGGACAGACAGATCGCCGGATTCGGCTCTGCGCATGGACGCCATCAGCGCGCGGATCGGATCGGAGATCGAAGCCGACAGCCGCAGCGCGGCGGTCAGACCGAGCAGGCAGACGAGGAACAGGAAGCACATGACGTAGAAATGGATCTGGCTCACTTCGTAGACCGATTCCCGCTTCAGGAATACGCCTACCGTGCGCCAGCCCGTAAACGAAGATTCGGCATAGATCAGCTGCAGCTCCCGGCCGTCCACCGTTTGCGTGACCGCGCCGGTCTCTCCGCCTTCGAACCACGAAGACGGCAGCCGGTCCACGTAAGGATCGCCGGGGGCGTAGACGTCTTTGCCGTTTCGGTCGACCACGGTCAAATAACCGGTTCGGCCAAGCTTGACGTCCCGCGCCGCTTTGGACACGGTCCACAGCTTCAGATCGATCAGCACCGCGCCGATCGCCTGCTCCGTGTCGGGATCGACGACCGCGCGCACGACCGTCACGACTTCGTCGTCGCGGTAATTGACGTGCGAAGTGAGATTCCGCCCGACCGGCTGCCCCATCACCTGGAACAGCCCTTCGCTGTCCACCGCCTGCTTGTACCAGCCTTCTTCGGTCAGGTTCTTCGGCGTGCGGGCGTACAATTCGTTGCTGACGTACGCGCCATCCCGGCCGACGATCAGCAGTCCCGCGATTTCCGGGTAGAGCGTCGTATAGCGCTGCAAATACTGCTTAAGCCGGTACGTCTGCGTATCGGACACGGCACCTTCCTGCATAAACGACCGCACCTGTTCGTCGAAGCCGATCAGATACGTCATGTTTTGCAAATTTTCCATATCGTTGTCCAGCGTCTGGTTCACTTTGCCGATCAGCTGAAGCGTATGGTCGACGGCCTGCGTCTCCAGCACCCGGCTGACGGTCCAGTTCACGAGGTAGCCGAGGCCGATCGACGGCAGCAGGCTGATCAGCAGAAACAGGATCATGAGCTGGTAGCGCAGGCGCAGATCCTGCAGACGCGGCGGCTGCAGGCGGCTGATCCTCTGCGCGAGAACGGACTTGGACGATCTGCGGCGTTCACTGGGCATAATAATCGTCCACGTTATCCGACGTCACGATCGAAATGCCGGTATTCACTTCGACCGGCAGCGGCGATACGTCCCCGGCGGAAGCCGGCGAAGGAATCGTCAAATCATGATGCAGATGGAACAGGTACTGGAGCGACCAGTAGCCCATGTTCCACGTGCCCTGCGCGATCGTCGCCGAGATGCTGCCTTCGCGGATCATGTCGAGCGTGTCTTTGTCGGTATCGAACGCGATGACCCGCAGCGGCCGCTTGCGCTCTAGCTCGGCGGCGGCCTGCCCGGCGCCTTTGCCTCCGGCCGCTTCGGTCACGAATACGCCGGCCAGATCCGGATGCTTGCGCAGCAGCTCCTCGGTAAGTTCGCGCGCTTCCATCGCATCGCCCCTGTCGTCTTCGACCGCGACCACCTTCATGCCGGGGTACGACCGTTCGATCGTCTCGCGAAATCCGCGCGTGCGTTCCACATGGTTCTGCTGGGAAGGAACGGTGATGACCGCCACTTCGCCCTGCCCGCCGACCAGCTCGGCCATCCGGTCCGCCGCCGCCCTGCCCGCCGCGTAATTGTCCGTGCCGAGAAACGAATACGCGGCGCTCCCCGGCGCCCCGGAATCGAACAGCACGACGGGAATGCCGGCGTCCACCGCTTTGTCGATCGCTTCGGTGAGCGAATTCGGATCAAGCGCCGAGATCGCGATACCCGCGGGCTTTTTGGCGATGATCTGCTCCAGCACGGTGATCTGCTCCCGGGCATCGTACTGCGTGGCGCCCCGGTATTCGATCGACACGTTCAGCGCTTCGGCCGCGTCTTCGAATCCTTTGAGACAGCTTTTCCAATATTCCATGCCCGACAAAAAAGTGACCATGACGTAATTTTCGCCGAGCTCGCCCCGCAGTTCGTCCGGACGGAACGAACGCTCGTCGATTTTGTTCATGTAGAGATGCTGCGCGGCATAAGCCAGAAAAGCCGCGATCAGCAGCGCATATAGCAGAGCCGTTTTTTTCACGGGCCGCCGTCCTCCTTCTTCTGTGCATCGGCGCATGCGGCCTGTGCCGCTGTCCGTTTAGGCTAAGTGTATCCAAATCCCGGAGCGAAAAAAAGGGTCTTCCGAGCATAAACGCCAAAGCGCGGCGAAGCCGTATCCGCGCCTGCGGCAAAGCCGCGGGGCGGATACGGCTGGACGGCCGGGTCATGTGATCGCGCCGAAGATCCGGGCGTTACGCGACTCTTTTGTTTTTGTTGTAAATGTCGAACGCGACCGCAAGCAGCAGCACCAGACCTTTGATCCCCTGCTGCCAGTCGATGCCGAGCCCGATCAGCGACATGCCGTTATTGAGCACGCCCATGACGAGACCGCCGATGATCGCGCCGAACACCGTGCCGATGCCGCCCGCGGCCGAAGCGCCTCCGATGAAGCAGGCCGCGATCGCGTCCAGCTCGAAGTTGGTGCCGGCTCTCGGCGTCGCCGCGTCCAGACGGGCCGCGAAGATCAGGCCGCTGACCGCTGCCAATACGCCCATGTTGACGAATACCCAAAACGTTACTTTTTTGGTCTTGACGCCTGACAGGCCGGCCGCTTTCTCGTTACCGCCGAGCGCGTAGATATGGCGGCCCATGACCGTCTTGCTCATCATGAACGAGTAGGCGAGCACGAGCACGAACAGCAGCACGAGAATGTTCGGGATACCCGCGTAGCTGGCCAGCATGAAGGTGAACGCGTTGATCACGATCGCGATGACCGCAAGCTTGAGCACGAACAGCCCGTTCGACGAGACTTCAAACTTGTACCGGGCCTGCTCGCGGCGTCCGCGCAGCTCGTTCAGGATGAACAGCACCGTGAAGACGATACCGGCGAGGATCGCGACCAGGTTCGTCGCCGTATCGGCCAGGTTCGGCACGAAGCCGGAACTGATCTTCGTGAATCCGTCCGGGAACGGGGAGATCGACTGGCCTTCCAGCACGATCATGGTCAAGCCGCGGAACAGCAGCATCCCGGCCAGCGTCACGATAAAGGCGGGGATTTTGACGTAGGCGACCCAGAATCCCTGCCAGGCGCCGATCAGCGCTCCGGCTGCCAGCGACGCGATGACCGCGATCCAGGCCGGCAGTCCCCAGTCCACCATCATGATCGCCGACAGGGCGCCGACGAAAGCGGCCACCGAGCCGACGGACAAATCGATATGCCCGGTGATGATAACGAGCACCATGCCGATCGCGAGCACGAGAATGTAGCTGTTTTGCAAAATCAGATTGGTGATGTTGATCGGCTTGACGAGCAGGCCTCCCGTCAAAGCCGTAAACAGAATCATGATGACGACCAGGGCAATGATCATGCCGTACTGCCGGACGTTGTTTTTAAACAGTTTGGTGATCGCTTCCACGCTTAACGCCTCCTGTATGGGTCATATATTTCATCAGCGTCTCCTGCGACGCGTTCTCGCGGCTCACTTCACCGGTAATCCGGCCGGCATTCATGACGTAGATCCGGTCGCTGAGCCCGATCACTTCCGGCAGTTCCGACGAGATGACGAGCACCGCTTTGCCCTGCGCGGCCAACTGCTGGATAATCGTATAGATTTCGTATTTGGCGCCGACGTCGATCCCTCTTGTCGGTTCGTCCAAAATGAGAATGTCCGGTCCGGCGAAGATCCATTTGCCGAGCACGACTTTCTGCTGGTTGCCGCCGCTCAAATTGCCCGTTTTTTGCAGGATGCTCGGCGTTTTGATATTCATCCGCTTGCGCATGTCTTCGGCCACCAGCACCTCTTCCTGCTCGTTGACGACGGCCCGCTTCGTCAGCTTGCCGAGACCCGTCAGCGAGATATTGCGCTTGATATCGTCCATCAGGATCAACCCGTACTCTTTGCGGTCTTCGGTGACGTAGGCAAATCCGTTGCGGATCGCCTGGCTGACCGAATCGTTGCGGATCTCCTGCCCGTCCTTGATCAGCTGCCCGGTAATGCCGCGTCCGTACGCTTTGCCGAAAATGCTCATCGCAAGTTCGGTCCGCCCCGCGCCCATCAGTCCGGCGATACCGACGATTTCTCCGCGATGCAGCGTCAGGTTGATATCGTCCAGCGCTTTGCGGTCCGGGTGATGTTCGTGGTAGACCGTCCAGCCGCGGACTTCGAGCGCCACTTCGCCGATATCCGGCTTGCGTTCGGGATACCGCTGCGTCATGTCCCGGCCGACCATGCCGCTGATGATCCGGTCTTCCGTCACCGCTCCTTCGCGGACGTCCATCGTCTCGATCGTATGGCCGTCGCGCAAAATGGTAATCGAGTCCGAGACCCGGGTCACCTCGTTCAGTTTGTGCGAGATCAGGATGCAGGTCATGCCTTCGCGCTTGAATTCCAGCATCAGCCGCATCAGGTTCTCGCTGTCGTGTTCGTTGAGCGCCGCGGTCGGTTCGTCCAGAATGAGCAGTTTGACCTTTTTGGACAGCGCTTTGGCGATCTCGACCAACTGCTGCTTGCCGACGCCGATATTGCCGACGAGCGTGTGCGGATTTTCGTTCAGTCCGACTTTCCGGAGCAGCTCGACCGTGCGCACCGTCGTCTCGTTCCAGTCGATGATCCCTTTTTTGGAACGTTCGTTGCCGAGAAAAATATTTTCCGCGATCGACAGGTACGGAATGAGCGCCAGCTCCTGGTGGATGATCACGATCCCTTTTTCTTCGCTCTGCTTGATGTCCCGGAATTCGCACGTCTGGCCTTCGAACAAAATATCGCCTTCGTAGCTGCCGTGCGGATAGACGCCGCTAAGCACCTTCATCAGCGTCGATTTGCCCGCGCCGTTCTCGCCGCACAGCGAATGGATCTCGCCCGGGCGCACCCGGACGTTTACGTCGTCCAGCGCTTTGACGCCGGGGAACGCTTTGACGATACCGCGCATTTCCAAAAGATATTCCGACATGGCCGAACCCTCCTTTCTGCTATTTGAGGCCGATTTCGTCTTTCGTATAATAATCCTGTTCCACGATTTCCTGTTCCACGTTGTTTTTGTCGACCGAGACCGGATCGAGCAGATACGCCGGCACGACTTTGACGCCGTTGTCGTACGATTCGGTATCGTTCACTTCCGCTTCTTCGCCCTTGAGCACGCTTTCCACCATGTTTACGGTCTGCTGCGCCAGCTTCCGGGTGTCTTTGAACACGGTCTGCGTCTGTTCGCCGGCTACGATCGATTTGATCGAAGCGAGCTCGGCGTCCTGTCCGGTAATGACCGGCAGCGGATTGGACGAAGAGCCGTATCCGATCCCTTTGAGCGAAGACAGGATGCCGATGCTGATGCCGTCGTACGGCGAGAGCACCGCGTCCAGATGGGCGTCGGAGTAATACGCGCTGAGCAGATTGTCCATCCGCGACTGGGCCAGCGAACCGTCCCAGCGCAGCGTGGCGATCTGGGCCATCGTCGTCTGCTTGCTGCGCACGACGAGCTTGCCCGAGTCGATGTACGGCTGCAGGATCGACATCGCGCCGTCATAGAAAAAGTAGGCGTTGTTGTCGTCCGGAGAGCCGGCGAACAGCTCGATATTGAACGGCCCTTTGCCTTCCTTGAGGCCGAGCGCCTGCTCGATGTAAGACGCCTGCAGCACGCCGACCTTGAAGTTGTCGAACGTGGAATAGTAGCTGATATGGGGCGTGTTGCGGATCAGCCGGTCGTAGGCGATGACGCGGATGCCGCGATCATGCGCTTTGCCGATCACGTCCGTCAGCGTATTGCCGTCGACCGCCGCGATGACGATAACGTCCACGCCCTTCGTGATCATGTTCTCGATCTGCGCGATCTGGTTCTCGACTACGTCTTCCGCGTACTGCAGATCGGTCTTGTAGCCCTGCCGCTCGAACAGCTCCCGCATATTGCTGCCGTCGGCTACCCAGCGCTCCGACGATTTGGTCGGCATGGACAGACCGATATACCCTTTCTCCGCGCTTCCTGCGCTGCTTTCCGCCAAATTGCAGCCGCCGAGGACTACCGTCAGCATCAGCGCGAGCAGAAGTGCCGTTATTCTTCTCATCACCGAATTCCCTCCCGCATTCCGTTATAGATAGCGCTTCCAATTTGTCGGCGCCGTCTTTTCGTTTACGTGTTTTAGCATAGCACCGCCCGGGAAGAGGGTCTTTATACGAAACCGAACGTTTTTTATAAAAATTTAACTTTTGTCGCTGCAAACAAAAAAAGACGTTCCGCCAAAGCGGAACGTCCAGGTATAGGGAAATCAGCTGAATTTCAATACGCCGACCGAATACAGGAAGATCAGGATGATCAACAGCGGGCAGACGTAGCGCAGCAGGAACATCCAGGTACGGTAGATGCCGCCCGTAAGTCCCGCTTCTTCGCCTGCGCGTTTCCACGCATAGCCTGTGAACAGCGTAATGATCAGACCGCCGACCGGCATAAGGATGTACGAGGTCGAGAAGTCGAACAGGTCGAAGATCGTTTTGCCGAACAGGAGCACGTTGCTGAGCGGGCCGTCGGCCCCTTCGACGGACAGCGCCGACGGCACGCCGAGCAGGAACGCGAGCGTCGCCATGATCGTCGCCGTCTTTTTGCGGCTCCATTTCCACTGCTCCATCGCGTAGGCGACCGGCACTTCGAGGATCGAGACGGCCGAAGTCAGCGCGGCGATCGCCAGCAGCAGGAAGAACACGCCACCGAACAGGAAGCCGAGCGGCATCTGCGCGAACGCGGCCGGCAGCGCGATGAACGCGAGGCCGACGCCGCTCGAAGGCTCCATGCCGTAAGCGAATACGGTCGGGAAGATGACCAGGCCGGCGATGAACGCGTACAGCAGGTCGCCCGCGCCGATCGCGAGCGTCGCTTTGCCGAGCGATTGGTCTTTGCGTACGTACGAACCGTACGTCAGCATGCAGCCCATGCCGAGCGAAAGCGAGAAGAACGAGTGGCCCAGTGCAATCAGCACGGATTCCTCATTCAGCTTCGAGAAGTCGGGCTTGAGGAAAAATTCCGCGCCTTCCATGGCGCCCGGCAGCGTCAACGCGCGGACCATCATGATCAGCAGCAGGATGAGGAAGCCCGGAATCAGGATCTTGTTGAACTTCTCGATGCCGCCCGATACGCCCTTGGCGATAACGAAGCCCGTAATGGCCATGACGAGCGCGCTCCAGAAGATCGGCATGTAACCGCCCGCGAAGCCGAGGAACGCTCCCGCGTAGTCCATGTTGACGTCCGACAGCGCGCCGGCGAACGACTGGATCATGTAATGCAGCGTCCAACCCGCCACGACGCTGTAATACGACATGATGAGGAAAGCGGTAATGATCGAGATCAGGCCGAACCATTTCCAATGCTTCTTGTTCGTCAGATTGAACAGCGACGACGACGCGTTGCCGCGCCCGCCGCGCCCGATCGTCATTTCCGCCAGCAGGATCGGCAGGCCGACCACGACCAGACAGAGAATGAACAGCAGGAAGAAGGCGGCGCCCCCGTTCTCGCCCGTGATGTAAGGGAACTTCCACATGTTGCCCAAGCCGACGGAACTGCCGATCGCCGCCAGGATAAATCCGTTTTTGGAAAATCCGGCCGCGCCCTCTCCGGGTCTTTCGACGGTCTTTCCGGTTTTTTTATCCAACCCGCTCATGTCTCTACCTCTTTCCAAGTTTAATTCGGTTCCGCTGTACTGCGGTTTTGCATTTTCCTATGTTAGCGAATCTGTCTAAGGTTGTCCATCTTTTTGTCGATCGATGACTTTTTTCAATGCCAAAGCGTAAAAAAGTTCGATTATTGCCCTTCATTTCGTATTGATATTCCTTATTTCCTATCCATATTGTAAGAATTGAAGGTTTTGTAAAAGAGTATTAGGGACGGATCGGGATGCATGGACGGTTTGGCGATCGGATCGGTTTGACGAGTGAGTACGTTTTATATATGATAATGATTATCATTTTCGTAGAAGGAGTTTGACCTATGCCCTTTATTTTCCGATCCGCCTTATTCCGGTCCGCTTCGCTGCTGCTGGGAGGCGCCCTGCTGATCGCGGGCTGCGGCTCGTCCGGCAGCGGCACCGCGGGAACGGCAGATGCCGCTCCTGAAGCCGCCGAGCCTGCCGTCCGCACCGTCCGTCACCTCAAAGGCGACAGCGCCATTCCGGCCGAGCCGGCGCGCATCGCTTCGCTCGATTACCGGCTGACCGATTATCTGCTGGCGCTCGGCCTCAAGCCTTACGCCACCGTCACGTATCCGGGCGGCGTCATGCCGCCTTATCTGGATGCCGCCGCGCTCGAAGGCGTGCAGCCGCTCGGCGACGAAGTCAACGTCGAAGCGGTGCTGCAGGCCGCTCCCGACGTCATTCTGGGCCGCAAAGCGCAGGCCGATCTGTACGATCAGCTGCAAGCAGTCGCGCCGACCGTCATTGCCGATTCGCCTTCGGCGAACTGGAAAGAAGAGCTTCGGGCTTACGGCCGCATGTTCGGGCGCGAAGATCGGGCCGAGACTTGGCTGGACGGCTACGCCAAGCAGGCCGAAGCGGCCCGGCAGGCGATCGCCGCCGCCGTGCCGGCAGGATCGACTTTTCTGTACGTGCGCATCATGCCCAAGGAAGTCCGCGTGCACGGGCCGAAGCAGGCGCTGTCCGACGTCCTCTATGCCGATCTCGGTCTGACCCCGGCGCGCGGCGTCGAGCAGCTCGAAGACATCGTCCCGATCTCGCTGGAAGTGCTGCCGGATTACGACGCCGATTATCTGTTCGTGGAAGTCGGCGCTCCGGGCGCGGACGGCGACCGCGACGCCGCGGACAACCGGAAGCGGATCGAGCAGACTTCCGTTTGGAAAAACCTCAAAGCGGTCCGGGCCGGACACGTGTACGAAATGCCGCAGTGGGTCATCAGCGAAGCGCCTTTGATCAAGCAAAAATCGGTGGAAGAAGTGAAACGGGTTTTGACCGGAAAATGAACGTATGGATCGACCGCAAGGCGTAAACGAACAGATGCACCCGATACGGCGGGTCGACCGAAACCATACGCGGAACGCAAAAAGGAGCGGGATCACCCCCGCTCCTTTTTTTTGAATTCCGATCGACGGCGGATGCGTTCCGGTCGAGGTTGCCAGGTCAAGATTGACTTCAGCTTGGCGGCAGGTCCGCAGAAGGTTCGCCCTGTCCGGCGCCGCCGAGACCGGCCCGCTGCCGCGACGTTTCTCCGCCCGCGCCGACCGGATGCAGTTCGCTGGCGCGGCCGAGGCCGGTCGGCGGCATGTTCACGTAGATCGATTCGTGCGCGCCGTTCTCGACCAGGTACGTCTCGTGGTAGATGCCGACGGCGTTGCCCGCGCGCAGTTTGCGGTTGAACGTTTTCCACGCTTTGAGATGATGTTCGCCGCCGCGGGCATACTGTTCCAACTGATCATACGAGCGCCAATATTGGACAAGGGAGACGCCGCGTCCGGTCAGGGACACCGAAGCGTCAAGAAAACCCAGTTCTTTGTTGCTGTACAATTCCTGAATCATCGGTCCCATCGAACGCAGCACGGGCAGCCATTTGTGCACCGCATACCATTTGTTCACGCGCGTTCCGATAATGAATACGACAAACGGTCCTTCGATCCGTGCCGTCTGTCTGCCCGGAATGACTTTCGCCATCTTGCTCGCCTCCTCAGCCTCGTTCCATTACTCTCAGATGCAGGTCGTAAAATCCGCGGATATCGTCCGAGGCGTACAAGCGCGCCGTCAGAAACGCTCCGTAAAAAATCGTCCACAGCAGCTTGACCGCTTCGTCGATCGGCAGATCGGGGTCAAGCGTCCCGTCGCTTCGCGCTTCGAGCATGCAGCGTTCGAACAGATCGGACAGGTCGGGCGTCGCCGCCGCCTCCTTTTCCCGGCCGGGAAACAGCAGGTGAATCTCCGCCGCGCTCAGGTCGGGCATGCACGGATGCATATCTTTTTCGGCCAAAAAAGCGATCAATCCCGGCATGACGCCGGGCCTTGCTTCGTATCCGTCCGCCACGCCGGCCAGCAGATGGCGGATCGAAGCGAAGCCGCGCCGGCCGCCGTCGTCGATCTCCAGCATCCGTTCGGTCAGCCACGCTCGCATGAAATAGACGAGCAGCGCTTCCTTTTGCGGAAAACATTTAAAAAAAGTCACTTTCGACGTTTCCGCCTCGCGGCAGATGTCGTCCACCATGATCTCGCTGAACTTGCGCGTACGCATCAGGTCCAGCCCGGCTTCGTACAGCTTGATGCGCGTTCTTGCTTTCTTGATCTCGCGCAGTGAATGGTTCGGTTCCGGCAAATGACTCCTCCTTGCACGTTCTCTTAGTTAACCCTCGTAAATAAGTTAACTCAAGTTAACTTAAATTGCAATCAAAATTTATTCTTGTGTCGCTGTGCTGTCCGCTGCGCCGCTCGCGTTCTTGCTTGAAGCGGGAACGACGTCTAGAATGGGGAGAGTTTAGTATCCCGACTCCTCCCCCGAAAGAGAGGCTCCTCCCATGTCAAAAAGAACGTTGGCCATCAGCGATATCCACGGCGAACTGCATCTGCTGGACCGCCTGCTGCACCAAATAAGCTACGATCCGGCTGCCGACCAACTGGTGCTGCTCGGCGATTATATCGACCGCGGCCCGCTGTCCATGCAGACGCTTGACCGTGTCATCGACCTGTGCGCCGAAGGGGCGATCGCGCTCAAAGGCAACCACGAAGATTTGATGCTGCGCGCGCTCGACGGCGGAGACGAAGAAGACTGGAAACGCTGGATCGTGCGCAACGGCGGCTGCGTAACGCTTGAGAGCTACGGCTTCTCCGACAAAGAGCTGCGGGTCGAGCTGGGCGCGAACTACCGGCGGCCCGAGCTGAGATCGGAGACGCTGGAGCGACATCTCGATTTCGTGCGCGGTCTGGGCCTCTTTTATGAGACAGACGATTTCGTGTTCGTGCATGCCGGCATCCCGCCGGGCCTGACCGCGGCCGAAGCCGATCCGTCCGATCTGATCTGGATACGCGAGCCGTTTCACCGCGGCTACGACGGAAGCAAGACGGTCGTGTTCGGCCACACCCCGACGCGGGGCCTGCACGGGGACGAAGACAACAACGACCTGTATTACGGCGCCAACCGCATTATCGGCATCGACGGCGGCGCGGTGTTCGGCGGCCAGCTCAACGCGCTCGATACGCAGAGCGGACAGACGTTTTATGTAAAAAGCGATTCGCCGGCTTAACCGGAGCGCCGCTTCGGTTCCCGCCGGGGAATCGAAGCGGCGTGCGAGGCGGCGCGGACCGCGGGTGAGACGGCGGGTGCGGCCCGGACGGCAGGCTTGGACGGCGCAGGCGTCGGCCGCGCGTTACAGGCCAAAAAAAGCTTCTCCGCCCATCGGGGCAGAGAAGCTTTTTGTCGAATGTTTCGGTTGGCGCCGCCGGTGGCGCCATAGATCGGGCAGCCGGCCGCCTAGAACTCTCTGGGCGGGTTCGGCTGCATGTCCGGCGGGTCGATCGGCTGGATCTCCGGCGGCTGCATCGGCTGGACGTCGGGCGGGTCGACCGGCTGGATCTCCGGTGCCTGACCCGGCTGGACGCCCGGCGGTTCCTGGGGCGTGATCTCCGGCTGGTGCGGCCGCACGCCCGGCATGTCGTCCGGGTCGAATTCCGGCGGCTGTCCCGGCTGCACGTCCGGCGGACCGCTCGGCGTAATCTCCGGGTCGCTTCCCGGCTGCACGCCGGGTACTTCGCCCGGCGTCACTTCCGGCGGGTCGACCGGCTGAATCTCCGGGTCGGAACCCGGCTGCGTGCCGGGCGGGGTCTGGGGCTCCGGCGCATCGGACGCGCGGACGATATAGAAATCCTGATGTTCTCCGATATCTTGTCTCATCATATAAGTCGCCTCCCCTATCTAGGATCGAACGGATCGAAATGGCAGATCGAAACAGCGGTTCGGGCCAACTGTGCGCAGCAAACAAATTCGCTTACGCCATTTATTACCCGCTTACCACTCGTGCCACGCGCGCGGCCCGTCGATCTGCACGATCGACTTTTTCTGCGTGCGCCCGTGGTTGAAGCTCATCGTACGCAGTTCGTAGCCGGGCGCGTCCAGCGCAAGCAGCTTTTTCCACTTCGATACCGGATGGGTCGGCTTGCCCGGGCTGGCCATATCGACGAGCACCAGGTCTTTGTGCAGCAGGTTCAGACATTGTCCCAGCGTCATCGCAGACGGAGACGTTTCGACGGAAGATTCCGGATGCGAACTCATGTTGTTGTCCTCCTTCGTTTTTCGATTCGCTAATTCACTGATTCCCTGATTGCTTGGGCATTCAGCTTTTCAAAATGCCGCGCGAGCGGACTTCCTTCAGCCAGCCCGGAAATTCGTTCAGCAGCCGGTCGTACAACTCTTCGTCGCTGACCGAGTCCAGATCGTCGAGCGCGAAAAAATCGGCGTTGTCGACGATGCGTCCGCGCAGGTCGTCCAACTGCTCCAGCACGCCGAAGTTGGCTCTGCCGAGACCGACGAACTGCCAAAAGATCGGCTTGTCCGCGTGTTTGATCAGCAGCTTCGAGATCTTCTTCGTCTCGTAGATGCCCCCGTCGCTAAAAAAGATGATATAGGTCGGCGTCCGGTCGTCCGGGTCTTCTTCCGTGTACTTGCGGACGACGTCTTCCATGACGACGGGCTCGTTGTTGCCGAAGCCGATCTTGCTCTTCAGGCTCGGTCCCGGGTACGTCTTCTGCACGTAATTCTCGTATTGGTACTCCGTCACGCTCGGCGCCCGCATCATCTTGCTGGCAAAAAACCAGACGTCCATAATCCCGTCGTCGTCCATTTGGGCAGATACGGCGAGAATCCGTTCGAACGCACGCTGGACGGTGCCTTGTTTGTACAGCTGCGTCATCGAGCCCGAAGCGTCGAACACGACGGCTACGCGGGCTTTTTCGTGCGCGATATTTTTCTTCTCCAGCGAGATGCCGACTTTGCGCTTGAGCAGGTCGATCTTGCCGAGCGGCCGCGACGGCTCCGGTTCGGGCTTCGCCGGCGGCTGCGCGGGAAGCCCGGCAGCGGCGGTCGACGGAGCGGGCGACGAAGCGGCCGGCGCGCTCTCGGGCGGCTTCGGCGTGCTCGGCGGCGCGGGTGCTTCTTCGTCTTCGATCTCGACGCCGTGTGCTTCGGCCAGCGGCTTGAGCCCTCCGTTGAAGCCCCGTCCGATCGCGCGCAGCTTCAATCCCGACGCGTGCCGGTACAGTTCCATGAAGACGAGCGAACGCTCCTGCGTCGCTTCCCGGATCTCGTACAGAATCTCGCCGCTGCCCGTTTCCGCCACGATCCGGCAGCCGGTCACGTCGGCAAACGTCCCGGCTCCGTCAAGCGTCGCGGAAAAGACGCATTTGGCGATCAGGCCGGCGTCCAGCTCGTTCGTGCGGATAACGAAGACGACGCCGCTGGGCCCCGTCCGCTCGTACCGTACCTGCCCGCCCGGACTGCTGTCTTGATTGTAAAAAATAAAATAATCGTCCGAAGGCACTTTGCCGTTCTCTCCGACCATGAAACAGCTGACGTCGAGATCCGCCGGAGCGGCGTTCCATTCGACGCGTACGCGAAGTTCGTCCGTCTGCCCGATCGGAGCGTTGGCTCCTGTCGTCAAAACCGTTTGCGGTGTTCCCATTGCATCGCCTCCCGAAAATGTGGCCTGGCACGGCGCGCTGCATTGGCGCTTCCGCCTGCCTATACGCCAAATTATACCATCGCCTTTTCTCCATTGCGAAACAGCCCGAAACGTTTGCTCCGCCTCCCGGCAGGTTAATGAACGAGCAGGAGTGCTTACATAAGACACTTTAAACATACCGAAAAGCACAAAGCGAGAGGAGAACTGGGCATGTGGAGCGCATTGTTATGGGGCGGCATTTCCGCGTCGGCCGTCGTGCTGGGCGCGTTGGCGGCTTTGTTTTTACGCATTAAAAAGCGGTATATCGGCTGGATCATGGCGTTCGGCGTCGGCACGCTGATCGGCGCGGCCGCGTTCGAGCTGCTCGGCGACGCGCTGGAAGACGGCGGCGTGCTGGCGACGGGCATCGGATTTACGGCGGGCGCGCTCGTGTATACGGTCTTCGACCTGATCGTGTCCCGGCGCGGCGGCTCGAACCGCAAACGTTCGGGCAAAGACGAATCCGGTTCAAAAGCCGCCGGCGGCGAAGCCGACCAGAGCGGCCTCGGCATTTTCGCCGGCACCGTGATGGACGCCATTCCGGAGTCGATCATGCTCGGCGCAAGCCTGATCGCGGGCAACGGCATCAGCGTCGTGCTCGTCGTCTCGATCTTCGTCAGCAATATCCCGGAAGGATTGTCGAGCACCGTCGGCCTGCAAAAAAACGGCTATTCGCGCAAAAAGATATTCGTCATGTGGGGCGCGGTCCTGCTCGTATCGGCGCTGGCCGCGATGGGCGGCTACCTGTTCCTGGAGCAGCTCTCCGGCGAAATGAAAGCCGCGATCGGCGCTTTCGCCGGCGGCGGCATCATCGCCATGCTGTGCTCGACCATGATGCCGGAAGCTTTCGAAGAAGGCGGCCCGGCCGTAGGCTTCATCGCGTCGATGGGACTGCTGACCGCAATCCTGCTTGATACGTTCTCGTAACACATGGTGACGAGATCCGGTTCAAGCCTGCTTGATACGTTCTCGTAATCCCCTCCCCTATTTGGGCAGGGAAGTTCGGCCCGTTAACGGATCTTTGATCCGTAACGGGCTTTTTCTTATAACCCCTTCATTTCTGTTTACACCGGCCGCAGGCGATGCTATAGTAGCGTCATGATCTGGAATCCAGATCGATCTGTTTCCAGAATGATCTGATTCCAGATCACCAGGATTCAACATCGATCCGATTCCGACAAGGAGGAGATTTCGTTGACGGACAGACCGATGACGCCGAACGGCTCGCTTATCATCGACGCCAAACAGAACAAACTGCTGCAAAGCGCCCTGCGGATCAAAATCATGCACGCGCTGTCGCGCGAAGCGATGACGTCGAAGCAGGTCGCCGACCGGCTGCGCCAGACGCCGGGCAATATCCATTACCATATCCAGCGGCTGTACGAAGGCGGGCTGCTTGAACTGGCCGAGACGCGCAGCGTCGCGGGCATCGTGGAGAAATATTATGCCGCGCCGGCTTCGCAGTTCCATTTTCCCGGAGCGGCCGAAGGCGAACTTCGGCAAAAAGACGACGAAGGCTGGACGGGCGGCGCTCCTTTTTCCGAATACCATGCGACGCGGCTCGACCTGTCGGACGAAGAAGCGGCACGCTTCTCGGAAGAACTCAAGACGCTGTTGGAAAAGTGGGAACTTCATACCGAAGGCGGCCGGGAATACGGTGTCAGTATCCGGATCGGGCGAATCGACGAGAAAGGGGAAGATTGAGCATGCTGACCGGTTCCGGCAAAAAAGCCGCGGACGGCGCAGACTCGCACGCTTCGCGGCTGTCGATTTTCCTGTCGCCGATTCGCAAATCGAAAGCTTTTACCTACCTGTGGCTCGGTCAATGGATCGCCATGCTGGGCAGCTCCGTCTCCGTGCTCATCCTGCCGCTCGTCGTCTACTCGCTGACCGATTCGTCGACGGCGCTGGGCCTTGCCATGACCTGCTACATGCTGCCGAACATTATTGCGCTGCCTTTTGCCGGGTGGATCGTGGACAAGACGGATCGGCTGCGGCTCGTCATGCTAAGCAACGCGGCGCGGCTGTGCATCATGCTGCTGGCGGCAATCTCGATCTTCAACGGCAGCCTGACGCTGGAACGGCTGTATATCGGGCTCGTCTTCTACGGCATGATGGAAGGCGTGTTCAACCCTGCCTACTCCGCCCTGCGCGCCGAAGTGTTCACGCCGGACATCCGCAACGCCGCCAACGCGCTGAGCCAGATCAGTATCCAGGGCGTTCGGCTGCTTGGCCCCGCGCTCGGCGGCATGCTCGTCACCGCCGCGTCTCCGGGCGCCGGATTTGCGCTTGATTCCATCACGTATTTCATCTCGCTGCTGTGCTTCCTGATGCTCGGCCGGGTGCTGGCCCGGCAAAAAGGGCGCTCCGGCGGCGGATGGCGCGCCCGATCGGACAAGCTCGGCGGACAAGCCGGCACGCAGGCGGCGCAAGGAATCGCGGCGCCTCGTGCAGACGAAGCGGCGAACGGCGGCGCGGCGGCGAACGGGCAAGGAGCGGCCGGAAGAAGCGAGACGGCGGACGCGGCGGCCTCTCTGCGCGGCGGTATGCCGGCCGAAACGGTCGTACCCCCCGGCGGTGTTGCGCCGGGCGACGCGGCTGCGGCTGCGCCGCGAACCCCTTCCGTGCTGTCCGGCTTCGGCGCGGAGTTCATGGAAGGCGTCCATGTGCTGCGCAAACTGCCGTGGCTGTGGATTACGATTCTCGCCTTTTCGCTGCTCAATATTTGCTATACCGGCATTGTGGCCGTGCTCGTGCCGTGGCTGTTCAAAGTCCATCACGGACTGCCGCCTTCCGTGTACGGCATCGCGATGGCCGGCACGGCCGTAGGCGCGATTCTGGCCGCCGTGCTGTTCGGCTCCAAGCGCGACTGGCAGCGCCGCGGCCTGGTCGCCTACGGCGGCGCGCTGCTCGGCGGCGTCGCCCTGCTGCTGCTGTCCGTCATCACGTGGGTGCCGGGACTCGTCATGGCGATGGTCCTCGAAGGCTTCGGCATGATGATGTTCATGATCATCTGGGAGATCAGCCTGCAGGAACTCGTCCCCGCCGAAAGCTTCGGCCGCGTCGCCAGCCTCGACATGCTCGGCTCGTTCGCGCTGCTGCCGGTCGGCTACCTGATCGTCGGCCATCTGGCCGATACGATCGGCGGCCTGCCGACGATCGCGATCTTCGCAAGCGTCGGCATCGTCATTCTGCTGACCGCGCTGTGCTCGCCGCATATCCGGCGGTTTAACTAGTTTTTTGGAGGCTGGCTGGACGGCTGGATCGCAGACGGGGGAAAGTGCTGAGCGGGAGTGGGCGCTGCGAGGGGTTCGACGCTTAGTGGGAATCGACGCTGAGCAGGGTTCGAGACTGAGCGGGGTTCGAGACTGAGCGAGGTTCGAGGATTGCGGAGCTGCGGACCGGGAGCTGCAGAGTTGCAGAGTTGCAGAGTTGCAGAGTCGCAAGGGGACGAAGCTGCATGGCTGCGAAAAGAAACGCAAGCTGAAAAGTGAGCTTTTTAATCACATTTTCCGCCTATATCGCAGTTTCGCCAATAAATATTGCCTTTATGATCACATTTTCGGGCAAAATTCGAGATTTAGCCGTTGGATGCGGGAAAATGTGATCGGAATGATCACATTTTCTGGTTTGCCCTCGATTTACGGGCAAAAAGTGCGCATTTTGATCACATTCGATCATATTGGAGGGGCGGGGCTGCCTAAGATCGCGGGGCTGCCGGGGGAGAGGCATTGCCGAATGGAGTGGCGCCGCCACCGGTCAGTCGCTGCCACAAGATAAGGTATTGCCAGAGATTCGGATTCTGCCGTGGGCGAGGCACGACCGAAGGTCGCAGCGCTTCCGAAGCTGCAGCACTGCCCAGAGCAAGGTTCTGCCGCAGCCGCCGGCTCCCCCCACCGATCCGCCGCGGCAAAACCCCAAAAAAACGTTCCGACCGCTGACGCCGGTCGGAACGTTTTTTGTTAGGCTTGCCACCGCCGGGCAGCGCCGCCTTCGCGCTCGCCCAGCCGCTCGCTCACACTTCCTGTCCGTCAAACGCCAGCAGCTGAGCGGCTGTGAATATCGCACCCCAGCCGAGCAGGATGCCGGCGCCCAGGCCGAGCTGCGCATAGGCGATGCCGGAGCCGATGACCGTTTTGTACAGCGTCACGTAATCGGCCGCAAGCAGCGGGGCTGCCGAAGGAAATAGCAGGCCGGCGCCGTTCATGACGGCGATCAGGGCGACGCCCAGCATGAAACCGAGAGTCGCGCTGCGGGCAAGCGTCGAAGCGAACGCCGCCAACGCCGTCAAGACGGCTGCGGGCAGCAGCGTCAGCACGTAGGCGCCGACGATGCCCGGCACGTTCAGATCGCTTAATCCGGCGCCGGACAGCAGCGCCGCCGCCAGCGACAGCACCAGCAGGAGCAGCAGCAATCCGGCCTGGTAGGCGAGCATGGCGCCGATTTTGCCGAGCGCAAGAGCGCTGCGGCTGACCGGGCGGGTGAGCGGGATTTTCAGTTCGCCGCGCTCCCGTTCCCCGGCGAACAGATCCGCCGCGAGCATGCACGCGACTAGCGGAAGCAGCACGTAAGCCGCCAGCGACAGCAGCGTGAACGGCAGATTCTCGGGCGAAAAGCGAATGAAGCTTCCTTCGGTGCGGTTGAGCAGCAGCAGAGCCAGCGGCGCAAGCGCCATCAGCAGAGGCAGCGCCCGATACTTGAACTGGGCCGCAATCTTGCCCAGTTCGACTTCGGCGGAGCGGGCGATCATCGCGCCGAACGTCGGCCCCGCGCTGCCCGCATGCCCGGCGCGGTTCGCGCTTGGCACGATGGAAACTTCGCTTCCTCCGGCAGCACCGACCGGGCCGTCCGCTCTACCCGCTTCGACAGCCCCGATCCGCTCGGCCGCTCTACCCGCTTCGGCAGCGCCAATCCGTCCGGCCGCTCTGCCCTCTCCGGCAGCGCCAATCCGCTCGGCCGCTCTACCCGCTTCGGCAGCGCCGATCCGCTCGTCCGCTCTCTCCGCTTCGACAGCGCCAATCCGCCCGGCCGCTCTACCCGCTTCGGCAGCGCCAATCCGCTCGGCCGCCCTCCCCGCTTCGGCAGCCCCGATCCGCCCGTCCGCTCTGCCCGCTTCGGCAGCCCCGACCGGGCCGCCCGAAGCCGGCCGGCTTCCGTCCACGCTTTCGATTCGCGTACTCATCCCGCATTCCTCCCATTCTCCTGCGTCACGCTCAGGTAATACTGCTCAAGGCTGCCATACCGGTCCAGCGCTTCGGACACCGAAGCGCGGTCGACCAGCACGCCTTCGCGCAGCACGGCCGCATGCGTGCAGAGCTGCTCCATCTCGTGCGCCAGATGGCTGGACAACACGACGGCGCAGCCGCGTGCGCGCTCTTGCAGCAGCAGTTCGCGGAACATCGCGGTGCCTTCGATGTCCATGCCGTTCGTCGGCTCGTCGAGTACGAGCAGGTCGGGCCGCGGCAGCAGCGCGCACGCCAGCGCCAGACGCTGCTTCATGCCGACGGAGAACCGCCGGACTTTCTCCCGGCGGTACGGCAGCAGGCCGACCCGGTCGAGCAGGTCTTCGACCGTGCCCGTATCGAAACCGGGATAGAAGCGGCCGGTCAGCCGGAGATTCCGCTCCGCCGTCAGGTACGGATACAGGCCGGGCGTCTCGATCATGCAGCCCGTCCGTTCCAAAATGGCCGGCAGCCGTTCGGCCGGGTCCATTCCCAGCAGCTCGATTCGTCCCGAATCGGGGCGGATCAGCCCGGTCATCGCTTTCATCGCGGTCGTCTTGCCGCTGCCGTTCGGGCCCAGCAGGCCGAGCACCTCCCCGGCCCGCACTTCAAACGACAGATTGTCCACGCCGCGACGGTTGGCATACTTCTTCGTCAGGTTTTCGATACGAACGACGGTCATGTTCAGTCCTCCTTATTCGGAACGGTCCGGACCGAAAGGCCCGTGACCGAAGCGTCCGTGTTCCGCGCCTTCAGGCAGCTCGAGCGGCTTTACCGTCTGGCCCGTCACGTCGATATCCTGCGGAACGGTGCTGCCGATTTGGCTGAACGCGCTGTCGATCGACGCTTCCGCTTCGGTTTTCTGGCCGTCCGCGTCAAGGCCCGATACGCCGATCGTCGCTTTCAACGTTGCGATCGCTCCGTTTGCAAGCGTAGCTTCCAGTCGTACACGCTCGATCCGTCCGTCCGATTTGATCGGCAGCAGCGACGCCTGATCGAAGTCCGCCCACTCCGAATCCGAGTGCCACTGCGCTTCGCCTGCCAACGCCTCTTCTCCGCGCTGCGCGCCCGCTTCCAGCATCGCGTTCATCGCGAGATTCGCGAGTTCCGGAATTTGCGCGTCCGTCAGGTCGAGCGTGATCGTATCGCCGCTTTCGGTGAAGCTTTTCTTGATGTCGCCCAGCAGCAGGTCGCTCGCCGCTTCCATAAGGCGCTCCGCGCTCGGCGAAGATTCGAACGGCTTCTCCTGCAGGTCCTGCGGCTGCGCGTCGAGCGAATAATATTCGCTGCCTTTGCGCAGAATCACTTTGCCGTCTTCGGTAGACTGCTCGACGTCAAGCGTTTTGCCGCCGATCTTGAACTGGCCCGAGGAATAGCTTTCTTCGCCCGCCGACTGCACGTTCAACCGTCCGCTTGCCGTCACCGCTCCGTTTTGGCGAATTTCGATATTCGACGTCAGGGTCGAGTTGTCGTTCTCCGCCGTCTTGATCGCCGCGTCGCGGAAATTGTCGTACGCATTGCCGTTCGCATAAGCCGCCGCTCCGAGACTTGCCGTTAAGACCATGCCTGCCGCCATGACGCCGATCGTTTTGGTGCGCATACTTTTTTTCATGTTATTCTCTCCCCGTTTTCGATTTGAATGGCTGGGTGGAGGTCCGGTGAAGGACTTCCTTGTCGCACCCTTATCGTACCGCGGGGAAATAAACGGCTTGCGCGAACTTTCTAAACAAACCTTAAACCGTTCTTAAATAGTTTCCGCCAAAAAAAAGAGCCCCGGCGCGAACGCGCCTGCGGACTCTTTTCCTACAAACGGACGGCTATGCCTTGAACCGGTATCCCGCTCCCCACACCGTCTGGATCACTTTCGGATCGCCCGGATTGTCTTCGATCTTTTCCCGCAGGCGATTGATATGGACAGCCACCGTGGCGCTGTCGCCGATCGCGTCGTAGCCCCAGATTTTCTCGTACAGCGTCTCTTTGCTCAGCACCATGTCGGCATGTTCGAGCATGAACAGCAGCAGCTCGTACTCTTTGTTTTTGAGCGTCAGCTCTTCGCCCCGCACATAGACGCGCCGCGACTGCGGGCGGATCGCGATCTGACCGACCTTGAGCTCGCCGTCCGCGGGCATCGCGCTGCGGCTGCGCAGACGTTCGTACTGGGCGAGGTTCGATTTGACGCGCGCGACCAGCTCCCCCGGCGAAAAAGGCTTCACGATATAATCGTCCGCCCCAAGTCCCAGCCCCCGGATCTTGTCGATGTCTTCCTGCCGCGCCGTCACCATCAGGATCGGAATATCCATCGTCTCGCGCAGTTTGCGGCAGACCGCGAACCCGTCCGCGCCCGGCAGCATCACGTCGAGCAGGATCAAATCAAACTCCCCGCTGCTTCCGCGCACAATGCCGTCCGTGCCGTTATCGACAAGCTCCACGCCGAATCCGTCGATCTCCAGATAATCCCGTTCGATCTCCGCGATCGCGCTGTCGTCTTCGACGATCAATATCTTTTTGCCGTTCTTCATGTCTGTCTATGCCTCCTTGATTGGACGGAGCGGCAGTTCGATCACGATTCGCAGCCCGCCGCCGTCCGCATGTTCCGCTTTGATCGTGCCGTGCATGAACGTGATCGCTTTTTCCGAGATGGCCAGACCGAGTCCGCTGCCCCGGTTCGGACTGCTGCGGGAAGCGTCGCTGCGGTAAAAGACGTCGAACAGCTTCGGCAGCGCCTCGTCCGTCACGCCCGGCCCGTCGTCCGATACCGCGATCGTAAGCGTCGTGCCGGCCCGGTACATCTCGACGGACACGGTCACTTCGGGACGTTCTTTGTACTTCAGGCTGTTCTCCACGACGTTCGACAGCACGCGGCGGAACTGAACGGGATCGACGTGCAGCATCAGCCCCTGCTCCATGGCGCCGAGCTTCACGCGAAGACCCTGATGCGCATATTCGTCGTCCACCGCGCGGAAAAAGCTCTCCAATTCTTCGTGCGGATCAAGGTCTTCGGGATAATTCGGATAATCGCCCAGGTCCATTTTGGAAAAAAGGAACAGCCGCGATACCATATGGTCGATATCGCCGGCTTTGGTCCGGATCATGGCCGCGTAGCGATGCCGCGCTTCTTCCGTCGCCGCGACTCCGTCGAGCAGCCCTTCGGCGTACGCTTTGATCGAAGTCAGCGGCGAACGCAGGTCGTGCGAGATGCCGGCCAGCAGTTCTTTGCGGTTCATCTCCTGTTTCTGCACGGCCCAGACGGACTCTTTGAGCCGGCCCGCCATCTCGTTGAACGCTTCGCATACCGGCCGGAATTCGTCTTTGCGCGTATAGTCGATCCGGTAATTCAGGTTGCCGTCGCGGATCTCGTTCACGCCGTCCGCCAGAATCTCCAGCGGCTGCCGGATTTTCTGGAACACGAACCGGGTCAGGAACCGGCTGGTCAGCGCGACGACCGCGACCATGCCGAGCAGGATCGAGATCGGCACCCATAAGCCTCCGCCGGGATGGCCGACTTCGGCTTCCACCGAATCGTCGCGCGTGCTGTACAGCTCGATCCGGTAGCTCTCGCCGCCGGCGCTCGTCTCGGACACGTACAGCTCGCGGCCGTCTTCGCCGACGAGGCCGGTGCCGCCGAGCGCGCCAAGCGCTTGGGCCAGGCGCGGATCGGCAAACGGCTCGCCGCCCAGCGAATACGCCAGCAGGCCGGTGCCGAGCTGCGCCGGCGTGCCGGCCGGCGCTTGTGCGGCAGCCGGACCGGACGACGGATCGGAGGTTCGGGCGGATGCGGGATTGGAGGCTGAATCGGACGACGGATCGGAGACTTGATCGGAAGTCAGATCGGAAGTCAGATCGGCAGCCTGGCCGGACGTCTCATAGATCCGCAGCGCCATATCGTTGTTGGTCAGCATGCGGTCGACCCGGCTGATCATAAAACTCAATTTTTCCGCCTCGGGGTCCGGACTGCCCAGCAGATCAAGCGACGCCTGCATGACGGAATCCCGTACCCCGTAATAATCTTCGCTGCTTTCGAACCGGAAATCGAACTCTCTCCACAGCAGCAGCGCAAGCAGCGACGACAGCATGATCGCCAGCACGATCGGAATCGCAATCATGAGGATATTGGAGATGAAAAGCCTGCGTTTGATCGTCATATCTGAATCTCCCGTCCGGTTGGATCTGTCTATGTTCTCGCTTCGTGTGTGCCTAAATTCTGTCTTATCATAGCATGGCGCGTTAACCGTCGGCTAAACGGAACATTAACAAAAGTTAAACCGGGGAGCGGACGTGCGGCAGGCGGCTTCCGCGTGCTATACTTTTCCCGAAGAAGCGATCGAGCGACGAAGAACGTCCTCCCGGCCCAAGCGGCGGAGAGGACGTTTTTTTGCGCCCGGCGCTATTTTTCGAAGGAGGTATTCCCTTGTCCCAGCCAAGCACACACAAGACCACAACGCCCAACCCGCCGCCTGTTCGCCGTCCGGCCGCAGCCGCAGCAGCTTCACGCGAATTCGAACTGGCCCACTCCCTTTTCATGCGACGGCATCTGGATGCACGCTCCGGCGAACGGCGCGGCCGGCTGGAGCGGGGACATCAGTACGCGGAGAAATTGTTTCTCGAACAGGTGTGGTGGCCGCTGATCGGCAGTTTCGACCATCTGCACCCGGAGTACGAGATCCACGACTGGAACCGCCGCTCGCAGTTTCTCGATTTCGCTTTCCTGCCGGAGAGCGGCGGACGGATCGGCATCGAATGCGACGGCTTCCAGAGCCATATCAAAGACATGGACCGCGAGAAATTCGGCTATGCGCTGAACCGCGATTCTTTTCTTACCGGGATGAACTGGAAAATGCTGCACTTCTCCTTCGACGAGATCCGCACCCGCCCCGACGTCTGCCGGATGCTGCTTCAGTTGAGTGTGGGGCCTTTGCTGTTCGATAGTCGAAAAACTTCGCCAACCCTTACGCCCGAGGAAAAAGAAGTGCTCCGCTTTGCCTGGCGTCTGGGACGTCCGATCCGGCCCAAAGACCTCAAAGACACGTACCGGTTCGGACATCGCAAAGCGAACGTACTGCTGCGAAGTCTGGTCGATCGGCAGCTGCTGCATTCCGCTTCCGAAGGAAAATATGCGTGCCGCTACGAAACGGTCGGGCATTTTCCGGAACAGCTGCTGTGATCGCCATACTTGCTGCTTGATTACATGCAGTTTTGGAAAAAATCTTTTAGAACAAGCCGTTTGGAACGTCGACTTCGTGCTTCGGAACAGCCGTTTAGCAATGTGTGCAAAATGATCACATTTCACCGCTTTTTTTCGCTTTTCGGCAAAAATGTGTTCAATACGATCACTTTTTAAGCAGGTTGATAAGAAAAAAAGCTTAATACGCAAAAAATGTTGCCGCGGTGATCACTTTTTCCTCCAAAATGGTCTTTTACGGAGAAAATGTGTTCAATACGGCAACATTTTATTCGAGGTGCTCGACAATTCCAACAATTTCATCCTTTTATCGCCACAGCCGCTACAGCGCGCCCCGCGAACAAGCAAAAATCAAGCTTCTTTCGGCTTAGGCCGAGCCTGCGGCTCCGGCTGCCCGCCTTCTCCGCGCCGGCTTTTGCGTCCGAACAGCCGCCAGCCGGTCAGCAGGACGCCGACGACGCAGATGCAGGCCGAGACGGTGAACACGACGTGCATGCCGCTCAGGAAAATATCCGGCCGGTCCGGGATCAGGCCGGTGACGCGGTAGCCCGCCTTCCCGCTCATGACGCCGAACAGCGTCGTCGTGGCGACGGCGATGCCGGTCACCATGCCGAGGTTGCGGATCAGCGAATTGACGCTGCCGGCGATGCCGAGCTGCGGGCGCGGCACGGTGGACATGACGAGCGAATTGTTCGGCGACTGGAACAGTCCGCCGCCGAGGCCGAGCAGCGCGATGCAGCCGCCGACGACGACCAGCGGGCTGCCGGCGTGCAGCGACGCGAGTCCGGCCTGCGCGCCCACCATGAGCAGCAGGCCGATAAACGTCAGCCATTCCGAGCCGAAGCGGTCGGACATCGCGCCGCTCAGCGGAGCGACGACGACCATGACGAGCGGATAGAGCATCATCGTCCAGCCCGCGCTGCTCGGCGACAGGCCGAGGATCGATTGCAGGTAGAACGGCGCGATGATGTTATAGCAGAACATGCTGACGAACACGAGGAAGCCGCACAGAATGCTGAGCGAGAACAGCGGATTGCGGAACAATCCCAGATTCAGCATCGGCTCGTCGATGCACGACTCCCGGCGCAGGAACAGCGCGAACGAGACCGCCGCGAACGCGAACAGCGCCAGGATGCGCCAGTCGCCGTAGCCGATCTCCTGTCCGAGCAGGATCGCCGCGACGAGCGAGACGATAAAGCCGGCGAACAGCAGGCTGCCTCCGCCGTCGATCGACCGTTTCGCGGTCCGCAGATCCCGGGGCAGCAGCTTGGCGCCGAGCAGGATCGCGAGCAGGCCGAGCGGCACGTTGATCCAGAAGATCGATTCCCATCCCAACGAGCCGACCATCAGGCCGCCGACGCCGGGCCCGGCAATACTGCCGAGCGAGACGAACGTGCCGACGAGGCCGAGCGCTTTGCCGCGTTCGGTCGAAGGGAAAATGTCGGTGACGATGCCCTGGCTGTTCGCCATCGTCATCGACGCGCCGATCGCCTGAACGACGCGTGCGGCGATCAGCGTGGCGAGCGAGCCGCTCAGGCCGCATAATAAGGACCCGACCACGAACACGATCGTGCCGATACGGAATATGCGGATTTTGCCGAATATGTCGCCCAGGCGCCCGAACAGCAGAATGAACGAGCAGATCGCCATCAGATAGATGCTCGATACCCACTGCGCATGACCCAGCTCCAGGCCGAGGCTGCTGGAGATCGAAGGCAGCGCCACGTTGACGATGCTGCCGTCGAGCGTCGCCATGAAGGTGAACAGATTAAGTATGATCAGGATACGCCAACGGCGCTGCTGCACCTGCGGGTCGTCCTGATACGAAGAAAAAGCCGGCTTCATGCTCCCACCCCTTTTGCGCTGCGTATGCAGCTTTTTAACCGCTTCCGGGTCTGTCCAACCGCTGCGCCGCTCCTCTTCCCGGCGCAGGCCAAAAGACCGGATCGGTCCGCCTGCGCGAACCGATCCGGTCTTCGTGGGCGCCGCCGTGCTCGCGCTGCCTTACTCCCGCTGCCCCAGGCGCAGCCCCGAGCGAATAGCGACGGCCCGCAGCGCGGCAACCGCCACGGCAATCACGACCGCGATCCAGATATACTGGAACACCGGTCCGATGCCCTGGGAGATCAGAAACCGGCCGCCATACCCGATCAACAGGAACGAACCCGCGACCGCGGCGACAAAAGACAGCAGCATCACCGCTTTCTGGCCGGACGTGGACTGCCGCAACACGCCGGCGATCACGCGCCGGTTGCGCAGCGCCGTCAGCAGCAGATGCGCAAGCAGCAGCGGCATCGTGTACGCGTTGTCGAGAATAAACAAACTGACCGCCATCAAGGCGAGCAGCACCCAGCTTATCGTCGGGTAATAACGATCCAATACGCGCAAAGTCAAAACCTCCTCTCGTCGATCAATCCGCCCGAATCGAGTCCCTCGCTTGTATGCGATGCAGTACGTTTGCCTGCATCATCGTTGTTGGGGCGGCCGCCTGCCGCCAGGTCGCCGGTTCACCCGGCGCCCGCAGCCGGCCGCTTCCCGCCCGAAACCTACTCCGACTCGACCCGGCGCAGGCTGCTTTCCGGCATGCCGGCCTGCGGATCGGAATCGGCTTCGTAATCGACGCCGTCCGTCTCGAAGCCGAACAGCTGGAAAAACTCTGCGCGGTAGCCGGCCAGATCGCTCAGTTCGTCGATATTGTCCGACGAGATGCGCGCCCAGATATCGGCCACTTCCTGCTGCACGTCGCCGCGCATCTCCCAATCGTCGATACGGATACGGCCCTGCTCGTCGACCGGCACTTCGCCGCCGTACAGGCGATCCGCGAACAGCCGATGCGTCTGCTCGATGCAGCCTTCGTGCAGCCCTTTTTCCTTCATGATCTTGTACAGGACGGACACGTACAGCGGCACGACCGGAATAGCCGAGCTGGACTGCGTGACCAGCGCTTTGCTGACCGAGACGAAAGCGCGGCCGCCGCCCGGCGAGAGTCGTTCGCCGATCCGCAGCGCGGTGTCTTCCAGATGGTCTTTCGCCCGGCCGATCGATCCTTCGCGGTAGATCGGCTGGGTGAGGTCCGGGCCGATATACGAATACGCGATCGTCGTCGCGTCTTCGGCCAGCACGCCGCCTTCGCTCAGCGCGTCGATCCACAGCTGCCAGTCTTCGCCGCCCATCACTTCGACGGTCGCCGCCACTTCTTCTTCGGTCGCCGGGTCAATCGTCACTTCGCTCACTTCGCCGGTGTGGAAATTGACCGTCTTGTTCGTGTACGAAGCGCCGATCGGCTTGAGCACGGAATTGACCGCTTCGCCCGTCTTCGGGTTGACCCGGCGCGCCGAAGCGACGCTGTAGACGACCAGATCGACCTGGCCGAGTTCTTCGCGGATCACTTTGACCGCTGCGGCCTTCGTCTCGTCCGAGAAAGCGTCGCCCGTCACGCTGAACGAACGCAGTCCCGCTTCGGCGGCTTTGCGCTCGAACGCGGCCGAATTGTACCAGCCCGCGGACGCGGTACGGGTCGCCGTGCTTTTGCTTGGGCGGTAGACGCCGACCGTCGCCGCGCCGGCGCCGAAAGCGGCCGCGATGCGGGCCGACAATCCGTAGCCGGTCGATGCGCCGATAACGAGCACGTTCTTCGGTCCTTCGAGCCGCGGCTTGGACGCGATATAGTCGATTTGCTGTTGAACCTGCGCGGCGCAGCCGTCCGGGTGGGCGGTCGTGCAGATGAATCCGCGCGTTCTCGGTTTGATAATCATGGTTGTTGTCCCTCGCTTTTTTCGGTTCTTTGGACGGAGTTCTTCGCTTGCGCGCGAACCGTCCATCCGTAACAGTGTACCAACTTTTCGGCGATAAGGCACTTTTCACGGCAAAAAGCGAAGTCCCCGGACGGGAACTTCGCTTGATGAGGCAGCCGCGCCGCCCGTACGAACCGGATTTCAAAACGCGGCGGAGTCTGTTCAGGCCGGCCGCGAAGCCGGAAGCGCGCGCGCCGCCTGGGCGCCGGCCGAACCGTCCGCGGAAGCCGGGAAATCGGTTTGCAGCAGCTGCGGCTGCGAGCCCTGCGTCTCGTGCGTGAAGCGGAAATGATTGACGATTCCGTCCAGCCGCTGTGAGCTTTCGCCCGTGCGGCGTGCCTGCACGACCACTTCTTCGGAAGCTTCGAGCACGTCCGACGCCTGCGAGAAGATCGTCTGCGTGCCTTCGGCCGCTTCGCCGTTCGCCGCCGCGATCTCGCTGATCGCTTTGGCCAGGTTCTGCACCGACGCATTGAGCTGTTCGCTCGTCGCGCTGAAATCGGCGACCATGTTCTCGATATTGAGCGCATCCTGCAAATAGGAATCCGCGTTGCTCTGCATCATCTGGTAATCGGCCGCGATCTCTGTCGTCATCAGGTCCAGCAGGCGTCCGGAATGGCGCTGCAGGTTGTCGACCGAGCTGACGACTTTTTCCGTGACGCCGTGGATCTGCTCGACCGAACGCTTCGACGCGTCGGCAAGCTTGCGGATCTCGTCGGCGACGACCGCGAAGCCTTTGCCCGCTTCGCCCGCTCTGGCCGCTTCGATCGAAGCGTTGAGCGCGAGCAGATTGGTCTGCTGCGCGATTTGGAGAATGGAATCGGCCAGCGTCCGGATCATGTTGACGGAATGCGACTCTTCAAGCGCCGAATCGAGTCCCTGCTTGACTTCGGTATAGACTTTCGTCGTTTTTTCCATGGCCTGCGCCAGATTCTCCTGAATTTCCATCGCCCGCGCACTGACTTCGCCGGCTTCTTCCGCGCCTTCTTCGGCCCGCTTGGCGATCGAGCCGAGCGCCCGTTCGAACTCCTGGGTCGACGCGTCGATCTCTTCGGCGGAAGCCGCCGTCTGCTGCATGCCCGCCGACATCAATTCGGTCGTGGCCGACACTTCGCGCAGCCCGTTCTCCATCACGACAAATTTGTCCTGCGCGATTTGCGTCGCGTTTTTGAGTTCTGCGGCTTCCCGGGAAACGATCGACAGCATCCCGTACGAAGCCGTCTGCATCCGATCGACCGCGCGGACCAGCGTGCCGGTCTCGTCGGTCCGCCGCAGGTCCTTTTCATCTAGGCGCTGCGTGAAATCGCCGTCCGCCATCCGATCCAGCTGGGACGCCGCCGCCCGAATCGGACGCACGATGCCTTTTACAATGAAGAACAGCAGCACGAACGAGATGACAAAGCCCGCAATCGACACGACGAAGGGACCGACTTTCCAGACATTGGCCTGCTGCACGAAATCGCTCATGAGCACGACGTTCAAAAGAGCGGGAAGCAGCATGCCCAACACGGCAGCGGCCAATACCCGGGTAAGCAAGCTTCCGAACAGCATTTTCAGACGGTTATCCATTGAATTGCACCTCTTTTATCATTTTGGAGTAAAAAGGGACTTTTGACCTAATTAACTGCTGAAAATGCTGCTTTTCTCTGTGTATTAGCTCATTTTCCTACTCTTGAAGGTCTTTGGGTCTAGTTCTTACTGTCTATTAGGTATTATATCCAAGTTAGCGAGTTTTAAAACCTTTTATGAGAAAATTTTTAAAAATTTTATTTTCCACAATTAAATGTGTGATTCGGCATGCTTCCGATCCGCGCCGTACCGCGCACAAAAAGCGGCAATCGCCCGATCCGGGCGGCTGCCGCCTTCCGCTTTTCGCTTTTCGCTTTTCGCTTTTCGCTTTTCCGAATATAACCCGCCCTTACACCTTAAAGCGCGACACCAGCAGCTGCAGGTCTTCCGCCAACCGGTTCAGCGACGACGCCCCGCTCAGCATCTCTTCGCCGGCCGCGAGCTGTTCTTCGGTCGCCGCCGCGATCTCCTGCGTCCCGCCGGAAATGTCCTGGGTGCTTGCGCTGACGCGCTCCATCGAACCGGACACCTCGGCGAAGCTGTCATGCACGCCTCCGGTCGAAGCCGCCATCGCTTCGGTCCGGCCGGACACTTCCCCGATCGCGTTCAGAATGCCGCCGAAGCGCCGCGCGCCTTCGCGGCTCGCTTGCGCGCCTGCTTGCACCCGCAGCTTCACGTCGTCCATTGTATCCATTGCCGCCCGCGTCTCGTGCTGGATGCTGACGACCCGCTCTTTGATCTCGCGCGTCGAATCCGCCGACCGATCCGCCAGCTTCTTCACTTCGCTTGCAACGATCGTAAAGCCGCGGCCCGCTTCGCCGGCTCGCGCCGCTTCGATCGAAGCGTTCAGCGAGAGCAGATGCGTCTGCGCCGAAATCTCGTTGATCAGCGTCGTGATCTCGTCGATCTGCTGCGCGTGCAGCGCAAGCTTGCGGATACGGTCGTCGGCTTCGCCGACCGCCGTGCCGATATCCGACATCTGTTCGTCGATACGGGTAACCGCCTGTTCGCCTTCGGCCGCCTGCCGGCTCATCTCTTTGGACACCGAAGACACTTCAGACGTCGCCGAAGCGATTTGCGTAATCTTTTCCAAGGTGAGGTGGGCGGAATCGGTACTGTTCTTGGCAATTTGGGCCTGGTCGACCGAACGCTCCGCGATTTGCTGCATGGCAGCCGCGACCTGAAGCGAAGTCGATTTGGACTGCTCGGCGCTGGCCGAGAACTGTTCGGAAGCCGCCGCAAGCTGTTGAGAAGCGTCGCCGATCCGGGACATCATCTCGCGCAGCGAACCGACGAACAAGTTGAAGCTGCCGGCCAGCGTGCCGAACTCGTCTTTTTGCCGCAGCTCGATCCGGCTCGTCAGATCGGCGTCGCCTTCCGCGATCTCCCGCATTTGACGGTTCATGAGCGTCAGCGGCTTCATGATCGTGCGCAGCAGCCAGAAGCCGAGACCGATCCCGACCAGGCCGGAAACGATCACAACGTAGAGCAAAATACTCTGGTTGCGGCGCGCCTCGGCGGCGTTATCCGCTTTGAGCTGCGACACTTCCGTGTCCAGCGCTTCCACGAACGTGTTAACGGCGGGATCGACTTCCTGCTTGCGCAGCGTCCGCTCTTCCCCGAAATGCAGCGCCTGCGCCTGGGCCCGGCTGCCGTCCGCGACAAGCCCGACCACTTGGGCGTTCAGTGCGAGCATCCGCTCCAGCGCTTCGTCGATCTTTTGCAGCGCCGCGGCATCGCTGCCTTCGAGCTTCTCCGCTCCGCCGCTCAGCAGCTGCCGGATCTCTTCCGTTTTTTTGCCCATGCCTTCCGCATATTCGGGATCCCCGGTCAGCAGGTAACCCCGCTCGTCGTTGGCAAGTCCGGTCATGCGGTACTGCATCTGCTTCAGAAACTTTTGCGTTTCCAGTTTGTCTTCCAGCCGTTCGCCGTTGCGCACGCTTTGGTCGATAGCGTTCAACGCCAGCGCGCCGCTTCCGACCAATACCGCTACCAATAGCAGTATGATCGCGAATAATTTCGTTCTAACCTTCATGTGCATCCTGCTCTCTGGTGTATGGGGTTTGTCCAAGATTACATCTTGAACTTGCAGATCTTCCATTTTATTATCGGAAGGCACTCTTCATTATGTAACGCTTTTTGTCGAAAAAAGTCGTTCGCCGCGTGCAAAGTCCGCTCATTTGACGCTTTCCGGTGAAAGTGATAATTTGGAAACCAGATCAACCCGGCCGATCGCTTCAGGGCGAGATTCGGACCTTATCACGATAAACGGGAGGCCAGCCTCACATGACGACTATTCAGCAGCAGTGGATCGACCGCCTTGAAGGCGAGTATGAACAAATCGTGCAGTGGCGCCGTCATATGCACGCCAACCCGGAGCTGTCGTTCGTGGAGACGAACACGGCGCGCTTTATCGCGGATACGCTCAAAAGTTTCGGCTATGACGTGCGTACCGGCGTCGGCGGCAACGGCATTCTGGCAGATTTGACAGGCGCCCTGCCGGGCCCGACGATCGCGTTCCGCGCCGACTTCGACGCCCTGCCGATCGACGAAGAGAACGACGTGCCGTACAAGTCGCAGACGCCGGGCGTCATGCACGCCTGCGGCCACGACGGCCATACTTCGACGCTGCTCGGGGTCGCCAAAGTGCTGGCGGACCGGCAGGGCGAACTCCGCGGCAGCCTGCGCTTTATTTTCCAGCATGCCGAAGAGAAACTGCCGGGCGGCGCGATCTCGATGATCGAAGCCGGAGCGCTCGACGGCGTCGACGAAGTGTACGGCGCGCATCTGGCGAGCTATATGCCGCTCGGCAAGCTGTCCGTCTCGTCGGGCCCGTCGATGGCGGCGGTCGACTCGTTCGTCATTACGGTGCAGGGCAAAGGCGGACACGGAGCCAAGCCGCACCAGACGGTCGACGCGATCGTCGTCGGCAGCCAGCTCGTCACGTCGCTCCAGCATATCGTCGCCCGCCATATCAACCCGCTGCATCCCGCCGTCGTCACCGTGGGCGTGTTCCAGGCCGGCTCGGCTTTTAACGTCATCGCCGACAAAGCGAAGATCGAAGGCACGGTGCGCAGCTTCGATCCGGACGTGCGGAAGCAGCTCGAACGCGATATCCGCGATATGGTGCACGGCATCACACTCGCCGAGCACGCCACGTACACGCTCGATTACGTCAACGGTTATCCGGCGCTCGTCAATCCGCCCGAGCAGGCGAAACAGGTGCGCGACCTTTTCGTTCGCCGCTTCGGCGAACAGTCGCTGTTCGGCCTCGACGCTTCGATGGGCGCGGAAGACTTCGCCTACTATCTCCAGCACCGCCCGGGCCATTTCTTCAACGTCGGCTCGCAAAACGACAGCGAAGACACGGCGTTCCCGCATCACCACCCGCGCTTCGATATCGACGAACGCGCGCTGCTGATCGCCGCGCAGGCGTTCCTCGCGATCGCGGCGGACAAACTGCTGGGCGAAAGCTAATCTTCGGGCTCGCTTCGGCCGTGCCGATTGCGGCATGCGCCCGGCGCGCTCGTCGCCCGAATCGAAAGCCGACGGCTGCGGGTTTTTCCGCATCGTCGGCTTTTTTCGATTTTACTGTTCCACGATTCGTCTTGCCGCACATCCAGAAAAGAAAAAGGAGCCTGCCGCCCATGCCTATCGACGACTTCGGCGCACGCATGAAAAGTTACGAAAATGCGTTCCGCCATTACCTGCCCGGCCGCATGCCTGTCGTGATCCGCATCGACGGCTGCCATTTCCACTCGTTTACCAAAGGTATGGACAAACCGTTCGACGAACCGCTGATCCGCGCTTTTTGGGAAACGTGCAAGTATCTCGCCCTGAACCTTATGGGCTGCAAGCTGGTCTACCATCAAAGCGACGAAATCTCGATCCTGCTGACGAACTACGACAAATTGACGACCTCTTCATGGTTCGAGAACAACTTGCAGAAAATGGTCTCTGTCGCCTCTTCGATCGCCACCGCCAAGTTCAACGAAGAGATTCGCGCCGTTTACCCGGATCGGCCGCTCGCCACGTTCGATGCGCGCGCCTGGGTGCTGCCGCTGGACGAAGTGACGAATTATTTTCTGTGGAGACAGATGGACGCCACGAAAAACAGTATCTCCATGTTCGCCCAAGCCCATTTTGCCCACCGCGAACTGCAGGGCCTGGACGGCAGCTCGCTGCAGGAGAAACTGTTTGCGGAAAAAGGATTGAACTGGAACGACCTGCCCGCCTGGCAAAAACGCGGCGCCTGCGTCGTCAAACGGGAGTTCCTCAAAGGTACGGCCGTCCGCCGCAGATGGGAAGTCGATCTCGACATCCCCGTTTTCTCGCAGGATCGCGCCTATATCAACCGCTTCGTTTATTCGGACCGCGAAAAGGACGTGTAACGATGGAATGCGTCATTCTGATCGGGATTCAGGCTTCGGGCAAATCGACTTTTTACAAAGAGCGGTATGTCGATACCCATCTGCGCCTCAACATGGACATGCTCAAGACGCGCCACCGGGAAAAGCTGCTGCTGAACGCCCTGCTCGAAGCGAAGCAGCCGTTCGTCGTCGACAACACCAATCCGCTGCCGGAAGACCGGATGACTTATATCGAGGCCGCCAAAAGACATCGGTTCTCCGTCGTCGGCTGTTACTTCGAACCGGATTATGCAGAAAGTATTCGGCGCAACGCGCAGCGGACCGGCAAGTCGTTCGTGCGCGAAATCGGTATTCGGAGCGTGCTGAACAAGCTCGTCCGCCCTTCGATCGGGGAAGGCTTCGACGAGCTGTACACGGTCACTTCGGCGGGCGGGACTTTTACATTGGAAAAGACGGCGGACGTCTGACAGGATTGGAGTCCGTCCGGATTTTTCATGACGGCGTCGAGGTCGCCGATCCACCCGTGGACGGCGGCCGCGATGTTCGCGAATTCGTTTTTCCAATTCGGATCGTACGGAACCACTTCGATAATAGACGTACGTTCAGCCATGCTTTTTTCCCTCCGTTTCCTTTTTCGTTGTTCGCCTATATTTTTCGTTTCTTCTATAGTACCCTATATTTTAGCAGGTGTTTTAGCAGGACCGAAAACGCTTTAACCCAAATCAACTTACAGACACCGGAGGAAGTATCGCATGGCAAGCACGTTTTTCCCGAGGCTCCGCGGCAACAGCCGGGGCTGCCTGGCTTTCGAGCCTTTTTTCCTCATTCCGTACAGCATGATGGCGACGTATGCGACGCTGTATATGTACGAGCTGGGCGTCACCGAGACGAACATCGGCTGGATTACCACGCTCGGGCTGCTCGTGCAGGTGCTGGCGGCTTTTATGAGCGGTTACCTGACCGACCGGCTGGGCCGCAAACGCGCGATTCTGATCTTCGACGTGCTCAGTTGGAGCGTGGCGATGCTGATCTTCGCGTTTTCGCAAAACGTCTGGTTTTTCGTCCTCGCCACGTGCATTAACGGTCTGCAGCGAGTGCCGCACGTCGCGTTCTACTGCCTGATCGTCGAAGACACGCCGAAAAAAGACCGGACGTACGTGTTCACGCTGCTGCAGATCATCGGCGTCGTCGGCGGACTGTTCGCCCCGCTCGGCGGCCTGCTGGTCAGCCATTACGGACTCGTCGACGGCACTCGGATCATGTACGTGCTCTGCTCGGTGCTCATGACGTTCCAGTTCATCGGGCGCCACGTGACGACGAGGGAAACGGAAATGGGCTACCGCAAGATGAAGGAAACGAAAGCCCTCGGCCTCAAAGCGAGCCTGATCGACTACAGCGGCGCGATCCGCGACCTGTTCGCCAGCCGCAGCCTAATGCTGATCTTCGTCGTCTACATCCTGTTCAATTTCCAGATGACGCTCAAAACGACGTATCTGTCGCTGTACCTGGCCGATTTTCTGCATATCGAAAGCTGGCTGATCTCGCTCGTGCCGGCCGTCTCGTCGGTCATTATGCTGCTCGCGCTCTGGTTCATCATGCCGAAGATTCCGGCCGAAGGCGAGACGCGCTCGATGATGGCGGGCTTCGCGCTGTCGGTGCTGTCGAACGTCATGCTGGTGCTTTGGCCGACGCCGAACCTGCTCTGGGTCGGTCTGAGCACCGTGCTCGCTGCCGTCGGCCTGATGATCAGCTCGCCGTACCTCGAAGCGGCCGTGCAGAACGCGATCGACGACGAGAAACGGGCCAAAGTATTCTCCATGCTGTCCGTCGTCATTCTGCTGCTCACGTCCCCGGCCGGCATCGTCGGCGGCTGGGCGTACACGCTCGACCCGCGCATTCCGATCTGGATCATTACGGCGTCGTTCGCAGCCGCATTCGTCTTCCTCATGATCTACCTGAGCCGCACCCGAAAAGGCGAGCTCGCGGCTTGACCGCCGCCCAGACACCCGTGCTCGCGACCTTGCGATCGCGGGTGTTTTGGGTTGTGCTATACTCGAAATGTAACGGAGATGCGGAAGGCGCAAAATCGAGTCCAAGTGATTGAAGGAGGAAGCGGATATGGAGCAGCGCGAAATCGAGGCTATTTTGCATGTACGCAGCGTTGTCAGAGATACGGCCAAACAGTTGGGCATGTCCGAAAATAAAATTATTGAGCTGATACAGAAGTCCGAATTCCAGCAAGAACCCGCACATTTTAAAACGCTTTTGAATGCTCCCGAACGACAGGCCAATCTGCATCCAAGCATGCAAAGAATGGCGAAATGGGCCGGAACTTTATCTTTGGAAGAAGCGGAATCCTTATCCGTCCATACCAAAAAGATGCGGGAGGAGTGGGATTGAATTACCTATTCGATACCAACGCGGCCATCGAACTTTCCAAAGTGTACAAAGAGCCTTACGAAAACGAAGTACAATCCCTGTTCGGGAAATTACTCGTCCAAGGTTCTCTCGTCTTCTATTCGGTCATTACTCAAGCCGAGTTTTTATCGGGCAAAAGCAAAGTGAACAATATCGATTTCGTAAATTACTTTGAACTGGAAGAGGCCGAAGAATTTCTGTCCGTTACTCCGATAATCGCAAAAACCGCCGGAAATCTTAGAGATAAGCTGTCTACGATGGATCAGCCTATAAAAATCAAAATGCCGGATGCTTTAATTCTGGCGACAGCCATCACGCATGATCTTGTATTGGTGACTGCCGACGCGGATTTCAGGTTTTCCAAGATACTGGGTGTGGAGACCTTTATTTTCAAACCTGCCGCCGGTATAGAAGGAATCTGACAAATCGCCATGGTGCACATTTTGCTTGCTAAGGAGACTCCGATGCCCTCTATCGATCAGACTTACAAAAAGCGCGTCGCCTTGTTCAAAAAATTGTACGCCTACGACAACGGCACTTACGATCCGCAGCTCGGCGCGAGCCTGTACGACGAATCGGTATTGTCCGCCGATGAGCAGGCGTTTATGGCAGAGATCGGCTGGACGGCCAACGAGCTGGTCACGCTGGAGCACGACCGGCTGATCGAGGCAATTGCGGAGCTAGGTCGGGACGAACGGCTGAATGAAGACCGCCTCGCCGGCGAATTTGTCGCGGCCGTCGGCGGAAGCTACCGGCGCGGGGCGAACGGACCGGTCTCGCTGCGCTTTGCCCGGCTTGCTCCCCCGCATGAATATCGCCGGGCGCGCAAACTGCTCGCCTGCGGCGTCTGCGGCCATTCCGAACATGCGCTGGGCCGGCCCATTACGCTGTCGCGCATCCGCGAATCGCTCTGGCTCGGCTACAGCTGGCATTCGCCGGAAGGAATCTATGCCGATCTGAGCGAGCGCGTCGACCTGCCGCCGGTGATGCCGACCGCCGAAGACGCGGACGCGCTCAAGCGCCTGCTCGAAGCGCTGTCCCGGGCCGAGCCGGACGAGACGCCGGGCAAGCTGGAGAAGCGGCTCAGCGCGGAAAAAGTGCTGCGCGGCAACGGCGGCACGCGGCGCAGCCTGCTCGACGTGCTGGCCTGGCTCGGCGTCATCCCGAATATGGGATTGGACATGGAGCGCGGGGTCTGGACCGATTACGAAGACATCATCGAAGCCGGCATGGAATTCGATACGACGCAGGGACGCTCGGACCTGGAGATGCCGTGGGCCGGCTGGCGCGGCCGGCTCGGCGTCGACTGGGAGCGGGCGAAGACCTGCTTCGGGCCCTATCTGTAGGGCACCGCACCACAAAAAAGCCTGTTCGCGACCGAGGTCGCGGACAGGCTTTTTGGGTGCATGGTTTTCGTGTATGGCTTTTTCACGCATGGCTTTTTGGTGCATTTTTTTCGCGTATGACTTTTCGGTGCACAGCACTTTGAACGCAACTTCCGTCGGCTTCCGCCATCTTCCGGCCAAAGCGCTCAATACGTCAGCCGCTCGCTGCGCGGCAGCGTCAGCTCGCAGGCCAGCTCGATTTTCTCGGCGGAACTTAGATCTTCCGCCGAGCGGATCTCCGCCATCAGGCTGCCGTAAGCTTCGACCCGCTTCAACTCGCCGTGCTCGAAGGTCAACGCCCGCAGATCGCCGTAATCGATCAGCCGCGTTTCTCCGCCTGCGCTCCTGCCGGCCTCCGCTGCGGCATCGCGTCCCAGCCAGATCGTGCCGCCGTACTCCAGCGCAAGATTCAGGTTCGCGTACCGGTGGAACGGGCCGGAAGAACGGGATCGTTCCGCCCGCACGCCGCTAAGCGGCGGCGGATCGGCGGATTCGGCTCCGCCGAGCAGCAGAAGCTCCTCCAGCTTCAGCCGGCGTTCGCCGTCTACGCCGAAGCGGCATACATAGCCGCGCTCGCATGCCGTAAATCCGCCCTGCGGCCGCAGGCCGTAAGCGGCGGGATCAAACAGCGGCCCCGGCTGCATGCCGAGCAGATCCCAGTCCAAGAATGCGTCGTAGTTGAAGCGGTCCGGGATCTGCATCGTCATCTTTTACGCCTCCGATCGCTTGAACTTGAAGATCGACCACACGATCAGCAGCGCCAGCACGCCGACGCATACCCCGATGCTGAGCCGGTTCTGCGGATCAAGCAGGAAGCCTGCCGCGATCACCGCCAGAATGACCGCGGTTGCCGCGGTCAAGTACGGATAGCCCCAGATGCGGAACGTCGGCGCTTTGGGATACACGGGACGCAGCTTGAGCTGGGCGAGGCAGATCGAGCCCCAGACGATCAGGACGACGAAGCCCGGCACCGCCAGCAGGAACGAGAACAGGCTGTTGCCCATGAAGAAAGCCGCCAGAGCGCCGAGCACGAGCACCGCCGCGCACAGGCGCAGGCTGCCGACCGGCACGCCCTTGCTCGTCGTCGTACCGAGCAGCTTGGGCGCTTCGCCGGCCGCCGCCATCGAATGCAGCATCCGGGTCGCGCCGTAGATGCTGGAATTCGCCGCCGACAGCACCGCCGTCACGAGAATGAAATTGATGATATGCGCCGCGCCGCTCAGGCCGGTCGCTTCGAGCACCTGTACGAACGGGCTGTTCTGCCCGGCCAGCTGGTTCCATGGAATCAATCCGCAGATGACCAGGATCGGCAGCGTATAGAACAGGACGACGCGCAGGATAAAGCTTTTGACGACTTTGGGCATGACTTTCTCCGCGTCTTTGGCTTCCGTAAGCGTCAGGCCGATCAATTCGGAGCCGCCGTACGAAAACATGACGACGAGCAGCGCCGAGAAGACCGACAGCCAGCCGTTCGGCAGGAAGCCGCCGTGTGCCGTATAATTCCGCAGCCCCGGCGCTTCGCCGCTCGCTCCGGGGATCAGGCCGAACAGCAGCCCCGCGCCCAGCAGAACGAAGACGACGATCATAAAGATTTTGATGCCGGCCAGCCAAAACTCGGTCTCGCCGAAGCTCTCGACGCTCATACGGTTAATGCCGAGAATGAGCGCGGCGCTGGCCAGACTGAGTACCCAGAGCGGCACGCCGGGCATCCAGTATTGTAGGAACGACCCTGCCGCCGTCACTTCGATCACGCAGACGGTCAGCATGAGGAACGCGTACAGCCAGCCGACGATAAAAGCGGGCCGGGGGCCGAACGCCTGCCGGACGAAATCTTTCATATTGCGGTTCGGGTAGACGCTCGCAAGTTCCGCGATCGCGCCCATGACGATCAGCAGCAGCAGTCCGCCGAACAGATACGTCAAGACGACGCCCGGCCCCGCCAGCCCGATCGTCTCGGCGCTGCCTTTGAAAATCCCCGTGCCGATGACGCCGCCCATGGCCATAAAACTGATATGCCGGGGCAGCAATTTTTTCTGAAGCTTGTCGCCTTCCGGCTTGTGTGCAGACTCCACTTGATGTTCCTCCGATTCTGTGATGCAGTCATGCAGTCCCGCGTTCGCGAGACGCACACTCTATCCTACAACAAAACGAGCCGATCCGCATGTCCTCGCGCAAAAAATCACCGAACAGACGCAAAACGTCCGTCGGTGAAGGAATGTGACTGTTACGTTGCTGCCGTCAATCGATATCCAGTATGATCCATCGGCTTCCTTCTTTGCCGAGGGCAAATGCCCGGACGTGAACGTCCGTCTGCCCTTCGTAACGCTGAAGCACGTTGACAATCAGGGTCCCGTCCCCGTTCGGAAAGCCGATATCGGGAATGAGCGTTTCTTCGACCTTGCCGGGAGACTCGTCCAGGCTGCGCATAGACGCGTCCGGTCGGAACAGCTTAGCATACGCCTGCGCGTCGCCCGCGTTCCGGTACCGGGTGCCGGCATTGATCAGCTTGACGATCTCTGCCGACTCGCCGGCATAACCGGTCTCGTCCGCGTAAGGGCCCTGAGCCCGCTTGATACCGCCGATCCGCCAACCGTCCGTCTCGCGTTCGAGCGTATAGACGATCGGATGATCGCTGCCCTGCGCCGTTTCCCGAACGGCTCCTTCCACCTGCGCCGTCCCGTTCGATTCGGCACTGCCGGCATACAGCCCGATCCGCTCGACCCCAAACTCAATCTTCGTCTCGGCTTCGGGCGTATCTGCCGCAAACAGCGCCGCATAACCTCTCGCGTCACCCGCATTTTGCGCCGCGAGCAGATCGTTCAGCAGGTCGATCTGCTCGCGTCCGATCGCAGTCCCCGCGTAAAGGGCGGGATCGATCAGCCGCGCGGTGCCTGATCCGGAATCGTCCCCGGAACCGGCCGCTCGCTCGCCTGCCGGACGTACGCTGTCCGCAGCGGCTTGCGTTTCTCCTTTCGCCGCAGCCGGTTCCGCTGCGGAAGAAGAATGGGGTTCTCCCGAACTGCCGCATCCCGCCGTCAACGCACCCAATAACAAGATCACAGCCCAACCATCCGTTTTTTTTCGCGCAAATCCGCATTTTCTTTTCTTTTGCCCCGACAAGCCCATCCAAAGCCCTCCTGTCCATTCGTTCCCCGCCAAATGCCCGGGTCGAAAGGGTTTTAGACATAGACGCACACCATCGGGCTTTGGTTGCATGCCGGGAAAACGGTTTTGCGTTATGTAGCGCCGCTCAGCGCCGCAGCCGCTCTTCGACCTCGTCCCGCCAAAACGTTCCCTGCGCGAACGCTGCCGGATCGATCCGGCCGAATTCCCGCACGACCCATTTCAACTCTTCCTGCGGAATTTCATTTTCCAGAAAAGCGTCCGGGCCGCCCGCGCGAACCGTCCGCTGGACGAGCTGCGCATAGACGAGCAGAAATTCCGCGAATTTCGGCACCGACGAATTGATGAACCATTCGGTGCCGCCCCGGTCCATACGGATGCAGACGACCTGCGAGCTGCCCGCCTTCAGGCAGACCGGATCGCCGTAACCCGTCGAGCCGAGCAGCCAATAAGCCGAATATTGTTTCGGCATGCCGAACGCCGTCTTCAAATCGGACAGGCGTCCTTCGCCGGACCGGAATTCCAAATACGGAGCCGAATCGCCGGGCAGGCCCGCTTCGCGCAAAAACCGCCCGGCCTCTTCCGTGATCGGCACCGACTCCAGCGCTTCGGCATCGAAACGCAGGAGAGGACCGTCCGCGGCCTCGTTCCAGGCGGCTCTAAATTGTTCGGGAGTCATCGTCACGTCCGCCACCTCCATCTTTTGCCTCTTGCTTCTTGCTTCTTGCTTCTTGCCCAATCCTGCGGCTTAACGCCGCGTGCAGACCCGGGGGCCGCCGCTCGCTTCGCCGCGCATCAAAGCGTCCGTGAACCGGTCTACCCGGTCCGCGTACAGCTCGGGCTGCACACGCTTGATCTCAAGCAGCGCGTTGACGATCCGGCGGACCATCCGCGACGGCAGGCCATAAACAGCCGAGCCGTAAGCGGCGATATACGGGGCGTCCGGCCGGTCGGCGTGCAGCAGCATCCGGTGCAGCCGCACTGCCCAGCCTTCCGCCCGGGGGAACAGCCCCGGAACGCCAAGCGCCAAATAACGCATGCTCTCGTCGATGCCGCAGCGTTCCGAAATATAGAAAATCGTCTCCAGCAGGTCGCCGGCGGCGCTCGGTTCGATCACGTCGTCTTCCAGCATCCGGCACAAGTCCGGGATGACGTCCGCCGCGGCGGTCTCGCAAATTTCGCTCAAAATATCGGTAAACCGGGCCAGATCGTCGTCGTTTCCGTTCATGTCGCGCATGCGGTACAGCTCGTCCAGCAGTTTTCGGTCCGGCATCGGCAATCGCCCCCGCTTTCGCTTCTGAATTATTTCTTCGCGCATGTATATCATACCCCATACGGCGGCAAGCAAAAACCGTGCCGGGCGGCACGGTTCGTCGGAATGCGCGGCAGAAGCCTGTTCTGCGGCGATTCGGTTTGCGAAGCTTTATGCGAAAAAGGAAGGACAGGCTCAGTCCGCCAGCGTGGACAGCGAAGCGTACACGAGCGGCGCGAACTTGTCGGCGTCGGCGCCTTCCGGCATATGAATCGCAAGCTTGTAACCTTTGCTCTGCGTTTCCCACAGCGCGAATTGTCCGGCTCCGCCGTTGCCTTCGGCCGACATGAACAAGCGGGAAGACGACAGCGCGGCCGGAATTTGGGAGCCTTTGAGCTCGGATGCTTTGCCGTAGCCTTTGAGCGCCGTTTGTCCTTCGGTCCGCAGCCCGGCCAATCCGTACCCTTTGGCGAGCGGCGTGATCGTCGCGTAATAATCCGGATTGTCCGCCATCGTCAGCAGATTGTTCTCGGCATCGAACTTCAGCCCTTCCATCGCGTAAAAGGCATAGCCGTAACCCTGCTGCAGCGTACCGGTCACGTTATCCGTCGAAGCCGCTCCGGCCACTTCGAAATTCTCGGTCTTGGGCCGATCCGCACCGGCGCCTTTTTTGCCCTGCTTCGCTTTGTCGGCCGGCTTGATGTCCGGGGCTGCCGCTCCGGTGCTGCCGGACGCGCTGTCTTTGGCATCGGCAGTCTTGGAGTCGGCATTCTTGGAGTCGGTTCCGCCGGAAGCGGCCGGCTTTTTGTCATCCGCCGTATCGCCGGCAGCCGCTTTGTCCTCGGATGCCTTGTCGCCGGAAGCCGGGTCACCGGACGTTTTGCCGTCCGCAGCCGCCGTTTCCTTGGAATCGGACGCGTCCGCCGCGCCGGCTTCCTTGTCGCCCGCCGAGGCTTCGTCGGCCGGCGCCGTCGCCGGTTCCTCGATGTTGTCGCTGCCCGAAGTCGCGGCCGTTCCGGTCGGCTCGGTCTGAGATGCGGGTTCCGAATCGTTACCGCAAGCTGCGAGAGCTCCGCTCAGCAGCAGTACGCCGAGCAGGCTCGCCGCACGAGTGTAGGTTTTCATGGGTCAAGCACCTCCTGTTCAAAATAGACGCGGACTTCTGCCAAAAAGTTTCAACAAAAAATCCCCTGCGTCGCACTTTCTCCAATTAACCCTTACACGGCGGTGTGACTCAGAAAGCAGGCAAAACGACGTCTTCGAACATGGCGAGGGTCCGGTCGGGGACGCCTTTTTTGACGTTAAAAAAAGACGCGTTTTCCGCATGGGAAAACGCGTCCGAACCGGTAAGAAGTCGGTTTTGGCGGAAGACGGCTTCGATCCGCAAAGCCCGAAAATCTTGAGGCATCCGCCGATGCCCGGAAGGCTGTCCGTCTGCTTGCGTGCCTATTCCCCGACTTCGATCTCCACTTCATGCGGCCGGTAGACCGCGGTAACCGCGCCCGAAGCGTCCGCCGCGAACAGCACGGAACGTTCGCTCTCGAGCATGAACTCGTACACTTTGCCGCTCGCGCGGTCGCGGACTTTGATCTCCGTGTCCCAGGCGTATTCGGATACGAATACGTACAGGCTGCCGGCTGCAAAGTTCAGCTTGCGGCCGTACACGCCGGCCAATTCCCCGCCGGCCAGCCAGTCCAGGTCGTCGACGACGCCGGCCTGCTTCGCGGCGTAGCGGTACAAGGCGGCGATCGGCTCGTCGCCTGATCCGAGTTCGAGCGGCAGCGGGCTCCAGATCAAGCGCCCTTTGCCGTTCGGCACGTCGAGTACCGCGTCCGCCCGGCCCTGAGCGTCGGCCGGCACTTCCTTGAGCGTCTCCGCGATGCGGCGCCCGCCGAACGAGACCGGCAGGCGCGCGCCGTCAAGCTCCAGCATCTCTTCGCGCCGCACGTTCGACAGCGTACGGATGCCGAGCAGCTTGTCGGCGCGGTCGGACTCGTGCCAGTAGGCGTCGAGTCCCGCCGGTCCGGTCACGACAAGCGTCGCCTGCGTCGTCTTGGCGATGCGCAGCAGCTTCTTCATCGAATCTTCGTCCATGTTGTGCGGACTCGGCAGCAGGATCAGCTTGGCCGGATGGGACTTGAGGCTGTCGAGCCGGTATTCGGACACGGCCCGGAAAGGCAGCTTGAGCCCGTACGTCAGCACCCGCGTCAGCCGGTTCGTGCTCTCGACCGCGAACGAACGGTTCGAGAAATCGTTCGAATACGGGAATACGGCCGCCACTTCTTCCAGGCGGCGTCCCTGGAACAGGTCGCGCACCTGCGCCATGAAGCTGCCGAAATCGTACGAGACGTCCGCTTCCGGCTTCTCCGTGCCGTCGGCGCGCAGCGCGCCGATATGCGATTCGTTGGCGTTATCCATATAGAAATTGGTATTCCAGATCCACTGGATCGCGCCGGCGCCGCCCGTCGAGAAGGCGTACGCGTATTTGCGTTCCAGGAAGTTGCGCAGCTCGGCTTCGCTGCGCTTCGCCCGGCCGTCCGGCGTCTCCACGTACATGATGCCGGTCTCCTGAATCACGTTCGGCTTGTCCGGCGTCTTCGTGAATACGCCGTCCCAGACAAGGCTGTCGTTCAGCCACCACGAATGTACCGTCGTGTAATCGACCGCATCTTCGTAGAACAGCGGCGACGGACGCTGCGCGCCGAGCGCTTCGTCCTGCCCGACGGTCACGAGATGATCCGGGACCAACTGCTTGATCGACGACGTCAGCTCGGCTGCCCAGGCGCTGTGCATCTCGACCGAGAACAGCGAATAATCGAGCCAGCGCGTGCCTTTTTTGCCTTTGTGCATATCCTGCACGTCGAAGTTGATGTCGGCGAACTCCGGCACGGCCGCCGCTTCGAACGACGGCAGTTCGGCCGGCGTCATATTCCAATGTTCGCGCAGCTCGTGAATGGAGCCGTGGCGGTGCTTGAGCCAGGTCACGAAAGCGGCCCGCTCGTATTCGTCATGCAGCGAACGCGGCCCGTTCGAGAAAATCTGCAGCGGATCGAACATCGAAGGTTCGTTGATCAGGTCCCAATCGACGTGCGTCGTCCGTGTATGGCGGCTGACGATCGAGCGGATAAAGCGCTTCTGCGCTTCGACGCTCTGCGGGTCCAGGTACGGATTCTTGCCTTCCCACGTCTCCGGCGTGAACGAGAAGAACGTGAACGTCACATGCAGCTTATGCTTCGCAGCCGTCAGCAGGAACGCGTCGATCGCGCGCAGCACTTCTTCGGACGCATGCCCGTCGACCTGCATCACATTGCGGTACGCGGTCCAGATGCCGGTCCGAATCCAGTTGATGCCGGCTTTCGCCATCGCCGCCATATCGCGGTCCCAGACGGCCGCGTTCGGCAGGAACAGGAATTTGCGCGCCACGTCCGACGTCATATACGTCATGCCGACGATCGGCAGCGGACGTCCGTCCTGAACGAAATAATCGCGGTTCGCCGAGATCGGGCTGCCGGAAGAGAGCAGATGCTCGTCCTGCCCCCAGAAGCCCTGCTTCAGCACGCGTACTTCGCCTTCCGGCGATTCGGCGGCGCATGTGACGAGATACAGTCCCGGCCCGACGTCGAACGCCAGCGGAATATTCAGCGTGGTCCAGTCGTACGTGACCGGCGCCGCGATCTCGCGCGCGAACGCTTCCGAGCCGTCCGGCGCCGCGACGCTCAGGCGGAACGTCCAGACATCCGGCGCCTGCTGCGCCGCTTCGCCGTTCGGCCGCGCAGCCGCCTGCGGCGCTTGGCCCGCGCCGGCTTTGGCGATCCGCTCGACTTTGCCGCCGGTAATCAGCCGGCCGACGTCTTCCTGCCCCGCAAAAGCCGGCAGATTCGCCGGCAGCCCGGCGCGCCGGATGATCTGCGCGCGCAGCGTCAGCCGCGCGCGCTCGCCCGGCTCGTATACCGCGCTGCGGGTCGCAAGCGACAGCTCCGCGGTCTCCCGGGCGCAGAACGCGGCCCAGCGGGCCAGTGCTTCAAGCCCCTGCCCTTCGGACAGCGACGCCGTCAGCGGACGGTTCACGAAGATCCAGCGCGAGCCGGCGAAGGCGCCTCGCACCTGCTCCCACAGCACGACCGGCGCCGCGATCGGCCGGTCCGACGCATCGTACGCCCGCAGCAGCGGCGTGATGAACGTGCTCATCGTGCCCGCCGAGCCCATCTGCTCCGGCAGATCGGCGTCGCGGGTCGTATGCGGCACCAGATTCCAGGTGCCGACGCTTGCTCCGGGCGAGTCCGCGCCCGGTTCGGAGCCCGCAGCGGAGCCCGGCTCCGCGCCGGCTGCTCCGCCGAACAGGATCTCGTCGCCGCGCAGCAGCGGCCGCTCCGGCGAAGCTTCCAGGCGGACCGCCCGGGAAGCGTCCACCGGCAGCGCTTCATGGATATGCAGCTGCTGGTGGTAGCCGGTCTGCTCCGGGCCGATCCGCCAGCGGCCGCTTTCCTGTCGTACCGGACGCTTGAACGGCGCGCCGCCGACGCTCAGCAGGCCGCCGCCTTTTTGGAGAAACTTCAGGATGCTGCTCCAGGCGCTCTCCGGGAAATACGGCGCATGCAGATTGACCAATACGCCGTTTCCGTCGCCGCAGCGATCGTTCAGGGCGTCGCCGAGATCGGCCGCGCTCGTCACGACGCCGTACGCGCCAAGTTCTTTCAGGCTCGGCAGCGGGCCGGAAGCCGGAAAGCTCGGATCGCGGAAAAAGATCACCCGTCCGTTCACCGGCTCCGCCGCTTTTTTCAAATAAGTTTCACTCACAGGATGCCCTCCTTCATCGATTTGTACACAAGCTGCGAGAACAGGCTGTTCGACCAGGCGAACCATTTGCGCGTAAACACCGTCGGGTCGTCCACATGGAACCCTTCGTGCATATAGCCGGTGTCCGCATCCGTGTTCTCCAGCATGGCGATCAACTCAAGCTTCTCTTCCTTGGTCTGTGCCGTCAAGCCCTGCATCGAAAGCGCCATATGCCAGACGTAATTCGGCGGGGTGTGCGGACTGCCGATTCCTTTTGCCGCCGTGCCTTCGTAATAGAACGGATTTTGTTTGCTCAATGCGAAGCGCCGCGTATTTTGGTAAATCGGATCGTCGGCGCTCGTGTAACCCAGGTAAGGAATCGACATAAGCCCCGGCGTGCCGGCGTCGTCCATCAGGCAGTGGTTGCCGAAGCCGTCCGTCTCGTACGCATAGATCGGCCCGAACTCCGGATGGCGGTACACGCCGTACAGCGCGATGCCCCGGTCGATTTCCTGCTCCAACTTTTGGAGTTCGCGCACATAATCCTGATCCCGGAAAATCCATTCGAAAAACTCCTGCATCTGGCGCAGCGCCACGACCGCGAACATATTGCCCGGGATGTTGTAATGAAAATCGCACGCGTCGTCGCTTGAGCGGAAGCCGGACCAGACCATACCCGTGTAGTTGACCGGCATGCCGAGCCCTTTGTTTTGCAGCGTGTCGTGCGCAATGCCGTTATCGCGGCCGAAACGGTACGGAGACTGCTCCATATGATACTGCTCGGTGCGGAACACCTTGACGATCTCTTCCATGGCTACGCGGAAATCTTCGTCGAAAATGTCTGTCAATTCCGTTTCCTTCCAATAAAGGTAAGCCAGACGCACGACGAAACAGAGCGAGTCGATCTCGAACTTGCGCTCCCACACCCACGGGGACATCTCGGTGCCGTCGTTTTTGTTCCAGTGCCAATCGTTGGCCGATTCGTTGAACGCGTTGGCATAAGGATCGATCCGCACGTATTGGACATGGCGCTTGATCAGCCCGCCGATAATCCGCTGAAGATCCTTGTCTTCTTTGGCAAAAGGAATGTAATGCACCACCTGCTCGACCGAGTCCCGCAGCCAGCTGGCCGGAATATCGCCGGTGATCACGAACGTCGTCCCGTCGTCCATAAGCTTGGTCGTCGTCTCCAGCGTGTTCGGAAAACAGTTCTTGAACAGTTGCAGCAGCTTGGGACGGTGCGCCAGCTCTTTGTCCGCCTCGTCCAGCACGGCCTGCACCGCCTGCGGCAGTTCGAATTTGGGCATCGGGATTTTGGGAAGTCTGAATTGTTCCAAGAGAATCGCTCCTTTTTGGGAAAAGATTGAAGGTGCTCGTGCGATTTATGCGATTTGCATGTTCGTTCGTGCGAATTGTCTGCTGCTTTATGCGACGTATGTGCTTGTTTGCGCGACTTGCCTGCTGCTTTATGCGACGTACGTGCTTGTTTGTGCGAATTGTCTGCTATTTTGCGCGACTTGTCTGCTGCTTTATGCGACGTGCGTGCTTGTTTGTGCGACTTGTCTGCTGCTTGATTCTTACTGCTTTCCGCTTTCTGCTTTGAGCTTTCCGACTCCTGCTTCCTGCTTCCTGCTTCTTGCTTCTTGCTTCTTGCTTCTTGCTTCTTGCTTCTTGCTTGCCACTTTTCGACTCTTCCGAGGAAATGTTGTCTTTTTGACCACATTTTCCGCTTGAAAGCTCTTTTTTTATCAAAATGTTGCTTTTATGAACACATTTTTGGCGAAAAAAGCGAAAATCGGCGAGGATGCGCTCAAAATGTTGACTTTATGATCACATTTGTATGAATCCGGCCTTTTTAGCAGCAAAATGTTGACTTTTCGATCACATTTGCCGGATTTGGGTTTGATTTTGTGTGGCTTTGGTTTGATTTTTGCTGGCTTCGATTTGATTTGGTTTGGCTTGGTTTTTGCTGGCTTCGATTTGGCTTGGTTTTAGTTTGGTTTGGTTCGGTATTGATTTGCTTTGATCCAATCCAATCCAATCCAATCCAATTTGATTCTATCCGGTTCGACCCGGTTTGCTCTGCTCGATTCGCCGGATTCGCGGACCGATCCCCGATCCCTGGCCGCTTCAACCCAAAACCGGCGCGCCGCAGCAACCGGTCCGGCCGTCAAAACGGCTGTCGGATTACTGCGGAGCGCCGGCGAATGAAGCAAAGGGACCGAAGCGAACGCAAGCCGGAGTCCGGTCCGATTCGGGTCTAGCTCCGCCGGATCAGTTTGACCGTCTTGATCTCGTACGGCTTGAACGTGAGCCATACGGCGGCGTTCTCGAGCAGCTCAAGCTCTTCGCCGTCTTCTTCCAGCGCGCCGGACAAGAACGCCCGCTCGAAGAGGTGACGCCAGTTCAGTCCGACCGTCTCGCGGCCGCCCGCCGACTCGTACATCCGCACGATGATGCCGGTTCCGTCTTCGGCCGGCTTGACCGTGTCCAGTATAACATGCTCGCCCGTGAAAATAATCAGCGACATCGAAGGCGGCAGATGGCCGGCGTGCGCAGTCGTCCGCACGACCGGGAGCTCCTGATTGAGCGCCGCGGCGGCCTGCACCGTATCGGCATCCACCCAGCTGCCCGCGTGCGGATACAGCGAATACGTGAAGTCGTGTTCGCCCAGATCCGCCTGCGTATCCGGCCATTTCGGCGCCCGGAGCAGTGACAGGCGAATCGTGCTGCCCTGAATGTCGTAGCCGTATTTGCAATCGTTCAGCAGGCTGACGCCGTAGCCGCGCTCGGAGACGTCGGCGAACCGGTGTCCGCACACTTCGAACTGCGCCTGTTCCCAGCTCGTATTGCGATGCGTCGGCCGCTCCAGCGAACCGAACGGAATTTCGTAGGTCGCTTTTTCCGCCAGCACGTCGACCGGGAATGCCACTTTGAGCAGCTTGTGCGCTTCGTGCCACGAGACGTGCGTCTTGAAATCGATACGGCGGTCGTATTTGTACAAAATCAGATCCTGTTCAATGATCGATTCGCCCAGCTTCCAGCGGAAGCGCAGCACGTCGCGCACGCCGCCCGAAGTGACGACCGAACGTTCCAGCAGCTCGGCCGCGCCCGCAGGCTGCTGCTCGAACCGCGGATCGATGTCCCACGCATCCCACTGCGTCGGACGGTCATGGAAGAACTGGAAGACGTTCGCCGCTTCGCCCGGCCGGATCACTTCGCGCTCCGCCTGCTTGTCGATCAGCGAGACGATCTCGCCCCGGTCGTTGAACGTCAACGTGTAATGCGGTGTCTCCCAGACGTCCGGGAACCCGTCTTCCGCAGCCAAGCCGGCGTGCGGCGCGATCGCCGATTGTGCCGGAAGAGCCAAGTCCGGAAGATCCGCGTCCGGACGGTCCGATACGGAGGACTTCGTTGCCGCCGGGAACTCCGATTCCGCCGAGAGCGCCGAAGCGTCTGCCGCTTCCCGCAGGGAAGACGCCGATTGTTCGCCCGCTCCCGCTCCCGCAGCCACTCCCTCTCCCGATCCCGCTTCGCGCAGCCAGATCGTGGTGTACCCGAGCGACGGAATATGCGGCACGTACACGGTCAGGCTTGCGCTGCCTTCGTCGTAGTCGGCTTCCAGAGGTTCGCCTGCCGAGTCGTAGGCTTCCTGCCCGGCCGCCTGTTCGATCGTGACGGACGCGAAGCGATTCCAGCCGAGGCTGTTGAAAATGACGTACGGCGTGCCTTCACCTTCGGTATGAATCCGCTCCGTCAGCGACTGCGTGCCGATATCGAGGCTGCGGCTGCCTTCGGCGAATACTTCCGCGTATTCCGCGTCCGACGTCTCGTACGTTTCCGTGATCGCCGAACCCGGAATAATGTCGTGGAACTGGTTGAGCAGGATCAGCTTCCAGCCCCGGTGCAGCGATTCCAGCGCTTCGCCGTAGCCGGCATGGGTGCGCAGGGCCGGCAGCGTGCCGTCCGCTCCCAAACTGAGCAGTTCGCCGCGCCCGGCTTCGCCAAGCCCGGCCGGTACTTCGCCGTCAGACTCCGCCGTATGCGCGATCTCCAGCGCTTCCATGCCCACGATTTCGTCCGCGCCCGCCGCCAGCACGTTCCACAGTTCCGCTTCGCGGTACAGCACTTCCGCTTTGCGGTTCGCCCGCTTGTTGTAGGCATGCGTCGTATACGTGCCGCGGTGCAGCTCCAGGTACAGGTCGCCGCGCCAGACCGGCAGTTCCGGCTCCGCCTGGCGGATGCCGTCGAAGAACTCCGCCGCCGTGCCGTAGCGGCTCGAAGGCTGGCCGACCATCAGCTCGGCGCGGTCGATATACTCCAGCATCTCGCGCGTCACGCCGCCGCCGCCGTCGCCGTGCCCGTACAGCAGCATCTGCTCGGGATGTTTGTCTTTTTGCCGGTAGGACTGCCAGTGTTCGTGCACGTCTTTGGGATGCGTGTGCTCGTTGACGCCGTGGTTCAGGTAGGACAGGATCGGCGTTCCGTCGATGCCGACCCAATGGAACAGATCGTACGGGAACACGTTCGTATCGTTCCAGTTCAGCTTCGTCGTCATGAAATAGTCCACGCCGCCGTGCTTGAGAATCTGCGGCAGCGACGCGCAGTAGCCGAACGTGTCCGGCAGCCATTCGATACGCGAGATTTTGCCGAATTCTTCCTGGTAGAAGCGCTGTCCGTACAGCATCTGGCGCATCAGCGATTCGCCGCTCGGGATGTTGAGATCCGGTTCGACCCACATGCCGCCGACCAGTTCCCAGCGCCCTTCGCGAATCCGGGCTTTGACCCGCTCGTACAGTTCGGGATCGTTCTGCTTGAGAAAATCGAACAGGATCGGCTGGCTCTGCGTGTACAGATAATCCGGATATTCGCGCATCAGCGTATCGACGCTCGAGAACGTGCGGCTCGTCTTGCGCACCGTCTCGCGCACCGGCCACAGCCAGGCGATATCGATATGCGACTGGCCGACCATGATCTCGCGGCCTTCGGCGTTGTTGCCTCCGATCTCGAGCGTACGGGTGCGAAGCTGCTGTTCGATGTTCGATACCGCCGCGCCTTCGCGCACGTCCGCTTCGTTCAATCCGGTAAAAGCATCCATCGCGCCGTGCAGAGCTTCCATCAGGCGCACGCGGCGGAAATCGGTGTCCGGCAGCAGCGCCGCCGAATCGCGCACGACGGTCACCGTGTACATGAGGCTGCGCACCGGTTCGTTCGGCAGCACGAGCAGACTGCGGATCGACGTGATCGGCGGCTTGATCGTCGCCTGCCGGTTCAGCGGATCGTGGGGCTCGGGAATGATATCGAACATTTCGATTTCGAGTTCCGGCGTCCGGCCGACATGCTTGAGATCAAGCGTGGCATACGTATGGTTGTCGTCGATGCCCTGATACGAAGCGCCGTTCACCCGCAGCAGCCCTTCGCCGCCGGAATCGAAGATCAGCCCCGCGGTGTCCGCGTTCCAATCTGCCGGCAGTTCAAGCTTCGCGCGGAAGAAATAGGTCGTGCCGTTCTTGCTCGGAAAAGGATTCAGTTCTTTGCCCTGCGGATACGGCTCGACCCCGGTATATTGGCCCGGCAGACCGTAGGTCGACCGGGTAATGTCCCAACTCTTCAGTTCTTCCTGACGCAGCCACTGGCGCTGCGACAGCTCATGGATAAAACGGTTCAAACGCTGCATAGCTTCTCATTCCTCTCCGACGATAAAGTCGATACTGTGGGTATCCTGCACATGACGGCCGATCCGCAGCCGGAACAGTCCCGGTTCGACGACCGATACAAGCTCCGGTCCGATATAGCGGAGCTGCTCCGCGCCGATGTCAAAATTCACTTGCCGGCTCTCGCCCGGTTCCAGCCACACTTTCCGAAACCCTTTCAGTTCATTCGCGGGACGGGTCGCGGCGCTGACCGCGTCGGAGACGTAGAGCTGGACGACTTCCGCTCCCGCGCGCTCCCCGGTATTGCGAACCGTTACCGACACGGTCGCACGGCCGCCGGCTTCGATCTCGGCCGGCGCCAGCCGGCTCTGCGACAGCTCAAGATCCGAATACTCGAACGACGTGTAGCTGAGCCCGTAGCCGAACGGATAGCGCGGCTTCGAATCGTCTTCCAGATACCGTTTGCCGCGCGAGCGCTTGCCGAGGTAATGGACCGGCAGCTGCCCGACATGCTTGGGCACCGAGATCGTCAGGCGGCCCGACGGATTGACGTCGCCGAGCAGGATGTCGGCGATCGCATGGCCGCCTTCCTGCCCCGGATACCATGCTTGCAGCAGCGCAGGCACATGATCTTCCACCCACGGCTCCACGACCGGGCGCCCGCCGATATAGACCACGGCGACCGGCTTGCCGGATGCCGCCGCGCTCACTTCGCGGATCAGGTCGAGCTGCACGCCCGACAGCCCCAGCGTCATGCGGTCGATGCCTTCGCCGCAGTCCATATCGCTGACCGCCTCGCCCGTGACCATCGAAGCTCCGGTCCGCAGGTCGATCGTGCCTTCGCCGAAATCGCGGGCGCTCGACCCGCCCATGACGAGCACGACGGCGTCCGCTTCCGCCGCGCATTCCAGCGCCCGCGCGAAGCCTTCGCGCGATTCGCCGCGAATGCGGCAGCCCGGCGCGTACGAGACGCGCTCCGCTCCCAGCCGCTCGGTCAGGCCGCGCAGCACGGTCGCGACGCTCCCTTCCGGCTGCGGCGACGTGTAATCGCCGAGCTGGTTGTAGCCGCGGTCCGCATTCGGACCGATGACCGCCACGCGGCCGGTGCTGCCCGCAAGCGGCAGCACGCCTCCGTCGTTCTTGAGCAGAACGACGCTCTCGGCCGCAAGCGCCCGCGCAAGCCGCACATGCTCTTCGCTGCCGATGATATCGGCGGCCCGCTGCGCGTCGGCGTACGGGCTCTCGAACAGCCCGAGCCGGAACTTGAGCTTCAGCACGCGCAGCGCCGCGCGGTCCAGCACGTCCGCTTCCAGCCGGCCGGCTTCGAACGCCGCCAGCAGATGGCGGCCGAACATCTCGCCGGACATCTCCATGTCGATGCCGGCACGCAGCGATTGCAGCGCCGCGTCTTCGCCGTCTTCGGCCGTATCGTGCCCGGCCGCCAGCATGTCGATCGCGCCGCAGTCCGTAATGACCGGACCGTCGAAGCCCCATTCGCCGCGCAGGATGCCGCCGAGCAGACGCTCGTTCGTCGTGCACGGCACGCCGTCGATCTCGTTGTAGGCCGGCATGATCGAAGCCGCTCCCGCCCGAACCGCCCGCTCGAACGGATACAGGTCGACTTCGAGCAGCTCGCGCCAGCCCATATGTACGGGGCCCGCGTTGCGCCCCCCTTCGGAAGCGCCGTAGCCCGCAAAATGCTTCAGCGTCGCCGCGACGCTATCTCGCGCGTCGAGCCGCTGCCCCTGCAGCCCTTCCACCGAAGCGACCGCCATTTCGCCGATCAGGAACGGATCTTCCCCGAAGCATTCTTCGGTCCGGCCCCAGCGCGGATCGCGCACGACGTCGAGCACCGGCGAATACGTCGCCGCTCCGCCCTGCGCCCGCGTCTCCGCGGCGACCGCCCGGCACATGTCCCGGTACAAGTCGACGTTCCACGTGCTGCCGATCGCGAGCGGCACCGGGAACACCGTGCCTCCGATCGCCATATGCCCGTGCGAGCATTCCTCGCCGATCAAGAGCGGCACGCCGAGCCGCGAATATTCCACGGCGTAGCGCTGGATCTCGTTGACCGCTTCGGCGCCTTCCGCCGGCGACAATCCGGTCGCAAGCGTGACGCCCGTCCACGGATCGGCCCGCAGCGTGCCGTAGAGCGAACCGACGTCGCCCGCGCGCACCTGCTCTTTGAAACTTTCGGTCAATTCCGCTTTTCCGCCCTGGCGCGAGTACGTCATCCAGCCGAACGGCTGAATAAGCTGCCCCACTTTTTCGCGCGCCGTCATCGCGGCAAGCAGCAGCTCCGAGCGCTGACCGGCCGACAAGTCTCTGTTCATCCAGGGTCTCTCCGTCACCGCAACTCTTGTCTGTTCCGTCATGGGCGGTCCTCCTCTTTGGCGTGCGGACGCGCTGCGTCCGCCGTGCTCTTTTTTTCAATCCGAATGTTATTCCGAACTCCGACTTATTCTTTCACCGCTCCGAGGGTCAAACCCTGCACGAAATAGCGTTGGAAGAACGGATAGGCGAAAATGATCGGCAGCGTCGCCAGCACGACCATCGCCATGCGCGCCGTATCCTGCGGCAGCGATTGGAGCGCAGCCATGCTGATATTGCTGTTGGCCGAGTTTTGCTGGATAAACTGCATGCTCGATTCGATCCGCATCAGCATGGACTGGAGCGGCACCAGATTCGGATTGTCGATATACAGCAGCGCGTTGAACCAGTCGTTCCAATACCCGAGCGTGCTGAACAATCCGATCGTCGCAAGACCCGGCAGGGACAGCGGCACGATAATTTTGAAAAAGATGCGGAACTCGCCGGCGCCGTCGATTTTGCCCGATTCGACGAGCGCGTCCGGCACGCTGGTCGCGTAGAACGTACGCAGGATCATGACGTAGAACGCGTTCATCGCGAGCGGCAGCACGAGCGCCCAGATACTGTTCTTGAGCCCGAGCAGCTGCGCCACGATCATGTAGGTCGGGATGATACCGCCGTTGAACAGCATCGTCAAGATAGCGAAGATGGAGAAAAAGCGGCGGTAGCGGAAATTGCGGCGCGAGATCGCGTACGAGTACAGCGCGATCATGAACAGGCTGAGAATCGTGCCGATGACCGTGACCGCGATCGTCACCCCGTAAGCCCGCAGCAGCGTATCGCCGCTCTCGAAGATGTATTGGTACGCGCCGAGACTCCATTTGGACGGAATCAACCGGTAGCCTTCGCTTGCCAGCACGCTTTCGTCCGTAAGGGAGATAATGACGACGAACAGAAACGGAAACACGCACATAAAAGCAAAGATGCCGGCGATCAGGTTGAAAATGACGTTCCATACCGGCGTAATCTGTTGAAAATCTCGGATCGCTTTCGGTTTGCGGGCCATGAAGACACCTTCCTTTCTTGAACTTCCTTATGCAAAAATCGCTTGAGCAATCTGCTTTTTTTAGAACAGCGAGCTGTCTTTGTCGATCCGGCGCACCACGTAGTTCGCCACGATGACAAGCGTGAAGCCGACGACCGATTGATACAGGCCCGCGGCGGCGCTCATGCCGATCTCTCCTGTCGTCATCAGTCCGCGGTAGACGTACGTATCGATAACGTTCGTCACGGCGTACAGCGTGCCCGAGTCTCTCGGCACCTGGTAGAACAGCCCGAAGTCGGCGTAGAAGATCCGGCCCACGGCCAGCAGCGTCATGATCGTAATGATCGGCGTCAGCATCGGAATGGTGATCCGGCGAATCTGCTGCCATTTGTTCGCGCCGTCGATCATCGCCGCTTCGTACAGCGACCGGTCGATGCCGAGGATTGCCGCCAGATAGACGACGCTGTTATAGCCAACCATTTTCCACAGATTGACGAAGACGAGAATATACGGCCAATACTTCGGATCCGAGTACCATTGAACCGGCTCCATGCCGACCCAGCCCAGCATCTGGTTCAGCAGGCCGCGGTCCATGCTCAGGAAGCTGAACACAAAGTAGCCGACGATGACCCAAGAGAGGAAGTACGGCAGGAACATGCCCGTCTGATAAATTTTCGACATTTTCCGGCTGACCAGCTCGGACAAAATAATCGCCATCAGTACCGAGAACACCAGGCCGAGCGCAATGAACGCGATGTTATACAGCAGCGTGTTCCGCGTGATGACGAAGGCGTCTTCCGTACTGAACAGAAATTTGAAGTTGTCCCAGCCGACCCACTCGCTGTTGAAGATGCTTGCCCAGAAGCCTTTGCGGCTGACGCGATATTCCTTGAACGCCACGATCGTGCCCGCAAGCGGCAGGTACGAGAAGAAGAAGAACCAGATCGCACCCGGCAGCACCATGAACAGCAGCACTTTGTTGCGGTTTATGTTTTTCAAAAAGTTTCCCATAGTCGTGTTGCCCTCCTTGTCGCCCCGAAATCGGTATAAAAAGAATCGGGCGTGTGCCTGCCCGCCCGATTCCCGTTTTGGTTTGCTGATCCGAACGCCCCGGCTTGATCACCGGGTCGTTCGCTTGATGGCCCGCCTGTTTATTTGCCGTTTTCGGCTTTCCAGGCGTCGAGCTGCGTCTGTGCTTCGGCCATGACTTTCTCAAGCCCGGCCTGGTTGAACTTCTCGATGGCCTGCGGCAGATACGTTTCCGGATCGACCGTACCGGTCATCAGGGAAGACCAGAACTGCTCCTTGACGTTCTGCACGGCGGCGAGTTCGGACGAGACGTTCTTCGGATCGAAGTTGAAGCTGAGGATCGGCGAATCGACGCCCGCTTCGTTGAACGTTTTGAACTCGTCCCATTTGTTCTCGGGATCGTTCGGGTTCAGGTAGAGCAGCATGTTGTTGCCGAGCGAGTACGACGGCATGTCGTAGTTTTTCGCTTCCGGCAGGTTCTCGACCCGGTTGTCGGCCGTTTTGTTGTAATGCGTGCCTTCGATGCCGGAATCGACCATGTTGCGCAGCACCGGATCGGTGTTCAGCAGATTCAGGAACTCCATCGCTTTCTCCGGGTATTCGGAGTTGGCGGAGATCGCCATCATCGAACCCTGCACGGAGTTGTTCGTGATGATCGCGTCGCTGGCCGGCGTCGAGACGACGGGGTAGCCGTAGCTTGCGCTCCACGAGTTGTCGGCGAGCGGTTGGGTCTGCGCGCGGTCAAGCAGCCATTTGCCGGAAGTCATCAGATCGGTCGTCGAACCGGTCGTGGCGGCTTCGGGAGCGACGTAGCCCGCTTTGTAGTATTTGTTCATCGTGGTCAGCGCCTCTTTCATCTCCGGCGTTTCGAGGATGTTCACGATTTTGTAATCCGTCGTGTCCAGCTTGACCGCCATCGGCAGATTCTGGATCACGTAGTCGTAAGGTACGTACGGCACGTAGTTTTTGTCCATCGCGAACGGCGTAATATCCGGCGCTTTGTCTTTGACCGTCTTGAGCAGCGGCTCCAGGCTGTCCAGCGTACGGACGCCGTCGGTCTTGACGCCGTATTCGTCGGCGACCGTTTTGTTGAAGCGCCACACTTCCTGCTGCGGCAGCTCTTTGTTGGCCGGAATCGCGTAGTTGTGGCCGTCGACTTTGGAGCCTTCGAGGAAAGCCGGGTCGATCGTGTCCTTGATGTCCTTGCCGTATTCGTCGATCAGGCTGTCGAGTTCCATAAACGCGCCTTTGCGCGCATTTTGCACGTAATCGAAGCCGCCGGACGACGTGAAGATGATGTCCATCGGTTCGCCGGAAGCGACCAGTACCTGCATCTTCTGCTGGTAATCGCCCCAGTCGATCATCTTCATCGTAACGTTCGCGCCGATCTTCTCGGCTGTATATTTGCTCACTTCGGTCATGACCTTGTCCACGTCTTTTTGCGGCGTGCCGATCGTGTACCAGATCAGGTCGACCGGATTCTCCGCGTCGCCTTCGCCGCCCGATGCCGCATTCCCCCCGCCGCCTCCGCATGCGGAAAGCGCGAGACTGAGCGCCGCCAACATCGAGATCGCGACCGAACGTCTTTTTTTGCCTTTGTGCATAAAATTGGCCTCCTCTTTTGAATAGCTGTCTGTGTGTGCTGCCTTGTCTTGCCGTAAGAACTATCTTTACTCTAAATCATGAAAGCACTTTCAAAAAGGATTGAAATCCAATATATCGGTGTACAAAATAAAGAAAAGACCGCCCTAAAGGCGATCTCTACCATGAAAATGAAAGATTAATTTACATGAAAATAACATGAAAACCACCATTGGTTCGGCTTGGTTTGGCTAACGGATTGGATTGCATATCCTTTGGAGCACCGAATCAAGCCTCGCCCGAACTTCATTGCAGCGTTTTGTACTCCGTCGGCGAGATGCCCACGTACTTTCTGAACTGTTTGTAAAAATAGCCCGTCTCCCAGTAACCGACGCTGCGCGAAATGTCCTGCACTTTGTGGCTCGTCGTGCGCAGCTTTTCTTTGGCACGTTCGATCCGGTATTTGTTGAGGTAGTCGGTGAACGTCTCGCCCGTTTCTTTGTGGAACAGCTGCCCGAGGTAGACGGGATGCACGTGATACTGCGAGCCGAGCATTTTGAGCGACAGCTCTTCGCCGTAATGGGCGGCGACATGGCCGAGCACCTGCTGCACGACCGGACTGCGCGTATCCCGGTTCAGCATGCCGACCGTTTCTTCGGCCGCCCGACGAACCGCTTCGACCAGTTCTTCCATATGCGTGGCGGTGCGAATGCGTTCCAGCACCTGCAGAAACGGCTCGCCGTCGTCCTCGCGCTTGACTTCGCGCAGCACGGCGCGAAAATCGGCGCAGACGCCGAGCGCGATATCCTGCAGCTCTTCCGGCGTCATGCCTTCGGCTTTGCTGATCGCGGCCATGTCTTCGCCGATCCGCTTCGTCAGCCCTTCGCGGTCGCGGGCCAGCACGAGGCGCCCGTACTCGCGCCCGAGATCGGCGCGCAGCGTGCCGGACACGTCCGCCGCCGAAGACGCGTCGGCCGGCGGCGCGTAGCGGAACAGTCGCCGCTCCGGGTCGACCAGCGCATATTCCAGCGCTTTCTTCGCTTCGCTCCGGCTGACCGGGCCGTGCTGCGGCAGCGGTCCCGCGCTGCCGATACCGATCCGCAGCCCGTCTTCGCGCAGCCGCTCCTCCAGCCTGCGGGCGATGCCCGTCAGCTTCTCTTCGTCTTCGTGCGCGGCAAGCGTCACGACGACGGCCGCGTCGCCGTCCATATCGCGGAACACGATGCAGTCCGCTTCGCCCTGCAGCGCTTCTTCGGCCCGCCGAGGCAGCTCTTCGCTGTGGTCGGCCGAGCGCAGAATCAGCACGCCGAGAGACGTATGGCCGAAATGGAGGCCGAGCAGGCCGGCCCGTTCGTCGAACTCGGCCTGCGAGATCTGGTCCGTCAGCCAGCGGTGCAGCACGTTGTCGCGGATGATCCGCGCTCCGAACACGCCGAAGCGTTCTTCGCGCTCGGCCCGGCGCAGCTTCTCGGTCACGTTGGCGAGCGTCGCTTCCAGTTCCTCCACGTTGATCGGCTTGAGCAGGTAGTTCTCGATCCCGAGCCGCATGCCTTCCTTGAGGTAATCGAATTCGTTGAAGCCGCTGAGCACGATGACTTTCAGTTCCGGCCGGAATTCCCGGACGCGGCGAATCAGCTCAAGTCCGGTCATCTCCGGCATGGAGATGTCGGTCAGCAGCAGATCCGCCGGCGTATCGCGCAGCGCTTCCAGCGCTTCGCGGCCGTTAAGCGCGCTGCCGACGACTTCCAGGCCGAACGAAGCCCAGTCGATAATGTCCATCAGACCTTCGATAATAAACGGTTCGTCATCCACCAGAAACACTTTGTACATGCCGTTCCCCCTCTTCCGAATCCGGATACCGGATTTCTACCGACGTGCCCTGTCCCTCGCCCGCGCTGTGCACGGCAATGCCGTATTCCGGCCCGTACAGCAGACGCAGCCGTTCGTGGACGCTGCGCAGGCCGAATCCGCCTTCTCCTTCGCGCTCTTCGCCGCTTCGCAGCAGCCCGGCCTGCAGGTCGGCCATCTTCTCCGTCGGGATGCCTCTTCCGTTATCCCTGACCCGCACCGCGATATCGCGTTCTTCCCGATGCGCGAAGATGACGATCCGGTTGTCTTCGTCCCGGCTGCGAATGCCGTGCACGATATAGTTTTCGACGATCGGCTGCACCGACAGCCGGGGCACTTCGGCGTCGAGCAGGTCCGGATCGGCCTGGATATCGTAAGCGAGCCGGTCTTTGTAGCGGATACGGAACAGCTCCAGATACAGCCGGCACGCTTCCAGTTCGTCTTTTAGCGTATGTCTTTCTTTTTGCCGCACGAAACTTTTGAACAGCATCGACAGACTGTAGATCATCTCCCCGACGTCTTTGGCTCCCTGCGACACGGCGCGCATCCGGATCACTTCAAGCGTATTGTACAGAAAATGCGGGTTCACCCTCGCCTGCAGCGCCGCAAGTTCGGTATGTTTTTGCTTGATGTCCGCTTTGTACACCCGGTCGATGTATTGATTCAGCTCGTCCAGCATGTCGTCGAAGCTGCTCGCGATCTGGCCCAGCTCGTCTTCTTTCGTATCCTGCAGCCGCGTCTTCAGATCGCCGCGCTTGACCCGCTGGGTCAGCCGGATGATCCGGTTCGTGCGTTTGGCAAAATTGAAAATGAACAGCGACGGCACCAAAATGGCGAACAGGATGCACACCGCTCCGATCGTCACGATCGTGCGCCGAAGATTGCGATAGGACTGCGCCGCTTCCGCTTCGCTCATGATGCCCGCGACGGTATAGCCGCCCGACGTTGACGCCAGCTTGTTGAAGTACAGGCCGTTCTCCGGCGCCGGTCCCGACGAGTTGACGTCGTATACCGATTCCAGCCGCTCCGCATACGGAAACCGTTCTCCGTAAAAGCGGCCCGACGTATCGAACAGCACGCGGCCGTCCGCGGACAAGACGAAAATGTTTCCTTTGAACTCTTTTTCATAAGCGGTCAGCGCATTCCACAGCCGGCTCGAATCGAACCAGACGCTCAGCTGCCCCAGATTTTTGAGGCTCTGCTTGTCGTTGACCGGCACCGAGACCGAATACATCGCTTCCCCGACACCTCCGAGCGCCCGGCTGACCCACGCGTTGGGCTCCGACACGTTCGTGTTCTCCAGCGCCATCGCGTCGGGGACGTACGACTGCGAAGCATTGACCGGTACCACCCGGAATTCCCCGTCGGGATGGTACGCGTACAGCGCCTGCTGTTCGCTGCTGTACAGCGCAAGCGTGCGAATATCCGGCCGCGTCTCCAGCACGTTGTCCAGATGGGCTTTGGCGCTTGCCGAATCGATGCCCGTCTGGCTGTACCGGTCGAGCCGGTAGCGCACGTAATCCGAATACGGATGAATTAAAAAGTAGGACAGGTCAAGCGACAGCGCGTCGTCCCGGTAAATGTCCGGCATGATCGAATTCGCTTCGCCGACGCGCAGCCCGATATACCGGTCGATCGCCGACATTGCCGCTTTCTGGTTGTCCAGCTCCCGCCGCACCGCCGACTGCGACATCGAGACGAACATGAAATATGAGAAAGCGATAATCGTCACGATCGTAATGAAGGAGAAGAGCAGAATGGTTTTGGTAAACAAATTATTTTTGACCGTTCTGCGGTAAAAGCCCAGAATATCCATGCTCGACTCCTTCCTGCTGCCTTTTTTTCGATATTTTCGCATTGTCCGGGCCGACTGTCCACTCGTACCGGACATGAATCTTCCATCGGCATTCGGCTCCATGTTGTTACCTTAGATGATGAAAGCCTTTACATGAAGAGGCAAAAATAAAGATCCCCTGCTTCAAATTAAAGAAGCGGCCGCTTAAGCTACAAAACGGCCGCTTCAAAGTATCTTATTTTGATTTTTAAAACGAGTATGGTTGTATTCTATTGAATTTTCAGTTTTCTTTCCAAGACGGTTACATTGTTATAAGACTCTTTTTCTCTTCTGTATTGTTGAAAAAAAGTTTCTTCAAACCCTAAAATTTTAGAAAGCAACAGGTCATCAAACAAAGTGAAATCAATTAGTTCTTCTACCGAAGCAAGTTTTTGTTCGAAAATGTACCGTATGGAACTTAGAACTTTTCCGGGTCGAACCAATTTCAATTCGTGATCCAACGGTTCATGTACGGTATAATTCATTCGATTCATGGAGGCGTAAAAATAACGCTGTTGATCATAAGTCATTTTATTTAGCCTATAAGCATGATTCGCCATGGCTTGTATGGAAACTTGCCATTTTTGTTTTAATTCCAAGTAGGAATTCGGATTGGATATTTTGCGCACAGTATCTAAATCTTTCTCAAATTCTATTGGAGGCATCAAGAAAAAAGCAGCAAAATCGTTCGCTTCGCGCTCGATGATTTGATGTTCCGATTTAGTTAGTTCACTCATATCCATTTGGTTATGCAGCAGCAAATGCCCCAATTCATGTGCCAAATCAAAGTTTCTTCGAACAGCCGATTTTTTTTGATTTCCCAACATGATGATCGGTCGTTGTTGGTCGCTCCATATGCTATACGCACCGATTTCACTACCCAAAGATTTTTCAAAAATAAAGGCTCCGTTTTTCTCAAGAATAAACAGCAAGCGGTTATTTTGATTGTTCATATTCAGGCATTCTCTAACATAAAGCGCTAAATGTTGTATAATATCTGATCTTTCCAATTTTTTTTCGTTTTGAATAATGAAATGGATTGAATAATCCCGAATCTCCAAAAGTTTATTCTCGGGATAAACGATATATTTTTCGAAAAGATCAAGCAATCCCTCTATATGCTCCAAATGAGCTGCTTCGTACTTGGTGCGACTCACACTATTGATTTCTTTGGATCGATAGGCGATCAGGCTTGGATTGACGACTTTCTTGACTGATCTCGAATCATAAAAATATTTGGTTTTAACCTGGAATATATCTTTCATTTTGTTCACGACTTCTAATTTGGGCCCATTATAATTGTTCTCGTATTGCCATACGGATTGCTCGGTTACGTCAAGAATTTGGGCCAAGTCGCTTCGGGAATATCCATACAACAAACGAATATCCTTCAGTTTTTCTCCAATAAACATAGATAGCAGCCCTCTTTCTGAAACAATGAATCGTGATTTCTATGCGTTTTCTTCCGCTTTTTTCGAAACGATCGAATAGCCGTACTCTTCAACTTCACCGGAATACTCGGCCTCGGGCATACTGGAAAGTGCACCGATTGCTTCAACATCCATTTCTATTCCGGTTTTCCCAAGATGGGGAGACAAATCGTCGATTAAAACCATTTCCACTCGGTTTCCTTCTTTGAATTCAGGCATCCAAAGGGAAACGTTGGACAGCATACGACTCTTGGGTTCAATCTCATAAGTCGCGATATAAAATCGATCGAATTCGGAAAGCTTTGCTTGTTTTTGAACTTCTTTTAATGAGCTTTGGATAATCTCATCAAACTTCATGACCCCTTGAAGTTCCGGTTTGAGTTCTTCGAAATTTATTTTAGAATTAATTTGGGAGAGCTCGATCAAATAGTTGTCCGGATTTTTAACGTCCAATTCGGGCAATTTTTTGGAACTTTTGAGAATCGTTGCGTTTTTGATCAGCAGGAGAGATTTCGAATCGGGAATGGAAAATTGCAGATAAGACCACGTATATCCAGCTTTGTCATCTCGAAAATCAGCACCCAATTTCTCAAGTTCCCTAGATACTTGATCATCGATGTGATTCCCTTTTACCCAAGCATAAGCCGCACTTACGCGCATGCTTTGACGCTTCTCGCTTCTTTCAAGAGCATACGTATTGTAACCACTCTCTATGCCCCGAACCAGATGCCTATTCAATTCTTCTCCCAAAACGTATCCCATATCCGAATCCCCCCTGATCGTTTTATCCTAAGGGGATCTTACAATAAAATCGCTTTTTTTTAAAGTAAATTTGCAAAAAGGTCGTTTTTATTAAAGAAATCGTCAAACGGACGCCATCTCCAACACGACCGGGCAATGATCGCTTCCGAGCCTCTCGGAGTCGATACGCGCGTCGGTCAGTCTCGGCGCCAGGCGCTCGGACACGAGGAAATAATCGATGCGCCAGCCGATGTTGCGCTCGCGTACCTTCATCATATAAGACCACCAGCTGTAGGCGCCTGCGCGGTCCGGGTAAAAGTACCGGAACGTGTCGATGAAACCGGCGTCCAGCAGCTCGGTCATTTTGCCGCGTTCTTCGTCCGTAAAGCCGGAGTTGCCGATATTCGGGCGGGCGTTCTTCAGGTCGATCTCCTGGTGCGCCACGTTGAGATCGCCGCAGACGATGACCGGCTTGGCGGCGTCCAGCCGTGTCACGTAATCGCGGAAGCGGTCTTCCCATTCCAGCCGGTACGGCAGACGGGTCAGATCGCGCTTGGCGTTCGGCGTATAGACGTTCACGAGGTAAAAGGAATCGTATTCCAGCGTCAGGATCCGGCCTTCGTCTTCCGAATCACTCTCCATTCCGTACCGGACGGACAGCGGACGGACTTTGGTGAATACCGCCGTGCCGGAATACCCTTTCTTGACCGCGTAATTCCAATATTGATGATACTCGCGGGTAGGCTCAATCCGGATCTGCCCTTCCTGCAGCTTCGTCTCCTGCACGCAGAAAATGTCGGCATCCTGCCGTTCGAAATATTCGTTGAACCCTTTGGTGACTGCGGCCCGCAGGCCGTTAACGTTCCAGGAAATCAATTTCACGGTGCATGTCTCCTTAACCGGCAATAAGCTGTCGGGCGGATCCTTCCCGCCTCCGACAGCCAGTGTACCACATTTCCGCTCCCATGGGATTCGGGCGCGGCGCCAGGCACGCTGCGAAGAACGGCGCGATCAGCGTCCGCCGCCGGAAGACCCCGCGCCTCGCGCCGGCGATCCGGTCGGCCGGTACGGCTGCACAAACGCCGATTCCGCCATACGCAGGCCGGGCTCGAACGGCTCCCAGTCGTACGGCCTTTTCGGCAGTCCGTCGTAGAGCCCGGCGAATTCCGCCGGGCTCACGGCGCCGAGATTGAGATCCGTCACCAACACCGGGATGCCCGCCGTATGGAAGCGCCGCAAAATCTCGTCCAGCAGATCCCGGTCTTCCATGCGCCGAAAAGGCGACGTCTTCGTATAGCGAAGACCGTCGTCTTCGTGCTTGAGCACGATTTGAAACCCGGTACAATACGAATAGCCCGACAGCTCGCCCGGATCGGGCTGCCTTCTTCCGCTGGCCGCGATCAGCGCTTCGCGGATACGCCCGCCGGAAATCCAGTCGTCCAACAGCTCGTCGGGCAGCAGCCACTCGCTGTCCCCGGACGCCTCGGCGCCCGCGGCCGCTTCCTCGGCGGACTTGCGCGGCAGCAGCGCCGCGCCGGCCGTCAAAGCGGCGATCGCCGCCAACACACACGCCGGCATCCACAGCTGCCGCAGCCCGCAACAGACGGCGGCCGCGGCCAGAATCACCGAAGCGGCCGCGCAGATCCGCATTCCGGCGGACGCAGCCGTCCGCCCGCTGCCCGGAGAAGAATGCGGTGCTTCGCCCGCGCGAGGTCCGTCCGATCCGCTGCCCTGCCCGCCGCGCTTCGCCTGCCCGTTATGTTTCGCCTGCCCGTTATGCTTTTCATTTTCGTTATGTTGGCCCTGCCCGTTACGTTCCGATTGTCCGTTTCCGTTTCCGTTTCGCTCGATCCCGATCCCTCCCCGCCTGTTCCTCTGCCTTTTTACCCAACGCCCTGATTGTACCGGTTTTGGACGCGGGGCGAAACAGGCAAAATCGATCGAACAAGCGTTCCGCAAGCGATTGACGCAGCTCCCGGGGCCATGATATAGTGAACGCAAATCAGGATAAACGGCGCGGGGAAGCACCCTGCGGACAAGGTTTTTGAACCTTTCCGCAGGGTGCTTTTTTTGCGTTTTCGCCTGTTTAATCCGCCTATACGAGGAGCTGATTGCCCATGTTCGTTCGTCTGTCCGCCCGTTTCGAATGCCGCCTGCCCGTCCGTCTGTTCGCCCCGCTGCTTGTGCTCGGCCTGCTGCTGCTTGCGCTTGCCGCGCCGCCCGAACGCGCCTTCGCTTCAAGCCCCGACACCGCCTGGGCTGCGGCATTGTCCGCTCTCGATACGGCCTACGACGGGTATACGGCGCTTGAGACCGTCAACAAGCTGGAGAAAATGGAGATCCAATCGCTGCGCAAAGACAGCGCAAGCCGGCTTAAGATCGTCCACGACGCGATCCGGCGAATCGGCCGATCCGACGCCGACCGGCTGCAAGCCCGGATCGCCGCGCTCAAGTCCAGACATGCCCCGCTGCTCGAACAGTACCGCGAACTGGGCCGGCAGGCCGCCGAAGCCCGCAAAAGCAAAAACAAAAAGCGGATCGACCTGCTCGACCTGAAGCGCAACAACCTCAAACCTTCCGTGCAGACCGCCCGGCTGGAGATCCAGACGGCCCAGCAGGAGTTGGCTGCCGCCAAGAAGCAGGCCGCGGCCAAAGCCAAACTTGTCAGGGACGCGCTTGCGCCTGCCGCCGCGTGCAAGAAGCAGGTGACGGCCGAGAACAAGTCGATCGCCGCTTTTAACAAGACGCGGGCAGCCGCCTACAAACGGTATCGCTCCGCCGTCAAGCAGGGCAGCGCCATGACCGCGGCGGCGGAGTTGACGCTGATGTACGACCAGCTCGGCCGGATTCACGCTTCCCAGCAGCGCATCCTCGGCTGGGAAAAACAAATCGCCGCCGCGATCCGGATCGCGGCGGCGAAGCTTCCTTTATGATTCGGGCGAGAACATCGGGAGCGGTGATCCGGGGCGTGCTGCGTGCTTGATTGAGCTTGATTTAGAACGAAGCTTTCGCCACGTGCACGGCAGCCTGCTGGATCTGGGCTTTGCTCAGCGTACCCTTTTCGGAGAAGATCGTCACGAAGCGATCGCCCAGCGGGAACGTCAGCATATCCGTTCCGGCAGGCTTGTACCAGTTCCCTTTGACGCCGTTGGACAGCGTGACCGGCGTCAAGTCGTAGCCGAACGAATCGTCGCGCGGCGCGATCGACACTTTCATCTTGTCGAACACATACGTCACGGAGTCGCCGCCGGCCGCCACGCTGCGGAAGACGTCGCCTTTGACAGCCTGCATCGGCGCGTACGGCGTTGTGAAGCCGTCGAACGCCGCGAACGCTTTTTTGGCCGCCTGCTTCTGCTCGGCCGTATACGTGACGTTCACGAGACCGGCCGATGCTTGCGGATCCGGCTTGACGACCGGACCCGAACCGCTGCCGGACTTGCCGATCACGACTTTTTGCGCAGACGCATCGTACGTGACCGGCACGTTCAGCGCTTCGCCGAGAGCCCGAACCGGCAAATATGTCGTATCGCGATACACGATAGGATCGAGGCTGTTGCCCGAAGCGTCCTTGGGTGCGTAAGTCTGGCCGTTCACGACGAAGCCGAGGCCGTGATTGAGTTGGGCTTTGATCGTTTCGATATTCGCGGCGGCGTATGCGCCTGCCGAAGCGGAAAGGGTCATGCCGGCTACCATTGCTGCTGCGATCCATTTTTTCGTATTCATATGAAGGGTCCTCCCGGGTTGCAGTCCTGCGGAGCGCTTGTCTCCGCCTCCGGACCGTGTCGATGAATGATGAACTTGCTGCTCTCGATGTGTTCACTATACCGAAGGAATATCTCGAAAAAGCCAATGAATTGTATCCGGGAAGTAAACAATGCGGCAGAGTCGGCAGCCTACCAGTGGACTCTCTTCCGCCCTTTGAAGATCCGAGAACCGCTCTGCGGCGCTCCGTCTGCCGTTATCCGTTTACAGGCTTCTATTCAAATTGCGACATTTTTCGACGATAATAAAGAGTCTGACGAACATTCGGGAGGTGGATCGATCTTGAACACGAACAAACGCAAAATATTCGGGCTCCGCGGCAAGCTTTACCTGATTATTCTGGTGCCGCTTCTGGTTATCGGAATTCTTATTGTCGCAATGAGCCGCTCCGCAGTCGAACAGGCGGCGCTGGCTACCATGCAAAAAGATACGCAGCGGCTCGCCGAGAATACGGCCGCCTGGCTGGGCACGCAATCGGCAGCGATTCAAACCATTTACGAAAAGGGCGAAGACAACGAAGCCTACCGCACGCTCCGGGAAGAGCTCGCCAATCTGCGCAAGCAGTCGGGCGTTCTCTACGTGTATATGATGAACAAAACGGACGCGGGCTGGATTTATACGGTAGACGGCGCCGATTGGGACGACGAGAATTATTCGCCGCTCGGCTCGGAAGTCGTATTCGACGCGGACGTCGGGGGACCGTTGCTGGCCGGCCAAACGGCCAATACCGCTGTCGTACACAACGAGCTGTTCGGCAGTCTGTTCTCCTCGTTCACCCCGATCTTCGATGCCGACGGCAAAGCGATCGGGTATCTCGGGGTCGACGTCTCGGCGAATACGCTGGCCGAGGTCACGTCGATCACGCTGGCCGACGCTTATCGCGTCATCATTCCCGTATTCGCGGGCGTGCTGCTGCTCTCCATGCTGATCATGCTGCTGGTCGTCAACCGCCTGCTCAAGCAGGTATCCGGCATCAAGCGCGGTCTGGAACAAGCGGCCGAAGGCAATCTGGATATCTCGGTGCCCCGCATTACCGCAGACCAGCTCGGCGATATCGCCACGTTGACCGAGCATATGACTTCGCGGGTAGCGGGCATGATCGAACAGATCAAGCAGGGCTCGCAGACGCTCGTGCAATCGGCGGGCCACGTCGAAGCTTCTTCGGGCACGAACCGTATGCAGGCCGAAGAATTGACGCGGGCGATTCGCGAGATCGCTGCCGGGTCGACGCAGCAGGCCGAGCAGACGGAACAAGCTTCCCTGCTGACAGACCGGCTCGGCGGCATGATCGACGAAGTCGGCTCTTATGTCCGGGAGTTCACGGACATGTCCGAACATCTCGGCTCGGTGCAGGGCGAAGTCAGCCGAGAGCATGAAGCGCTGCTGGCGAAGAGCCGCGACAACTCGCGGCGGACGGCCGACCTGACCGCCATGTCGCGCGAGCTCGACGAGAAGTCCAGACTGGCTTCTTCGATCAGCGGACAGCTGAACAATATCGTCAAGCAGACCCAGATTCTGTCGCTCAACGCGACTATCGAAGCTTCCCGGGCCGGCGAAGCCGGCAAAGGCTTCGCTGTCGTCGCCGGCGAAATGGGCAATCTGGCCAGCCAGTCCAAAGACTCCATTCTGGAGATCGAAAAGATCCTGTCGTCTTTCGTCGAGCAGGTCGGACGCATGAACAAGCATTTCGAGACGAACCGAGTAAGCGCGCAGGAACAGGAAGCGCAAATTTCCGGCTGTCTGGAGACGTTCGGAGAAGTGCTGAAAATTTCCGGCCAGGTCGAACATTTGGCGGGCCGGCTCGACGAGCGGACGACCAGCATGCAGGAAGCGCGCCGCGAAGTCGAGCAGCATATGAACGATATCGCCGCAGCTACCGAGCAGACGTCGGCCATGAGCGAAGAAGTGTCGGCCAGCGCCGACGAGCAGCAGCGTTCCGCCGAAGAACTGAGCGGAATCGCACAGCAGCTCGCCGAGCTGTCGAACAATCTGCAATCGGCGGCGGGACAATTCCGGACCCGATCGGTCGATTCGGCCGAACGGACACAGGAACGTACGGCTTAAGCATCTTATAGAGGAAGCCCCGACGCCTGTAGGCATCGGGGCTTTCTCTTTTTTGTCGCGCGGTCAGACGGCATCCTTGCTCGGCCGTACGACCAATTCGTTTACGTCCACGCCCGCCGGCTGCGAGATCGCGTACCGGATCGCTTCGGCAATCGCCTGCGCGGGCAGCGCGATTCGGCGGTATTCCCGCATGGCTGCGCGGGCCTGTTCGTCGGAGATGCTGTCCGCAAGCTCCGATTCGGTCACGCCCGGAGAGACGAGCGTGACCCGGATCTCGCGCCGCGTCTCCATCCGAAGACCTTCGGAGATCGCACGCACCGCATATTTGGTGGCGCAGTAGACCGAAGCGGTGGGCGTAACTTCATAAGCGCCGATCGAAGCGATATTGACAAAATGTCCGCCTCCCTGACGGCGCATGACAGGCAGCGCGGCCGCGATGCCATGCAGCACGCCGCGAATATTGACGTCGATCATGCGGTTCCACTCTTCGATTTTGCCTTCCTCGAGATTGGATAGCGGCATAACGCCGGCATTGTTGACGATCACGTCGATCCGGCCGAACTTTTCTTCCGCAAAGCGCACGAAGCCTTCCATGTCTTCACTCTGCGTGACGTCAAGTTTGCGATATTCGACAGACCCGCCTTCGGCGCGAATTTCCGCCGCCAGCGCTTGCAGACGTTCCTCGCGTCGGGCTCCGAGCACGACTTTGGCTCCGTTTGCGGCCAGCAAACGTGCCGTCGATTCGCCGATCCCGCTGCTTGCCCCCGTAATCAGAACAACTTTTCCTTCTACCTGCTGATTTTGTACAGTTTTCATGAATGATTTCCCCTTTCAGTTCTGCTTTTGTCGATAAAAAATCATGCCGGCATGATATAAAACGTCTTCCCGAAACTCTCCGTCCGCGGTAAACCCGCTGTCGTCCACATAAACGATTCGGCTGCCTTGAATGCGGTAGCTCCCCGTATAGGCACTCCGGCGGCTGCCCCGCGCTTCGTCGTATCTCCCGTTTGGTAGAAGTTCCTGACGGATGCGGCCGTCTTCCGTGACCCACATCCCGACATCATGCAGGGGCTCAGGCACCTCTGGCTTGATCCGGCTTTGATGCATGGCTGTCGCCCTCCCTTCGAATTCCTTCTCATTATGCGGGCCCGGCCTCTTCGGGAGGTAGAACGATCGGCGCAAAAAATTGCCTGTTCCGCGCAAAAGCTTTTATAACTTCCGAAAAGCATTCTATAATGAACCTGAGTCCGGAATGCCGCTTGGCGCAGCAAAAAGACCGGCTTCCGATACCCGGTTCCGGTCTGTTTACTGTTCATTTTCTGTTCGATCACGAGGAGGCTGCTTCATGAACACTTCGATTTCCGACGCTGCCCGCACCCGGGCAGCTCTGGACGAACTTGCCCGGCTGATTGCCCGATTCTCCAACAGCGACGGCATCCATGCCACCGGCTTCCCCGCGCTGTCGATCATTCGGGGCTCGGAAAAGACAGCTCCGCTGCATACGGTCTACGAGCCTTCGATCTGCCTCGTTGCCCAGGGGCGCAAATGGGTCATGCTCGGCGAAGAAACGTACGGCTACGGTCCGTCGGACTATTTCGCCGTGTCGGTCGGCCTGCCGATCTCCGGCCAGGTCGCCGAAGCTTCGCCCGAACAGCCTTACCTGGCCGCCCAACTGCATATTGATCCGCAGCAGGTAGCCGATCTGATGCCGGCCAAACCCGCGGAGCGGGGTTCGTATACGTCCGCAGGGCGCGGACTGTGCGTAAGCCGCGCGGGAACGGATATGCTGGACGCGTTCGTACGGCTGCTTCGGCTGCTGGAGACGCCGCACGACCTGAACGTCCTCGCCCCGATGGCCGCGCGCGAAATCCTGTACCGCGCCCTGCACGATGAACAAAACCATGCTTTGCGGCAGATGCTGCCGGGCGCCGGACGTGCCGCGGCCATTGCCGAAGTCATCCGCCGAATCCGGCAGGCCTACGCCGAGCCGCTGCGGATCGGGGAGCTGGCCGGATTCGCCGGCATGAGCCCTTCTTCGCTGCATCGGTATTTCCGTGAAGTCACGGCCATGAGCCCCCTCCAATTCCAGAAACGCATTCGCCTGCAGGAAGCCCGCAAAATGCTGCTGTCCGAACCGGTTCAGGCCGCCGAAGCGGCTTTTCGCGTAGGATACGAAAGTCCGTCGCAGTTCAACCGGGAATACGTGCGCTTGTTCGGCCTGCCGCCTCTGAGCGATGTCCGCCGGCTTCGTTCGCTGCCGGCGCAAGCTGCGCTTGAGAGCCGCAGCACCTGATCAGGCGTGACGCTGCGCCGAGCTTGAGACCACTTTATGCACATGCAGCATCAAATCGAGCAGTTCGTCCTCGGGCAGCCGGGCATGGCAGCGGCGTTCCAGATCCGCGCGAATCTCGCCGGCGCAGGCGTAACAGTCCGGCATATGCCGGCGGATCAGCCCGCCGAGCGTTCCGTCCGTAGCCGAAGCGCGCGTCTCCGCGCGCAGGGCGCGGCGCACCGAAGTGCGCAGATGTTCCGCGAAGCGCCGGTACGTCAGCACCGACACGTCGGCCGCTCCGATGCCGAAGCGCCGCTCGATCGTCTCGAAAGCATGTTCGAGCACCGCGAACAGCAGGCGCCCTTCTTCGCTTGCTTCAGGGCGTTTGATCCAGTACGACGCTTCCCCGCTGCGCTCTTCCTGCGCAATGACCGTATGTTCGTTAATGATTTGTGTGATTTTCATCGTTTTTCCCTCCTTATTGGGGTCTGTCCGTTCTCTATGGGTCAAGCTTAATATGTGTCATCGATTTCAGGTCAACCGCTTTTTTTCGAATCAAGTCCGAAGCAAGTCCGAAACAGGTTCAAAATCGATGCAAAAAAGCGGCAGCCCCGATTGAACGGGACTGCCGCTTTTGACGAATAAGGGCCTTGCTTCTACCGCGATCACCGCGATCACCACGCTCACGGCGTCTACGGTAACCGCTCCGTCGGTCGAAACGGTCCGAACGGGCGGAACCGGCTAAGCCTCGGACTTGGTCGCCACGATCATGAACCGGACGCCTTTTTGGAAGCCGTATTTCAGATGGTGCAGCGGCAGCTCCTTCGCGGACAGATGATCGCGGCGAAGCGTAACTGCCGCAAACCCGGCCTGCGCGAGCGCGCGCTCGTCTTCTTCCGGGCGCAGCACCTGCACGAACGGCAGATCGCTCAGCACGGTGCGTTTGCGGCTTTCGCGTTTGCGCAGACGGCGCTCCGTCGCCAGAATGAGCAGCCAGGAGAACCCGTAGCGCACGCGGGCCGGCAGCGAATGGTCTTCTTCGTACAAATAGTTGCCGTCGAACACGATCAGCCTGCCGCCGGGCTTCAGCACCCGATACCATTCCGCGTAAGCGCGGTACGGATCGGGCAGCGTCCAGACGACATCCCGGCAGACGACCGCGTCGAAGCTGCCGGACGGAACGGCTGACAAATCGGCCGCGTCCGCGAGCGATACCGGAACGTCGGGGAACCCGAACTCCGCCACGTTGCGCTTCGCCCGCTCCACCATGCCCGGCGAAGCGTCGACCGCTTGGGGATGGTGGCCGAGCCGGGACAGCAGGATAGAGAAAAATCCCGGTCCGGTTCCGACGTCGAGCACCTGCTGGGCCGGGCGATCGCCCAACCCTTCCTGCAATCTTTTTTGCCAAAATGCGACTTCCCGGCGGCTTTTGAACTGCGTATGGATCACTTTGTCGTAGCCGTCGGCGCCGGACGTCCAATAGTTCGAGATCGCCTGCAGCTTGCTCATTCGGTCACGTCCAATCGGTTCCACAAGATCGGTTCGAATGTCGTGTGGCCGGCTTCCGCATGCTGCACCCTTTTGTTGACGGCGAACAGGTCATCCGGGAAATAAACGGCCGCATACATCGCCTGTTCGTCCAGTCTTGCGAAAATGTCGTCGTACGCGGTCTGCCGCGCGCTTTCGTCCGTCGAAGCGAGAGCCGCGTCGATCTGCTGCTCCAAGCGCTCGTCCGACCAGGCGACCGCCGGCGCTTCCTTCGTCGAATGGAACAGCGAAGACAGGAACGAGTGCGGATTGTACGCGTCGTCGTACGTCCGGTAGATGATCATGTCGTACGCTTTGGTCGTCCACAGCGCGTCGTAATACGCGTTCGGCTCCAGCACCTGCAGCTCGGCCGCGATCCCGATCTGCTGCAGCTCGGCCTGAATCAGCTCGGCCATCGGTTTCCATTCCGGGAAATCGGCCTGCTGCAGCACGAAGTTCAGCTTGAGCGGCACGCCGCCGCGGTCGAGCGTTCCGTCTTCGTCGCTGTCCTTGTAGCCCGCTTCGCGGAGCAGGCGCTTCGCTTCTTCCGGGTCGAAGCCGTAGCCGCGGCTGTTCTTCTCCGTCACGTAAGGCACCGTCGGCGGGAACAAGCCGCGCGCTTCGCTGCCGACGCCGCCCATCAGGTCGTCGACGACGCTTTTTTTGTCGATCGCCAGATTGATCGCTTTGCGCACGTTCAACTGCTGCAAGTGCTCGTTTTTCCCGTTGTAGACGATGAAATGCGAGCTGGTGCCCGCCGACTTGAGCAGATCCAGCTTATCGTCGCCTTCGATCACGGGCAGGCTTTCGAGCGGCAGGCGGCCCAGCTGCCCGCCGGCGAGATCGACGCTGCCGTTTTGCAGCGCGAGCACGCGCGACTGCGGATCGGGAATGACCTGGAGCTTGATTTGGGACAACTTCGGCTGTTCGCCCCAGTAATTGCGATTGCGGACCAGCACCGCTTCCTGATCCGTTTTGTAACTGTCGGCCATCCAGGCTCCGGTTCCGATCGGCTTGACGAACTTGCCCTTGATATCGCCCGCCGGCTCGACGGCGTTCGGACTCAGAATGCGCACCGGACGCGCGAACGTCAGCTCGGTGAGGATCGGGTAGTAGGCCCGGTCGAACGTCATCTTCACCGTATGTTCGTCCGGCGTCTCAAGCGACGTCAGCGCCGAAGCGACGGACAGCGAATTGGACGGATCGTGAATCCAGCGCTCGAACGAGAACTTCACCGCGTCCGCGTTGAAGGCCGAACCGTCGGAAAATTTCACGCCCCGGCGCAGATGGAACGTGTACGCTTTGCCGTCCGGCGAAATATCCCACGATTCCGCGAGTGCCGGTTCGATCGCGCCCTGCGCGCCGTACTGGACCAGCCCGTCGTAGATCATCGCATGCACGTTCATCGACCCGTCGTACGCGCCCGCGTCCATCCGGTCCAGCCCGACGTCGCCCGAGACGGCCACCGTGATCCTTTTCTCTTCTTGCTTGGCGGAATCGCTCCCGGCCGCCGAAGTCGCCGGCGATCCGCCTCCGTTCGAGCAGCCCGCAAGCAGCGCCGCAGCCAGGATCACGCCCGTCATTCCTTTTTGCCACACTTTCGATTTATGCATGATTCCAACTCCCTCTTCTCTGTTTGCTTCTATGTAAAAGAATGTATCCGACGCCTTGGGCCTTGGGTCCTCTTATCTGTTCCTCAATGCGGGGTGCGACACCGGAATCGAATCCAGCAGCATGCGGGTGTACGGATGACGCTCGCCGCGCTGCAATTCCGCGGCCGGGCACTGTTCGACGATCTCTCCCCGGCGCATGACCGAGACCCGGTCGCAAAACGTGCCGACGGCCGACAGATCGTGCGTGATAAACAAATAGGACAAGCCGAGCCGCTGCTTCAACCCGTCCAGCAGCCGCATCGCCTGCTTGCGCAGGCTGTAATCGAGGCTGGAGAACGGTTCGTCCAGAACAAGAATCTCCGGCTCGCACGCGATCGCCCTTGCAATGCCGACCCGCTGCTGCTGGCCGCCGCTAAGTTCGGACGGATAGCGGCGCAGATACTCCGACCCCAGACCGACCGACTCCAGCGTCTCGGCGATCCGGCTGACAACCGCTGCGCGTTCCAATCGGGCGCCGCGAAGCGGCTCGCCCACGATCTTCTCCACCGTAAAGGCCGGATCGAACGAAGCGAGGCTGTTCTGGAACACCGGCTGCATCCGGCTGCGCACTTCGCGCATCTGCCGAAAATTCCAATCCGTAATATCGGTTCCCCGATACCGGATACGGCCCGCGGTCGGCGGCTCCAGCTTCAGCAGCATGCGGGCCAGCGTGCTTTTGCCGCAGCCGCTCTCGCCGACGAGCGCCAGCGTCTCTCCCTGCCGCAGTTCGAGCGACAGGCCGCTGACCGCGGGCGGCGCGTTCAAGCGCGCTCCGCCGCGGTTCCAGCCGTTTCTTTTTTCATACACTTTGGTCAATTCGACCGCTTCGAGCACATTCATCGCCAAACGCTCCTCATAACCGGCTGTCCAGCAGTTCCTGCGTGTACACATGCCGGGGATTGTCGAACACCTCGGCCGCTTCCCCGTACTCGACGATGCGGCCGGCACGCATGACGTACAGATCGTCCGCCAGTTCGGCGACCACGCCGAGATCATGGGTGATGAGCAGAATGCCGACGTTGTCTTCCCGCCGCACCCGGTCAAGCTCGCGCAGAATGAACGCCTGCACGCTGACATCGAGCGCCGTCGTCGGTTCGTCGGCGATCAGCAGCTTCGCGCCGGACACGAGCGCCAGCGCGATCATGATCCGCTGGCACATGCCGCCGCTCAGCTCGAACGCGTACGCCGACATGAGCCTCTCGGCGTCGTCCAGCCCGGCGCGCCGCAGCTGCTCGATCGCGATCCGGCGCGCTTCCGCCCGCTTCACGTTGGACCGGTGGCGCCGGATCGTCTCGGTTAATTGGCGCCCGATCGGAATAACCGGGTTGAGCGCCTGGACCGGGTCTTGAAAAATCATCGCCATCTCCCGGCCCCGGCTGGCTTGCAGCGATTTCTTCGACAGGCCGCGCAGATCGATTCCGCCGAGCCGGATCTCTCCGGCTTCGATCCGCCCCGGCGCGTCGATTAAGCCCATCACGGACAGCGCCGTTGCACTCTTGCCGCTGCCGCTCTCGCCGACAAGCGCCGTCACCCGGCCCGCTCTCACGGTCAAACTGACGTCGTTCACCGCCGCAAACGTCCGGTGTTCTCCCGGGAAAGTCGTCGTCAGGCTGCGGATCTCCAGCAGCGGAAGCGCCTGCGACTCCGTTTCGACCGATAATCGGTTCACGTCCACCCTCCTTTTTCGTTCAAGCGCCGTCTTTGCCATTCAAGCGCCGTCTTTGTCATTCAAGCTGCGTCTGCTGCATTCGACTCCGTTTTCAATCCGGCCGCCGCAGCCCTTCCGCCAGCAGGTTGAACCCCAGCACGGACAAAGCGATCGCAAGGCCCGGATACAGCATCAATTCCGGCACCGTCTGCATGTACGGACGGCTGTCGCCCAGCATGACGCCCCATTCCGGCGTCGGCGGCTGCGCCCCAAGCCCGAGAAACGACAATCCGGCCAGCGACAGCAGGATCGTGCCGAGCTCCATCGAAGCCAGCACCCCGATCGGCCTGGCCGCATTGCGCAAAATATGATCGAAGACGATCCGACCCTGCGACGAACCGGCCGCGCGGGCCGCCGTGATATAGTCGCGCTGCTTGAGCTGAAGCACCAGTCCCCGGATGATTCTCGCATATCCGGCCCACCACACCGCGGCGAACGCCAGCAGCAGATGCAGCGCCCCCGGACCGAGCATCGCGGCGACCGCGAGCGAGAGAATCAGGCTTGGAAAAGCGAGCAGTACGTCGATGATCCGCATGATGAAGCGGTCGGTCCGGCCGCCCGCGTAGCCGGCCAGCAGGCCGACCGGGATACTGACGGCAAATACCGCGGCCAGGACGAGCAGCGCGTGGAACAGCGACAGCCGCGTCCCGTAGAGCAGGCGCGACAAGACGCAGCGGCCCAGATGATCCGTCCCGAGCGGATACCGCCAGGACGGATCAGCCAGCCGCGCGCCCATCTCCACCGCCAGCGGATCGTTCGGCGCAAGCAGCGGCGCGAACGCGCCGGCTCCGAGCACGAGCAGCACGATTGCCGCTCCCGCCCAGACCGGCGCTTTTGAGGCCCATTTTGAAGCAGGCGGCCCGGCGGATTCTCCCGCTTCGATCGGCCTGCGTTGACTTCTGTCCATTCCGGTCTCCCAACCTCCGTTCATGCTGCCTGTTCCTGTGCGTTTTGCGGATCTGCTTCCCGGTCTGCCGCGCTTGCGCTCAGCCCCGCCGCATTCTCGGGTCGAGCAGCCGGCAGCCCGCATCGACGAGCCGGTTGACCAGCATGACCGTAAGCGCGGTCAGCAGCACGTAGCCCTGAATCACGACGTAGTCTTTGGCGTAGATCGCTTCCACCGCGAACTTGCCGATGCCGGGCCACGCGAACACCGTCTCCACGATGACCGAACCGCCGAGCAGGCTGCCGATCTGCAGGCCGAGCAGCGTCAGGCTCGGCAGCACCGCGCTGCGCAGCGCGTGCACCGCGACGATCGATCCGGCGCTCAGGCCGCGAGCCCTTGCCGCCCGGATATACGGCTGGCGCAGCACGTCCAGCAGGCCGGTCCGAATCAGGCGGACGTAGAGGCCCGCCATGCCGAAGCCGAGCGTGAACGCCGGCAGCGCGACGCTGAACGGGCCTTGCATGCCCGCGACCGGGAACCAGTCCAACTTCACGGCCCCGTACAGCAGGAGCAGCAGGCCGAGCCAATACGACGGCATCGAGACGCTGGCCAGCGAGACGGCGCGGCCGATCCGGTCCGGCAGCCGGTTCGGACGCAGCGCCGAAGCGACGCCGAGCGGCACGGCCAGCAGCGCGGCCGACAGCAGCGCGCATACGGCCAGCCAAGCCGTGGCCGGCAGCCGGCCGAGCAGTTCGCCCAGCACCGGGCGCCCAGTCATCAGCGAAACGCCGAAATCGAGCGTCACGATGCGGCCGAGCCAATGCGCGTACTGCAACGGGAGCGGCGCATCGAGCCCGAGCGATGCCCGCAGCGCTTCGACCGCGGCCCGCGTAGGTTGGATGCCGTCCGCCCGCAGCATGATCTCCGCCGGATCGCCCGGCGCGAGATGCATCAGGGCGAACGTAATGACGGATACGCCGAGCAGGGCAAAGCCCAGATGACCCGCCCGGGCCAGCGCCCGGTGCAGCGTGAAGCGAAGACCGACTCTGTTCACTTCCAGAACAGACCTTCACGGTCCAGTTCGAACTGCTCCAGCTGATCTTCGAAATCCATTCTCGGTTCGATCGAGCGGGCGGCGACCCATTCTTCGGGGCCCTCGCCCTGTTTGGCGTACACGCTCCAGGCTCCCCGTTCCAGGCGGAACTGGGCCAGGTCTTTGCCGGTCCAGCCTTCGCGCGGCGATTCGGGGCGTTCTTCCGTCAGCGTGACGCGGTCTGCTTCCAATCGGTACACGATTCGGACGGCCGTTCGCATGCTCGGCGGAATCTTCTCCGAAATATAGCCGCGCAGCAGCGCTTCGAGCCGTTTCGCTGTCCAGGTATCCATCAAGCTTCTCTCCTCTTTCCTTCGGATCGGCAGGCCCGAACCGGATCGTTCGAATGCCCCGCGATTTAATAGTAATTATTACGATTAATCAGAATATACGGCTTTGCAACCATTCTGTCAAACGTAAAAAGTGTTGAATTCGGCGGGCATATGCTTTATTTTTGTATAAAGCAACGTTTTTTGCCCTAAAGAAACTTTTCGTCTTCCGCATGCGTCCGTATCCTTGAAACAGTCGTCCGATTCCTCTCGACCAGACACAAAGGAGAAGTGAGAATGAAATTTGGAAAACACGCATGGAAAAAGACGGCTGCCGCCTTTCTGGCCGTCGCACTGCTGTTCGCCTTGATTCTGCCGGGCACGTATCCGTCCGCCGCGGCCGCCGGAGCCGGCACGAGTATCGTGCTGGACGGCCGGGCGATCGACGGAGCCCAGCCGCTCGTCGTCAAAGGGACGACGATGGTCCCGATCCGCGTCGTCTCGCAGCAGCTCGGTTACGACGTGAACTGGAACAAGGCGGCCGGCCGGATCACGATCGGCAGCGCCGTGTCCCCGCTCGTGCTCACGCTCGGCAGCCTGACCGCAAGTTCGGGCGGCGGCGACGTCGCCCTGCAGCAGGCCCCGTTCGTGCAGGCCGACACGACCTACGTGCCGCTGCGGTTCGTCGGCTCGCAGTTGGGTCTTGGCGTCAAATGGGAACAGGCCAGCCAGACGGTCTATCTGGAGACGCAGCTTGAGCGTCCGTCGACCCCGCCGGTACCGGCCGCTCCTCCGACCTCTCCGGCTGTGCCGAGCGCTCCTCCCTTCGTGCCGGCCGTGCCTGCGCAGCCTGCGGTCGATCCGGCGCCGGCGTCTCTCGCTTCGATCGACGGTATCAGCTTCAGCGATAACCGCCTGACGATCTCCGCCGCTTCGGCCGTGACGCCGACAAGCACCGTGCTGTCCGGTCCGGACCGCATCGTGGTCGACCTGCCGGGCAGTTATTTCGGCAGCGGCCTGCTCCAGAACGGCCCGCTGAAGCTCGGTCAGGTGGCGACGCTGCCGATCGGAAATTCTTCGGCCGTCAAGCAGGTACGCTACTCGCTCTACAGCGACAATCCTTCGACCGTGCGCGTCGTACTCGACCTCAACCGGGCTGTCGGCTACAACCTGTACACGCAGGGCAGCCTCGTCATCGTCGATCTGAACGACGGCGGCGCCGCGCCTCCGATCGGCACCAACGGCAAAAAAGTCGTCGTGATCGATCCCGGACACGGCGATCAGGATTCGGGCGGTATCGGCATCACCGGCGTCAAAGAAAAGCATATGGTACTCGAAGTCGGGCTCAAAGTCGCGGCCCTGCTCAAGCAGGACCCGCGGATCGACCTGATCATGACCCGCAGCGACGATACGTTCATCCCGCTGGACGGACGGGCCAAGATTGCCAACGACGCCGGCGCGGATGTGTTCCTGTCGATTCACGGCAATGCGGCATCGCCGAGCGCCGTCGGGACCGAGACGTTCTACGCCGACTCCGCGCGCAGCAAACTGCTGTCGGACACGATCCAACGGCATGTCCAGGCGGCGACAGGCTTCCGGGACCGCGGTTCCAAGCAGGCCAATTACGTCGTCATCCGCAAAACGAACATGCCGGCCGCGCTGTTGGAGATCGGTTTCCTGACCAACAGCGAGGAAGAGAAACTGATGGTGCAGGAAGACTTCCAGCAAAAAGTCGCGGAAGCGATCGTCGCCGGGCTCAAAGAGTATCTGGGCCTGAACTGAGCGGCGCAGACGGTCACCGGATCGGCAAATCCAATAGCTTGGAAAAAGCGGAAGCCCCTGCGCGGGCTTCCGCTTTTTTGTCGATTCTGGTTGACTTTTTATGCGTAATCATTACTATTTATAAGATCATCCGGATTATATCCGTACAGACGGGAGACTTTTTATGACAGCCTTTTTGCCTTCCAGTTGGCCTTCCAAGTCCGAACGGCATCGCCGCTTCGGCTCCACGGACGCTGTTCCGGGCCGCAAAGCGACCCGGAAAGAAGACATGACCGATCTGCAAAATCGCCGCGACGACTATTTGTTCGAAATTCAGCAGGTCGGCGTGACGGCGGTCAAACACCCGATTGCGCTGCGTTCTCCGCTGCCTCCCTATCACCAGACTTCGATTGCCGCGCTGGAACTGACGACCACGCTCGACCGGAGCAGCAAAGGCATCAATATGAGCCGCCTGACCGAACAGCTGAACGCTTACCGGGACATCGATTTCGTATCCCGGCCGGAGACGCTGCAGATCTTCGTCCGCGACCTGGCCCGTTCGATGGACCAGAGCGGAGCGGACGTCACGCTGGAATTCCCGTGGTTCTACGAACGCGCCGCTCCGGCTTCCGGCCGAATCGGCCTCGCTCATTCCGATCTGTTCGTGGAAGCGGTCTACAGGGAAGACGAGACGCCGGCGTTTCGGCTGAATGTGGGCCTTACGGTGTCCGTCACGACGCTGTGCCCCTGCTCCAAAGAAATCAGCGAATACAGCGCCCACAACCAGCGCGGCACCGTGCGGATTCGGGCCGAAGTGGAACCGGCGCAGCTGGACTTGAACTGGTGCGAAGTGCTGCTGAACGCGGCCGAGTCGAACGCCAGCGCCTCCCTGCATCCCGTACTCAAACGGACGGACGAAAAAGCGGTCACCGAGCGCGCGTACGAAAATCCGCGCTTCGTCGAAGATCTGGCCCGGCTGACGGCGGCAGACCTTGCGGAATGCCCTTTTATCCGGCAGTTTACGGTAGAATGCCGCAACGAAGAATCGATCCATCAGCATGACGCGGTGGCGCGAATCCGCTGCGCCAAACCGTAAGACCCGCGAACGTGAAGCCGCGTCCCGGGCAGCGAAAGTGTGCTTGAACCTCTGTGCGCGGCATCTCCTCGCGCCAAAGAAGCAGCCGGATGAATCCGGCTGCTTCTTTGGCCATGCCATGCGACAAGGTTAGGTCTGGGAGGTCAGGTTAGGTATGAGCGACCAGGTTAGGTATGAACAGTCAGATTAGATGTGGGTGACCCCTTTAGGGCCGGGTGATCCGTTTAGATCCGGGCGACCAGCAGCGCCAGCACCGCCGTCGTGGCCAGCGACGTCGCCGCCTGCTTGCCGGCGAGCGATCCCGCGAACGCCCAGCCCAATTCGCGGCGCACCGTCCACAGCGTCACGAGGCAGGCGGTCAGCGTCGACGCCAGATAGACGAGGACGAACGTCTGTCCCGCGCTCATCTCTCCAATGAAGCGGCCTTCGCCCTGATTGAGTACAAGCAGCCCGTCTTTGCGCAAGATCGAGAACAAGACGCCGCCCGCCGCTTCGGCCGGCAGGTTCAGCAGCCCCAGCAGAGGCGCCGCCCAGCGCGACAGCATGTTCATCGCCCCGCTCCACTGGAGCAGGGCGGCCGCGGCGCAGATGCCGATAAAGATCGGCATCGCCTGCAGCGCAAACTGCTTGACGACGGCGCGTACCCGCCAGCTGACGGCGCGCAGACCCGGACGCTGCAAAAAAGTCCGCGGCGCATACCCCGGCTCGGGCACGCCCGCCGCGCCGCGGTTCCAGATTCGCGTATGCAGCGCGCCGGCTCCGGCGAGCAGCGCGATATACGGCAGGAACAGCCACGGACGGCCCGCGGAACCGAAGATCGACAGCGAAGCGCCGATCTGGTAGCTGCATGCGGAGCCGAACGCGATCAGCGATACGCACGATTTGCGCGTGCAGGACCCGCACGCGCGGCTCTGGAATACGGCGACCACGTTGCAGCCGAACCCCGACAAGACCGGGATCAGGTCCCGGCCGCTGAGCCCGATCCGGCGCATCCACGGATCGAGCGCGTCGGTGATGCGGTCTTTGAGGCCGCTCTCTTCGGTGAGCGCCAGGCTGATGCCGAGCAGCAGCACGACGGGAAACGCCCACAAAAAAGAATACAGCCCGAGCGTCAGCACCCCGTAATCGCCGGCCGCAGCCGCTTCGAGCAGCGGCGGCAGGCCGGCCAGACCGCTCTTGACCGGATCGATCGCGAAGCGCTCAAGGAGCGGCTGCAGGCTCGTCGACAGCAGGTACGCGAGCAGCACCGGCACCGCGAACAGCAGCAGCGCCGCAAGCCCGGCAAGCGGCGCACCCAAATGCGGCGAATCGAAGCCGATTGCTTTGGGCGCAGGCGCATCGGCCGGCGCGGCGCCGGGCGGCGGTACGACGCAGGCCGGCTGCCGCCGCACAGGCGCGGCTTCTTCTAGCGAGCGCAGCAGCCGCTGCTTCAGGTCCGGCGCCAGCGTGCGGGCATCGACGGCATGGACCGGAATGCCGAGCGTTCCGGCGTAATGCCGCTCCAATTCGTGCGCGCTGCCGGACACTTTGTCGGCAAAAGTCAGCACGAGCATCGCCGGGCGCTGCCCGAGCGGCACGGCTTCGAGCAGCAGAAGCAGTTCGAGCGCCGAATGGGTGCCGCGCACGACGAGCACGACTTTGTCGGCCGCGCCAAGTTCCGCCACCGCTTCCCGCGTCGTCCGGCTGTCGTCTCCGCTTTTGAGCCCGGGCAGGTCGACCAGTTCGTGATCGAAGCCGAGCGCAGCCCGGCGGGCTTGTACCGTCGAACCGCGAAAGTTCGCTTCCTCGCCGGTATCGTTCCCCGTCAACCCGCGAAACAACGCCGATTTGCCGGCCGATTCGAAGCCGATCAGAGCGACCGACCGGCGAGCAGCGGTGGGTCGGAGATGCCGACTCAGCATGTGCAATCCTCCCCGCAGCAGGACAGATCGGTCAGCATCATCCCTTCGCGGCGGTATGGTTCGAGCGGCGCGAGGTCGACGCCGAGACGTTCGGCGATCTGACTTGCGACCACGGCGAAGCGCTGACGGAATTTGTAGATAAAACAGAAGATCAATCCTCCGTGCGCCACGCTCGGCCCCGCCAGAAACAGCCCCGGTACACGGGTCGATTCGTCGTGCTCGCTCAGGCGAACGCGGCCGTCCGGTTCGTGCTCGAACAGCGCTTCGACCGTGCGCAGGCTGCCGGCGAATCCGGTCGCAAGAATCGGCGGCTGTTCGGTCGTCAGAAAATGGCTTTCCCCTTCGGCCGTCTCGCTGTAGATTAGGTAGCCGCCTTCTTCCTTGCGTTCGATCCAATGGACCTCATGGCCGGCCAACAGTCTGATTCGGCCGTCTTCGACCTGCCGAAGCCGGTCTTTGGTGAACGGGGACAGCGTCAGGCTCGGATCGCTGCTCCCTTTTTCCGTCCAGCGGCCGCTCCGGTCGATGATCGTGACCTTCCGGCCGCTGCGCGCCAGATGGATCGCCGCGTCTGCCCCACTCTCGTAGCCGCCCACGATCACGAATTCGTCGCCCGGCAGCTGCGCCCACTCGCGGACCAGGCTGCTGTGGATCGCGTGTTCCGCGCCCGGAAAACCGGCCGTGTGCGGATATTGAAATTCGCCCGCCGCCCAGATCACGTGACGGCTGCGCAGCACTCCGCCGTCCGTCTCCACGTCGAATCCCCCGCCTTCGAGCGGACGCACCTGCCGCACGTCGACGCCGGTACGCACCGGCAGCTGCTTGTACGCGGCCAACGCTTCGAGATAATCCGCGTACTGCGGACCCGAAGGATGCTCGGTCCCGAGCGTATACGCCGGAGACGTCTTGAGCGACACCGAATTAAGATCCAGTATCCCGTACGCATTGCCGGTAAAAGAAGGCGTGATCATCCGCATTTCCGCCGGCCAGCAGCGAAACGAGGCCCCGATCTCGCTTCGGTCCAAAATGACGAACCGTTCGATATTCAAATCCCTAAGCACGCAGCCTATGCCGATCCCCGCCGCTCCAGCGCCTACCACGATACAATCGAAAACTTCCATGCTCTCCACCCCGAACTTTTTTTAATAGTAATTATTACGATTAAAAAGAGCATACGTTTTTCCCCCGATTCTGTCAAACTCTCCTGTCCGCCGCCGTACCTATTCCGGGGAGCATGAGAGCAATAATAAGGAGGTCCTTTCGGCGCAAGGGCTGGTACAATAAGAGCAGAACCGGTTCGAAAGCGGCTGCCGACCGCGGAAAAAGGAGGGTCTACGTTGGAACAAGTCATCTCGCTGTCTTTCGAGGAAATGTGGGAAAAAATACTGGCCTGCGACGCGCGCTATGACGGGCTGTTCTTCACGGCGGTGAAGACGACCGGCATCTACTGCCGCCCTTCCTGCCGATCGCGCAAGCCCAAGAAGCGGAACGTGGACTTTTACCGCAGCCTGCCCGAATCCGAAGCGGCCGGCTACCGTCCGTGCAAGCGATGCCAGCCGGAAGTGGAGCGATCGCCGTGGAACGACGTCGTGCTCCGGGCGCGGACGTTTATCGTTGCCCGTTACCGGGAAAACCTGATTCTCAAAGACGTGGCCGACCATGTCGGATTGAGCGTCTATTACTTCGAACGGCTGTTCAAGCAGGAGACCGGGGAGACGCCGCGCACCTATCTGGAAAAAGTTCGCGTAGACCGCGCCGCCTACCTGCTGAAGCACAGCACCCTGTCGAATCTGGAAGTCGGGTACGCCTCCGGCTTCCATACGCCGTCCAATTTCTACCGCGCTTTTCGCCGGCTGCGGCAGTGCTCGCCCGGCCAATACCGGCTGGAAGACCGGCCGGTGCTTCGCGAAGCGCCGCGCGCCCCGGCTGCGGGCGGCCGGCAGAGAACCGCAGCCGCGGACGCGCCCGGAGTGGATACGCCGAGGGCGGACATGCCGAGAGCGGACATGCCGAGAACAAGTGCGCCCGGGGCGGACGCGCCATGACGCGGCGCGCATCCGGGTCCGCTGCCGCGGTCAGTCTGGTGAACACGTATGCGCCCGTTTCCACGGACCGTTCTGCGGCCGGAACGCTCGAACTGCCCGTATACGGCCCGTTTGACTGGCAGGAATGCCTCGCTTATCTGGGCCGATCGGACCTTGAGGTCATGCACCGGATTTCGGACGGCCGATTGGTCCAGCCGTTCGAATGGAACGGCAGCGCCGTGCTGCTGGAGATCGGCTGCGCAAGCGGGCCGCCGGCGGCGGAAGCAGCATACGAAGCGGCTTCGGGAGCGGGGACCGAACCTGCCGCGGAGCAGCGGCTTGTCGTTGCTTTTCCGCACGGACGTCCCGCGCCCGGGCTGCGCCAAGCCGCCGCCGCTTACGTCCGCGACAAGTTCGGGCTCGGCGACGACCTTGAGCCGTTCTACGCCATGGCCCGGCGCGATCCGCTGCTGTCTCCGGTCGTCTCCGCGCATCGGGGATTGAGGCTGATCGGCCTGCCCGACCTGTTCGAAGCGCTGGTCTGGGCGATCATCGGCCAGCAGATCAACCTGACATTCGCTTATCGGCTGAAGAAGCGCTTGGTCGAAGCGTACGGCGAAGCGCTGCCCGGTGCGGACATAACGGACGAAGCGGGCAAACCGGACGAACCGTTCTGCCTGTTCCCGAAGCCGGCCGCGATCGCGGCGCTGAGCCCGGACGACCTGCGTCCGATGCAGTTCTCGGTCCGCAAAGCCGAATACGTCATCGGCGCCGCCCGACTGATCGAAGCCGGCGATCTGTCCAAAAGCGGACTGCTGGCTCTGGGCGAAGCCGAAGCGCGCGAAGCGCTGCTTCGTATTCGCGGCGTCGGCGCCTGGACGGCGGACTACGTCGGCATGAAAACGCTGCGCCGAGCTTCGGCGTTCCCGGCGGGAGACGCCGGGCTGCACCAGGCGCTGAAGCGCGGGCTCGGCCTGAGCCGCAGGCCGCTGCCGGCGGAGATCGCCGCCGCGGCCGCCCCGTGGCGCGGCCATGAAGCGTACGCGACTTTTTATTTGTGGCAGTCGCTGCTGACACCCGCGCCAGACCAGATTCCGAATCCCATTCCCGATTCCTTGTCACATCCCATTTCGTAAGGAGGCTGTTCGTCCATGAGTAGAACCCAACCCGCTTTGGCGCCGCCGGCGTCCACGACTCTGCCGGCCGCCGCGGCCGTGCATCGCCTGACCTATCTGTCGCCGCTCGGCGAGATCCGGATCGAAGGCACCGACGAAGCCGTCTCTTCGATCCTGTTCGCCGACACGGCCATGCCGGAAGGCTGGCCGGAGTCCAATCCGTTTGTGCACGCCTCGCTGCAGGGCGCGCAGCACGATGCCGAAGATGCCGGCATCCCCGCCGCGCTGCGGCAGTGCCGTCTGCAGCTCGACGAATATTTCCGCGGCGAACGCAAGACGTTCGATTTCCCGTACGTGTTCGCCGGCACGACGTTCCAACGCGCCGTCTGGGCGGAACTTGCCGCCGTGCCCTATGCGACGTCCCGGTCGTACAAAGACCTAGCGATCGCGGTCGGCAGCGAACGCGCCGTACGCGCCGTCGGCTCGGCCAACGGCCGCAACAAACTGACGATCGTGCTGCCGTGCCATCGCATCATCGGCTCCGGCGGCAAGCTGACCGGCTACGCCGGCGGCCTGTGGCGCAAAGAATGGCTGCTGCGGCACGAAGCCCGATACGCCGACTGAAGCGAATAGGCGGCCGGCGAACTTGCCGGCGCCGCGACCTTCCGTTCTGGCAGCTGGAACGACGGTTTCGGAAGTTTCGGCGCGCCGCCGCCCAAGCCGCCTTGGAGCTTCGCTTTCGAGTGCCGATGCCCGGCGACCGCCTCTGTCCGTTCGCGCCGAAAAAGGCTGCCCCGGTCGCATATCGCGACTCCGGGGCAGCCTTTTCTTTTAGCGCCAGACCGCTCGACTCCACATGACACCGCTCACGAAAGGGCAGCGCTCACGCCGGATCGGCGTTTCTGCGCGGCAGCAGCGGCTCGGTCGTCTCCGCCAGTCCGACCAGCCCGAGCAGCGTCAGCAAAATCTTCTGCACGCCGAGATGCGCAGCCGTCGGGTCGTAGTATTCGTTCAGCGTATGCGCGCCGCCGAAATCGCCGCCGCCGCCGAGCGTCACGGCCGGGATGCCGAGATGAATCGGGATGTTGGCGTCGGTGCTGCTGGCTCCTTCCAGAATTGGACGGAAGCCCATCGCAAGACCCGCTCCGGCCGCCGCCTGCACGATCTCGCTGTCGGACCGCTGGAAGCCCGCCGGGCGATCGCCGACGCGTTCGACGAGCGTCGTAATCGCGTTCGGACGCCGCCAGCGATCGTTCTCAGCCTGCGCCGCGCGGCGGATCAGCTCCAGCACGTCGGCTTCGAGCCGCTCCAGCCGCTCCTGCGAAGTCGAACGCATATCGACGATCATGCCCGCCGTCTCGGCGATCGTATTGACCGACGTGCCGCCTTCGATCACGCCGATATTGAACGTTGTTTTCGGTTCGTGCGGCACTTCCAGATCGGCGATCTTGCCTATCGCGCGGCCGAGGGCATGGATCGGGCTCGGCGTGCCGAAGCTGCCGAAGCTGTGCCCGCCCGGGCCGCGGAACACGATCTTGTAGCGCTTGCTGCCGGCCGCAAGATACGTGATCCGGTCCGGCGCGCCCGGCTCGATCGAGATGAATCCGTCGAGATCGTCGCGGGCGGCGAACAGCGCTTTGACGCCGCGCAGGTCGCCGAGCCCTTCTTCGCCGACGGTCGCGCCGATCACGAGGTCCCCTTCGGTGACCAGTCCGGCTTCGTTGAGCGCGCGCAGCAGCGTCAGCACGGACGCCAGCCCGCGGCCGTCGTCGGCGATGCCCGGCGCGTAGATACGGCTGCCTTCGCGCCGCGCTTTGACGACCGTCCCGCGCGGAAACACCGTGTCGAGATGCGCGCAGACGGCGAGCGCCGGACCCGTGCCCCGGCCGCGCCGGACGCCGAACACGTTGCCGACTTCGTCGGTCTTGACCTGTTCAAGGCCCAGATCGGACAGTTTACGGGCGAAAGCGCGCCCTTTCTCCCCTTCTTCGAACGTCGGCGCTTCGATCTCGGTCAGCTCAATCTGCTCGTCGGTCGTGCGGTCGTTGTCCGCTTCAAGAAACTCGAACGCGCGGCGGACCGCCGGATCTGCCGTCAGGCGTTCGAAGACGCGGGTCGTCGTGTCGGATAGGCGGACTTTGGAAGCTCCGGCGATTTCGGTCATGACAGGAAATCCTCCTCTGCGGGTACATGGATTGAGGCTTGCGCCGTTTATTTGTAAAACTTGCCGTAGAGCCGGTCGTATCTGCGATTTTTCTCAAAAAAATTCATGAAGCCGACGATGAGGCCGAACCCGGCCAGCATGGCGAGGACACCGATTTGAGCGCCGAACGGCATGTTTTGCAGCAGTTCGTGCGGTTCGCGTCCATCCACGATAATTTGGCCAAAGACGACCAGCCCCAGCATGTACACAAAAGCTTTGATCCCTTCGATCAGGATGACCCGCACTTTCGGCTTGGCCTTCTTGCGCTCCCAGTTCCGGAAAAAGCGTTCTTCGATCCGTTTTTCGCCAAAAAAGTGAATCGCTCCCCATATCGCCAGCAGAGCCAAAACCGCGTAGTACATACCCATGTAACCGATCTCGATTTTCAAAGGCACGAAGATCAGAATGACCAGCAGAACCGAGCCGATCCCGAACCGTGTTTTTTTGTCAAAATCCATCTCGTTCCTCCTTCATTCTTTCCTCGTTAAGCATTAATTCCCATGTTATCATAAGCCGATTCCGAACGTAACCTTGTTTTCGCTATCCGGCTGCCTCTATAATAAACGATTAAAAACAGAAAACGAGGTGGGCCACCATGACCAACGATCTGCTCGGCGCGCTCAAACTGCTCAAGGAAAAGAAATGGATCGACCTGACCCACACGTTCGGACCGGACTCTCCGCGCTTCGCGGCGTTCGAGCCGGCGCAGTTCGAGACGCTGTTCACGCACGACGACGGCTTTTTCGCCCAGCGTTTCCATTTGCCCGGCCAGTACGGCACGCATCTCGACGCTCCCATCCATTTCGTGCGGGACGCGCGTTATCTCGACGAACTGGAACTGAAAGAGCTGGTGCTGCCGCTGATCGTGATCGACAAATCGGCCGAAGCGGCGGCGGATGCCGATTATACGCTGAGCGCGGCAGACATCGAAGCGTTCGAAGCGCAGCACGGCCGCATTCCGCCCGACAGCTTCGTCGCCCTGCGCACCGATTGGAGCAAGCGCTGGCCGAGCCAGGGCGCGTTCGAGAACAAGGACGCGGACGGCCGCAGCCATGCACCGGGCTGGTCGGTCGAAGCACTGGAACTGCTGCTGCGGCAGCGCGGCGTCCAGGCCGTCGGCCACGAGACGTTCGACACGGACTCCGCCGCGGATTATGCCCGCAACGGCGCGCTGCTCGGCGAATATTACGTGCTGGACCAAGACGTGTACCAGGTCGAGCTGCTGAACAATCTGGACCTTGTGCCGCCTACGGGTGCGGTCATCTTCAATATCGTGCCCAAAGCGGAAAAAGCGTCGGGGTTCCCGGTACGGTCTTTTGCCATCCTGCCCTGAGCGGAAGCTGGGGTCATCCCGCATATCCGAATACCTGAATGTCCGAACGCCTGAACGTCCGAATACCGGAATACCAAAATGCCGAAATACCGAAAAGCAGCCGCTCGTCCTTACGGACCCGGCTGCTTTTGCGCTGCTGTCTTCCTTTTTTCCGTGATGCTCCCGTCTTGGCCTTTTATGGACCTTGGATCAGCTTGTAATCGCCCTCCGTTCCCGCTTCGAGAGCAGGCTGCTCCACTTTTTCCCCTTTCAGATACTTGTCAAAAAAAGCTACCGTATAGACACGGATCACCTCATGCGCTCCGCGCGCGTCCAGACCGGATGCGGCCGACAGCAGAGGTGAATACAGCGGCGCGTCGGAGAAGCTGGTATGGTCGGTATTTGGGAGCGTCAACCTGTAATTGCCTCCGGCCGCCGCCTGGGCCTGACGTTCCAGCAGTTCGCCGACGGTATCGTCGTATTCGGACCGGGAAGCGCCGATTTGCGCCAACGCTTCGTCGCTCATGGCCTCCGCACGGAATGTGCGGTCCGCGCTCATGAGCATAAACGGCCGGTCGAAGCCCCGCGGCGCGCGCAGCGACCCGTACAAGCCGCCATCCATATCGATGCCGGCCCGCAGCCGGTCGTCGCCGAGCAGCAGCTGCGCCGCGGCCGCGCCGCCCAGCGAATACCCGACGATGCCCGCCCGCTCCAGATCGAGCCGGCCGCCAAATCGCTCCGCCGCTCCGGCCATTTCGCCCTGCCCGGCGGAGCTGTCCGATGCGGCACTAGAAGACCTCAACCCGGCCCGCGCCTCCCCAGGCTCCCCGATTCCGCCCCCTGTTCTCTTTCTTCCGTCCAGCTCTTCCAGCCGATCCAGCACGAACTTCACGTCCGGCACCCAGACGTCGTCCGTCAGCCGGTCGAACGCCCCGTTGTCGAGCGTCGTTCCCGCATCGGCGTAGAACGGCATCACTTCTCCGTCCGGGAACATGGTGACGTTCGTACCGCCGGCATGCTCGATCCCGACGACGATATACCCCTGCGAAGCGAGCTGTTCGGTCAGGAACGTACTTTGGCCGCTCCAGCCGCGGTTGCCGTGCGAATACACGATGACGGGATACCGCGCCTGCGCGCCGGACAGCGGCGCATGTTCGAGTGCACGCGTGCGTACCAGCCGCATACTGTCGAACAGCAGCGCCGGTACGCCTTCGTGTCCGCCCAGCGCCTGCGCGAATAGATGCGGATGCTGCAGGTACGGCGCAGCCGGGCCGGAAGCTTTTGCCTCGGCCGGGTACCAGAACTGCACCAACAGCTTCCGCCGCTTGCCGGCCTCGTCCGCGTGCACCTGCCTGCGCGAGACGTCTGTCCAGACGTACGTCGCCGTGCCTACGCGGTAAGGCCCCGCAAGCGGCTCGAACACGAACACCGGCAGCGCGATCGGCAGCAGAATCGCTCCCGCTGCATACAGCAGCGCCGCCGCACCGATCGACAGCCGCACCCTTTTGCGCCGACGACGGCGAACCCCGCGTAAGCTCGACAGCGGCAGCAGGATCATGGCGTACAGCGGGATCATTTCCCATCTCGGCCCTTCAAGCCCCAGATGCAGCAGCAGTACGATCCCCGATCCCGCGGCTGCCGCGATATTCGCCGCTGCCCCGCGCAGGCGCCCGGACAGAAGCAGCAGCAGGATGATCCCGTTCACTGCCGCCAGCAGCATCTCTCCTTCTCTCATGGACAGCCTCCTTTTCTTTTATGACACAATCGTATTATAAACACAAATCTTTAATTAATACAATCGTATTATAAAAAGAGTGCAGGAGGCCGGTCTCGAATCCCGCTGCCGCCCGGACTGTTCCGCTCGGCGGATTCGGCGTATAATGGGAATCGGGTCCTCCCGCGAAAGGAGGTGAAATACCCGATGAACATGAATCCGAAGGCAGCGCTCCACATGCTGGTCGGCATCCCCGGCAGCGGCAAAAGCGTCTACGCCCGAGAGCTGGCCAGCGCGGTCCGGGGCGTCATCGTCTCGACGGACGCGGTCCGGCTGAAGCTGTTCGGCGGCGAAACGCGGCAAAAAAACACCTACGTCATCTTTGACGAGGCGTTCCGGGAGATTGAAGCGGCTTTGGCGGCGGGGCGCACGGTCATCTTCGATGCGACCAACGTCGATCGCGACCGGCGCGCGAAGTTTCTGAAGCGATTTGCCGATGAACGCGTCGAATGCCATGTGCTCGATACGCTGTACGAGACGGCGCAGCGGCGCATCTCGGGCCGCAAGCGCAAGCTCGACGACAAGATTCTGGCCAAATACGCGAAGAATCTTCAGTTTCCGCTGCCCGGCGAAGGCTTCGCCGAAGTGCGTCTCGTGCATATGCCGGACGCGGAAGCGCTGTACGGACAAGCTGTGGCGCTGCCCGATGATGGCGCGAACGTCCCAAGCGGATCGCAATCGCAGGGCAACGAGCTGCGCCTCAAGCTGGAAACGCTGCTGCGGCAGGAAGCCGGCCATGACGAACTGTTTGCCGAACTGTCGGCTGTCCCGTCGTTTGCCCGCATGCTCGGCTACGATCAGGGCAATCCGTATCACAGTCGCACGCTGTCCCAGCATACGTACGCGGTGCTGGAATACGTGAACGCTTTTTACGGCGAAGAAGACCGGCTTGAGATGCAGTGGACGGCGCTGCTGCACGACATCGGCAAACCGTTCTGCCAAGTGTGGAAAGAAGCCCGCGGACATTATTCGTACTTCGGGCACGAGCACGTATCCGCTTCGATCGGCTGCCATCTGCTGAAGGCGCTCGGATACGGCGACGACTTCGTGCTCGACGTGACCGCGCGGATCGAGACCCATATGGAGATTCTGCACGGCGGAGACGCCGGCGCTTCGAATCTCTATCACCTGTTGGGCGGCGAGATGCTCGCCCGCATGTATTTGTTCGCGGAAGCCGATACGTTCGGCAAATAATCGCGGCCGCGAACCTCATCGCATGACCAAGCACAACGAAGCGAGGCGATTCCATGAAAATCAAATATCCGAAAACGATGCATCTGCCCTGGTCCAGAAGCTATACGGACGACGACAAAATATTGCGGGACACGGCGCATTTTATCGGACAGGAAGTGGTCGTAACGGAGAAAATGGACGGGGAAAACACGACGATGTACCCGGACTCTATCAATGCCCGTTCGCTTGACAGCAAAGACCACTCGTCCAGGCATTACGTCAAAACGCTGCACGGAAGCCTTCGTCACCTTATTCCGGCAGGCTGGCGGTTATGCGGGGAAAATACGTACGCGAAGCATTCGATCAAATACGAAGCGCTGCCGGGGTATTTCATGCTTTTCTCCGTCTGGAACGAACGCAATGTCTGCCTGTCGTGGGACGATACGGAGCGGCTCGCGAACGAGCTTCGCATCCCGACCGTGCCGGTGCTGTACCGGGGAATCTGGGACGAGCGGGCGGTCAGACGCTGCCACACCGGTCTGTCGAACTGCGGCGGCGAACAGGAAGGATACGTCGTACGCACAGCGAATTCTTTTGCCTATGATCAGTTCAAAAGCAGCCTGGCCAAATTCGTGCGCCAAAACCACGTCCGGACAGACGAGCACTGGCTGAGCCGCCCCGTCGAACCGAACGAATTGTCGAAGCCGACGCGGTAAATCCGCGGCTGAACTCCCGATCCCTTAGTTCAACTTATCTCTAGCCTTTTTGAAAGGAGCGAGTCCCATGTAATCCCGAGCGAACGCATATCCAAATCTTCCGCCCTGCCTGTCCTTACATCACCCGAATCCGGTTCGCCCCCGCCAGTCCCCGCAGTTCCAACTGCAATCGATCTTTTTCTTCGTCCGGCACTTCCATTTCTACCCCGTAGTAATGACGTCCTTCTTCTTCCTTGTTCCATTTCAACAGTCCTTCGAAATGCAGCGGCTGCTCGTTCAGCACGAAATCGAGCGCGACGCGAATCCGATTTTTTCCGACGGGAATTTCCAGCGGCAGCGAGACGAGGCAGCCCGAGCGGCTGATATCGTGCATCTGCGCGAAGACCGGCTTTTTCGGCGCGGACGTGAAATTCAGGCTGACGATATACAATTCGAACTCGATCGGCTTGTCCAATACATAACGAAACGGCGCTTTTCTGCGATTGCCGGCCATATTCAAACCTCCATTTTTTCCCAAGTGTGTTTTCCTTTTCATCGGCTGTCGGCTGTGGAAAATGAAGAGTCATCCAGCTGCGCCTTTTTTGTAAGCGTTATCTTGGATATGGGCGCAAAAAAAGAGAGCCTATTCCGCGCTCTCCCATTTTTGCTTGATTCGTTCGTAACGCTCCTCGCTTTTGCCGTGGAATACCGCCCCGATCAGGAACGACGCAATCACGAGAATAAGCGCCATCCGGCCGATCGTACCCAGCGACTGGTCGATCAGCGTCCGAAGCAGATTCGTCCCTTCCGTTAGATATAACAGCAGCGCAAACACCATCAGGCCGACGAAAAAGGTACTGAACACGCGTCCGCTCTCCGACAGCGTTCCCCGCCAGAAGCCCGGAGGTCCGTTCTCCTCGCGCTTGCGCACGAACCGCTCGCGGCTGGTCTCCTCAGTACGTATTTTGACCAGGGACACGATCAATCCGACGACATTGCTGACGATGATAAAAATCAGGATGTCATTGGGTCCGGGGTTCAATACGATAAAAAAGATCAAAATGAACGAGTACCCCCCGATCGTCCAAGCCATATCGCGTTTTTGCTCGGTTCTCATTTTACTCATTCTATCCCCTCCTTATATTTCCATGCTAACACAATAGAAGCGTTCGGTGTATCCGTCCGAAAACTCCAAAAACTCCGGCTCCCCTGAGACGGGAGAACCGGAGTCTTGGTTGAACTCGTCTATTCGACTTGCTTGGCCTTGCTCTGCCTTATTGATCGATCAAAGAAGCCTGGCGCAGCAGGCGCTGCGCGACGGCGGCCGATTCGGCACGCGACAAGGTCGCTTCCGGACGGAGCCATCCGCCGCTGCCTTCGACCAGCCCGGCGGCAAGCAGCGACTCGGCCGCGTCTGTGGCCCAGTCGGCCACGTCTGCGCGGTCGCGGTAGCTGCCGAGTTCGCTGCCGGTACCCGGCAGGCGAAGCGGAGCGATCTGCGCCGCGCGGTTCAATACCGTAAAAGCTTCCTGGCGGGTAATCGTCGCGTTCGGACGGAACGTTCCGTCCGGATAACCGGCGATCAACCCGTATTGGTCGGCGGTCGCCGCCGCTTCGGCGTACCACTGCCCGGAAGCGACATCGCTGAATCCGGCCGTCTGCAGCGTGCCCGGCAGTCCGAGCGCGCGGACCAGAATAGCCGCGAATTCGGCGCGCGTGACCGCGCCTTCCGGATTGAAGCGATCTTCGCCGACTCCGTTGACGACGAGGCGCGAAGCCATGTCATTTACGGCGCTTTGCGACCATTTGCCGGCCACGTCCGCGAATTGTTCCGGATTCCAGATCAGCACGTAGCTGCTGTTCGTCAGGCTGTTGACTTCGGCATAATACGTGCCGCCCGTCTGAGTAACGGCTGTCGGTACATGGCGAACCGTACCGTTCGGTTCGATGACGACGCCGGTCGTGATCCGATTCGGATCGATGCCGGCCGGAATCGGAATCTCGCGCTCCACGTACTGCGTGAAATTGTTGACTTCAACGTTTCGCTCGCCGTTCGAAGCGGTGATCATGAAGTCGAGCGGCGTCGACACGGAAGTGAATCCTTCGCTGGCCGCTGCCTGCGAAAGCGCATTTTGCACGTCTGCGCCGCTGGCCTGGATCGTGATATTCACGTCCAGATCGGCGGAATCCGCCGGCGTGCCGAGCGTGCCTGCGGCCGCGCTCAGACGGAGCTGCGAAGAAGGCAGCGTGTAGTTGCCGAGTGGCGTTTCGAGGCGCAGCGTCGCCTGATTGCTGCCCAGCAGGTTGACCGCTTCGCCGGTCAGCGTCGCGATGACGCGATCCGCTTGCGTGCGGACCGGAATGATCACGCTCTGGTTGGCACCGCCGCTCGTCAGCTGCGCCGCCAGGCGAGCCGTGTCGATCGTCGCGGTGAAGACCGTCTGGCCGTTCGACTGGGACGTGCCGCCCGTCGCGACGATCGTCGTCGGCTGACCGTTCACGATGACTTCCAGGCCGTCGGCCGGAGTCGTCGGCGTCGTTGGTGCCGGCGTCGTTGGCGTTGGTGTCGGTGTCGGCGTGAAATCGGGGATCGGGATGACCGGACCCGGTCCCGGATCGACCGCAGCCGCTTGGCGCGTCACCGTAATCTTGTACGTCCGCGTCGTTTCGCCGCCTGCGTTCACGACGACGTCGATCTCGTTCGCTCCGACCGTCAGAGGCACGATACGGGCGCTGCCTTCTTCGATCGCGCTGCCCCGGACCGTGACGACGGCTTCGGGATCGATCGCACTCGCCGCCACTTCCAGATTGTACACGTCGTTCGTCACGGTAGCCGTATAATCGGTCCGCTCGGGATCAAACGCGGGAGCAAGCGTTCCCGGATCGATCGCCAGATTGGCCAACCGCGCATTCGGTTCGCGGGCCGCGCGGTGTACGACGACCGTATAGACTTGTTGGTTCTGCACGGCAAGAACGTTCGCTTCGCCTGACTTCATCCGCGCGGGAGGCAGGCTGTCGTTGGTGACGACGATGCGAATGTCGTTCGGGCCTTCCTGAAGCTGCGCCGTGTAGACGCTGCCGCTGACCGTCTGTTGTCCGTTCACCGTAATAACGGCTCTCTCGCTTTCGGCGGTAGGCCTGATTTCGATTTTGTTCGTATCAGGGGTGACATAAACGTTGTATTCGTTCACGTCACGCTTGAAGACCGGCCGCAGCTCGCCTGCGTCGACTTCAAGATTTTGCAGATAGGCGCTCGGCTCCCGGAACACGTAGATGAAATAGATTTTGGGATTCGGAACGTTGGTGAAAGGAGAAGTTACTTTTATTGCGATCTGATTTTCTCCTTCTCGCAGCGGAATCTCGGAAGAAACCCCGGAAGCCGCCTGTACTTCCGGCCCGTCGTTAATCGTTAAGCGAATATCGGACTCTGTATTCACTGCTGTTGGAGTTATACGAACCGTATCGACTTCACTATTCACTTCCGCACGATAATTCATGCGCGTGTTAGAAAATGCAGGATATAACATGCCTTTGTCCATAGTCAAAGCGCTCAATCCCGAATCGTCTTTTTGTTGAATATTCACGGTGTATACTTGCGGAGATGCGGATGGATCTTGGGGGGTCACTTTAATCGAGACGGCAGTCACTTGTCCGGGTCCGTTTAAAGCGACAGGAAAAGCTTGTCCGCTCGTTGCTTTGAACCCGTTGATCTCAAGAGCTGCACCTTCGTAATTCGTTCGCGCTGTGACGGTTACGCTGGTTGCGCGGCTTTCAGCAGAGGCTAAGTAAGAAAAACGATCCGAAGCAAAGGCTCCGTCCGTTAAAGTCGCTCCTGAAAGTTCCAGCGATAAGAGAGTATTGTCGGTCGACGGTTTTACGCCTTTGACGAATAGACTCCCGTTGTTACCTACCGCTACGGCATTCGTGCTATTTATGGCGACGGCATTCAAAAGATTAAAGCTGTTGATTTCTTCCGTAACCCAGCCGTTATTACCAATTCTTCCGTAAGCCAGGCCCTGCTCATTCAGCCCTCTTCCAATCAAGGTGAGTTCATCCAACGTGCTATCGTAGTCCGCATCCCTGAAATGATAAAATTGGGAATCCGGTCCGACTTCCTCCGAAGTCCAATTTAGTCCGTTAGCAGCAAAATAAATTCTGTTGGAATTCGCGCTTGTGGCTGCGAACTGGTCGTCCGTAAAAATGAGAGAGGATACCCTTTCCGGAAATTCCGTCGTATCCGTAAACGGTTCTCCGTAAACCGACTCAAATACCGTAGTCAGTTCACCCGGTTGTTGATCCGAGATGGCAAGGAAACGTCCGTTTCCGTAAGCAATGTCTGTCAATCCCCAATTCGAAGAAAGAAATCCGGCATTCCAATTCAGTCCGTTAGCGGAAGTGAAATACTCTTCTCCTTCTCCAACCGCTACGTAAAGAGGACCACCGCCTTCATTTTTCCCTAAGCTTATGGCACGTAAAGCTGGACCGTTATTGCTTTGGTGTCTGTTGATCCAAGCTTGTCCATCTGTCGAAGTATAGATGATTCCCGACTCTCCGACCGCAATCCATATTCCATTCAAATACTGAATGCCGTAAAAACTCCTTCCCTCCAACGCTCCTTGCCCGTTTTCAATGCCTTGCACACGTTCCCATCTAACAGCGTCTGTCGATCTGATTACCGTACCGTTCTGACCTACAGCTACCCATACGCCATTTCCGTAATCGACATCTTCAAGCATCCCGTACTGACTATTGGAATAATTCACCCAAGATTGCCCCAACTGCGCCGACGCACGATTAACCCCGACCGGCCATGCTGCCGACGAGGCAATTAGCACCAAACCCAACACAATCATAAAAGCACGACGAAGCCATGACGCTTGGTTGTTCTTTGCCATCCGCCCACTTCCCCTTCCAGCGTTAATTTTCCATTCTCTATTTATTTTATCCATTAAAAACATATTTCTAACATAAAAATGTATAAAGAACAAAAAAAGGACCTCGCGGTCCTTTCTTCTCAACACCGGCTTTTCATCTGCTCCCGATATTCCGACGGCGTGCTGCCTATTTTTTTGCGGAACACCTGGGAAAAATGGCGCACGTCGGGGTAGCCGACCCGTTCGGCGATATCGCCGACCTTCAACTCGGATTCGCCGAGCATCTCCATTGCGCGATCCAGGCGAATCTGCGTGACGTAATCTTTGAAGCCCTGCCCGGTCTTCTGCTTGAACAGCTGGCTGAAGTAAGCCGCGTTCAGGTAGACGACGGAAGCGACTTTTTCCAGCGACAGTTCCGACGCGTAGCGCGCTTTGATGTACTGCAGCGCGACTTCGACAGCCTGTTCGCCGCCGCTCGCGTAATGGTCGTACACCTGATATTCGGACGTCTCGCGCATAAGGCGCACTTCGTCCGGCACCCGCGAAGGATCTTCGATCCGGCCGGAAGCGAGCAGCTGGAACGGCTTTTTGAGATAGCGCTTGAGGCAGCCGCGCAGTTCTTCGTTCAGCGCGGAGAGGCTGCTTCGCTCCAGCTTGACGAGGCCGAGCAGGCTTTTGGCGTCGATGCTCGCGACGAAGCCCCGGCCGAACGAGCCGATCAGTTCGTTCATCACGTTTTCCACAATAAAATGTTCCAGTTTGGTGTCCGCGTCGCTCTCCACATGGACCATCAGCAGATGGAAATCGGGATACGCTTCGGTGAAGGAAGCCAGATCGATTCCGCCGAGGTCGAGGCCCGACGCCCATCTGGCGAAGACGGCTTCGCGCAGGAAGCGCAGGTTCTGCTTGAGCAGCTGGCTTTCTTTGGCGCGCACGTTGCTTTCCTCGATTTCGTCGCCCATCTTTTTGATCAGCTCGACGAGAATGTCTTTGCCGATCGGCTTGAGCAGGTAATCCCGCGCGCCGAGCCGCACCGCTTTTTTGGCATATTCGAATTCGGAGTACGCGGAGATGACGACCCATTTGGCATCCGGGTGCAGCGTGCGGGACACTTCCATCAGTTCCAGCCCGTTCATGCCCGGCATGAGCACGTCGGTCAGAACCAGGTCGATCAGGTCGCTTTTGAGCCGCTCGACCGCATCGATCGGACCTTCGGCGAGAATCACTTTGTGCTGCGGAAAAGTTCGCTGGATCGTGCGCTGGATTCCGCTGCGGATAATCGGTTCGTCGTCCACGACGAGTATGTTCATACCAAGCCCTCCTCGCCCGGTAACGGAAAGGTCACCCGGACCTTTGTCCCGCTTCCCGGGATGCTGTGGATCGTAATGCCATAAGCGTCGCCGTACGTCAGGCGGATGCGGCGCTGCACGTTGAGCAGCCCGATACCGATGCGTCCGCCTTCGACGTGCCGTTCGGCCGCGGACGGATCGTCCAGCAGCCGCTGCAGCCGCCCAAGCGTCGCCGCTTCGATACCCGTTCCGTTGTCTTCCACCACGATATGCAGGCGGTCGGGATCGGCTTCGGAATAAATATGCAGCGTGCCGCCTTCGCGCAGCGGTTCGAGTCCGTATTTGACCGCGTTCTCGACGATCGGCTGCAGAATCATCTTCGGTACGGGCGCATCCAGCCACCGTTCTTCCACGTCGATCTGCGTCAGCACGCGGCGGCCCAGCCGCGTCTCGATGATCGTCAGGTACGACTTGAGCTGTTCCAGCTCAAGCCGCAGCCGCACTTTCGCGCCTTCTTCCCAGTCGCTGCTGTAGCGGAACATTTTGGACAGCGCCAGAATGACGCCTTCCAGCCGGTCGTCTTCGCGTTCGTCGAGCATCCAGTAGATCATGTCCAGCGTGTTGAACAGAAAATGCGGATTGACCTGCGATTGCAGCGCCTGAAGCTGGGCGTTCTTCTCGCTGATCGAAGCCTGCTTGATCCCTTCGATCAGCCCGTCCATCTCCCGCACCATCCGGTTGAACGAACCGACGAGCACGTTGATTTCCTGGTAGGACTCGATATGCACCTGCCCTTTGAAATTGCCTGTCTCGACCTGCTTCATCTCGCGCGCCAGCCGTTTGAACGGCAGGGAGAACGAACGCGAGACGATCGTCGACAAGATCGTCGCCGCCACGATCAGCGCCACGATGACCGTCAGCAGAAACTGCTGCGTCTCGCGCAGTTCCAGCTTGAGGTCGTTTTGCGGCGAAGCGCGCAGAATCGTCCAGCCGGTCTTCTCTACCGCCGCCGCGGTCAGCAGCCAGTCGCCGCCTTCGTAGGAACGGATCCTGCCGGATTCCAGCCGGCCGGGCCAGTTGGCGGGAACAGACTTCCACGCTTCGCGTTCGGTTCCCGCCCGGATGATGTCCGTGCCTGCCGCGTCCCGTATCGCCACCTGCGTATTTTGCCCGAGGCTCGCGTTCGACACCGCCGACGAGATCGCTTCGGCTTCCACCTCGATCAGCACGTAGCCGACGGATTGCAGCCCTTCCAGCTCGAACGCCTGGCGGCCGAACGCGAACACGGGCCGGTCTGTCCAGCCGCTCATGAGCGACTTCGGATAGACGCCGAGCCAGCGAATATCGCCTGTGGAGCGCCGCAGCTCCGCGAACCACGGCTTGTCCGGGTACGTCTGGACGGAAGCGCCGGTCGAACGCACGAAGCTGTACACTTTGCCGCTGTCCGCAAGCACGTGGATGCCCACGATGTCGCTGCGCGAATAGAAGATGGCGCCCAGAATGTCGGTAATCCGCCGTTCCGCCTGGATCTGGGCGCTCGAACCGGTATCGGGATACGACTGGCGCAGCAGCCGCATCAATTCGCCGTTGCTGTTGAGCGTCTTGGTGACGCTGTCATAACCGTCCAGCAGCTGCTCGAACAGGGAGACCGTCTGGGACATATTTTTTTCGGCCAGTGTTCCGACCTGCTCCCGAACCTGCTCGGTCGCCCGCTGGTAATAGACGAGGCTGACGATCAGCAGAAGCCCGAGCAGGCTGAACAGGAATACCGGAAACAGCCGGCCGTAAATCGTGTTTAGTCGTTTCTGTACGCGTCTCATGCCTTCATCTTAACCCTTAACCGCACCTGCCACCATGCCTTTGGTAATTTTTTCTGCAAGCAGGAAGTAGACCAGAATGACCGGCAGGGCGGCCAGCACGAGGAATGCTCCGATCGCGCCGTAATTGACCGAATATTGGCTGACGAAGCTGTAGACGCCGAACGGCAGCGTCTTCAACCGTTCCGAAGAGATGAACGTCGCGGCCAGGATATACTCGTTCCAGACGTTGATAAACGTCAGGATGCAGACGGTCATCATCGGCGGGATCGACACCGGCAGGATGATGCTGCGGAAGATGCGGAACGCGCCGGCGCCGTCCATAATCGCGGACTCTTCGATTTCGTGCGGAATGGTGCGCAGGAATCCGCTGAGGATGAAGACGGCGATCGGCATCTGGAACGCGACATACGGCAGGATAAGCGCCAGATGGGTGTTGAGCACATGCAGGTTTTTGAAAATGATCATCAGCGGCAGCAGCGTCCCCTGCATCGGAATCATCATCCCGAGCAGGAACAGCAGCATGACGAACTGGCCGTACTTCCAGCGGAAACGGCTGATCGCGAACGCCGCCAGCGAAGCGAGCAGCAGGACGCAGATCATCGTCGTGACGGTGACGAACAGGCTGTTGCCGAGATAGCGGAAATAGCTGCCGCCTTCGATCGCGCCCTGGTAATTGCTCCACTGCCATTCGGCCGGAAGGGTGAAGAAGCTGCCCGACAAAATCTCTTCGTTCGTCTTGAGGGAATAGATCAGCAGCCACAGCAGCGGATAGAGCTGCGTGACGAGCAGCACGCCGAAGAACAGGTACGCGATAAGCGTCTTCGGCGAGATACGCCGGCTGCGGACTTTGAGCGCGGGCTTCGAACCCGCGGAACTTGCGAACTGGCTCATGGACGGAGCCCCCTTTCTACGTATACCGTTTTTCCAGACGCGTGAACAGCAGATTGATCAGGATCGTGGCGATCAGGCAGACGGTGATCAGGACGTTGGCGATCGAGCTGCCGTAGCCGTACTGCATCGTCAGGAACGACATATTGTACATGTGGCTGGCGAGCACTTCGGTCGCGTGCGCCGGGCCGCCGCCCGTCATGACCATGATCAGGTCGAACGACTGGAGCGAGCCGATAAACGACAGGACGATCGAGATCTTCAGGATCGGCAGCACCATCGGCAGCGTGATGTAACGGTCCGCCTTGAATCCGTCCGCGCCGTCGATCTTCGCCGCTTCGTAAATCTCGCCCGGGATGTTCTGGATGCCCGTGAACTGAATCAGGATATGATACCCGAGATACTGCCACAGCGAGACGAGAATGATCGCGTAAATGGCGATCTTCGGCTCGGTCAGCCACGAATGGGTCCACGATTCCAGCCCGACGCTCGTCAGGATCTGGTTGATCATGCCGCCCATCGAAGCCGGGTTGTACACCGTTTTCCACAGCTGGCCGATGATGGCGACGGACAGAATGACCGGCAGGAAATAGCTGGACACGAGGAAGTTCGGGCGACGGACGAAGCGGGTGATCAAGATCGCGACCAGCAAAGCGATCGGCACCTGCACGAGCATCGAGAAGCCGGCCAGCGTGAACGTGCGGCGCAGCGAAGGCCAGAATACGGGATCGTTCGTAAACATTTTGACGTAGTTATCGAGCCCGACAAAAGTCGATTGGCCGATTCCGTTCCAATCCAGCAGCCCGCTGTACAGCGAGACGAGAATCGGGACGAACACGAGACCGACATAGACGATCAGACACGGCAGGATAAAAGCCGCGATCGTCCAGCGGGAGACTTTCAATACGTTCATGCGAAAGTTCGCCTCCTCGGGGAGCAGCCGACGAAGAGAAGGGGACCGCAGGTCCCCTTCTCGTTTTCCGCCTGCTTGCCGTTATTTTTTGTTTTGTTCGTAGGCGGCCTGCAGCTCTTTGGCTACCGCGGCAGCGTCTTTTTGTTCGACGAACAGGCTCTGCGTGCCCGACAGGTGAACCTGCGTCGTTGCCGGATTCATCGTGTTGTCGAACGCCAGGTCTCCGCCTTTGACCTTTTTGAACAGGTCCAGTACGTTCATCGCCATCTCGGAATAACCGGCGGCTTTGAAGTCGCCGTCCACGTTCTGGGCGATACCGACCGCGCCTTTGGCTTCAAACGCTTCTTTGGGGAAGTTCAGCATGAAGTAGTTGAGGAAAGCTTTCGTTTCTTCCAGATGCTCGCTGTCTTTGGAGATCGCGAACGCGCTGCCCGGTGCCAGCATGAATTCGTCCGGGTTGCCTTTGCCGCCGACGGTCGGGAACTGGAAGACGCCGACGTTGCCGTCTTTGCTCACTTCGGCGGTCTCGATGCCGCCTGTCGCCCAGCTGCCCATGAAGTACATGGCCGCGGTACCGGTCTTGAACAGGTTCTCACCCGCGTTATAGTCGAACGAAGTCGCTCCGTCCTGGAACGCGCCTGCGTCAACGAGCTGTTGGAACGCCGAGATCGCTTCGACATAAGCCGGATCTTCGAACGTTTTTTTGCCGTCGAGCACGTCCTGCAGGAAGCCCGGTCCGCCGTTCGTTCTCAGCAGGATGTTCATGAAGAGGAACGAGCCGGTCCAGCTGTCTTTTTCGCCGATAACCATAGGCTGGATGCCTTTGGATTTGAGCGTCTTGATCGCTTCGACCATCTCTTCGAACGTCGTCGGCACTTCCACGCCGCCTTGTTCCATCAGCTTCTTGTTGTAGTACACGACGCCGATGTTGTTACCGTCCGGCAGCGCGTACAGATTGTCGTCGAACGTGTAGTAATCGAGAATGCCGGATTGGAACGTGTCTTTGAGTCCGTTCTCTTCGACCATGTCGTTGAGCGGGGCGAACAGGTCGGCATCGACGAACGGCTGCATCTGCGCGGCCGGGTTGACGACCGTGATGTCCGGCACTTCCTTGGAAGCGGCCTGCGTTTTGAGCTTCAGCTTCTGCTGGTCCGTGTTGAGCGAATCGAGTTCGATCGTCACGTTCGGATTGTCGCTCTCGTACTGCTCGACGATCTTTTTCATCATCTGGTTTTTCGGGTCGCTTGCGTCCGGATAGATGTTCTGGAACGTGATCGTCACTTTTTCGCCGGCCGGTGCGCTGTCCGTTTTGGCCGGATCGGCCGCCGCATCCCCGCCCGCCGCGTTGTTTGCCGTCGTTCCTCCGCCGCCGCACGCGCTGAGGCTGACTGCCAGCATCCCCGTCATTGCCAGGCCGAACCATTTCGTTTTTCTCTTTGTCACGCTATTTCCTCCCCTTGATTCGTGGTCTGTTTCTTCTTGCTAAAGTCATTATGGCTTTTTCTGTAAACGCATACAATGGAAATTATTCAGGGGTGATGTTTGTTTTTTCGTGATGCTGCGGTCGAATCGTTTCGTAAAAAGAAACGACGAATCTCATATTCCTCATGCGCAAAAAGTGGTAAAATGGTTCGGTCGGTCTCTGCCTTGCATCGCGTCTTCGCGGTGCATCGTCGCACCGATGATCCGCATGCGAAAGGAAACGTGATTCCCTTGTCCAAAAAAGTTCCACCTGCCGCGGAAGCCCCGGACTCCGGCTTCCCCGCGTCTTCTTCTTCCCTCAAAAAATCGGTGACCTTCCTCGAAGCGATGGCGATCGTCGTCGGCATGATTATCGGTTCCGGCCTGTTCCTGAAGCCGGGCATCGTGCTGGCCAGCGCCGGCTCGCCCTGGATGAGCCTGCTGGCCTGGATCGCGGGCGGCATCATCACGCTCGCTTCCGCGCTGTCCGTCGCGGAGATCGCCGCCGCGATTCCGAAAGCGGGCGGCTTGTACGCCTACCTCGAAGAGCTGTACGGCGAGACGGCCGGCTTTCTGCTCGGCTGGGTGCAGGCGGTCATCTCGTATCACGCTTCGGTGGCAGCGCTCGCGATCGCTTTCGCTTCATACTCGGGCTACTTCCTGCCGATGAACGATCTTCAGCAAAAAGGGCTCGCGATCGGCATCCTGCTGTTCATTCTGGGCATGAACGTCGTCTCGACCACATACGGTGGCGTGATTCAACTGCTGGCGACCGCGGGCAAGCTAGTTCCGGTCGTCGGCATTATCGCGTTCGGGCTGCTGTCGGGCAGCCAACCGGGCTTCGCCGGCGTCTCCGGCCTGACGGCGGGAGCGGCGGGAGCCGCCGGCTTCGGCGCCGCCATCCTCGGCACGCTGTGGGCTTATGACGGCTGGATCGGCGTCACGAACATGGCCGGCGAGATGAAGAACCCGGCCAAGACGCTGCCCAAAGTCATCCTGATCGGCGTCTCGTTCGTCATCGTAGTCTACGTACTGTTCAATCTCGCGATCTTCCGCGCGCTGCCGTTCGAGCAGATCGTCTCGTCGCCGACGCCGGGCGCCGATGCGGCCGAAGCGCTGCTCGGCAGCGGGGGCGGCGCGTTCATCACCGCCGGCATCATCGTCTCCGTGCTCGGCGCGCTGAACGGCTACCTGATGACCGCGGCCCGCGTGCCGCAGGCGATGGGCGAACGCGGCATCGCGCCGTTCTCGCCTTTTCTGCGGCGCATTCATCCGCGCTTCGGCACGCCGGCGAACGCCCTGATCTTCCAGGCCGCACTCGCGATTTTCTACATTTTCTCGGGCACGTTCAACACGCTGACCGATCTGCTCGTGTTCGTGCTGTGGATCTTTTTCACGGCGGGCGTGTTCGGCGTGTTCCTGCTGCGCCGCCGCATCCCCGCGCAGCCCGGGCGTTACCGGGTGCCGCTGTATCCGCTGACCCCGATGATCGGGATCGCCGGCGGCCTGTACATTTTGGGCAGCACGCTGCTCGAGAGTCCCGGCCGTTCGCTGATCGGTATCGGTATCACGCTGATCGGGCTGCCGGTGTTCTATTATATGAAGAGAAAACGCGCATAACGCGTGATTGCCTACGGCAAAAATCGCCTATATCCATCCCTCGTCCGCTCCAAGACATGCAAAAGGCCCGACCGCGAGGTCGGACCTTTTTCGTGTTTTTGCGCTCTTTTCCCGGACTGCCTTCCTATCCGCTGCGCTCCGCAAGTCCTGCCCGCGCCTGTTAACTTTGACCCCCGCTTGACCGTCCGTTGACTTCCCGCAAACAAGCCGAAGGTATACTGGCACTATCTAGACCCGCACGCTACCCTATCGATGAGGAAAGAAGGACAAGCCATGGGAATCCATCGTTACTTCCGCTCGCTCGACGGGCTGGAACGCATTATCCGCTGCCCCGGCAAATTCAAGTTCGAACAGCACAGCGTGGCCGCGCACTCCTGGAAAGTGGTGCAGTACGCCAAGACGCTCGCCGATATCGAAGAACAGCACGGTGCCGTGATCGACTGGAAAAAGCTGTACGAAATTACGAGCAGCCACGACTACGGCGAAATTTTTATCGGAGACATCAAAACGCCGGTCAAGCATTCTTCCCCGGAACTCCGCCAGCTGATCCAGCAGGTCGAAGAAGGCATGATCGCGCATTTTATCGAGGAAAATATTCCGGAAGACTTCAAGCCGACGTTCCGCAGACAGCTGCGCGAAGGCAAGGACGATTCGATCGAAGGCCTGATTCTCGAAGTCGCGGACAAAATGGATCAGGTGTACGAAGCGTTCGCCGAACTGCAAAAAGGCAATACGGAAAAAGAGTTCGTCGTCATGTACCGCAACGCGCTCGTCAAGATCAAGCGGATCAAGCTGGCCTGCGTCGATTATTTCCTGGATCATATTTTGCCGGAAATGGTCAACGAAGAAACGCTCTCGCCGGTCGATATCAAGCGCATCACGGAAGAAGCGTTGGCCCTGTAAGGAACAACGCAAGCCGCAGCGGCATACACGCCCGGCGGCCGTTCACGGCCAAGCAGGCATTCCCGGACAACGTCCAGGGAATTTTTTTGTCGTGGCGCCTGTCAGTCCAGCGGCAGGTCTTGCGACAGCGCGCGGAACTGCCGCAGATACGGCGCGACCTCGTCGGTGACGCCGAGCAGATAGCGCAGCGACGCAAGGCGCCGCTTCTCCTCTGCGGGCGTCGACCCCTGGAAGAGCGAATAGTCGTGGCGGATCGAGCCTTTGCGATAGCGCACGTCGAACAGCGTCCCGCTGCGCCAATCGGCGAGCGGGCTGACGTTGCTGCCAAGCACGTCGAGCCGGAAGCCGGGGCTCCGGTACGAGAAGCTGTAATCCGGGTCGGCCTGGGCGTGGACCACCTGGTAGCCTTGATTCAATTTGTTCTGCGCAAACAGGCCGGTACGAATCCCGTTCGAGAACATGAGACCGTCCGGAGCGTACACCTGCTCGGTCCATACGCCTCTGCCGTTCATCTCGTCGGCGCTCCATGTGCCGTTGTAGACGATTTTGTGCAGCCGGCCCGTGGCGGAATCGAGATACGTATTGACGTATTTGCCTGTGCCGCTGCGTTTGCCGGACTTGAACGTGCCGGAATAGGTCTTGCTTGGGCTCCATGCGAGCGTGCCGCGTCCGTGCGGCTGTCCGTTTCGGACTTCGCCGTAATAGCTTGCGCCGGACGGCAGCTTCAGCGCTTGCTTGGCGGAAGCCGCCTGCGCCGAAGAGGTAACCGCAGGCAGCGGCAGCGGAGCCAGTCCGGCCAGCGGCACGGCCGCGACGAGCAGCAGCGTAAGCAGCTTTTTGTTGTTCATGGGTGTCGGATCTTCCTTTCGCCTTGGGCTTGAAATAGGGGATGGGCCGGGTTTGGAGGGGACTCGTTTGGATATCGGAAAAAATCCGAAATCCCGATAGCGGTTCAAATTCCCGATAACGGCATGAGACCCGCTGTTATCGCTCTTTTCGTCCGCTTTGGACGAAATAACTGCGTAGGAGCACCTATTTCCCTCTATTATTCTATTTTAGACGGAATAGCTGCGTAGGAGCAGTTATTTCCTCATATAGGCATCCCAAACTCCTTTTTTCCGCAAAATAAATGCTTCTACGCAGTTATTCACTTTCCTCCCGGCTTTTCGGCAAAATAAGTGCGCTCACGCAGTTAATTCGATTCGCGTCCGGGCGTAATTCGATTCGTACCCCGGGCGTTTCGTGCATCCTGTTCATTCCTGTCGATCCGGTTGATTCCTGTCGATTGCGCTCACTTCTGTTCACCCCGTTCATTCGATTCGTACCCCGGGCATACCGTTCATCTTGTTTATTCCTAACAATCCGGTGGATCCTTGTCGAATACGTTCGTCCCGTTCATTACTATCGACTTCGTTCATTTTATCGATTCCACTAGTCCCTGTCCGTCCCCGTTCATTCCATCGATTCCACTCATCCCTGTCCGTCCCTGTCGTCCCCGTCCCCGTTCATCCTATCGATTCCGTCTTTGCCTGTCCGTCCCCGTCTATACCCGCTCATACTCCTTCATGCCCGCTCGTCCCCGTCCATACCCGCTCAAGCGGCCGGGCTTTACGCCAAGTCCGCTTCGCATAGCGGCCCGCTTCGCACAGCCCGGCCGCTAACGCCGGTCCGCCGAAGCTTTCAGCGCGCTGAGCGCGATCGCCGAAAATTCGAGCGGATGGTCGAGCTGGGGCAGGTGGCCGCAGCCTTCCATCCGGATCAGCGACGAATGCAGAATCTTCTCGTGCGCATACCGGCACAGCTTGCGGTTGAACGACGAATCCCATTCGCCCATCACGATCAGCACCGGGCAGCCGATCTCGCCCAGCCGCCGGCGCGATTGGCTCAGCAGCGGGCGCTCCATCGCGGGGCGGGAAGCGTAGCGTACCGCCCCGCCGAGATACATCTCCTTGAACCGCGCCCGCGCGCCGCGTTCGCGCGGCACGGTGTGGCGCCAGTAGCGGCTGCGCAGGAATCGGGCGGCCGCGCGCTCGATGCCTTCGCGCCGGACGCGGCGGGCATCGCCGAAGCGTTCCCAGATCATCTGCGGCGGCGGAATCGTGCCGTTCAGCCACGGCGAGACGAGCACGAGCTGCTCGACGTATTCCGGATGGGCCAGCGCAAAATCGATCGCGATCGCGCCCCCGGTACACGCTCCGATGATCGAAGCGCGGCGCAGGCCGAAATAATCGAGGATCGCTTTGAGATCGAGATACGGGCTGAACGGTCCGGAGACAGCCTCGCTGCGACCGTACCCGCGCCGATCGTAGCGAATGACGGTGAAGCTGCGCGCCAGCACCCGGACCTGGTCGTCCCAGACGTCCAGATTGCAATGTTCGCCGTGCAGCAGCACGAGCGGACTGCCTTCGCCCTGCACCGAGATATGGAACCGGATGCCTCCGATCGTATAGATGCCCGTTCGATTCATGAATGACCCGCCGCCCTTCTTCGCCTGTTTGGATGCTCTCTTACCCGTTACCCGCCCTTGCTCTTTTCCGAATCTTTGCAGCTTCTTCGCGCCACTTTCCGCCCATATGTAAATACTTGTTCCCTTTTTCGATAAATATGGTACACTTTCACGTATGCCAGAGGAAACTTCGCGCGTAACGGCGGGGAATTCGGGACCTTCGCGTTCTTTTTTTATTTTTTCCGGAAAAATTTGAAACGAAACCGCCCGCTTCCCGTAGTACCGACAGGCAAGTGTAACTACCAACATATCACCCCGAAAGGATTGTAACGGAAATGGAAATGGGCTACAGTCATTTGTTCGAAATGAGCACCTTCCTCGAAGCGTTCGGCACGCTCCAGGGTTGGGGATTCATTTTGTCGCTGATCGTCATCGAAGGACTGTTGTCGGCCGATAACGCGCTTGTTCTCGCCGCCATCGTCAACAAGCTCCCCGAAAAGCAGAGAAAAAAAGCGCTGCTCTACGGATTATGGGGCGCTTACGTCTTCCGGATCATCGCAATCGGAGTCGGCATCTATCTGGTCCAGATCGCCTGGGTCAAATATATCGGCGCCGCGTACCTGCTCTGGATCGCCATCAAGCACTTCTGGGATAAATCCAGAGCCAAAGACGGCGACGACGAAGAGAACGAAGAAGAATCGGGCCTGCAGAAGATGCTCGCCAAGACGGGCCTCAGCCTGTTCGTACGCACGATCATCACGGTCGAAATGATGGACATCGCGTTCTCGATCGACTCGATCCTGGCCGCGTTCGCCGTCTCGCCGAACCCGTGGATCCTGATCGCCGGCGGTCTGCTCGGCATCCTGATGATGCGTCTGGTCGCTACGTTCATTCTCAAGCTCATGGACAAAATTCCGGAACTTGAAAATGCGGCTTTCGTCCTGATCTTCATTATCGGCGTCAAGATGATTCTCGACACCGCCGACATCTACCATATGGGACATGCGACGTTCTTTATTATTCTCGTAGCCGTATTCGCGATCACGTTCTTGATCAACCGGATTCGCGTCAGCAAAAACGCCGCGCATTAAGCGGTCTTTCCGTTTTCCGATTTCATACCAAAAGGCCCTTCCCGTCGTTGACGGGATAGGGCCTTTTTCGTATCGGTATTGCGCCGCGGCCGGGAAAACCGGCAAGTTACAAAGCGGCAGGCGCAGCCGGTACGCGCAGCGGCTTGAGCGCTCCGCTCCAGGCGAGGACTTGATCGAGCATACCGTTGAGGTTCACGAGATGCAGGTCGGCGGGCTTGAACACCGAACCGTTCTCGAAGTCGGTGAACAGCGACAGCGCCGGATGGACGCGGACGTCGGCTACCGACAGTTCGCCCAAAATGCCGCGCAGATGTTCGGCTGCGCGCGCGCCGCCTACGGAACCGTAGCTCACGATGCCGGCCGCTTTGTTGTTCCATGCTTCGCGGGCGTAGTCCAACGCGTTCTTGAGCGAAGCCGACAGGCTGTGGTTATACTCCTGCACGATGAAGACGAATCCGTCCAACTCGGCCAGCTTGGCGTTCCAGGCTGCGGCGCCTTCGGCCGCGTCGGCTTCGCCCAGCAGCGGCAGACGGTAATCCGCGATGTCCACGATCTGATAATTCGCGTCTCCGCGCTCGTCCGCGATCCGCTGTACCCACTCGCCCACCTGCGGGCTCAGACGACCTTGACGCGTACTTCCCAAAATGATGCCGATATTCAACTTTTCCATGATTGATTCCTCCATTTAGATCGATTTGTTTGGCTTATTTGATTTGACGAATTTCTTTGACTTTATATTTATCTTTAACTAACTTTTTGTTATAAACGAATCATAGCACAGCCTTTTTCGCTAAGCAATACTTTTTACTTACTTTTTTATATATAATTATTTTTCGTGTAAAATAGATCAAAAAACCGGACAAGTCCTCAAGGACCTGTCCGGTTTTTCGTCTGTTTGTTTGTGCGTTTGTGCGTACGTTCGTCTGTTCTAAGCGTCCAGCCGGAAACGGTTCAGTTCCCGCTGCATTTCCTCGCGCACCTGAAGCAGCTCTTTGACCTTGCCGCCGATCTCCTCGAACGAACGTTTCTGTTCGTCGGTGGACGCGGTAATCTCTTCGCTGCCGGCGGCCGACTGCTCGGTCACGGCGCTGATATTCTCGATCGCCTGCTGCACCTGCATGCTCAGGCGGCGCGACTGTTCCATGTCGTCGGACAGCTTGCCGACGCTGCCGGCGATCTGCCGCACTTTGCCGCTGATCGCGCCGAACGAACGCTCCGTCGTCGCGGAAGCTTCTTCCTGCTGCCGGAACAGGTCGAGGCTCTGGCCGACCGAACCTTTGACGCGCTGCATGGAAGCGGCGATCTCTTCCACGGCGGTAAAAATCTCGCGGGCGGCCGAATCGGACTGGTCCGCCAGCTTGTTCACTTCGCCCGCGACCACGGCGAAGCCTCTGCCCGCCTCGCCGGCGCGCGCCGCTTCGATCGAAGCGTTGAGCGACAGCAGCGTCGTCTGCTTGGCGATCTGGGCCACATGCTCCGTCATGAGCGAGATCCGTCCGGCATTGTGCTCAAGCTCGCGCACCGTCTGCTCGACTTCCGCCATCGCGGAACGGTTCACGCTCGTAATGCGCAGCTGTTCGCGCATGACCGCTTCGCCGTGCTCGACGAAGTTCAGCGCTTCTTCGGTAGCGGTCGAAGACTGGACGGTCTCTTCCAGGTTCACTTCGAAATTGCGCTGCATGCCGTCAACCACTTCCACCGTGTGGCCGAGGTCTTCCGCGATGCGCTGGCTGCCGATCGCCAGCTCCTCGGTGGACGTCGCCACCTGGGAGACGATCTCCTGCATTTTGTCGTTCTGTCCGTCGAGTTCCGCAGCGACGCGATCCAGCACGCCTCCGCTGTTCTCGATCGAGCGCACGATACCGCGCAGATTGTCGACCATGACGCCGAACGCGTTATTCAGCTCGTCCAGTTCGTCGCGGCCTGTCGATTTTTCCAGATGCAGGCTCAGGTCCCCGTCCGCGATCCGCACGGCCGCGTCTTTCATCGTGCGGATACGCTGCGCCAGCTTGCGTGCGAATCGGGCGTTGAACCAGCTGAGCGCGATCAGCAGCACCGCCGCGCCCGCCAGCGCGATCTGCCACGTCAGTTGAATACTGGCCGTCAGGTCGGCGGTGTAGGCGTCGTAATGCTGCTTGGTCAGGACGTCCAGCCGGTACGCGTCGTTCTGGATACCTTGAATGCGCGCGGCTTGGCGCTTCGCTTCCGGGCTGTTCTGACTGCCGATCGCCTGCAGCGATTGCTCCGACAATTCCGTGAACTTCTCGTCGATCGAAGCCAGCCAGTTCAGCTGCTCCGGCGTATCGAGGCTGCTGTCTTCGCTGTCCGTCAGTTGGCCAAGCGTAGCTTCGACCGTTGCGATATGTCCGGTCACTTCGGATTTGTTGCTCTCGGTCATCGAGAACGAGTAGCCGTCCAGCGACTGGCTCAGCTGGTCCAGATCCGCGCTCAGCTGCTGCACATTCAGCATGTCCGGCACAAGCGTCCGGTTCTGGGAATTGATCTGAAGCAGCTGCACGATGATATAGGCGACGAGCGCCAAGGAAGCCACGAGCGAAATCATGGCGTTGAAGAGCAGTTTACCCTGTAGTTTCATGACTGTTTCCTCCGTCCGGTTTTAGGGAAGCTGAATGGCGATTTCGCCCGAGATCAGGCTTTTCGTCAGCTCTTCGATCTGCGCTTGTTGCTGAGGCGTCAAGGTAACGGCTCTAATCGGCGCGATGCCTACGCCTTCTTCCTTGAGGCCGAATACCATATCTTTTTGCGGAAAAGTCCCTTTATTGTCGTTGAACGTGCCAACCGCGGTAAAAATGGCATTGTCGACGTTTTTGACCATCGACGTGATGACCGCTTTTTCCGCGATAAAGAACTGGTCCGTATCGACGCCGATCGCATACTTGCCTTGACGCTCCGCTTCCTGCAGCGCGCCGACTCCCGTCAGACCCGCTGCCGCGTAGATGACGTCGATCCCGTCTGTTTGCATCATGGAAGACGCGATCGTCGAACCGAGCTTCGAGTCGCCGAAGTCGCCGGCATAGACCGATTTGACAGTGGCTGCCGGATTCGCCGCTTTGACGCCCTGCTCGTAGCCGAACTGGAACTTTTTGAGCAGGTCCGATTCGACGCCGCCGAGAAATCCGACTTTGCCGCTTTTGGAAGCCAAGCCCGCCGCGACGCCGGCAAGATAACTGCCTTCTTCTTCCTTGAACGTGAGCGAAGCGACGTTCGGCAGCTCCGACGTGTCGTCGACGATCAGAAACTGCTTGTCGGGATGCGCTTTGGCGGCCGTTTCCAGACTTTCTTTGACCATGTATCCGAGGCCGATGATCAAGTCGTTGTCTTTCTCGATCAGCTGCTTGAACGCCTCGTCGTAACTGCCCGCCCGATCGATCTCGCGATAATCGAACAAGATGCCCTGATCGTCGCGCGCTTTGACCAATCCGCGGAAAGCGGCGTCGCTGTAAGACTGGTCGCCGAGACCGACGTCGGACAAGACGACGCCGACTTCCGGGCGTTCCGCGGCCGAAGCCGCCGGCGTTTCTTGAGAACCGCATGCCGAGAGCAGCAGCAGCGAGGCCAAGGCGGTAATCCAGGTCAGATGCTTGGCTAATTTGACTTTTTGCATATTTACACCCCATTAAATGGTCTACAACTCTTCTTCATTTATCGCCCGATAAGCGCTAACTTGTTAGAACAAATTCACGCAAAAACCGATTTTATTTAGCCGGGCGAAGCATTAAAGCCGAAAAAGACGTCGAAACCGTTTTAAAAGGAAATTTAAGGGATAGTGCTATAGCTTTTTCAGATAATCAAGTCTGATGGCAAACGCCGTTTTGGATTTGCGGCCGCTTTGTCCGATATAATGGAGACCATCCGAACCGAAGAAAGAAGGAGATCCTATGACTTTGCCTCATCTGCGCCTGCCGGCCCCTTCCGGCCCTTATGCCGTCGGCTTCCTGGACGGCACGTTCGCTTCGCCTGTACCCGGCGGAGGCGCCGAAGAGATCAGCTTCCGCTGCTTCTATCCGGCCCGGTCCGCGCTCGGCCGTCCGGCGCCTTACTACCCCGATCCGCAAATGGCCGACATGCAGGCGAGCCTGCCGATGTTCGAACCGTTCGGCGCGCTGCTGCACGCGATGGCGGTCATGCCGACGCATGGATTTGCGCAGGCGCCCGTCGCGGACCTTGACGGCGAGCGCTTCCCCGTGCTGGTCTATTCGCACGGCTACATGTCCTTTGCGCTGTCGAACCTGATCCAGCACGAAGAACTGGCCAGCCGCGGCTACGTCGTCTTCGCGATGTCGCATCCGGGCGACGCGTTCTGCACCGTACTTCGCGACGGCAGCCGGGTCGGGATCAATCCGGACACCGTCCGGCGCGCGACCGAAGACAATATGCGCTTCATGCAGGAGATCGGCAAAAGCGACCCCGATTCGCTGACGACCGAAGAGATCTCGGCGTATCTGCGCACCGCGCACGAACTCGGCGCACGGGTCGAAGCATGGGCGCGGCATACGATCGACGCGTTCGACGAAATCGAAAAGATGGCAAGCGATCCGCATTCTCCCCTGCACGGCAAATTGGATCTGCGCGGGTTCGGCCTGTTCGGCCATTCGCTGGGCGGCGCTTCGTCGCTGCATACGGCGCTGCTCGACGAGCGGGTGCTCGCCGCCGTCAACCTCGACGGCTGGCAGTACGGCGCCGGCCTGCTGGAGCGGACGATGCCGGTGCCGGGTCTGGTCATGGCCACCGGGGAGCACCATCTGCCGGGCAATTTCCGGACGGACGATACGAACCTGACGTATGCCGTCGTCTCGGGCAGCACGCACTGGTTCTTCTGCGACATGGCCGTGCTGGCCGAAGCGCCGCTCAAAACGATCGAACCTTCGGTCACGATCGACGGCTCCGTCATGTCGCAGCTGACGTCCGACCTGCTGTCGGCCTTTTTCGACCGGCATGTGCGCGGCCGATCCGAAGCTTCGCTCGAAGCAGCGGCAGATCGCTATCCGCAGAACGTGCGGATCAAGCATCCGGTCTAGGCCGGACAGATTGCCCGTTTATTCGACAGAGATGTCGGCCGATAAACCCGTTTGGAGACGATAGCAATTCTTTATCCCTACACAATCCGACATTTTCCCCTATAATAATGAGCAATAAGCCACTTAACGCGTCTTGTTATGTATGGGACACTTGAGAGATGAATATCGACAGACTGCACTTCGCAGCGGGAACAGACAAAAGGGAGAGACGGAAGATGGATATCTTGAAGCGCAATCATGTGACGGTGATCGGAAGCGGCAGCCGCACGCTCGTATTCGGGCACGGCTTCGGCTGCGACCAAAAAATGTGGAGGCTGGTCGCGCCGCGTTTTGCCGATCGGTATCGCGTCGTGCTGTTCGATTACGTCGGGTCCGGACATTCCGACCTGGGCCAGTACGATCCGGTCAAGTACGGCGAACTGAACGGCTATGCCGACGACCTGCTGGAAGTCATGGAGGCGCTTGAATTAAGAGACGCCGTATTCGTCGGCCATTCGGTCAGCAGCATGATCGGCGCGCTCGCTTCGATCCGCAGACCCGAATATTTCGGCCAACTCATCATGGTCGGCCCTTCCCCGCGCTATCTCAACGATCTCCCGGACTACTACGGAGGCTTCGACCGCGAAGACATCGAGGAGCTGCTGGAGATGATGCAGCTCAATTTCAGCGGTTGGGCCAGCCATATGGCGCCGGCCGCGATGAAAAACGCGGAACGGGCGGAACTGGCCGAAGAACTTGAGCAGCAGTTCGCGTCCCGGGACCCGCGGATCGCCCGTCAGTTTGCCGAAGTGACGTTTTACTGCGATTGCCGCGATATCCTGAGCCAGGTCACGGTGCCTACGCTCATTCTCCAGTGTGCGGAAGACAGCATCGCTCCGCTCGAAGTCGGCGATTTCCTGCATCATCGCCTGGCCGGCAGCACGCTGAATCATATGACGGCCAAAGGCCATTATCCGCAGCTCAGCCAACCGGACGAAACGTTTTCTCGCATCGACGAATACCTGACCGTTCTCTGAGGACAGCGGAAGAAAGGCAGACCCATTATGGATAGTCATCTGGATCGCGTGCCCGGCGGATATTTCTCGATCTCCGAATCGGGATTCGTGCGGTCGGTCAATCGGAATTTTCTCGACATGCTCGGCCTCGGCAGCGCCGAAGAACTGGTCGGACAGCACCTCGAATCGGTCCTGTCCGTCACCAACAAAATGTTTTTCCATACGTACTTCTACCCGCAGATCCAGCTCTACGGCCGGGTGGACGAGATGTACTTTTCTTTCCGCGCGGCGGACAAACAGAAAGTGCCGGTCCTGCTCAACGCCATGCGCCGGGAGCAGAGCGGCGAAGGGACGATCGACTGTATCGCGCTGCTTATGCGCAAGCGTCTGGAATACGAGAAAGACACGCTGCGCAGCAAGCGCGAGCTCGAAGACCTGTACACGGAGACCCGCGCGCTGAACGGCCGGCTGGAGACGCTGCACGCCGAATACGAGCGGAAGCAGCAGGAATTGATGGAGATGAACGATCGCCTGGAGACGCTGGCTTCGACCGATCCGCTAACGGGTTTGCACAACCGGCGCTTTTTCCAGTCGTGCCTGCGCAGCGAATGGGCCGGCAGCCTGAACGGCGGCGGCTCCCTGTCCCTGTTGATCCTCGATATCGACCATTTCAAAAAAATCAACGACACGTACGGGCATCCGGTCGGCGACTTCGTGCTGACCGAGCTTGCCCGCCTGCTGCGCGAACAATCGGGTCCGCAGGACGTATGCGCCCGGTTCGGCGGCGAAGAATTCGTCGTGCTGCTGCCCGGCCGGGGCCGCTCCGAAGCGGTCGCGGCGGCGGAGCATATTCGCGGCCTGATCGAAGCCGCGGCCTTCGGCCCGCACCGCATTACGGTCAGCATCGGCGTCGAGACGTCCGCGGCCGGCTCGGCGGAATCCGGTTCGGCGGAAGCCGGCGAGACCGAAGAGTCGCTGCTGGACCGGGCCGACCTGGCGCTGTACGCCTCCAAGACCGGCGGCCGCAACCGGGTGACGCATGCCCGGGACCTGCCGCCGGGCGATTGACAGAGGCCGCCTATTCGCGGCCGCTTTCCCGCCTCGAATAGGCGGCAGACGCGGCGGCCGCGAAGCGGACCCGCCGCGATCCTTCCTACGGAAAGCAGGTTGAGCCATGTCCCCGCAGCCCGAACCGGCACGCGTGCTGATTCTGCGTTACGCCGGCCCCCGCCGGGGAGTCGGCTTCGAGTTTTACCCGGTCCGAGACGGCGAACGCGCTCCGGAGATCCGGTCCGTCTTCCTGCACGAGATCGACGCCGAGTTCGTTATCGCCTTGATTCGAACCCAATATCCGCTTACGGACCCCGAGACAGGGCAGCTTGCGCAGGCGTTCGACCCGTGTTGGGACAATGCCGTTCCGAAGCCCGTCTGGCGGGAGATCTTGGAGGAACTGAATCGGCTTGCGCCGGCAGACCCCGAAGAAAAAGCTTTCGTACGCACGTTTGCCGACTGGCTGAACGAAGCGCTGGAAGCCGGCGATTTCATTACGGTGGCCGGCAATCTATAACGATTCGCAGGCAGGCTTTGGCCGCTGCCCGAGCCCATTTATAACTTGCGATTCTCCGTTTACGAACCCGATTCCCGCACGCAAAGGAGCCAATGCGCATGGAGAACTGGACCCGCCCGGCCTGGAGCCGGTTGACCGCTCAAGAGAAGACGCGGCAGATGGAACTGCTATGCACAAGACTGCCAGTAGGATTTGAATGGATCGGCCTCGAGACCTTCGAGCGGTTCGGCCTATCGACAAAGACCGGCCTGTTTGCGTGCGAAGACACGGAGTTTGTCTTCGTGCCCGGCGATACGGTGACGCTCGGTTGGGACGCGGTACCCGACACGGCGGAGCCGCTTTCCGGCACGCACCGGCAGATGCTGCATCTGCTGCGGGAGCTCGGCGTGCCGCCGGAAGAGACCGAAGCGCGGATGCGGGATTGGGTATCGCCCGTGCGCCGGGCTGAGATCCGCCCGATGCTGGTCGAACGCCGCTGCGTGTCCGCGGCGTGGAACGAATGGCCGATCGGGGAGTTGGACCCGGCGGAAGACGCCGACATGCTGAAAGCCGTCGAAGCTTTCCGGCAGTCCCCGCATAGCAGCCTCGAATCGGATCAGGAGTATCTGCTTGAACGCGAACACGATTCGATCCGGCTGTATGCGTTCGACGACAGCGAACATTTCGAAGAATGGTCCGCCGGCAATATCGGCGCGGGCTTGGATCTTCCGAGCGAAGACGAATGGGAATATCTGTACGGATCGGGCAGCCGGACCTTTTTCCCGTGGGGCGACGATATCGACCCGTCGATGCGGCTGCGGCATCTGCCTTCCGCCGCTTCCGGCGCATACGACCTGGAGCGGCCGAATGCGTACGACCTGGAACAGCCGAACGGATTCGGCCTGTGCTTTCCGGGCGATCCGTACAAAAAAGAGCTGGTGCGCACAGCGGGCGGATGGACCGGCAAAGGCGGGGACGGCGGCTCGAACGTGCACGGCGGATTTGGCCCGTTCGCGTCTTACCTGCCGACCGGAACCTTTTTCCGCGATCCGTTCGAACCGGAACTGGACTGGAGCGAATGGCTGAGCTCGCTCGTGTTCCGGCGGATCGTCAGGCTGTAGCCTGCGCGCCGGATCGCCACAAAAAAGACCGTCCGAGCTTCGCGAAACGCGAAGTTCGGACGGTCTTTCCTTTGCTTTTTTCCGAAGACAAGGCCGTATTAATCAGCTTGCTGCCCTGCCGGGTCCGGGTTAGCTGCGGGCTGCGACCGCGGGAATATCGGCCTGTCTGCCGGCTTCTTCGTCGCGCGCCGTGCCGAGTTCCTGTTCGTTCTGATGAAGTTCTTTGAGCATATTCCGGTAAATGTACGCTTCTTGACGGTTCAGTCCGTCGCGGTTCTCTTTCAAAATCCAGTTCTCCATGGTCTTTTTCAGAATCTCGCTTTTGCGTTCCAATACTTCCGTATAACTCATTGATCTTCATCCTTTCGCGCTTGGATTTCCGACGCCGCATGAATGCCTGAACATCTCATCCGACGTAACGTTTATCATTATACGGGAAAGGGGAAGCCGAACCAACGCGGCTCTGCCGGGCTGACGCAGGCCGAGAACTTCTGACCCGCGCAGAGAAACGTTCAGCCTGCCCGTCCGTACAAGTGCGGCCGAATGCTCCCTATTGCGGCCGATCCCGGACGCGCGGAACGTTGTTCGCCTTACGGCTGCCCCGCTTCCGCCTGCTCCAACTCGCGCATCAATTTCATGAGCTGCCGCGTCGTATTGACGTTGCGCACCGTCATCCGCGCGTACAGGGCGGAGCCGACCAGCTTGTTCATGCCGCTGCGCCCGGCTTCGGCCCGGTCGACCGCGAACAGCACCGCGCGCGGGGCGAACCGCACCTCCCCTACGCCCGGCGTAAGCGGCAGAGTCGCCGGAAGCGAGTCCTCGTCAACCTCGTCCCAGAGAAAAAACACGTCGCTTTTCATCTCGCCGCCGTTGCTCCACGTCTCGGGCAATACGTCGAAGATCGCCTGCATCTCTTCCAGACTGCGGATCAGCACGCGGATGCGCAGCCCGAAGACGGATTCGATCACCGCTTCCAGCAGCGGTCCCAATTCCGCCTGCGGCCGCTCGGTATCGGCGAACACGATATTGCCGGAATTGATATACGTCTTGACGCGCCGCATGCCCGCCGACTCGAACGCGGCCTGCAGCTCTTTCATGTTCACTTTGTTGTGGCCGCCTACGTTGATTCCGCGCAGCAGGGCTGTATAGATCATGGCGTGCTCTCCTTTTGACGGAACAGATTCACTTCAGCGGAAGCTGCCTGGACAACTGTTCGAACTTTTGCAGATGCGGCGCCACCTGACTCGCGATACTTTTCAAATACCGGATCGACGCCTGGCGTTCGCGTTCTTTGGCCGCCGATTCTTCCGGGAAAATGGAATAGCCGCGCGATACCGCTCCTTTTTGATACGCGACGCCGAACAATTCCCCTTTTTTCCAGGATGCAAGCAGGTTCCCGCCGCCGGCCAGCACGTTAAGGCGCATTCCTTGATCCTTATAGGTATATCCGTATTCCGGATCGGCTTCGGCATGTATGGCTTCGTAGCCCGCAGACCACGCGTTATCGCGGAAAACGCCGGTGCGGATCTCGTTCAGGATTACGCGGCCGCTTGCTTCCATCCGCTTATGCGTCCATGTACCTTCGCCGTTCATCCGATCGTTGGCCCACGTTCCCGTATAGACGATTTTGTGCCGGAATCCCGTGTCGGCGTCCGTGTAGGCGTTGATGTATTTGCCCATCCCCGAACGTTTGCCTTGTTCGAAGCTGCCGGAGTAGGTCTTGCTGCCCGGCCAGCGAATCGTGCCGCGTCCGTCGGGCAGCCCGTTCTCGGCTTGTCCGTAATAAGTCGCTCCGCCCGCGAGCGTCAGCGACTGCTTGGCTGCGGCGGCATGCACAGCGGTACCGGTCGGATACGCCGACGCCGCGCCGGCCAGCGATAAAGCGATCAGCATGGCGGCGGACAGCCGGATCGAGGCGTGCCTCATTGTGTTGGTTTTCTTCGTTTTGCGCATAATAAAATTCTCCTTTGTCGTTCAAGTTGGGCCGCGACGAAACGCTGCCGGAAATAGACGCTGCCGAATCCGTTTTCCCCTGCTTCCCGGCGCCTCTTTTTGTTAACGCTGGCGGAGTCCTTAAGGTTGCCCGAAAAAGAAAAAAAGCCCGCTTCAATCGCGGGCTTTCGAACAATCGGTGTGATTAAGCCGGCATCTGTTCGCCGGAGAGGCGGGTGCGCGCGGACGGAGCCCCGACAAGCGGCAGATCGGCCGGAGCTTCGTCGTGCGAATCCGCGACCAGTTCGTTCAGGCCGACGATCAGCCCTTCCAGTTCCCGGAAGCTGGCTACCATCTGGCGCGTCAGGTTCCGCTGCTCTTCCATGCCCGCCAAAATTTCTTCCGAAGCGGCGCTGGACTGCTCGGTCAGACTCGAAATTTCCGTCACTTCGCCCACGACGCGGCTGGACGAATCTCTCATGATTACGGAGCTGCTCTGCATGTTCGAAGCCTGCAGCAGCACTTCCCGCGAACTGTCGTTGATCGTCCGGAACGCTTCTTCCGCCGTATGCACCACTTCGCGGCCTTCTTCGAGCGAAAGCTGCATCCGGTCGAACCGATCGGTCAGCTCGCGCGTGCGGCCCTGCAGTTTGGCCAGGATCGAAGCGATGTCCGTCGCCGATTTGCCCGAGTGCTCGGCCAGCTTGCGCACTTCGTCGGACACGACAGCGAAGCCTTTGCCGTGTTCGCCCGCGCGCGCCGCTTCGATCGCGGCGTTGAGCGCCAGCAGGTTCGTCTGCCGGGCAATGTCCGAGATGCCGTTCAGGATCTCGGTCATCGACTCGCTTTCCTTGTTGAAGTTCTGCATGTCGGCGGCTGCCGTCTTCATCGCCTCGTACAGATCGTCCATCTGCGTGTTGAGCAGGTCCATCTTGGAACTGCCGATTTCCGTGCTGCCCGCCATATCCGAGGAGATGCCTTTCATCTGCTGCGAATATGAAGCGACGTCCTGGATATGCCCGTCCGTCATCGCAAGCGATTCGGAGATTTCCGCGACGTTGGCCGCCTGCAGTTCGACGCCGCGCGCCACTTCGCCGAAGCCGAGCGTGATCTCGTCGGAGACCGAAACGGTGTCGTTGACTTTACGTTTCAACTCTTCCGTGTATTCGGTCAGCCCTTCCACCGATTCGCGTACGCGGTTCAGCATGGACTCGACGCGAACCTGCGATTTCTCCACTTCTTCCCGGCGCTTCTCGCTGCTCAGGAACAGCTTCTTGTTGACGTTCGACAGCGTGATCAGAATGATACCGGCCACGGTGAACATGCTCAGGTTGACGAGGTCGTTGAACAGCACCGTCGTATCGGCCGCGGGCTTGAGCAGCATGTGCACGATGTAATACGCAAGCACGATGCCGAACGAAATATTGTAGTGCTTCACGTTCGGATACAGCAGCAGCGGCAGCAGGACCAGGATGCCCTGAATGATGCTGATCTGATCCAGACTGATCACGATTGCGCTCAGGACGACCCATACGGTCGCGACCCACGGAATGATCCGAATCCCTTTTTTGAAAATGTTGGCCAGCGTAATCCCGATCGGCAGAATCATCGAGAGCAGGACAACCGTCACAAATTCCGGCACGATAATTGCCAGCGTCGCGCTGATCGAGAGAATCGCCCACATCATGTAGCTCACTAATTTGTTGCGTTTCCAGAGGATAACATCTTTACGATCCATTCCGACCCCGTCCTTTTCGTCGTGCATAATAGCGGTGCCGTCCATTGATGTAGAACGCTGTCGGTAAACGGCATTTCTTAATCGCGCACTTGTACGTACCGCTTTATAGATATCGGAAGAAGCAGGCAAGAGATTAAGCGATATTTTTATTTTTTTAGACCCTATTTTTCGCTGTAACATCGATTTAGCCCTCTATTGCGTTAAGGCACTGTAATGCTATAGTAAGAGAGCCTATTAACAGGGAAATCACAGACTTTTGACATCGGGCGCGTACGGTAAATCTTTTTGAGAGGGGTTCGTAGACGGCATCGGCCGGCAAGCATTGGCTCAAAAAGAACGATGACCGACAAGGAGGCACACGCCCATGATTCGCATGAAAACCCTCGTATCCACCTCGCTCCTCGCTATTTTGCTCACCGCATCGATTCCGCACGCCCGAGGCGCCGCCCAGGTTTCCAAAACGGACATTCAAGGCACCTGGGCAGAAAGCCAAATTTCCGATTGGATCGACCGGGGATACGTCACCGGGTACGACGACGGCAGCTTCAAGCCGGACAATACGATTTCCCGCGCCGAGTTCGTCGCCCTGATCAACCGTTCGTACGGGTTTACCGAAACGACGCCGATCGCTTTCCGCGACATTCCCGCTTCCGGCTGGATACATGAAGAAGTGGCCAAAGCGGTCAAAGCGGGTTACGTCACCGGCTATTCGAACGGCACGTTCGGCGCGAACAGACCGATCAGCCGGCAGGAAGCCGCGGTGGTCGTCACCCGGCTGTTGAAGCTCGAAGACGCGGACAGTCCGCCTATCGGCTTGGCCGACGCCGGTTCGATCGACGCCTGGGCCCGAGACTCCGTCGCCACGGTCGTCGCCAACGGCATCATCCGCGGCTATACCGCGGCGAACGGATTCAAGCCCCGTCAGCCTCTGACACGCGCGGAAGCGGTCGTCGTCTTGTACCGCTCCGTTGTCGTAAAAGAAAGCCTGGCCGATTCGCCGACCACGCCTCCCGGCCCGACGATCCCCGCCGTGCCTCCGACGCCGACGGCTCCGCCCCTGCCTCCGGCTCCGATTCCTTCCGTGCCGAACCCGAACCCTGCGCCGCCGATCTTGCCCGAACCGACTTTCCCGTCGTCGCCTTCAACGCCTTCGACGCCTTCGACGCCGTCCGTTATCGACCGAACGGCTCCTGCGCTGTCCGGCGTCAAGACGGGACTTCTCCCGCTCGGGGATAACGTGCAGGCCGTCAGCAGCGAGACAGGGACGTTATACCTCGTTCCCGTGACGACAACGGCTTCGCTCGCGAACCTGAACGAAGCCGTCGAAGCCCGGCTCGGCGTGAAAACGTCCGCAGCCGCCGGTACAAACGCGAGCCTTCCGACCGGAAGCTTGGCCCTCGGCCGATACGCCGTATACGCCGTGGACGCTTCCGGCAACGTCTCGGCGGCTTCCGGCGAGATCACCCTCGGCCAAAAGCAGTTGGCCGTCGCGATGCCGACAGGTCTGAGCGCGCCCAAAAGCTATGACGGCACGGCTTCGGCGTCCGTAACGGTCGGCGCGTTGATCGGCGTCATCGGAACCGAAGCGGTCACCGTTACCGCTTCGGCCGCTTACGACGACGCTTCGGTCGGCGCCGGCAAAACGGTCACGGTGACCTACGCGTTAAGCGGAGCCGATGCGGGGCATTACGCCGCGCCGGTGCCTTATCGCACCGACAAAGGCATCATCGCTCCCGCCCCGCTGAAGATCGACAAGCCGAATGTGTCGGTCGTCGAGTCTTCCGCCAGTAATTCGGAGATCCGGGTGACGGCCGGCGCTCTGGCCGGAACGGTTGCGGGAGAGACGGTCACCGTGAGCGCGGAAGCGCTCTACGATCTTTCCGCCGTCGGCAAGGCAAGACCGCTTGCAATCGTGTACAACCTGGCGGGAGCCGACGCGGCCAACTACGCCGCGCCCGCTGCGGACACCGGCTATGTCGTCTACGTCCAATCGCACCCGGACATGGGCACGATCCTCGACGTGATCGCCACGGCCAAAATGTACGACGGCAGCCCGTTGACCGACGTCTGGGCCGGGTCCCGCGCAGGCGTGCCGGGCGGAGCCGGTATCTATCCGGGCGACGACGCGACCGTGGTAGGGCAGGGCACCTATGCCGATGCGCAGGTCGGAACCGGCAAAACGCTCACCGTCTCGTACACGGTGAGCGGCGTGGATGGTCCCAACTATGATTCCCCGGCTTCTTTCGTTCTCGATTCGGGCGCCATTACCGCGCGGCCGTTAACGATTACCGCGCCCGTCTTGACGGCCAAGCCGTATGACGGCACGCTGACGGCCGCCGTCGCGCCGGGCACGTTGACGAACGTGGTCGCCGGCGACGAAGTATTCGTCCAAGCGTCCGCCACTTACGCCGATCCGCAGGTCGGAACCGGCAAAGTGGTCACCGTCGTTTACACGCTGAGCGGCAAAGACGCCGGCAATTACGCGGCCCCGGCCAGCCTGACCGTAAATACGGGCGAAATTTTGCCCGGAGCCTGATCTCTGCGGCAGGCGGGGCGCTTCGCCCGCACATCGCCTGCCGCACGACAAAAAACGCCGTCCCTTGCCGGGACGGCGTTTTTCGTGTTCGTTCTGCGGCGCGGCTGCGCTGCGCGATTGCGGCGGCTGCGCTTTTACGCCGCTGCGCCAAGGCGGCCGCTGCGGCCTTTACGCGGTCTCGCCAAGGTGGCCGCTAGCTGCGCCATTTCGCCCCCTATAACCGTTACGCGCCGCTGACTCCGGTCAGCTTCACGGACAGCTCCCACAACCGCTCCGCTTCCTGCGGATCGACCGCGTACGCTTTCACGCCGACGCGCTCGCCGCTCGCCGGCACCGGTTCGGCAATATCGCAGTCTTCGCAGTAGACGCCGCCTTTGCCTTCGAGCTGCGGCGACGTGGCGGCCCAGACTTGGGTCGCCGCGCCTTGTTCCGGCGTTTTGAAGCCCGGATTGATGCCGTTGCCGTCTTCGTCGACCCATTGCAGCGCGACCATCTCTTCCCGGCTGAGGTGACGCTGAAGCGGCGTCAGGATACCGCCCGGATGGGCCGCAAACGCGCGCACGCCCTGCCGCGCGCCGCGCCGGTCCAGCTCGACCGCGAACAGCGAATTGGCCGTTTTGGATTGGCCGTACGCTTCGAACTTGTGGTAATTGCCTTCGAAGTTCACGTTGTCCCAGCGAATCGGCGAGAAATGATGGCCGGTCGACGAGGTCGCCACGACCCGCGCGCCTTCGCCTGCCGTCAGCAGCGGCCACAGCCGGTTGATCAGCGCGAAATGGCCCAGATGATTGGTCGCGAACTGCAGCTCCCACCCCGGACCGACCCGCTTCTCCGGACTCGCCATCACGCCGGCGTTCAAGATCGCCAGATCGATACTGCGGCCGTCTGCCAGCATGCGGTCCGCAAAAGCTTCGACGCTGTCCAGATCGGACAGATCGAGGCGGTCCACTTCCACGTTCTCGACGCCTTCCAGCGCTTCCCGGGCGGCTTCCGGCCGGCGGGCCGGCACGATGACCCGCGCACCGGCGCGTACGAGCGCTTGGGTCGTCTCCAGGCCGAGACCCGAATAGCCGCCCGTGACGAGCGCCAGTCGGCCCGACAGGTCGATCCCGCGCAGCACTTCTTCCGCCGTGCTTCGCAGGCCGAAGCCCGAGTTCAATTTGTGCTGCGGCGTCTGCACATACAGCTGTTCCATAGTGAATCTCTCCTTTTCGTTTGGCTGTCTCCGAACGTTGCTTCGTTCACTCTACACCTTGGAGTTCACTCTAAGTCAAGTGCGCTGCGTCAATCGCCGGGCCGGGGCGGCTTGCGCTTAATCGGTATCCGCCAATTCGATGTCTTCTCCCCTAAGCTGCCGCATACGAATATTGTCCGTTCCCCATGCACACATCACTTCGACGATGCGGTTGGCGGTCACGCCGTATTCCGTCAATCTGTATTCTACCCGGGGCGGCATCTGCTCATAGGCTTTGCGCTCGACCAGCCCGTCCTGCTCCAACTCGCGCAGCTGTTGAATCAACACTTTTTCCGAGATGCCCGGAATGCCGCGGCGCAGCTCGCCTGTTCGCTTCACGCCGGTCATCAGCAGACAAATCAGCAGCGCTTTCCATTTGCCTCCGATGATCTCAAGCGTGGCTTCGATGCCCTGGTTATAGGTTTTCATGATTACTTTCCTTTCCGTTTCGGTGACGGCTCACGTGCTAAAAGCCTATTTTGACACAAGAATTTGTCCGCGTAAAGTACGCACTTCCAGGTAAGCTTCTTACTTCGTTGTGCGTATTTGCGCGGGAAGCCATTCGGTGCATAATAAGCCGGAGATCGTTGGACGCAAGCTCTGCGATCCCTACAAAAGCACGCAAAAGGAGAATCAATCATGCCCCGTACACTCGTTATTTTGGCTCACCCGAATCTGGAATCTTCCCGCGTCAACCGACGCTGGCAGCAGGAACTTCTGCTTCATCCCCGGCAGATCGAAGTGCACGACCTGTATGCCGAATATCCCTACGGACAGATCGACGTTCGCCGGGAACAGGAGCGCCTGGAGCGGCACGACCGCGTCATTTTGCAATTTCCGCTGTATTGGTACAGCTATCCTCCGCTTTTGAAAAAATGGTTCGACGACGTGTTCGCGCACGGCTGGGCTTACGGATCGGGCGGCGACCGGCTTCGGGGCAAAAGATTCGGCACCGCGATTTCGATCGGCGACAAGCGGCTGAACTATTCGCCAAGCGGCGGCGTTGCGTTTACGGTCGACGAGATTCTGGCCCCGTTCAAAGCGAGTCTTCGCCACGTCGGCGCGGTCGAACTGCCCGGCTTCGCGCTGTTCGGCGCTTCGTTTCAGGCGAGCGACGACGAAGTGGAACGCAGCGCGCAGGCCTATATCCGGCATGTGTTGGGTTAGACGCCTCCGGCTTTTTTTCGGAAAACGGACTTTGACCCCTGCTATAAAAAAAGGTCAAAGTCCGTCTTGTAAAAGAGATTCGGAAAAAAGCATCCCAAAGGAGAACCCTATGCCCACACAACGCAAGATTCTGTTAACCGCCGCCCTGCTGTATGCGTGCGCCATCTTTTATTTCATGTTTTTCGCTTTCGGCCGGGTCGATGACGCCGCGAACGGCGATCGCTATACGTTTATTTTCGCGCCCGGCAATTTCTTCAAGCTTCCGGACCCTGCCGATCTTCTCCATCCCTCTCTAATGGACCTCGTCAGCTTGGGCAATATCGCCGCGTTTATTCCTGCCGGCCTGCTCGTTCCGCGGCTTCGCCCGCTTTCTTTCGCTCGGTTCCTGATCGGGTTCCTGCTGTCCATTCTCGTGCTGGAGACCGTGCAGGCGCTCACTTTTTTGGGCAGTTTCGATATGTACGACGTGCTCAAAAATACGTTGGGCGCGGCGATCGGCTTCGGGGCACACAAGATGGGAAGCCGCGCTCCGACCGCTTGGCGCCGCTTGTTCGTGACAGGCGCGTCGATCGCCGCGATGCTGATCGTCGTGTGGGGAATCGGCAGCGGCATCGACCAAGCGTCGACCCAACATCCCGGTCCGCCGACCGCTTTGAACGAGTGGCAGGACAGTGACGGGCAGGCGTCGGCCGGAAAGCCGCCTTACGCTTTCGAAATCGGCGGCCGCACGATTACGCCCCAATTCCGCGTGTACGATGCCGGCGACGAGGAAGTCCGGACGTATCGGTACAAGTTAACGGGCCAAGAACTCTGGTTCGCTTTGCAGTACGGAATTCCCGATGAATCCGAGTTCCGCGGCCGTATAAGCCTTTCCGTCGACGGACATGAAATTTTCTACAGTTCCGACCAGGACCAGCCGCATGAACCTTCCTCGTTCAAGTGGTATTTCGACCAAGCGCACGAGCTGACGCTGACGATCGAAGGTCGGCAAAAAGCCTGGGACATCACTTATCGGGAAATGCGCTATTTTTGGGAATAAAATGCCTGCGTGTCACTTCGGTTCAGCGCTGCGCTCCCCGATCACCTGCTCGGTGCCCAGCAGAATCAAGTTCAACCCGAAGTCGAAAGCGCCGGACGTGCCCATGATTTCGAACATCCCGCTTTTGTACAGCCGGCGAAACAGCCCCGCTTCCGACTCGCCCATCGTCTCGAGCAGACCGTCGATCTGCCCTTTCGCGTCCGGCGTGCCTTCTTCCGCAAGCGTCGCGACGTTCCGCTGATGCTGATCGTTGTCCAGCACGAAATAATAGACGTAATTGGCCAGCGTCAGGATGACCTGGAATTTCTCTTCTTCCGCGAGCGGCGTCTCTTCGACGCAGAGCAGCATCCGGTTCGTGAAGCGGATCGTGTCCGGCTCGTGCGGCAGCGTCATCATCATGAGCTGCGCCGAGCACGGGTACCGGCCGAGCACGCTTCGCATCGTGAGCGCAAGTCCGGTCAGCTGTTTTTTCCAGTCTCCGCCCGGCTCGAATTCGTCCACGATCGTTTTGGAAATTTGATTGGCCATGCCCTGGTACAGATCCTGTTTGCTTTTAAAATGCCAATAGATGGACGGCGCCTGAATACCCAGGCGTTCGGCCAGTCTGCGCATGCTGAATTTCTCGATCTCTCCCTCGCGCAAAAGCTCCCAGGAAGCTTCCAAAATTTTGTTTTCCGAAATTTGCGGCTGCTGCTTTTTCATTCTATTCCGCCTTTCTGCGTCCATTTTCATCTAACACCGTAAGTTTGTTGTTTACAACTCTGTATCCCCATGATATCATCTAACACTGTAAGGCACAAACTAACACCGTTAGATTGTTTCTCGCCGGTTAGATTTCCCCCAAATACACGAAGAGAGTTGGGATCGTCATGGATGCAGAAAACCTCCATTATTTTGAAAAAGCACCGATTACGAAAGCTGTTGCGCACTTTGCCGTACCGATGATGCTCGGCATGTCCATGAGCGTCATCTATTCGATCCTGAACGCCTATTTCCTCGGCACGCTGCATAATACGGCGATGCTGACCGCGCTTGCGCTGACGCTGCCGTTATTTGCGCTGATCATGGCACTGGGCAACCTGATCGGCATGGGCGCCGGTACGTTCATCTCCCGCCTGCTCGGCGAGAAAAAGTACGACCAGATCAAGCACGTCTCCGCGTTCGCCGTTTACGGCAGCCTGCTGCTCGGGCTGATCGTGATCGCTGTCGGCCTTCCGCTGATCGATCCGATCGTGCACGGCCTGGGCGCGACGCCCGGTTCTTTTGGCTTCACTAAAGACTACGTCACGGTCATGCTGATCGGCGCGCCGGTCGTCGTGCTCTGTTTTACCCTTGAAAATATCGTGCGTTCGGAAGGCGCCGCCGTCACTTCCATGGTCGGCATGATCCTGAGCGTCGTCGTGAATATCGCGCTCGACGCGCTGGCCGTCTTCGTGCTGCATGCCGGCGTTATCGGCGTGGCGTCCGCCACGATCGTCGCCAACCTGGTCGCATGCGTGTTCTACCTGTTCCATATGGGAGTGAAAAGCCCGTTTTTGACGATCTCCGTCAAATGGTTCAAAGCGACGCGGGAAATCGTCGGCAATGTGCTGAAGATCGGTATTCCGGTCTTTATCATGAGCGTGTTTCTGGGAGCCATGTCGCTGCTGCTGAATCATTTCCTGATCGAATACGGCGACCGGGCGACCGCGGCTTACGGTCTCTCGTCGCGCCTATTGCAGTTCCCGGAGTTCATCCTGATGGGGCTGTGCGAAGGCGTCGTGCCCCTGATCGCGTTCTCGTTCACCGCCAACCGGCTGCGCATGAAGCAGGCGATCGGCTTCACCGTCAAAGCGATCGCCCTGCTGGCCGCGCTGTTCGGCCTCGTCGTCTATCTGACGTCCGACCACCTGATCGGCTGGTTCACCCGCGATCCGCAGCTGATCGAGATGGGCAGCTATATCCTCCGGGTCACTTTCCTGTCCCTGTTCGTCTCGGGAGCGACCGCCCTGTTCACGGGCATCTTCCAGGCGACCGGCCAGGGAACCGCCGCGCTGGTCATGTCCGTCATTCAGGGCGTCACGCTCATTCCCGTGCTGTTCGTCGCGAACGCCGCATACGGCTTCCACGGCGTAGTCTGGTCGCTCGTGATCGCGGACGTCGTCGCTTTTGCCGTCGGCGGCATCCTGCTGTGGACGCTGCGCGGCAGGCTGCAGCCGGAGCTGGATTTCGCCGGATAAGCCGGAGCCGGGAGGGAGGCAAGGAGGCAAGGTGGCGGAATTTGCGGAGCGATGGCGGGGGTGGAAGTGGGGGCGGGAACCCTACTCTAACGAACCCTCATCCCGCTATTTGCCTCCCAAACTGCTTTTCTCCGACCTAACGAATCGTCATCACGCTATTTGCTCCAAAACGGCTCAAACCGACCGGATCACGGCCAATAAGACTATGACGATTCGTTAGATTTTCAAAAAAGCGAAAAAGCGGCAAATAGCGATCATACGGTTCGTTACGCGCCAAACAGGCCGGCTTGTCCATCGACAAGCCGGCCTGTTCCATGTCCGTACCTTCCAAGCAGGCGCCTACGCCAGGGAGCCCGGCGCGCAGCCTCTCCATCAGCTTGTCCATCGCCGGCCGATGAACCGATACGCCGCCCAAGCGAGCCGCTGTCCAAGCAAGCCGCTCCTGCTCAGGGCCGACTGCGCCGCTTCTTCCTCCGTGCCCGCTTGTCAGAAGCAATCGCGCCGCCCGTTCCCCGCTCGAAATATCTCAGCGCGATCAGCAGCATCTCGCAGATCACTTTCCACAGCGTGACCAGAATGATCAAAGCAGCGCCGCCCATCATCAAGCCCAGAATCCAGCCGGATTTCTCGCCTACCCGATAAAAATCGTCCTGCCGAAAAACCGTGCCCAGAACCGGATGCGCCAAAGCGAAATGCTCCCCAAATCGATAAGAAGCGTACAGAATAGGCAGCGTGCCCGCGTAGAACAAGGTGCGGATCAGTTCCACAGCCGACTTGCGCCCAAATTCGAAAAACTTGTCGTCCATGCTTCACGTTCCTTCCGAATAGTTTTTGGCGGACGGTGCTTGCTTCTGCGGCATCAAATCTCAGATCCAATTCCGAACCTCAAACATATAATGCAATTCTTTTAATTTTCCAAAAGAATTCTCATCCATCTCACAAGCAACCAAAATCAATGGACGGTTTTCTTCAGGAATTTTGGCTTGGATTCTCGCATGAATATCAAACCCGTCTTTTAGAACCTTATAAAAGAATGCATTGAAAGGTTTTGGAATATAACCAAGTCTCAATTTTTCCCTATAATCCAACACGACTTCTACAGCTTCTCTATCCTTCTCATTTGACGCATCCCACTGCACGCTGATTGGATCATCGATATGGTAATCCTGTACTTCATCTTTAGTATGAGACCAACCTGCAATATCAACATTCAGTAAAGCAACATTAGAGGTGGATGCATAGATAATAGGCGCAATAAAAGAGATTTGGTCAGTTGCAAGTCGTCCTTGTGTAATGCACAAGTATTCCCATTCAACGTTTGAAGAATTAATTTTGTGGCTTTTTAAAAATCTTTTAAAATCATTTCGATCGGTATTAGGAATTCTTCTCTCGAATGAAGAAAAAAGTTTATTGCTTTGATAAATGGTCTCGACGTCGCTCAAGCCCACAAAAGGTACGAATCCTTCTTTGACTGCTTGTTTGTAAATTTCGTGGTTATAATAAAAGAAATATTGCTCATCCTTTAATTCAAGCGTTCCTACTGCATAATTCGCTTTATTTCTTGGACTTTTCCAAACTAGCAGTAATTTATGATAAGTATGTTTTTCCGGCATATTAGAGCTCCTTTAAGATAAGATCTCTCCTCTTCTTTAGAACAGTAGAGACAAACCTTTTTCTTACTTCGTCCATTACGAGGGTCGGTACCTGATTCACTATCGACTCTATCTGACTATCCGTCAATATCTTCAAGTCTTTTATGTAAGTTACGATCTGGGGATTCATATTTTTTACATTTTTAAACAGTTCAAAGGCATTTAGCTTTTCAACTTTTTCTGAGTTTCCCCATTTTTAAACCTCTTCCGCGCTTTTGTACGTGCCGTTGTCTTTCAATTTTAGCTTTCAAGATATCCGTATCATGAAAAAAAACGACCTCGTTTTCTGCTCTCATGCAGATCGCGAGGTCGTGTTCGGCTTTAAGGCTGCGAATCTTCTGTAGTCACGAGCTTCAAAGGTGCCGGAATAGAGGCTTCCACTTCCTTGCCTTGAAGCACGTCCCGCGCGGCGTTTACGGCCAGTTGGCCGATCAGATCCGGCTGCTGGGCCACGGTCGCGGTCAGTTTGCCGTTCCGGATCGAGGTCAGCGCATCGTCGTTTCCGTCGAAGCCGACGACCGGAATATCTTTGCCCGAGCTTTGGATGGCTTCGATCGCGCCGAGCGCCATTTCGTCGTTATGCGCGAATACGGCCTGTACGCCCGGATTGCCTTGCAGCAGATTTTCCATGACGGTCAATCCTTTGGTGCGGTCAAAATCGGCCGCTTGACTGGCGATCACGTCGAGCTGCACGTCGGCAATCTCGTGGAAGCCGCGTCCCCGTTCACGGGTCGCGGACGCGCCCGGCACGCCTTGCAGCTCGATTACTTTAGCGCCTTTGCCAAGCTGCTGCACCAGATACTCGGCCGCCATTTGCCCGCCTTTGGCATTGTCGGAGGCGACAAGGGCCTTCACGTCGCCTTGATCCGCGGAACGGTCGAGCGCGATCACCGGAATATCCAGCACGTTGGCCGCCTGCACCGCGGAAGAGATCGCGGCCGAGTCGGTCGGATTTACCAGCAGCGCGTTCACGCCCTGCTGAAGCAGGTCGTCTACGTCATTGCTTTGTTTGGCCGAATCGTTTTGCGCATCGACGACGATCACTTCGATCCCCAGTTTTTGCGCTTCCGCCGTCACGCCGTCTTTGAGCGAGACGAAGAACGGATTGTTCAAGGTCGAGATCGACAACCCGATTTTGATCTTGCCGGAGTCGGATGCCTGATTGGTTCTGGCCCATGCCGGCGGCTGCATGGAGCAGCCGGCGAGCATCAAGACAACCAGTAAAGCGACGAGCGTAGTCGTTAATTTTTTCATAAGGCCACCTTCTTTCTGTTTTAAGCCGACCGTTTGCGGTCGATCAGTACGGCAATCAGGATCACGACGCCTTTGACCACCATCTGGAAAAACGAGGAGACGCCGAGCAGATTCAGACCGTTGTTGAGCGTAGCGATAATCAGCGCGCCGATCAGCGTACCGACGATCCATCCGCGTCCGCCCGTCAGGCTGGTTCCGCCCAGCACGACCGCCGCGATCGCATCCAGTTCGTACGATTGTCCGGCCGTAGGCTGCGCGGAATTCAGACGGGACATCAGGATGGCGCCCGCCAAGGCGGACAGCAGACCGGCCAGGCTGTAGATCATGATCTTGACGCGGTGTACTTTAATGCCCGATACGATGGCCGCTTTTTCGTTGCCGCCGATCGCGTACGTTTTGCGGCCAAAAGCCGTTTTATGCAAAATCGTCCAGAGGATCGCGAATACGATCATCATGGTGATCGCCGGAACCGGAATCCCCAAGAAATAACCGCGGCCGAACAATTGGAACGATAGATCGTCGCCCAGACCCGTGATCGGATTTCCGTTGGTGTAGACGAGCGTCAAGCCCCGGAAAACGGTCATCGTGGCAAGCGTCGCGATGAACGGAGCCATTTTGCCTTTTGTGATCAACAGGCCGTTCACCGCCCCCATGATCGCGCCGGCGATACAGCCGATCAGAATCGCGAAGATCGGATCGACGCCGGCCAGCATCAGATTGGCTACGAACGCGCTGGATAAGGCCAGGATCGATCCAACCGAAAGGTCGATGCCGCCGGTCAAAATGACGAAGGTCATGCCGAACGCGATCAGCGCGTTAATCGCCACCTGGCGAAACAGATTCAGAATATTAAGCGGTTCCAAAAATGCCGGGTTCAATATCGACACGATCACGACCAAAATGATAAACCCGAGCAATGGACCGAGTTTTTGCGTAACCTCCGATAATTTGAAACGTTTGCCGGAGTCGGCTGCGGAAGCTGATTTTTGCATCTTATTGTCCTCCTGTCGCTAAAGTCATAATGTTTTCCTGCGTCGCTTCGCTGCCCGCAAGCTCGCCGCCGATATGGCCTTCATGCACCACGATGATCCGATCGCTCATGCCCAGTACCTCGGGAAGCTCGGAGGACACCATAATGATCGCCACGCCGCGGTCCGTCAGCTCGTTGATCAACTGATAGATTTCACGCTTGGCGCCCACGTCCACGCCGCGCGTCGGTTCGTCGAGAATGAGCAGACTCGGTCCGATGCCGATCCATTTGGCGATGACGACCTTTTGTTGGTTGCCTCCCGACAGGCTGCTGGCCGGCGTCTCGGCGGACTGCGTTTTGACCTGCAATCGCTTGATCAGCGTATCCACGAACTCGCGCTCTTTGCGCGATGAGATAAAGCCTTTGGACGTAAAACTGAACAGGTTCGGCAGCGCCATGTTTTCGCGAATCGAGAAGTCGAGCACAAGACCTTCGTCTTTGCGGTCTTCGGTAATGAAGCCGATTCCATGCCGTACTGCGTCTTCCGGGCGGCGGATATTGATCTTTTTGCCCCGCAGTATGATCTGGCCGCTGTCAAGCTTGTCCAGACCGAAGATCGCCCGCATGATTTCCGTGCGCCCCGCGCCCATCAGACCCGAAAAGCCGACGACTTCCCCGGCCCGGACGTTGAAGCTGATGTTTTCGAATAATCCGCGCCGCGTCGCGTTTTTTACTTCCAATATGACGTCGCCGGGCTTCGGATTCCGCTTCGGATAACGCTCGGTCAGTTCGCGTCCGACCATCTTGCGAACGACTTCGTCAAAGTTCGTCGCCGGGATCTCTTTCGTATCCACCGTAATGCCGTCGCGCATCACGGTGATCCGGTCGCAGATCGCGAAGATCTCTTCCATTCGGTGCGAAATGTACACGACGGACACGCCTTCTGCTCTCAGCGAACGAATGATTTCGAACAGCTTGACGATCTCGCGTTCGGTCAATGCCGCTGTCGGCTCGTCCATGATGATGACTTTGGCTTCCGTCATCAACGCTTTGGCGATTTCGATCATCTGCTGCTGTCCGACCGAACAAGCACCGGCTTCCTTGTTCAGCGGCAGGTCGACGGACAAGCGCTGAAGCTGCTCACGGGCAAGGCGTTTCATTTTTCGCGTATCCAGCAGTCCGTACGGCAGGTTCAGTTCCCGGCCGATAAACAGATTCTCCAGCACGGTCATTTCCGGCCATATATTCAGTTCTTGGTGAATAAACGTGATGCCATGTTTTTCGGCCTCGCCGGGATTCGCGAAATACGTTTCTTTTCCGTCGACCGTAATATGGCCTTCGTCCAGCGCGTGCAGTCCAACCAAGATATTCATCAAGGTGGACTTGCCCGCGCCGTTCTCGCCCATCAGCGCATGCACTTCGCCTGCCCTGAGTTCGAAATCGACACCTTTCAATACCTGGTTCGTACCGAAAGCTTTATGAATGCCCTGCATTTCGATATGCATGCGGCTTCCTCCTATTCTTCGTTTCCAAAACAAACGCCGGCGTATAAAATACAGTTGGCATAAGGCTTGGCTTCGCCGGTACGGATAATGGCTTTGGCGCCCGCGGTCAGCTTCTTGAACGTTTCGTGACTGCATGATTCGATTGATGCCGCTTCAAAAGTCTGGTGCATGAACGCGTAAGCCGCTTCGTTTTGCCCGATCATCTCTTCTGCGATCATGACTTGCTCGATCTCCATATCGGCAGCTACAATTTCGACCACCTGCTCGAAACCGGGAACGCCGTAGGTCAACGCCAGGTCGATCCTGGGCACGCCCGGCGGCACCGGAAGGCCGAGGTCGGCGATGACGATATAATCGGTATGCCCCAGATCAGACAACACTTTGGAGATATGACTGTTCAGTATGCCGTGTTTTTTCATGCCAGCGCCTCCTCCACTTCGGCGCGCTTCGGCATGCCGCCCTGCGCGCCGAAGCGCGTGACGGACAACGAAGCTGCACGATTGGCGAAGCGCAAGCTGTCTGCGATGCTTTTCCCTTCGGCCAAAGCGACCGCAAATGCCGCATTGAACGTATCGCCCGCCCCCGTCGTATCGACGGCTTCGACCGGATAAGAAGGCACGACCGCTTCTTCTTGTCCGTCGAAATAACGGGCGCCGCGGCTTCCTTCCGTCACGATCAGGCGATTCGGATACTTCCGCAAACTTTCGCCGAGCTCCGCTCCGTCGAACAGCAGGCTCGCTTCGTGCTCGTTCGGGGTCAAATAGGCGCTGTTGTCGATGACTTCCGCTTCCACGGGGCGAGCAGGCGCAGGATTCAGCAGCAAAGGAACGCCGGACTGCTTGCAAATACGGCTGACCAGCAGCACCGTCTCGGCCGGAATCTCCTGCTGAATCAGTACGATGTCGGCCTGTTCGATCACGGCGCGCGCTTGCTCCACATATTCGGGCGTTACGTGGCGGTTGGCCGCTTCGACGACGATGATGCTGTTATCGCCTTCCGCCAAAATGATATGCGCTGTTCCGCTTTCACAATGTGTAACCGGTTCCACATTGTCTGTACAAACCCCGTTTTGTTTCAGGTTGTCCAAAATGGTCTGCCCCAGCGAATCGTCGCCAACCCGTCCGATCATGGAAACGTCCGCGCCCAGCCTTGCCGCGGCTACCGCCTGGTTGGCTCCTTTTCCGCCCGGCACCGTTTTGAAGCTTTCTCCAAGCACCGTCTCCCCGGCCCCCGGCCGTCTGGAAGACGTCACGACCAGATCCATCGAACAACTTCCGACCACGACGACGCGCGGTTGTTTTTTCGTATATGCGCTCATGCTTATTCCCGCCTTTTCTCTGGATTTTCTCGTGTACTGCCCCGCTCGACAAACTCGACCGGCATCTGGATATTTTGCTGCTCCACCGGCTGTCCTTCGATCAATCGAATCATTAACTCTGCCGCTTTGTAGCCCATATCGTAAGCGGGTTGGCGGATCGTCGACAGCGGCGGGGACAACAGTCCGATCAGCGGAATATCGTCAAAGCCGATAATCTGCACTTCTTCCGGTACCTTTTTCCCTAATCGGAGCGCTTCGTGCAGTACGGCGATCGCCGCCATATCGTTGCTGGCGATGACCCCGTCCGTATCGGGAAAAGCAGCGAACAGCTCTTTCGCTTTTTCCTCCGCCTCTGTCAGCGCGAACGACGCGGTCCGAATCACTTCGTAGGCAACTCCCGTATCCTGAAGCACTTCGACGGCTCCCTGAAAACGATCCTGCGCCGGACGGATATGCGCCGGGCCTTGCAGTACGGCGATTCGGCGGCTGCCCCGCTTGATAATCTGCTGCGCAGCGATCCGGCCGCCCTCCCGACCGTCCGCGTACACGGCCGGACGGTCGCTGGAGATCCGATCCAAAAAGACGACCGGTATATTCAAACGGCGATACGATTCCATGCCCGGAAAATTGGTGGACGAGATAATGCCGACCGCGTTATTTTGCACAAAAGTCTGGATATAATCCTGTTCTTTTTGTTCGCTCTCGTCGCTGTTGCCGAAGATCAGACGGAATCCGCTTTCCTGCATCCGGTCTTCCACGCCTCGGGCAAGCTGCGGGAAATACGGGTTCGTAATATCCGGCAGCAGCAATCCGATCAATTTCGATTTGCGCTTGTACAGGGAACGAGCCACCTCGTTGGGCGTATAATTCAGCTCTTGAATCGCCTTTTCCACCATACGGCGCGTATCTTCGTGCACATAACCGGTTTCGTTGAGTACCCGCGATACGGTAGCGACCGATACACCTACGTGTTTTGCGACATCTTTTATCGTGACCATACTTTTCACCTCGAATGAGTAACCGGTTACACATAAAGTATCACAACTTTAAACCGTTTTCAAGACTTATCAAATTTATTTACACCTTGTGGGTATAGTTTCGTTCCAAGACCGAAATTCCGCACGTGCCGTTGCCACCGAATGATACCCCGTACGAGATCCAGTCGCTCCGGCTTCCGGCGTACCCCTCGGTCCCAGAAGCGGATCGTATGTGCGTCGGTGCAGGAGACGACTGCGTGTGAAGCGAGTTCTTTTTCCATATAAAAATCAGGCGTTGGTGTCGGTCATGGCCGGAAGATGGATCTCTTTGACGCAGGCAGCCGGGGATAAACCGATCAGGCAGCTTGCCAAATCGATCACGTCCTGCAACGGAATCCGAGTCCCTCCATAAGCCTCCAGTGCGCGTTCCCGCCCCTCTGCATACGGAATCTCGGCAGCCAACTCGCCCGGATTGATGCAGGTGACGGCGATCCGGTCCTGACGCAAATGTTCGCGCAGCGCTTCACCGATGCCGCGGATTGCGAATTTCGAAGCGACGAAGGTCACTTGGGCATTGTTCGCGTTGCTCAATCCCGCTGTCGAGCCGATCAGGATGATCTTGCCGGAATCGGCCCGACGCAGATTCGGCAGAAGCCCCTGCAGGCATACGATCGCGGACGTGATATTGGTCTGAATCATGCGGCTGATATGCTCGGATTCGTCTCGATCGAAGGTATAGTGATCTTCGAAACCTTCCCTCTCCCAGATTCCCAAATTGTATACGACCACGTCCAGCTGCGCTTGTTGAATATGCCCGAAAATAATAGGGGCGGCGTCCGCTTCGGACAGGTCGGCCGGAATCCAGATTCGTTCGACGCCGTCTTGCAGCTCGAGGCTGGACGGACGGCTCCGCGATACCAACCACATGGTATCCCCCGCCTTGGGCAAGCCTCTTGCAAAAGCATCTCCGAGTCCTTGGCTGGCTCCGAAGATGAGGTGACTTTTCATGATCGATTCTCTCCTTATATGCGCTATGCGCTTTTTGGTGTGTTTGTGCCGTGCATTAATACCCGCTCACTTAGTAAGCATATGATACCCGCTCGACATTGTAATGAAGATTTCATTAAAGCGGAAAAGCGGATACTGAATCAGCAAGCGGTGACCAAATACCGCAGCACCGGAATCGGAACGATTTTTAGGCCGGAGGTTTTAGTGGAAGCGGTGAAACGAAAAAAAGCCCTGCAAGCACAGGACAAGCTGGCTGCAGGACCGGATTATAAGGACGTTGGGCTGGTGAGTCAAACTAAGCGAGGTTTAACGATCAACCCTATTATTTTGAAACGACTTGGCTGACATGCTAAAGAAAACCGGTTTGCCGAAGATTGTATGGAAAGGCTTGGGGATTCTTCTGTAGGGATTACGTTGGATCGTTATTCGCATACGTATGCGATTGATTATTCAAATAAATAATCATTATTCATAATTTTTATTTATATATTTCCAAATAAACTATCAACTTGAACTAAGGTTTTCAGCCACTTTATTGTTTTTTAACAAATATTTTTGTATATCAGGCAAACTACTTTTTTCAATATATTCTATATGTTCGTAGTAGAACTCATATATCTCAATTAGTAAAGACTTAGGAATTTCGTTAATTATTTTGGTTGTTTGAGATACTAATCGTTCTCCGTCAAAAACCATAGATAAGAACCTATTTGGATTAAATCCGTTGCTCAGAAGAAGATCAAAAAGTACTTCCCCATGATAATTTTCTTTGGCTAATTCATTAGAAATGAGATATACACTACCAAGAGGACTGGCATAAGAAGTAGACAAGACTACTTTGCGACGGTCGCTTTTAAAATTAAGCAGTTCATAGTTCTCCATATGCCAGTACCTCCGTTTATTTATAATTTAAGGATTAAGATCAAATTTCAAAGATTCTTCAATTAGATCACATGCTCCTATAATAATATTTTGCGCTTCTTCAGGAGTAGAAACTAATCTTGTACCTTGCACTATCTGAGTTGTATGAAACAACTCATGACGATTCGACTTCAAGTATAAATAACACCTAACTAAAATATCAACTCTATCAGAGTCTAATCTACTTTGCAAGTCAGTGTTTACGACTTGACTTCCATTATGATCTTGAAAAACAGGAGAAGTTTTCGACCCATTACCATTGAAGTATCTAAAACCACCTTTGTCTTCAAGATAAATACTGCTGTTCAAGCATATGCGCTTTATAGAATGCTCAAGAACCCTCATTGTTGGCATAACCCAAGCAGCATAGTCTCTCAAGTTAGTACCCGCTGCTACCAAAGTAAAACTATCGGTTATAAAATTAGCCATTATTGGATCTAAATATTTGAAGCCATTGGGTAGATTATGCTTTATGTACTGGTCTGCCAATTCTTCAATAGAAGCACCAGTACTTCCTGATATTTTGGTCGGTATCGCATTTCCGTTGAATGGCGCTAAATAAGTTTTTATAATAATGTATAAATTCATCATTAGACCTTGAAAGAAGAGTTTATGGGTAGAATTGTAATAAGTCAAAGTAACTGAATCACCGAAATCAGTCTTATATTTTATAATTTTTCCATTTAACCCCTTATCCTCTTCACTGAGGACAGTTACACCTGACAACCCTTCTATAAATTGCTTTAAGTCTGTAAATTGATTAGGTAACAATTTTGTGGAGAAAGTTCCACTTACTACATTTTTATATTCTACACTGTCTCTTATTAAACCATGTAATTCTGTGGCAATTCCTATAAACTCTTGATTAGGAAGAGGGGTTATTGTGATGGTATTATCCTTTCTGAAAAATACATCTATCGAAAATTTTTTATCTTCTTTTTCTAAGAAGTACCTCGTCTGTTGATTAGCTGGATTTAAACATTCTGATTTTTCGATGTTACAAAAATTATTTACCACACTTTCTAGTCCAATCTTATTTAAAAAGTACCCCTTATTTTTAGCCATTAGATACCATGTCTCCTTTATCGAGTTTAACCAGTTCATATTTTCCTTGAGTATTTAAAACCCTAATTATAATTACCTGATTTTCAATGTCGAACACAGCTTTAATTTCAGTATATTCATTAAGCTTTCTTTTCTGCTTTTTCCATTTTGATTTAAACACTTTAAGTATATGCTCAGAGGAAAAAATTTTATTTTCAATCATTAATCCTAAATTGAGGTTTTTTTTATTCCCCTTCAATTCTTCGAATCCCTTTTCATAGTCAAAAGTAAGACTCGATGATGAATAATTTTCACTAGTATTTTGATTATTACTTAAATTGTAAACTTCTTCTATTTTATTATAAGGAGGCTTTAATGCTGCCTTAGCTAGCAAATCAACTTCATCGTTATATGTATTTCCTGAATGCGATTTTACTTTTAGAAATACTATTTCGATTTGTGAGCTTACCTTTTGAATGAACTCCACATAACTCTTTGTAAAAGAGTTCTTAGCCTTCCATTCGTTTTTTGCCCACTTTTCTATACCTGCATAATCATAGAATATTTCAATCGACTTAGCATTTCTTCGAACAGCATATTCGATTACTTGAATCGCAGCTTTAACTTCACCTGCAACATTTCTTTGTTCTACAATTGCTAAGTCATTATCTGCACCTGCAAATTTCAACTTCTTATCACCATCAAAAATTATACTGGCAAAACTATAATATTTCTGGTCATCGTTGTAGCTACCATCTATATATGCTGTTATTTCTGCTTTAAAATCGAATGTTTTTTGATTTCCAAGCTTTTTATCGAACACAAACAATTTTGCATCTTCGTAACTTGTAAATGATTTGTATACAGCATTAGGAAAACCATCTACTTGTTTTTTACACTCTTCCCACGTACTAAATACTCCAGTTTTTCGTCCCATCTTTACAGCATAAAACTTACTCACATAGCCACCTTCTTTTCATATATAAGTTTTTAACAAGTTTTCATAAATAACATGTTACATTATTTATTTATTTTAAAGAATGGTTTTTTATCATAAAAAGTATATTTAATCAAAATTTTATTTATGATATTAAGTGTACTTGATAATCTCAAAGGGTTGATTTTCATAAAACAAGCCGAACTTCGGTTATTCCAAAGTTCGGCTTGAAATCAACTTGTGATTAGGAAAGAATCTTCACAGAGGAACGAACATGGCCTCTATATCCGCCCAAGTCAACTGTAACATGCCAGTGTCCTGCATGTGGAACTCTAATTCTTGCTGGCGAGGCATTGTAATGTCCTCCGTAATAAGAGTGTCTCCGTCGGCTACGATAAGCGTTGAAGTTTCCTGTATCAAGCAACTTGACATTTGCTTCTGTTCCGATAAGAGTCACTTCAACAACCTCATTTCCACTCAAGTACCCTAATTCGTAGGAAGTGTAATTCATTTTCAACGCCCCTATACTTTTATTTAAGCCTTTAATATTTCTGGGCTTTGTATAAATTATACTGCCCGCTTTTCTCTGTTAATAGGGCGAAAGTATGGCGATCTTACTCTCAATGATTTTTGTTTGTTAGCTTTTCGTTGATCGAACTTAAAAATCCATACAATCTTGTTGATTCCAATCTACACATCATGGATTCAGCGCCTTTCTCTTCATTTCATCCCTACACGTCCTGCGTACTCCGAGGCGTATATTCCTCGTTGCCTACAGAAAACATTTTCCCCAGCCCAGCGTTGGTCCCTTGTTGACTTCGCATACATCGGTATACTGCACGGCAGCCGTTCTGACCCTCTGCACTGCGCACCTCCGCAATCCTCAGCAACACAAAAAAGCCCGCGTCCGCCGCGGGCTTCCCTTTTCAAATCAAACCCTTAAACCTCTTCCCCCGTCGCGATCGGATTGTCGCCGTACGAGATCCAGTCGCTCCAGCTCCCGGCATACAGCCGCACGCTCTTGAAGCCGGCCTGTTCCAGCGCCAGCACGTTCGGGCAGGCGCTTACGCCGGAGCCGCAGTACACGACGATCTCGGCGTCCCGGTCGATGCCTTCGAAGTGCCGCCCCAGCTCCTCGGCGTCCTTGTACGTGCCGTCTTCCTTCAATAGATCTTTCCAGAAGAAGTTGACCGCTCCCGGGATATGGCCGCCGACTTGGTCCATCGTCTCGTTCTGGCCGAGGTAGCGGTCGTGTGCGCGGGAATCGATCAGCACCGGGGTGAAAAAGACCCGGGGATCGACGGCGGCCGGGATCTCGATGTCCTGCACCGGCACTTCGCCGCGCTCGGCCGCCATTTCTTCGTGTACGCTCTCGACGATGCGTTCGGCCTTGAGCGTGCCGACGATGCGCTGCACTTCGTTCACGTCGGTCAGCAGATGATGCTGCACGTTGGGCGTGAACGTCGCGGGCACGCGGACGGCCTGTTTGTCGTCGACCGGGAAACCGGCCTGCTTCCAATGCGAGAACCCGCCGTCCAGTACGGTTACGTTCTCGTGTCCGAGCCAGCGCAGCATCCACCACAGCCGGGCCGCGTTCATGCCGCCTTCGTCGTCGTAAGCGACGACGCGCGTGTCGTTGCCGATGCCGAGCTTCGCGAGTCTCGCCGCGAACGCTTCCGGTTCCGGCAGCGGATGGCGCCCTCCGTGATCGCCGGCTTCGGCGGACAGATCCTGCTTGAGATCCAGATGCACGGCTCCCGGAATATGGTCCTGTTCGTAGGCGGCCCGCCCCGCTTCGGGTTGTCCGAGCGTAAAGCGGCAGTCCACGATCGTCTGCTCCGGCTCGTAAAGTCTCGCCAGCAGCCATTTGTTCGATACGATATTTTGCATAGTGATGATCTCCTCTCCACAGGCAGCGCTTTTTTACTCAGAATAGCATCTTGCCGGCATGAAAGCCAACGTCAAGTCCGTCCGGGCAAATGTGTCCGACGTTTGTCAATTTTATTAACCGAAACGCGGTGCTGCATGGTTACGAAAGGTTATGGTATAGTAACAAGTAATACATTCAGGGAGGAGGCAGCAGACTTGGGAAGGCGCTGAACCACAACTTTTCGTTGATCACCGTTTCTTGGACCTGTCTCTTTCAACCGGAATTCACACGAAAGAGGCGGGTCTGTCGTTAAAATTTCACTGGAGGTGAATCCCTCGTACGAGGGAACTTATTGGACCTAATGACAATCGTCAATTTATTGATTCTGGCCGTCCTGCTCGCGCTCACCGCATTCTTCGTCGCTTCGGAGTTCGCGGTCGTCAAGGTACGGATCTCGAGGCTCGACCAACTGATCACCGCGGGCAACAAAAAAGCCGTCAAGGCTAAAAAAGTGGCCCAGGACCTCGACTACTACCTGTCCGCGTGCCAGCTCGGCATCACCGTTACGGCGCTCGGCCTCGGCGCGATCGGCAAACCGGCCGTCGAGCTGCTGCTGTACCCGGTCTTCGACTGGCTCAACGTCTCGGCTTCCGCTTCGTCGGTCGCTTCGTACGCTATCGCCTTTTTCCTCGTGACGTTCCTGCACGTGGTCGTGGGCGAGATGGCGCCGAAGACGCTGGCGATCCAGTTTGCCGAGAAGATGACGCTGCTGCTGGCCCCGTCGCTGTACGTATTCGGCCGGGTCATGTATCCGTTCATCTGGTCGCTTAACGGAACGTCCCGCCTGCTGCTGCGCGCTTTCGGCGTCAAGCCGTCCGGCCACGAGGAGATTTACTCCGAGGACGAACTGAAGATCATCATGACGCAGAGCTATCAGGGCGGCGAGATCAATGAAACGAAGCTGTCCTACATGGAAAACGTCTTTTCGTTCGACGAGCGCGTGGCGCGCGACATCATGGTGCCGCGGACGCAGCTCGTGACGATCGACAAGGATATGGAATACGCGGAATTGATTGCGGTGCTCGACGAGAACAACTACACCCGGTACCCGGTGACCGAAGACGGCAGCAAAGACCGGATCATCGGCGTCGTCAACGCCAAAAAGATGCTTCCGCACATTATCGCCGGACGCGCGCGCAGGCTCGAAGAGTTTATCCGCCGCATCCCGAACGTATCGGAAGCGACGTCGATCCAGGAAACGATGCTCAAGATGCAGCAGGAACGTATGCATATCGCGCTCGTCGTCGACGAATACGGCGGCACCGCGGGCGTCGTCACGATGGAAGACGTCATGGAAGAACTGGTCGGCGAGATCCGGGACGAGTTCGACGCGGACGAGATCTCCGAGATCCGCCAGTCCGGCGAACGCGAATACGTGATCAGCGGACGGGTGCTGCTCGACGAGCTGGAGAAGCGCTTCGGCGTAACGTTCGACGAACGCAGCGACACCGACACGATCGGCGGCTGGATCCAGCACCGCAAAGGCACGTCGGCCGCCGAAGGCGAGAAGCTGATCGATAACGACCATGTGTGGACCATCACGGAAAAAGACGACCTGCAAATCAAACGGGTACGGCTGAACTATACCGAGCAGTAACACCGAGCAGTAACGCTTTCGCCGGTCAGGCTTGTTCCGGCAGCGCCGCTCGGCCGCTTTACCCGATTCCCGGTTTCCAAATCCTAATTTCATGGAGGTGAATCCCTCGCAAGAGGGAATTTATTGGACGGATCAATTGCGTTAAACTTGTTTTTGGTGGCCGTGTTTATCGGCCTGACCGCCTTTTTCGTCGGTGCTGAATTTGCCATATTGAAAGTGCGCATGTCGAGGCTCGACCAACTGGTCGCGGACGGCAACAAGAAAGCGGTCATGGCGAAGAAAGTCGCCCAGGACCTCGATTATTACCTGTCTGCCTGCCAGCTCGGCATTACGATTACCGCTCTCGTGCTCGGCGCGCTCGGGGAACCGACCGTCGAGAAAATGCTGCATCCGGTCTTCGATCATTTCGAAGTTCCGGCCGCGGCCGCGACCGTGCTGTCGTATACGATCGCGCTTGCGCTCGTGACGTTCCTGCACGTCGTGCTCGGGGAACTCGCGCCCAAGACGCTGGCGATCCAGTTCGCCGAGAAGATGACGCTCATGCTCGCTCCGTGGCTGTACCGCTTCGGACGGATGACCGCTCCTTTTATCCGTCTGCTTAACGGTTCCGCGACGCTGCTGCTTCGGTTGTTCGGCGTCAAGCCGGCCGGCCACGAATCGGTGCACTCGGAAGAAGAACTGAAATGGCTCGTCGAACAAAGTTACGAGAGCGGCGAGATCAACAAAACGGAACAGCAGTACCTCAACAACATTTTCGCTTTCGACGACCGTACGCTGCGCGAAATCATGATTCCTTCGGACAAGATCGTCAAAATCGCGAAGGAAGTGCCGCAGAGCGAACTGATCGAGAAATTGAGCGAACACGAATATACCCGTTATCCGGTCACGAACGGCAACCCGGATCTGTTCATCGGCTTCGTGCACAGCAAGGAAGTGCTGACCGCCATCGCGGCGGGGCGGGACGGCCGGATCGAAGGCTTTATCCACAAGCTGCCGCAGTTCACGGAGACCGCCACGCTGCGCGAAGTCATGCTCAGCATGCAGGCGAACCGCGTGCATATGGCTTCCGTGTCGGACGCGGGCGGCCGCACGATCGGCCTCGTGACGATGGAAGACATTCTGGAAGAGATCGTCGGCGATATTCGCGACGAAGCGGACGGCGTGCGTCTGCCGCTCGCTCCGCTGTAACCGGCCTGCAGGACCGCCGGTTCGTCGATTCGGCGGCTTCCGGCCGGCCGTGCAGTAGATTCATCCAGCAAGCCCCGGCTGCCGCTTTGCGGCAGAACGGGGCTTTTTGCATGCCCGAACGCTGTCTTTTCCCGGCAAATCTCGTTTTTCCGCCGATTTTTGTTCCGCTTGCCCGTGAATGTGGGTAATAAAGTTATTGAGGTTCATCGGCTTTGTTGTTGCGAACGTCACGCTTCCGGCAAGTTTGACTTTAGCCCTCCGGAAGCCCTATGATTTTTACAGCACTTTATAAATGGGTAACTACCGGTTCAAGCATTCCATCCCCCCGAGGAGGTCAATCTTTATGATCGCAAAGGACACGATTGCAAAAGAATGGAATTCCGAAGAAGTGACGCAGATGCTCGAAGAGCATCGCGCTTTCTACGATACCGACCGCACGCGCAGCTACAAATTCCGGATTCGCCGGCTGGAGAAACTCAAAGCCGCCATCCAACGCTACGAGCCCGCGCTGATCGAAGCGCTGCAGGCGGATCTCGGCAAGCCCGCGTTCGAAGCCTACACGACGGAAATCGGCTTCGTGCTGAACAGCATTTCCGAGATCAGCAAAGAGCTGTATCGCTGGTCCAAGCCGCAGCGCGTCGCGACGCCGATCACGCTGGCCGGCGCAAGCAGCTTCGTCATCAACGAACCTTACGGCACCGTGCTGATCATCGGACCGTTCAACTATCCGTTCCAGCTCGTCATGGAACCGCTCGTCGGCGCGATCGCGACCGGCAACTGCGCGGTCATCAAAATGTCCGACAGCACGCCGAACGTCTCGCTCGTCGTGAAGCAGCTGCTCGCCGACGTGTTCGAAGACCATTACGTCCGCGTCATCGACGGCGGCAAAGACACGGTCAACGCGCTGATCAACTCGCCGTTCGACTACATCTTCTTCACGGGCAGCACGGAAGTCGGCCGCATCGTCGCCCAGGCGGCGGCCAAGCAGCTCATTCCGGTCACGCTGGAACTGGGCGGCAAAAGCCCGGCTATCGTCGACAAGCAGGCCGATCTGCGCATGGCGGCCAAACGCATCGTCTGGGGCAAGCTCGTCAATGCCGGGCAGACGTGCATCGCGCCGGATTACGTGCTCGTGCACGAGAGCAAGAAGATCCAGCTGCTGATCGCGCTCAAGAACGCGATTCGCGAGTTCCTCGGCGAAGACATGTGGAGCAGCCCGGACTTCGGGCGCATCATCAACCATCGCCACTTCGACCGTCTGACCGACATTCTGGAAAAAGACAAGGACAAGATCGTCTTCGGCGGCAGCGGCGACCGGGATACGAAGTTCATCGAACCGACGCTGCTGGATATCGATTCGTGGGATGCGGCCAGCATGCAGGAAGAACTGTTCGGACCGCTCCTGCCCGTGCTGACGTATACCGACCTGAACGACGCGATTCGCCAGGTCAACGCGCATCCGCGTCCGCTTTCGCTGTACCTGTTCACGACCGACGAGGAAGTGCAGGATCGCGTACTCGAAAAAGTGCCGTTCGGCGGCGGCTGCATCAACGATACGCTGCTGCATGTGTCGAACCCGCATCTGCCGTTCGGCGGAACCGGGGCATCGGGCACAGGCTCGTATCACGGCCTGCACAGCCTGCGCACGTTCTCGCACCAGAAGAGCATCCTGAAGCGCCCTTCGGCCGAAAGCGGCACGACGCTGTTCTTCCCGCCTTACGGCGAAGAGCAAATGCAGCTGGCCAAAAAAATGCTCAAATAATTCGAACCGTTGACGGATCGAAGCTTCGCTTGAACCGAACGGTTCATCTCGAATCGAACCGTTCATCCTAACCGAACCGTTCCTGCCCCGGAAATTTCCGCGGCAGGAACGGTTTTTTTGCGCTGCAACCTTTCCCGGCGGCTGCGCGTCTGAGGCAGTAAGAAAGATTATCGAAGCGGATGTTATCCAAGCCGGTCCCTTAAGCGCCGTCCGCCACCTTGAGGAGGAACAGAAAATGAACAAAAAAAGCATGACTTCCGTGTTGGCCGTCTCCGTGCTCTCCGTGTCGCTTGGCGGTCAGCTGTTTGCCGCAGGCGCCGGCTTCGGCGACCTGAACGGTGTGAGCGGGCAGGCGAAAATCGACGCGCTCAAAACCGAAGGTCTGGTCAAAGGCGTAAGCGCGGCTTCGTTCCAGCCCAAGTCGGTGCTCAATTACGCGCAGGGCATCCAGTTTATCGCCGGCGGCCTGCAGCTCAGCCTCGCGGCGATCTCGTTCGAAGCCGGCAAAGTGCCGACGGCGCACGATCTGTTCCCGGCTGTCTCGGACGAGGCCTGGTACGCGGAAGCGTTCGTCAACGCCCATTTCAACGGCGTGAAGCTGCCGGAATCCGTCGATCCGACCGCGCCGATGACGAAGGAGACGTATATCCATTACTTGATGCAGGCGGTCGAGACGTCGGGCAACCTGCCGCTGATCAACATCAAGCCGCAGCCGATCGGCGACGAAGACCAGCTTACCCCGGAATATCAGGGTTCGATCCAGCGCGCGCTCTCGCGCGGCATTCTCAAATTGAACGCCGACGGCACCCTGAATCCCAAAGCCAAAATTACCCGCGCCGAAGCCGCCGTGCTGCTGTATGACACGATCGATTTTCTGAAAAATACATCAAAAACCCCGGCCTCGACCCCGGACATGCCGGCCGATCCGGAACCGCCGGCCAAGTAAGTCGGCTGTCTGCTTGAGCAAGACTGCTGCCCCGAATGCCTGACCTCGAACAAAGCGCCGGGCAGCGTCTGCGCCCCGCCCGATCTATCGTTATTGCCCCGCCTCTTCATCCTGCACGCCCAAGAAACCCGGCTCTCCCTGAAGGAGAACCGGGTTTCTTGGCGATCTCGCCGCTAACGGCTCTTTGTGACTCTGTTGTCGGCTTGCGACGATTCCGATCCGATACCGCTTACAGTTCGCCCACTTCTTCGAGCGCTTCTTTTAACTGGGCATCCAGCCGCTCCCGGAACGCGGTCCAGCCGGCCTCATCCGCGCCGAGCGCTTCGGGACCGTAGTCGTCGGCAATCCGGATACGCACATGGCGGTCGTTGACTTCGCCGAGACGCTTCTGCACGCTTTTGAAATGTTCGGCGTCTTCCGCCTGCTTGTCGCCGAGTGCAAACGCCGCCGCTTCCGCGGTATACCGGCAGCGCTTGGCCGCGATCCGCACCTGATGCAGCGCATCCAGCGCTTCGTCGCTGTACAACCCTGCGCGATCCGCCGTTACCTGGTACACATGCCGCCGTTTGCGGTAATCGTCTTTCAGTTCGCGCACGCTGCCTACAACGTCCGCGCGCGCGGCCAGTTCCGGCAGGTCTTCTTTTAGAAACGTCTTCCACCGGCGATCCAGCTTCCCGTTCACGATCTTCGGCAGTTTGGCGCTGAGCTTTTTGCGTTGGCTGCGCCGTTCTTCTTTTTCCAGCTTGGCCATCCGTTTGAACAGTCTGGACTCGTCGCCCCGCCCGGCTTCCTTCGCTTCCTGCCGCAGCTGCTTGAACTCGCCGATCAGCACGTCCGCGTCCCGCACCCGGCCGAAGCGCTTCTGCGCTTTTTTGATCGGGCGGTACAGGCCGCTCTCGTCGTCCGGATCGAGCACCGGCAGCAGCGTCAATAGCTTGCGCGCGCTCACCCTCGCCTGATGCACGTCTTCGACGTCATAGTCTTTGAGCGCGGCCCGGCTGCGTTTGCGGAATTCCATATACAGTTCGTCCAGCGCGTCCCGCCACTGTTCGATCAGCTCCGGCGTATCCTCCTGCATCGTCAATACGTATGATTCCCGTTCGTTGCTCATCTGCTTCGCACTCCTTCTCGGTAGACTCCCTCTGCCTGCTTCAATGCTGTCTATCCGTATCATTACCCGAAACAAAGCCCCCCGTCTGCCGGGAGGCTTCGTTTTTGACGAATATTTTCAAACCGGGGCACGGCAGAAAAAGACAGCCCGCCGAACCGGTTTATTTTTCGCGAATGACGATCTTGCCGACGGCGTGGTGACTTTCGCTTTTGGTATGCGCGTCACGGACGCCTTCTTCGCTCAACCAGTAGGTCGAATCGATGACCGGCTTCAATTTGCCCTGCTTGATCAGTTCGGCCAGCTTCTCCAGCTGTTCGCCTTTGGGCTCCATCATGAAATGGGCCGTATGGATGCCGAGGTCTTTCGCCAGATTTTCATCCGGCTTCTCGAGAATCGAGACGAGATGGCCGCCCGGCTTGAGCACTTTGAAGCTTTTGTGCTGAATATCGCCGCCCATCGTATCGAGCACCATATCGTAATCCGAGAGCACTTCGGAGAAGTCCTCCTGCGTATAGTCGATCACATGGTCCACGCCAAGCGACTTCAACAGTTCGGCATTTTTGCCGCTTGCGGTCGAAGCCACTTCCGCGCCCAGCGCTTTGGCGATCTGGATCGCAAGCGTGCCGACGCCGCCGGCGCCCGCATGGATCAGCACTTTGTCGCCCGCCTTTACTTTGCCGTGATCGACCAGCGCCTGCCAGGCCGTGAGGCCGGCCAACGGAATCGACGCCGCTTCTTCGTAGCTCAGATTGTCCGGCTTCTTCACGACGACGTCCGCGTCTACCGCGACGTACTGCGCATAGGTGCCGAACACGCGGGGCCGGGCGAATACCGCATCGCGCGGCTTGAAGCGGCTGACATTGTCTCCGACTTCCTTGACGATGCCCGCGACGTCTCCGCCGAGCACGAGCGGGAATGGACCGGCTGCCGCGCCCATCGCGCCTTCCCTGATTTTGGTGTCGACCGGATTCACCGACGTCGCATACAGTTTGATCAGGATCTGGTTCGCATCGATCTTCGGTTCGGGTACGTTCCGTTCTTGCAGTTTATCGGGTCCGCCAAACTCGTCAATTACGATTGCTTTCAAATTTCATCCTCACCTTTCTGTAGCAGGGTTGCCTTGCTTCCCATGCTATTACCCCTGCTGCCTTGCCCAGACCCTTTTTGCATGAAAAAACCCTCCTTCCGATACGGAAGAAGGGTTCGAACGGGCTTGTTTCAGCGCTGTCAAGTCGCAAACGACGGTCCCCGGAACCGGGTCATAAGCCGGGTCGGTGGCTTCAAAAAGAAACCTTTCGTCCCTCTACGCGTCCCTGCGGCGTTCCAACACGCGAATATCGTACGGTGCCAGCTCAAGCTGCGCGCCGACCGGTTCGCCGCCGTCCAGATCCGTGTAAGAACGGGGGTCGAGCGGGAACGACACGGCTTCCGGCGTGTAATTCTGCACGAACACGAAGTCGCTCTCGCCGTCGGTCCGCAGATGCGCCGACGTGCCCGGCGGCAGCGGCACGTCCAGCGTGCGGGCGATGCCCGAGCGGCGGACAAGCGCCGTATAGAAATCGTCGTGGAACGTTCCGCCGGTGCGGGCCGCCATATAATACGCTTCGCCCGCGCCGAGACGGTTGACGGTCAGCGCCGGACGTCCCGCATAGAAGTCGGACGCGTACTCCGCCAGACTCTCCGCGCTTTCCAGATGGATCAGGTCGCACATTTCGGAAATTTCGTAGTCGCCGGACAGGCCGAGCTCGCCGCTGCCGTTCAGGCGAAGACGGTTCCGGTCGCGGTCGTGCAGCCCTTCCAGTTCTTCCGACCAGATGCCGAGCACTTTGCGCAGCGGACCCGGGAATCCGCCGAGGAAGCACAGGTCCGTCTCGTTCACGATGCCCGACCAGTACGTCACGACGAGCGTCCCGCCATTTTCGACGAACCGTTCCAGACGCTCGCCCACGCCTTCGCGCACCATGTACAGCATCGGGGCGACGATCAATTTGTACTTGGCAAAATCGGCATCCATGCTGATCACGTCCGTCGGCACGCCAAGCTTCCACAGCGCTTCGTGGTGGCTCTGCACGGTCTGCTCGTACTTGACGCCCATATTGCGCGGCCCCTGCGAATCGTTAACGGCCCAGCGGTTCTCCCAGTCGAATATAATCGCCGTTTCGGCCGGCACCGACGTGCCGACGATCCGGTCCATGCCTTCAAGCGCCGACCCGACATCCGTCACGTCGCGGAACACGCGGGTATGTTCGTGCCCGGCGTGATCGACGACCGCCCCGTGCAGCTTCTCGCTCGACCCGCGGCTTTTGCGCCATTGGAAATACTGCACGCTGTCCGATCCGTGCGCGACGGCCTGCAGCGACGAGAGCCGATGCACGCCCGGACGCTTGAGCTTGCTGACGTCCTGCCAGTTGGTGAGGCTCGGCGTACTCTCCATGAGCAGGAACGGACGGCCGCCCTTGATCGAGCGGACGATATCGTGCATCATAGCGATCTTCGCCGCCTGCTTCGATTCCGTATCGGCGTCATGCCACGTCGGGTAGCTGTCCCACGATAGGAAATCGAGCGCATCCGCGAACTGCCAATAATCCAATCCTTCGTAAAATTCCATAAAATTGGTCGTCACCGGCAGCTTGGGATTGATCTCGCGCAGCGGCACCGTTTCGTGCTTGACGAAATCGACGGTGCGTTTGGTGACGAACCGGCGCCAATCTAGGTTCATCGCGTGTACCTGCTTCTCCCCGTGCGGAGCCGGCGATTCGACCTGCGACCAGTCCGTCACGCTGTGGCTCCAGAACGTCGTCCACCAGGCGTGGTTGAGCTCGTCGAGCGTGCCGTACTTCTCCTGAACGAACTTGCGGAACTCGGTCTGGCACAGCTCGCAGTGGCAGTCGCCGCCGAATTCGTTCGAAATATGCCAGCCGATGACCGCGGGATGTTCCGAATACCGTTCGGCCAGCTTGCGGTTGATGATCGACGTCTTCTCGCGGTACACGGGTGACGTCGGACAGTGGTTATGCCGGAACCCGAACAGGTTGCGGACGCGGTTCTCTTCGGTGCGCAGCACCTCGGGGTACTTCTGCGCCATCCAGGCCGGCCGCGCCGCGCTCGGCGTCGCCAGCAGCGCGTAGATGCCGTTCGCCGCGAAGCGGTCCAGCACCTGATCGAGCCAGTCGAACGTGAACACCCCTTCTTCCGGTTCCAGCATCGCCCACGAGAAAATGCCGACGGACATGACGTTGCATTTGGCCAGCTTCATCAGGCGGATATCTTCTTCCAGCACTTCCGGGTAGCGGAGCCACTGCTCCGGGTTGTAGTCGGCTCCGTGCAGCATGTGAGGGACTTTGTCGCTCACGGGCGGGTAAACGTAGGTCACTTGGAGTCACTCTCCTTCATTTGGATAAAAAATTTCTGGATGACGGCTGAAAAGCTTCCGCTCTCGGTAGTAGAGGTGGCGGCGGTGGTGGAGGCGTTTGCGGTTGGGCGGCGCTGCGGAGAGCAATGGAGATAGGTAAAGGCTGTTTCATCCATCTTACGCTATTCATGTTGGATATGGAGAACAACGAATCGAACCGATTTTCGGGAAAATAGGTGCCTGGTTAGCATTGTTGACTTCTGGTCCACATTTCAAGGTTTTGAGCGAGCTTTTTGCGGAAAAGTTGACGTAAAGGCAACATTTTGTGCGTTTGCATGCCAATAAGGCTGGAATCGAGCTAAAATGCTGACTTAAAGTCAACATTCGGAGAAAAAACTGCTCAATCACCCGAGAATGTTGACTTTTGGTGCACATTTCACGACCATAGAGGCGTACAACCCTCCTTCGCCCCGCAGCGCGCCAACGCGCATGCCAGCACGCATACCCACGCACCCAGCGAAGAGGCGAAGGAGTCGAAGGTCGCCTTTGAACCCTTATTTTCACCGCCCGCGATCTTATTCCAATCCGAAAATCAGGGTGAGATCAGCGACCGCAGACCCTTCGCCCCGCAGCGCGCCAACGTGCATGCCAGCACGCATACCTACGCACCCAGCGAAGGGGCGAAGGAGTCGAAGGTCGCCTTTGAACCCTTATTTTCACCGCCGGCGATCTTATTCCAATCCGAAAATCAGGGTGAGATCAGCGACCGCAAACCCTTCGCCCCGCAGCGCGCACGCAGCGCATACCCACGCACCCAGCGGAGGGGCGAAGGAGTCGAAGGTCGCCTTTGAACCCTTATTTTCACCGCCCGCGATCTTATTCCAATCCGAAAAATCAGGGTGAGATCAGCGACCGCAGACCCTTCGCCCCGCAGCGCGCCAACGTGCACATGTATCGCATACGCACACGCCCCGTCTTTTCCAACCCAATCGACGAACCTGTCAAAAGACACCAGCCGGATTCAGCCTTTCACCGAGCCGACCGTCATGCCTTTGACGAAATACTTTTGCAGGAACGGATACACGATCAGGATCGGCGCGCTGCCGATAAAGATCTGGGCCGCTTTGACGGTCGTCTGCGAGATCAGTTCCATCTCTTTCGGATTCACGCTCATGGAACTCATATCCTGCTGGATGATGACCGTCTGCAGGAACGTGGCGAGCGGGAAATCTTTGGCGTTGTTGAGATACAGCAGGCCGTCGAACCAGGAATTCCAGTGGAACACCATGCTGAACAGCGCGACGGTCGCGATCGAAGGCAGCGAGATCGGCAGGAAAATGCGGAACAGCGTGCGGAAATGGCCGGCTCCGTCGATCAGCGCCGCTTCTTCGAGCTCTTTCGGAATGCCGCGGAAAAAGTTCAGCATCAAGATGACGAGGAACGTGTTCACCGCACCCGGCAGGACGAGCACCCAGAACGAGTTGATCAGGCCGAGTTTTTGGATCACGATGTAAAAAGGAACCAGGCCGCCGCTGAAGATCATGCTGAACACGAAGATCCACGAGTAGACGTTGCGGCCCCGGAACACGCTGTTTTCTTTGGACAGGGCGTAGGAGGCGAGGAACGTAATGAGCAGCGTGATCGCCGTGCCGATAACCGTGCGCATGACCGACACCCAGAGCGAATGCAGGAACAGCGGGTTGGCGGCCGTTTTTTTGTACGCTTCGAGCGAAAAGCCGACCGGCCAAAGTCCGACCAGATTGGCGTCGGCCGCCGCTTTGGTGCTGAACGAGACAGCCAGTACGTGTACGAGCGGGATGATGCACAAGACGGCGAGAAATACGAGAAAGCATGTGTTGAAAATGCTGAAGACGCGGTAACCTGTCGTTTTATGATACATGGGATTCCCTCTTTCCCCGGAAGCGGGCCGCGCGGCTGCGCGGCGTCCGGATTAGAAAATGCGATACCCGGCCCATTTGTAAGCGAGACGGTACGAGATCAGGATCAGGACCATGCTGATGATCGACTTGAACAATCCGACGGCGGTGCCGAAGCCCATTTCCCCGTTGAGGATAGCGGTCCGGTAGACGAACGTGTCGATAATGTCGCCTTTTTCGTACACGAGCGGGTTGTACAGGTTGAAGATCTGATCGAAGCCGGCGTTCAGCACGTTGCCGAGCGCAAGCGTACCGACGACCATCAGGATCGGAATCAGCGAAGGAATCGTAATATGCAGCGTCTGCTTCAGGCGGGTCGCGCCGTCGATCTCGGCCGCTTCGTACTGCGACGGATCGATGCCGGCAAGCGCCGCGAGGAAGATGATCGTGCTGTAGCCGAACTCTTTCCAGATGTCCGAGACGATGACCGTGAAGCGGAACCAATCATTGTCGCCGAGAAAAAAGTAAGGACCGAGACCGAAAAAGCCGAGCGCCCGGTTGACCAGGCCGCCGGTGGCGAGCAGGTCGATCAGAATGCCACCGAGGATAACCCACGACAGGAAGTGAGGCAGGTAGACGAGCGTCTGAATGCCCCGTTGAAGCGCCGTTTTGCGCACTTCGTTCAGCAAAATCGCGAACAGGAACGGAACGATCAGGTTGAAGACCAATTTCAAGATGGCGATAAACAGCGTATTCCAGATTACCTGCACGCTGTCTTCGCGCTCGAACAGGTAGCGGAAATTGTCCAGTCCGACCCATTCCGAGCCGCCGATACCGAGCCAGGGCTTGTAATCCTGAAACGCCATGACGATGCCGCCCATCGGGATGTAACTGAAAATAATAAGGAAGATCATCGCCGGCAGGAGCATGACGTGAAACGGCCAAGTTTTTTTCAATGTTTTCAAACGATTCTCCTCCTTCGACTGAAAAAGGGCATGGGAAAGCAAAGGCCGCAGGGCTATCCCCCTGCCGCCTTCAATTTCCGCGTATGCCGCAGACCGGCGAGAAGCCGATTCCGGCCCGCTTCCCTCTTCGGGGAATGCGGACCGGACCCGGATTCGGGCGGTTTACTGTTTGACTTCGTCGTACCAGGCGTTGACTTCCTGCGTGATCTGCTCGCCGCCGCCCGCTTTCCACGTGGTGACGAACTCGTCGAACGCATCGGCCGGTTTTTTGCCGTAGATGATTTCGTTAAACGTTTGGTTTTCCATTTTGTTGAGATAATCCATTTTGCTTTTCATCGTTTCGGTCGTCGGACCGGTGAACAGGTTTTTGCGCGAAATGTCGTCCTGCTTCAACAGCACCTGCGCCGCTGCCGGCGTCTCCGGACCGTAGTTGACAGCCACGTCTTTCTCAAGCTTGGTCTTCGGCTCGTTGCCTTCGGCCAGGCTTTGCAGAGCTTTCATCTGCGCGTCCGGAATCCGGGCGCCGTCGCGAACGAGCAGGTAGCGGACGACGTTCACGTAACCGCCGTCGATCTCTTCGATCGGCAGCTGCTTGCCGTTGGCGTCGAGCTGGTAATCGTAGCCGGCGAACAAGCCGTTATCGTACGGGCTGCCCGGCTCGGGATTCGCGTAGTTGTCGAACAGGTAGTTCTGGTACGTGAAGAAAGCTTCGGGATGCTCCATGCCTTTTTTGATCAGCGTGACGCCGTTCGTGAACTGCGTGCCGTGGCGCATCGCTTGTCCGTCCGGACCGGACGGAATTTCGATCGGCGCCCAGACCGCGCCCGGCGCGTTTTTGACCGTGTCTTTGAGCGGCCAGCCGCTCATCCAGTACGGTCCCGGAATGATGCCCGCCGTGCCGGCAACCGCCGGTTCCGCCGTCTTGTTCTCGTCCCACAGCGCCGCTTCCTGCGGGATATAGCCTTTGGCCAGCCAGTCGCCAAGCTTCTGCAGGCCTTCCTTCATGCCCGGTTCGGTCGAACCGTACACCAGCTTGCCGTCCGCTCCGGCGTTCCACTGCTGAGGCAGCGTGCCGTAAGCGCCGAAGATCCAGGAAGGATCGCCCATCCACGTGTTCATCGACGTCTTGAAGCCGATGCTCAGCGGAACGACCTGATCCGGCGACAGTCCGTCCGGATTTTGGTTTTTGAACGCGTCCATCACTTTTTCCATTTCGTCGATCGTTTTCGGAGCTTTCAGGTTCAGCTTGTCCAGCCAATCCTGGCGAATCCAGAGCAGGTAATCGTGGTTGTAGGCGTAATCGAGTACCGGAATGCCCATTTTCTTGCCGTCGCGCATATAGGCGTTCCAGACGTTCGGGTCCTGATTGACCGCTTCTTTCCACGTGTCGGACGCGTATTTGTCGAACAGCGGCCCGACTTCTTCGTACATGCCGGAGTCGATCAGGTCCTGCGCAATCTGGTTGTCGGCGGTGCCGATCGTCAGCAGGTCGGGCATATCCTGTCCCGAAGACATCGCCAGGCGCAGCTTCGTGCCGAAAGCGCCGTTCGTATCGGTTACCGACCAGAGCGATTTGATATCGATGCCGAACTGCTCTTTGGCCCATTTGGTCGCCACGCTATTTTCGATCGTTTCTCCGTTTTTGAAAGTCAGTGCCGGATCGACGCCCCAAGCGGTCGTAATCGTAACCGGCGGATCGTATTTCTCTTTGTATACGTTCTCAAGGTTCGGCGCGGCGCCTGCCGCGCTTTCTTCCGTTTTGCCTCCGCCGGAGCATCCCGCCAGCGTCGTGGCCAGCATCGCGCCGGCCGCCAGCAGCGGCAGCCATCTTTTGCCGGATATCGCTTTCATGTTGTTTCCCCCTCGTGTCGTCTGCCTTGCTTCTTTATTATAGGGCGGACGAAGAAAGCGGCCTATGTCGCGTTCGCAACATTCCTGCACCTTTGGAAAGGAATGACGGGTTCGCGGGCGGGCGGGCGGGCGGGAACCCCGCGCCGCGCGTTTTGGAGGTCGGACCTCCACAGGACGCCGCCAAGCCCAAAAGATGCGCAAACCAAAAAAAAGAAGCGGCTCGGCCGCTTCTCAGGCTGTCGAGAAGGTCCTATACGTATGAGAAGCTTGTCGACTGCGGGAGAAATTCGTTCCGGTCGCGTGTTGAAATCAGGAAAAAGGATCAAATTTGAATGGGATTTTCCTGATTTCAAAGGCGAACGCTGGCGCTCCTACACTGAATTTCTCCCTTCGCCTCCTCGCTTCACTCGGAAGCAGACCGTTCTCGACACGTTGAGAAGCGGCTCGGCCGCTTCTTTTCTGCTTGTTCAGCTTAATTCCCTGAATTCGTTCGGGGTCATGCCGTACTGCTTCTTGAACATCTTGCTAAAATACTGCGGGTTCTGATACCCCAGCTCGCCGGTAATCTCGTAAATCTTTTTGGACGTATGCTTCAACAGATGCGCGGCGCGCTCCATCCGCATCCGGATAATGTAATCGCCGAGCGCTTCGCCGGTCTCGGCTTTGTAGATCTTGGACAGATATACCGGATGCAGGTACACCTGGTCGGCAAGCGTCTTGACGGACAGGTCGCCGTCGAGGCCGGCGCCGACCAGATGGCGAATCCGGCCGGCCACTTTGCTTCGGCCCTGGCCTTCGCCGCCGCCGTGCGACATCTGCTCGGCCAGGCCGTCCAGCAGGCGCATGCCCCAGCTGCGCAGCCGCTGCGGATGCTGCACGAGTCCGCGCGCAAGGACCGGGTCGAAGCCTTCTTCGCCGCCGAGTTCCCCGACAGGCTGGCCTTCGCGGTGCGAGATGAACAGGAACGCATTCGTCATCCACAAATAGATCTCGTACATCGGCGGGCCGGCAAGGCCGGCCTGCTCCGCCGCGTCGAAGACGCCGCCCATTTTCGCTTTGGCTTCGTCCCACTGGTGGGACTCCAGCAGATGCAGCAGCGTCGGCGGCGCATACATCGCCTCGGCGATCGCTCCGCGCCCGTCCCCCGCCGGCGATACGGCGGAATGCGACACCGCCTGGCCCGATGCCGCGGCGCGAGCATCGGTATAGACGGTGCGCCCGCCCGTGCCCGCGGCGTAGAGCGAACCGAGCGTGCGCCGATAAGCGGCGGTCGGCGCTCCTCCGCCGAGTTCGAACACGGTCGAGACCGCGAGCGAGATCTCGCCCTTCAGATACAGGCGGATATGTTCCCGCAGCGTATCGAGCCGGCGATCGAGGCCGCCGGCCGTCTGTTCGAGCGCGAGACCGCCGCCGGCTTCGCTGGGCTGCAGCAGCAGCACGAGGCAGCCGTGCGGGCCGCTGCCGTACCAGAGCGGCTGGCCGCGCAGCACTTCGCCGGCGATATTGCCGGCCGCAAAGTCCATCAGCTCCAGCGAAGCCGCGTCCATCGACGCGAAGCGGCCTTCCAGCCGCGCGAGCAGCATGAGCGTCGGCGCTCCGGCTTGCAGCGGCAGTTCGTACGCGCGCAGCTGCTCGGCAAGCGCCCGGCCGCCCAGTTCGCGGCCGAGCAGCAGTTCCTGCAGCAGGTTCTCGCGCAGCACTTTGTAATCCGATTTGCGGCTGTACAGCAGCCGGTGCACTTTGTCGAATTCGTCCCATTCTTCCCGCAGCGAATCGATCGCTTCGGACACGGCGGCGACGAACTCCGCGTCGTCTACCGGCTTGAGCACGTAGTCGCTCGCCCGCAGCTGCAGCGCTTTTTTGGCATAGGAGAAGTCGCTGTGGCCCGTGAGCAGAATGCAGCGCACCCCCGCGAACCGCCGCCCGATCTCCTCGATCAGCTGCAGCCCGTCCATGCCCGGCATGCGGATGTCCGTCACGACCAGATCGATCGCTTCCTCTTCCATGATCGCCAACGCTTCCGCACCGGAAGCGGCGCGGCGTACCGTGCTCACCCCGATCTCTTCCCACGGAATCGTCAGTTCCAGACTTTCCGTCACATACGTCTCGTCGTCCACAAGCAGCACTTCGATCATTCCGTCGTCCCCTCTCTTTCGCTTAGCCGGATCGCCGCCGCAGCGTGTCCGCTTCGTCCGTTTTGCCGAGCGTATTCTCGTTCCAGACCAGACTGACGCTCAGCCCGCCGATCGGCGACCGTTCCGTCCGGACGCCGGCTTCCCGGCCGCCGCGCAGCTGTAGCCGCTGATTGACGTTCCATAAGCCGCAGCCCGTCTCTTCGCCCATCGGTTCGATCAGGCGCCGTTCCAACTGCTCCCGTTCGCCGGCTTCAAGTCCGCCGCCGTTGTCTTCGACGCGCAGAATCACGTCTCCGTCGTCGTTCAGCTCGCCCGTAATCCGGATCAGCCCGGCTTCCGCATGCGGCTCGATACCGTGAATGACCGCATTTTCGACGAGCGGCTGGAGCATGAGCGGCGGCACGTACAGATCGAGCAGCGTCTCCGGCAGGTCGATGACGTAATCCAGCCGGTTCATGCGCATCTTCTGGATCTCCAGATAATGCCGCACGAACTCCGCTTCTTCGCGCAGCGGGACCAATTCCCGTTCCTGCCGGGTCGTGTAGCGGTAATACCGCGACAGGCTGTGCGACATCGCCACGACCGCATCCATCCGGCCAAGCTTCGCCATGCTCGTCACGAACGACAGGCAGTTATAGAAGAAATGCGGATTGATCTGCGATTGCAGCTGCTTGAGCCGTGCTTCCTTGACGTGCAGCTGCTCCAGATAGACGTGCTCGAACAAATTCTGGATCTGGTCGACCATCTGGTTGAAGCGCTCCGACAGGAAGCTGAACTCGTTGCGTCCTTTGGGCTTGATCCGGACCGAATAATCTTCCTGCTGCAGGCTCTGGAAGCCCCGGATCAGCTGGCGGATCGGGATCTGCACCTGCACGTAGAGCAGATACGCCGCGACCGAACCCATCACGAGCAGCATCAGGATCGACGAGTAGAACAGCAGATTCGATTTGCGGATCGGCTCCAGCATGTCGGCCATCGGCATATAGTCGATCAGGTACCAGCCCGTCTCCTTGGACAGCACGATGCTGACCATATACGGCTCGCCGTCGATCCGCACCGTGAGATTGTCGCTTTCGGGCAGCGGCGATACGTTCAGCTTCTGCATCATCCGGCCGGTCAGATCGCGATCCGACGTCCGGTTGTAGATCGTTCCCATATCGCCCCGGTAATAAAAAGGATCGTGGCGGCCGTCGGTCTTGAACTTGTCGAGCATGTTCTGGATATTGCGGCTGTCGAATTCGAGTTCCACGATCGTTTCCGCTTCGAGAGCCGGATCGTCGATCCCGTAAGGGGCGACCGTAAACCACGAGAAGCGGAAAATGTCTTCGCTGCCGTCTGTCGCCCGGTTCACCTGCCAGCCCGGCTTGATCTGCGCCTGCAGGGCGGTCGGATCGTAGGCGCGGGCATCGTTCTCGGACACTACGCGGCGCAGCGAAGGCGAATACAGATGCAGCCGGCTTTTCCAGTTCGACGAACTTTCCTGAATGCTCAGCTTGTTCTGAATCCGCTTGACCAGATTGATCTCGTCCAGATTAAAATAACCGCCGTTCGTATACAGCTTGCGGAAGCTCTCGATGTCCGGATCGTGAATAAGCAGATTCGGCCAGGAAGCGAGCATCTCGATATTGGTATTGACCTGACTCTGGAAAAAGGCCAGCTGATTCCGGTTCGATTCGCCGAGTTCCTGCCTCAGCACGTCTGTCGTCGTCTTGTTGGAGTAACCGTAGAGCAGCGCGACCGGAATCCACATCAAGGTCAGAATAAGCATCATTTTCGCAAAAAGATTGGCGCGGGGCATCGGAGTCTCCTCCCTCTCGGTGAACGCCCTGCGCGCGGCGCAGGCGGTTAATGGTCAAGCCAACTCATTGTAAGCGGTGACACCGAAGTCGGCAAGAGCACTATGGCAACATTTCGGCTGTTTTGGCAGCGAAAAAAGGAGCCGTTCGCTTGAACGGCTCCCCTGCCCTGCGTAAGCGGCTTCTATTTACGGGCCGAGCCCCGACGAATCAGGGCGCAGACCTATAGGTACAGATCAAATCTTGAACTTGGCAATCAGTTCGTTCAGTTCCAGCGCCATCTGGTTCAGCTCTTCCGACGAAGCGGATACGCTGCCCAGCGATTCGCGCTGCAGCTGCGAAGCCTGCGTCACTTCCATCGAGCTGCCGGCCGATTCTTTGGCAATGCCGGCAAGTTCCGCGACCGATGCGGACACTTCTTCCGAGCTTGCCGACATCTGCTCCGTCACGGCCGACATGTCTTCCGTCTGCGTCGAGACGCCGCCGATCGCCGCTTCGATCCGGCTGAATGCTTCGCCTGTGCGCTGCGACAGCTCGATGCCGGTCTGCACTTCGTGCAGCCCTTCTTCCATCAGCACGACCGCTTCGTCGGTCTCCTTGATCATCAGGCCGAGAATGCCGGAGATTTGGCCGGCCGACGTCGCCGATTGGTCCGCCAGCTTGCGCACTTCTTCCGCCACGACGGCGAAGCCGCGGCCGTGCTCGCCGGCTCTCGCCGCTTCGATCGCGGCGTTCAGCGCCAGCAGGTTCGTCTGCGAAGCGATACCCGAGATCAGTCCGGCGATGCCTTCGATCTCGCGCGAACGCTCCTGCAGCTGGCGAATCCGGGCCGCGGAGCGGCCGACGGAAGCGCTGATCGCCGACATCTGCTCGCCGACGCGTTCGATCGATTCGCCGCCGGTTCCGGCTTCCGTTTTCATATCGGAAGCCGCGTCGGATACCTGGTAAGCGGTCTGGGCGATTTCCTGAATCGCGCGCGACATTTCTTCCATGACTCTCGACGTTTCTTCGGCCGAGCTTTCCTGTGTCCGGGCGCCGAGGCTCATCCGTTCCGCACTCTCCAGCACGCCGCCCTGGATGCGCATATTCTGTTCGACTTCGTTCTTGAGAGCGGAAGACGACTTCGCGGCCTGCTGCGCACGGCTCTGCACGCCGGCGATGATCGTCTTGAGTTCGCCCGCCATTTCGGAGAACTTGCGGTTCAGATCGCCGAAATCGTCTTTGCGATCGGTGCGCAGCTGCACGTTCAGATCGCCGGCGTTCATCTGGCCGATCGCTCCGAACAGTTCGCGGATCGGCTGCATCATGCGGCGCATTGCGAAGAACTGGATCGCCAGGACGACGAGGAAGCAGAGAGCCAGCGCCAGCAGCGACGCGCGCAAAATGTCGCCCGTGTTGGCGGCAACGCTGGCTGCGTTGATATCCAGTCCCATGACGGCGATAACTTTGCCGGCATCGTCCGTGATCGGCTGCACTACAGTTACCCAGTTGCCATAGATGTCCGTGAAAATGCCGGTGCTGGCCGGCTTTTTGTCGTTGATGGCGGTCTCCATGGCCGCCTGGAATTCGGCCGGGTTGTCGTACCGCGTCCCCTGCACCATGTCCGCGTCGATCAGACTGTTCGGCAGGGCGATAATACTCTCGGATCCGTTCTCCAGATCGGCGCCGTAGACATAGACCTGCGCGATGTTGGAATTGAGTTCCGACACTTGATCGAGCAGCGGAGTAAGCTTTTGACCTGCTGCGTTATCCGGTCCCGGATTCACGATCGCCTGGGCGACCAATTCCGTGCCAAGCTGCGCTTTGATGTAATTCGCGACGCCGACATACTGGCCGCGAAGATTGTCGAGTGCCATGTTTTGCTGCAATTTTACGGTAATTCCTGTCAGCATTCCGCCGACCAACAACGTTCCCAGCGCAATCATCAGCATGTTTTTCGCAAAAAACGTAAGCCTGAATGTCTTTTTCATCTGTTTTCCCCCGTCTTTTCCGTTCCTGTGCGGATGCAAGTGCTCACGTTAGTTTTTTCGACAAAAAAATGGATTTTTGAATAGTGAACAAGCAAATCGTATAAAAAAATAAAAAAAGCCGGAGGATCGGCTGCGATCCTTCGGCTTTTTGTCAAATTCTCCAATTTTTCTATCCTGCAAACTCAGCTTTCTTTTTCGATCAGCACGTTCAGGAACTGCGCGGCGCGCTCGCTGGACGGGTTGCGGAGCACCTGATCCGGACGTCCCTGTTCGAGCACGATGCCGTCGTCCATCAGCACGACCGTGTCGGCGGCTTCGGCGGCAAACTTCATCTCGTGCGTCACGACGACCATCGTCATGCCTTCGGCGGCCAGCTGCTTCATGACTTTCAGCACTTCGCCGACGAGTTCGGGATCGAGCGCGGAAGTCGGTTCGTCGAACAGCATCACCTGCGGATCGGTCGCAAGCGCCCGGGCGATGCCGACGCGCTGCTGCTGCCCGCCCGACAGCTGGTGCGGATACGAATCTTCCTTGCCGCTCAGACCGACTTTGGCCAGCAGCTCGGCGGAACGTTTGCGCGCGGCCGCCTTGTCTTTCTTTTGGACGATAATCTGCGCTTCCATCACGTTCTCGATCGCCGTCTTGTGCGGGAACAGATTGTACGACTGGAACACCATGCCGGTGCTTTGGCGCAGCTTGAGTATCTCCGCCTTGCCCGGTTTGCGCCCGGTGCCGAATTCGAGGACCGAATCGCCCAGCTTCAACGAACCGGCGCTCGGCATCTCCAGCAGGTTCAGGCAGCGCAGCAGCGTCGTCTTGCCGGAGCCGGACGGGCCGATAATGACGAGCACCTTGCCTTTTTCCAGCGACAGGTCTACGCCCTTAAGCACGTCGAGCGTTCCGAACGATTTATGCAAATTGCGAATTTCAAGCATGGATTTGTCTCCTCTCCGAGCGGATTAAGGGGCCGAGAAACGGGCCAGCCGCTTCTCCATCACGTTCTGCAGCGCATTGAGAATCGTGCAGAGAACGAGGTACAAGGCGGCAACTTCGCAGTAGATAAGCAAAGGTTCGTAGGTAGTGGCCTCGATTTGTTTGGCTACCTGGAACATTTCGATCACGGTGATCGTGTAGGCGAGCGACGTGTCCTTGACCAGGCTGATAAAAGAGTTCGACAGCGGCGGCACCGAAACGCGGGCGGCCTGCGGCAGGATGATGCGCCGCAGCGCCTGTCCGCGCGTCATGCCGAGCGAAGAAGCCGCTTCCCACTGTCCGTTCGAGATCGACTGGATCGCGGCGCGCACGATCTCGGAGTTGTAGGCGCCCATATTGAGCGTGAAGCCGATGACCGCGGCCGGGAACGGATCGAATTCGACCCCGATGCTCGGCAGTCCGTAGAAAATGATGAACAGCTGCACGAGCAGCGGCGTCCCCCGGATAATCCATACATAGATGCCGGCAATCTGGCTCAATACCGGGATCTTCCACAGCCGCACCAAAGCGACGGCGATCGCCAGCACCAATCCCAGCGCGAACGAGATGAGCGTCAGCGGGATCGTAAACTGCAGGCCGGCTTTGATCATCGGCCACAGCGAGTCGATCAAAATCTGAATTTTACGTTCGTCCATGCTCCGTTATACCCCTCTCCAGGCAAAATCGTTTTGGGAAAAGACGTCTTCTTCGTCATTACACGCAATCGGCGTCTCCGAACAAAAGGAAGGGGGCCGCCTCCGGAATCGCCTGCGCGAATCCGAAGGTAGCCCCGGGCGGTTGAAACCGCGAACGGCTTCTTCCGTATCAGTAATGCGGATCGAAGCCCGCGGCGCCGAGCGCCTCGTCCCGCTTCAGGTAGGGACGGCAAGCTTGACTCTTACTTGCTTACTTGGACACGTCTTCGCCGAAATATTTCTCGGAGATCGTCTTGTACGTGCCGTCTTCGTGCATGTCGGCCAGCGCTTTGTTGACTGCTTCGATCAGCTCCGGCTGGTTCTTGGCGAATACGCCGCCGCTTTGCGAAGCGTCGTCGGCTTCGGCCACGACTTTGAGCGCGATGTCCGGTTTTTGTTTCTTCAGATCGAGGAACGACAGGTTATCGTTGATCGTCGCGTCGACGCGGCCGGAGTTCAGCAGGCCGATCGCCTGGTTGAAGCCTTCGATCGGCACGATCTCGGCGCCGTTCTCTTTGGCGATGTCAGCGAGGTTGCTGGTCAGCGACTGGGCGGACTTTTTGCCTTTGAGATCGGCCAGCGATTGGATGTCCGTGTTGTCTTCGCGCACGATCAGGACCGCGCCGGAAGAAATGTACGGATCGGAGAAATCATATTTTTCTTTGCGATCGTCGCGGATCGAGACTTCGTTGAATACGGCGTTGAAGCGTCCGGCGTCGATGCCGGCCAGCAGGCTGTCCCACGGCGCTTCCACGAATTCGGCTTCCACGCCGAGACGCTTGGCCACTTCGCGGGCGATCTCCACGTCGAAGCCGGTCAATGCGCCGCTTGCGTCGTGGAAAGTGAACGGGGCGTACGTGCCTTCGGTTCCGATGACCATCTTGCCGTCGGACTTGATCTTCTCCAGCGCATTGGCTGCCGCGGCCGGCTTCTCTTCCGCCGTACCCGCGTTATTCGTAGCGGCCGGGCTGCTTCCGTTGCTGCCGCAGGCGGCGAGCATCAGGGTCATCAGGATGGCAACAAGGCCGAGCAAAGTCGCTTTTTTCATGGGTGAATTCCTCCGATTGTGTCTAATGGATGTACAGTACAAGTAGGTCGTGCAAGATTGAATTTTATACCCTTACCTTATGAAAGTCAATGGGGTTTCGTATAATTCCCATTCATTTTATCGGCTTTAGATCGAACATTCCGAATCCGCCCTTTTCGCCTTCTTCTTACCGCGCTTATTTCTCTCTTATTTTTACAGCGTGAAGGGAACCGGTTTCGTTTAAGTATATACATAGATCTGTCTTGCTTGGGCCGTAGTCCCCCTTACCCTCGACCCGGTCTCCGCACCTCTCCGGATAGGCAGCGGAGCGGCGTTTGCCGCAAGCTTCTCTTGCCGGAAGCATACTTTCACTAGGAGGATGTTCATGTTCAAGAATCGCTTTTTCGTCGCGGGAGCGGGCGTCGCCCTGGTCCTGCTCATCATTCTCCTGGGAACGATGGTCAAATTCATCTTCACGCCGGTCGTATCGCTGGTCAGTTCGCTCGTCGTTCCCCTGCTGATCGCAGCTTTCTTCTATTACCCGCTGCGTCCGCTCGTCCGGTTCCTCGAACGCAAAAAATTGAAGCGCTCCTGGTCGGTCATGCTGATCTTCGTAGTCTTCATCCTGCTGATCGTCGGCGCTTCGTTCTGGGTATGGCCTACCCTGCGCGACCAGGTGGAGAGCTTCGTGACCAACGCGCCGCAGCTCGCGCAGGACGCGGTATACCAGCTCCAGCAGCTGCAGCACAATCCGACGTTCAGCCGCTTCCTTCCGAGCGATGCCGGCCAGAACCAGGAACTGCTCGACCGCCTGTCGGGCGTACTCGATACGTCGCTGACCTGGCTGTCGGATAATATTACCGGCATGTTCTCGTTCCTGTCGAGCTTCGTGCTCGTCATCGCGACGTTCCCGATCCTGCTCTACTTCCTGCTCCGCGACGATCACAAGCTTCCTCCGTACCTGATGAAGCTGTTCCCGGCGAACAACAAGGAAGACGGCAAAGCAATGCTCGGCGAAATGGACGATGCGCTGAACGGCTTCATCGCCGGGCGCGTCATCGTCAACCTGATGCTGTGCGTGCTGCTGTATATCGGCTTCCTCATTATCGGGCTGCCGTACTCGCTGCTGCTCGTCATCATCTCGTTCTTCCTGAACTTTATTCCGTTCATCGGTGCCTTCCTCGCCGGCGTTCCGGTCGGCATCGTCGGCCTGATCGAATCGCCGAGCATGGCGCTCTGGTCGATCGTGATCGTCGTCGTGGCCCAGTTGGTCCAGAACAACCTGCTCGAACCGCTCGTCTTCGGCAAGCAGCTCGACATGCACCCGCTGACCGTCATCGTGCTGCTGCTCGTCGGCGGCGACGTTATGGGCATTCTGGGCATGCTGATCTGCATCCCGATCTACATGGTCGTCAAGATCGCAATTCGCCACATTTACCAGATGTACATCAAGAGCAAGATCAAGCACACGCTAAACTGAAGCCGGCCGTTCTCCCTGCGGGAGAGCGGCTTTTTTTGTTTTGAAACAATTTTGAAAAAAAGATTGACTTTTATAAAAAACCCCTTGCCAGGCGGTTTAGAATCTCTTGGCGTGTGTAAATATGAAGCATGGCAGGAACATCGAAGCCTTGGAACAGCCCCATCGACGAATAACCAACACAACGAAATTCTACATTTCGACAACCACGAGGAGGTAACATCATGAACAACAAAATCGTAGGCGTGTTCAATTCGGAAAGAGACGCTTCCCATGCAATCGAGGACCTGAAGAAATCGGGCTACAGCACGAACGACATCTCGGTCATTACCCGGGACAAGAAAGACATGCGCAAGCTTGAAGACGAAACGGGAACCATGGCTCCCGAAGGCGCGGCAGGCGGCGCGGCTACCGGCGGCGTGCTCGGCGGTATCGGCGGCCTGCTGGCCGGTCTCGGCGCACTCGCCATTCCGGGCATCGGCCCGCTGCTGGCGGCAGGCCCGCTCGCGGCCACGCTTGCCGGAGCAGCGGTCGGCGCGGCAGGCGGCGGACTCGTCGGCGGTCTGATCGGCCTCGGCATTCCCGAGAACGAAGCGAAGGAATACGATGAAGCGGTCGACAGCGGCGGCATCCTCGTCATCGTCGATTCGGAAGATGCGAAGCGCGGCGAAATCTCCCGCATTTTCCGGGACAACAATTCCACGAACCGACGGCACGAGATGGACATGAAGGGCGGCCTGGCCAGCGGAACGATGATGAACGACTCGACTTCCGATCCGGCGGTGGCCCGCGATACGATGGCCGAAGATACGCTGTACCGCGATACGCCGGCGATGGGCGCGACGAACCTCGACGCGAACCGTATGGACGGAACGCCGGTCGGCGACCGCGGACTTGCAAGCCCGGCCGATCTCGATCTGGACCAGCATCGGGCCGGCCTTGATTCGGACAATCATGACGAAGCCCGCAAGCTGCAGCTGCGTGAAGAACAGCTCGACGTGACGACGAACACGGTGCGCAGCGGCGAAGTCGGCGTACACAAGGAAATCGTCGAAGAGCAGAAATCGATCGACGTTCCGGTCAGCCACGAAGAAGTCGTGATCGAACGCCGTGCGGTGAACAACGTGCCGACCGACGAGCCGGTCGGCATGGACGAGACGATTCGCGTGCCGCTCACCGAAGAGCAGGTCGAAGTGAACAAACGCAACGTCGTCACCGGCGAAGTCGAAGTTCACAAACGCGAAGTGCATGAAACGGAGCAGGTTCGCGATACGCTGCGCCGCGAAGAAGCGCGCGTCGACAAAGACGGCCGCGTGGAAGTGCGCGACGGCGCGGACGCCGACAAGCTGAGAGAAAACGCGACGACACGTCGTCCGTAACGAGGCTGTGCGACCGCACACCGGAACCCGTTAAGCGATCCCGAAGAGAAAGCGCCGCTTCCCCCGCATCCTGATCAGGCTTCCATGACAGGAAGCGGCGCCCTTTCCGAACGCGAATAAGCCCGGCTGGACTACAGCTCGGGCTTGTTCGCGTATTCGGGGCGATCGCCCTTTTTTACCCGTGCAAGATTTGCCCATTCAAGTTCCACCAAGGAGGATGACAAGATGGAGACTCAAAAAGTAGCGGGCATCTTTCTGACGCAGCGCGAAGCTTCCGAAGCGATCGAGGAGCTGAAGCGGTACGGCTATGACGCCGACGATATTTCCGTCATTTCCAAAGACCATCAGGATGCGGCCGCGATCGGCGAACAGACCGGCACCAAAGCACCCGAAGGCGCCGCCGGAGGCGCGACGGCCGGAGGTATCCTGGGCGGCGTAGGCGGACTTCTGGCCGGACTCGGCGCGCTGGCGATTCCCGGCATCGGGCCGCTGCTCGCGGCGGGCCCGATCGCGACGGCGCTGGCCGGCATCGCCGTCGGCGCGACCGGCGGCGGGCTCGTCGGCGGCCTGATCGGCCTCGGCATTCCCGAAGAAGACGCGAAAGCGTACGATCAGCAGATCGGCGGCGGGCGCATGCTGGTGCTCGTCGATACGACAAGCGACCGCAAAGAAGAAGTCGAGGACATCTTCCGCCGGCATTACGCGCTGAACCATACCCGTCTGGGCGCGGACGGCGACAACGACAACCTGACCGTCGCCGCGCCGCACGCTTCGGAGCGCGAAGCGGCCGATGTTCATGAGACGGCTGACGTTCGCGGTACAGCCGATGTTCGCGACACAGTCGATGTTCGCGGTACAGCCGATGTTCGTGACACAGTCGATGTTCGCGGTACAGCCGATGTTCGCGACACAGCGCCGCTCGGCGTAATCGACGGAATCGGGCAGCAGGAGCGGGATTCCGCTTATCCGGCCGATACCGGCCGCGATACGGAAGCCTCCCTGCAGCGCGAACTGGAGATGCACGCCGACCACAGTACAGACCGTGACGCAGACCGCGACACAGACCGCGACGCGATCCAGCTGCGGGCCGAACAGCTCGATATCGACAAAAAGCAGGTTCGCACCGGCGAAGTCGAAGTCCGCAAAGAAATCGTTCACGAGGAAAAAGTGATCCGGGTACCGGTCAGCCACGAAGAAGTCGTGATCGAGCGGCGCGCGGTCAACGGCGAAGCGACGGACGAACAGATCGGCCGCGACGAGACGATTCGGATCCCGGTCAGCGAAGAGCGCATCGAAGTAAACAAGCGCAGCGTCGTGACCGGCGAAGTCGACGTCTACAAGCAGGAAGTCGAAGAAACGCGGCATATCGAAGAGACGCTGCGGCATGAAGAAGCGCGGGTCGAACAGACCGGGCACGCGGCGGTCGACGAAACTTTGTCCGGCGAAGCGGCCGAACGGCGGCCGTCTGCGGGCTTGCCTTCTTCCCCGCCGGCGACCGATGCGGCCTCCCTGCCGCCGCGCAGCGAACGTCCAAGACGTTAACGCCCTTGCTGCAATTTGCAGTCCTCTATCTGCCGGCTCCGGCCGGCTTTTTCCGCGGAACGTTCCGTGTATGCGGACGTTCCGCTTTGTCGCGCCTTTCTTCGGCGCTGCTGCCGTATTCCTATTCCCTATCGAAAGAGGTTGACGACATGACAGAACTTAATACCCGCTCCGAGATCCGGTGGGCGATCTTCGGACCCGGACAGATTGCCGGCGATTTCGCTTCCGCGATCCGCGCGGTGTGCGGAAGTATCGAGGCGGTCGGCGCCCGCAGCCTGGACAAAGCCCAAGCGTTCGCCCGCGAACACGATATTGCCAAAAGCTACGGAAGCCTGGACGAACTGCTGGACGACCCCGCCGTCGACGTCGTCTATATCGCCACGCCGCACAATACGCACCACGAATTCATCCTGCGCGCGCTCGAAAAAGGCAAGCACGTCTTCTGCGAAAAAGCGATTACGCTGAACGGCGCCCAGCTTGCGGAAGCGGTCGAAGCCGCCCAATCGCGAGGTCTCGTGCTGGCCGAAGCGATGACCGTCTACCATATGCCGCTGTACCGGGAACTGCTTGACCTGCTTGCAGGCGGCAAACTCGGCGCGATCAAAAGTATCCACGTGGAAATGGGCGACGCCAAAGAATACCATCCGGGCAACCGCTTCTTCAATCCGGATCTGGCCGGCGGGGTGCTGCTCGACATGGGTACGTACGCGCTGTCGCTTGTCAAGATGTTCATGCCGGGCGGTCCCGACCGTTTCCTCACGGACGTACGCAAAGCGGATACCTGCGTCGACGAAGAAGCGTTCATCCGGCTGCACGGCGGACTCGGCGAATCGGCTTCGGTCTCGATCAGCTTTTTGGCCGATACCGGGCATGTCGCCTTTATCGTCTGCGAACGCGGCACGATCCTGATCAAAGATTTCACCCGCGCCGTGCGCGCCCTCATCTCGTACGAAGACGGGACGACGGAGACGATTCCGGCCGGCGAACGCGCCGAAGCGCTGTCGTACGAAGTGCGCGATTTCAACGCCTGGGTTCAGGGCGGCGAGACGCCTTCCACGCTCGGCTGGTCGATCGGCGTCATGGCGATGATGGATCAGGCGCGCAGCAGTTGGGGACTCCGCTATCCCGACGAAGTTTGAGGCATACGTTTTTTCGCAGGAGCCCCTACACCGTTAGGGGCTTTTTGCCGATAATAAATCTAAGTCTGTCATCGCGTACAACCAATTCCATAGATGGGGAAGTGAGCATTTGAGCAATCTCGATCAAGTCATGCATCAGAGAAACAAAATCGTCATGTGGATCTTGTGGGCCGTCTTTCTGCTTCTCGGCCTCGCCAGCTTGAACCTGTCGCTTCCGACGCAGCTCGCGGCCGGCGCCATGGGCGTTTTTACGGCGGTATTTACATGGCTGACGTGGACGGGAAAAGCACAGCCGGTTCTGCCGTATGCGGCCGCCTTGTTCTTCTTCGCCTGCTACGCCCTCGTGCTGACCGATACGATCAACGTGCTAGCGGCGCTGCTGCCGGTCGTGCTGCTGCTGCTCTATCCGCGGGCGCGCTACGTGCTGCTCTACTCGTGCCTGACGGCAATCGCGATTTTCGTGTCGTGGCTGCGCGGCGCGGACGTGTTCGTGCCCGAAGGCCGGCTGGTATCACTCATCTTCACGGTCGGCTTGTTCGTCGTCATCGCGGCGATCGCGGTCGCGATCGGTTATCTGGGCGAAAAATTGTTCGCCGATTCCGTCCGGCAGCGCCAACGCGCGGAAGCCGACGCCGAGCAGCTTGAGCGGGTATTTGCCCAAATCAAGTCGGCGGTCGATCAACTCGGGAAGTTCGCCCACAAGTCCAAAGAAAACATTACGCTGAACGAACTGATTACCGGCGAGATCACGAACGCTTTTGCCCAGGTGGCGGAAGGCGCGGAGAGTCAGGCCGGCAGCGTATCGGGCATCTCGGACAAAATGTCGGCCAGCGACGTGGAGATCGAAGGCGTCGTGCAGAACTCGTCGATCATGCGCGACCTGTCCGCCCATACGGCGAGCGTCACGCAGGAAGGCGCCAGCCGCATGGGCGACCTGCGCGAACAGATCGATCAGGTCTACTCGGTTATGAGCGATACGGCGCATGACATGGAGCTGTTCCGCGAACAGAACCGCCAGATCGCCCAGATTCTGACGACGATCTCCGAGATCGCCAGCCAGACGAACCTGCTGGCGCTGAACGCCGCGATCGAAGCGGCCCGGGCCGGCGACGCCGGACGCGGATTCGCCGTCGTGTCCGACGAAGTGCGCAAGCTGGCCGAGCATTCGCGCGAGTCCGCCGAACAGATCGGCGGCATCCTCGGCGAGCTGCAGAGCGGCACGGAACGGCTTATGAGCCAGGTGAACCGCGGCCGCGAAGCGGCGGAGAGCAGTCTGGCCGCCGCCCGGCGCTCCGAAGACGTGCTGACCGAGATCAACGAGAACACGCACAAACTGCTGGATCAGGCAGGCGAAGTCGAACTGCGCTCCGAGAAGATGAAAGCCTCGTCTTCCGAAGTTACCGATCAGACCGCCGCCATCTCCACGATCACGAAGCAGACCAGCTCCGCCATGGAAGAGATTCTGGCCGGCATGAGCGAACAGAAATACATCACCGACCAGATGGCGGGCAGCTTCGGCCAGCTGGAGAAGCTGATCGGCGATCTGCAGGATCTGACCGCGGCCCCGGACCGGGAAGATGCTCAAAGTTCGCTGTCCGTCTCGTCCGGCACGAGCGGATAAAGACCGGCTTCGGCGGGCGGGTTCGGTCGGCCTGACCGGCCAGAGCCGACTCGGCTGGCTTGGCTTGGCTTGGCTTAACCGAATGGCCCGGATTGGCTGGATGCGACGCCTGGAAGCTGCGGGTTCGGCCGATCTTTTATTCTGAACAAAAAAGGCAAATCCCGCGCGAACGCTCGCGCAGGATTTGCCTTTTTTTGCCGAATGCCCCGTCTCAACGCTCACCCGATATACCCGATTCACCCGGTTTAGCGAATCGTAAACACCCTCGAAGCCGCGTCCGCTCTCGCCTGGGACGACGCGTACAGCACCCGGTCCGGCTGCTTGTAGAACTGCGGCCACAAGCCGTGCCGATAAGCGGCCGACCCCGGAAAGGTCGGATCGGTCGCCCGGACCGCCACCGCATAGACGTGAACCTGTTGCCCGGTCCGGGCTCCGGTCGCCTGCCGCAGATCGATCCGATACCGGAACGTCCGGGCTTCGTACAGGCTGAAGCGGACCGGAGACATTTTCCACCTGCCGCCCGAACCGACCTTGTAATGCAGCCGAATCTCGGCCGGCGCGTTACGGTCATATCGATTCGTGCGCGGATTGTCGGTGCCCGCATAGGCGGTCAGGTACAGCAGGCTGCCGTCCTGCCAGTCGGCGGACACATAATCGAGATCCGAGCCGCCGTTCCACGTCGCAAGCGAAGCGTGGCGGTAGAACGGATACATCGGCATCGTCCGGCTGCTTGGATCGCCGCTGCGGCCGCGGCTGACGTGCTGGATATGCAGATGCGGGTTATAGCGCTTGGCCCGGTCGACCGTGCCGATCACGGTCGTCTCGGTCACATAATCGCCGACGCGCAGGCCCGAACCGCCGGAACCCGCCGGATCGATATGCACGTATTGGACGTAGTCGCCGTCGGGCGTGCCGTCCCCGTCGGTGTCGTGATCAATGATCACGCTGCCGAGCTGGGCCGACGTGTCGGACTTGATCTCGGTCACCCTGCCGGGCAGAATCGCGTAGACGCGTTCTCCCGCGGCCATGGCCAAGTCCGCGCCGTTATGCGGATTGGTTCCGCCGACTACGCTGCGCGGCTGATTCGTCTTGCTTTCGATCGGCGCATAGCGTTCGAGCACGCCGTCCGCATCGCTGCGGGCCGGCGTCAGAGCCGGCGCGATCGACGTGCGGACGCCGTACTGCTGAACAAAGCGCGCGCCGTAATCGGCCGCCGAAGCCGTCGATACCGCGCCGAGCGCAAGCAGCGCGCAGACGACCGCGCCGATCCGGCGCAGCGGCCGATGGCGGCGCATGCCCTTACGCTCCCGAACGTACCCGGTTCCGGTTCCATATCCGCTTCGCTGATGCTTCATGTCCCCGCCTCCTCGCCAATATCGATCGTATACGTCGATTCCGTCCCGGTTGCCCGGCTGCGCGTCCGAACGAGCAGCCGCTCGGCGTCCTGCCACGACAGGCCGAGGATCGAAGCGCCCGCGGGCTCCGCGATCGTGCGGCTTTTGAGCGTGCGCGCTTCGATCAGTATCAGCGTCGACACGCGGCTCGAACGGTCGGGCGCGTTCAGAACCGCGAACGTTCCGCCGTCCGCGGACGCGGCCGCGGAACGGACATGCCCCAGTCCGCCGCCCTTGAACGTGCGGGCCTTGCCGGCGGACAGATCGCGTACGCTCAGCGAACCGTCCTTCGTCTGCGACAGCAGATGCGTGCCGGAGACGGCCGAGACGGAATAGCCGGAGACGAGCTTGGCCGACGCTCCGGTCGAGCTGTCCACGCGCACGATGCCGCCGTCGCCCAGATCGAGATAGAAGCGATTGTCGTTATCCCAGCCGAGCAGCGTGTAGCCGGCTCCGTAGATCTTTTTCTCCGCTCCCGTCCGCAGGTCCTTGATCCAGTTCTCTCCGTCTTCGCTGCCGGTCGACGGGAAGCTGCGCGTCGTCCAGTACAGCAGCTTGTGCCCGTCGGGGCTGATCGAAGCACGCTTGCCCCAAACGACCATCTTGGGCGCTCCTCCGGCTGTCGCACTGCGGACAGTCTTGCGGTAGCCGCCCGTTTGTCCGAGCAGAAACGGGGACAGCGTCTTCCGCTGTGGATCGAGCTTGTAGAGGGACGACGCGTATTCGACCAGCGCCTGCCCGTCCGGAAGAGTATGCAGCTCGTAACCGAGATCCGGCGAAGGCAGCGGAACCAGTCGGCCGTCCGATTCGGCATAGCGGAAAGTCAGCGTCTCGTTCAGGCCGTCCGCCCGAAGCCTCGCCGTGAACGTGCCGGTCTGCCCCTGCGCGGCCCGCGTGCCGGCCAGACTTCCGGCGCGGCCGGTCGCCGGATCGATCGAAGCCGCGGCCCGCTGCTTCTCCGCCCGTCCGGGCAGCTTGAGCAGCGTACCGCCTTGCCCGGCCATCAGCCCGGGTTGTTTGCCCGCCCCCGTCCAGGCATCGGTATCCGCGAGCGCGGCGCCCGAAGCCACGGCGAGCAGCAGCGCGGCCGCGGCGGCGATTTTGAACGTTTTTCGCATAGTCGGTTCATCCTCTCTTTCCGGTACGAAAGTTCTCTTGATGCGCCCTAATGTACGCGATAACTCGCATACATGCAATAAAACGGACAAATTGGAAATGGTTATTGAAAAATAGGGCTAAAGGTATTATTCTATTCCATAACAAAGACTTAATTCCCTGTCCGTCTAGCTCTCAAGTTGCACGTCTATTTGCCGTGTTCTGATCTATCATCCCAAAGGAGGTTATTCGCATGCCGGAATCCCTGATTGTGCCGGAAAAGCCAGACTTGTTCGATGTCCCTGCGTCTACCGGCTCCGGCAGCGTCACCCATCCTCCGTCTTCGCCGCCGGTCCATGCGGACGGCACGATCCGCGTGCGCGCGGGCAAATTTCAAGTGACCGATCCGGCGGGAGAAGGCGAACCCGCCGTTCTGCTGCCGGCCGCGCCGCTGCGATTTTGGCTCAACGGCGCCGAGCTGCTCTCCGCTTCGGCGGTTCGCTCGGTCGACCGGATCGAATGGGAATACCCGGACGAGCCGATGTACGACATCGAAGTCTCGCCCGATCGCATGCAGGCGGTCATTCGCGTCTTCGCCGAGATCCGCCATGCCTGGACGCTTGCAGACACCGCCGCCGCACGCACGCTTTCGCCGAGCGCGCGTCCCGACACTGACACCGTCGTTCGGCGGCTCGGGATCGCCGAGCTCATGGCCGAAGTCGGAGCGCTTGGCATTCGCCAGCATCTGGACGTCCCCGCTATCGTGCAAGCGCTTCAACAGGCGAACGGCCAGCCGGCCGCTTTCGCTTTCGGGCGCCAGCCGCTGCCCGGCCGTGATGCCGAGCTGGAGCTTCGGTTCGAAGAGTGTATCGAAAATGCGTTCGAAGAAGCCGGCGGTTCCCTCGATTACCGCAGCCATCTGCGCATTCCGTCTGTCCAGCCGGGCGACCTGCTGGCCCGGGTCATCCCTTCGGAGCCGGGCATGCCGGGCTATGACGTATACGGCGAATCTATTGCCGCGCCTCCGGTACGCGAGCTCGACGTGCGCGCCCGGCAGCATGTTGAAGAACGGGAACCCGGCGTATTCGTCGCCGCCAAATCCGGCCGGCCGTGCATCACGGAAGGAGCCGTCCGCTATCTGGACGTCTCCGACGCTTACGTCGTGCAGGGCGACGTCAACCTGAAGACCGGGCATATCGTCTTTTCGGGCGACGTGACCATTCAGGGGAACGTGACCGACAACATGATCGTCGAGTCGCTCGGCAACGTCTACGTATCGGGCGGCGTCTACCATTCGACGATCACGGCGGCCGGCAGCATCGTCGTGCAGGGCAGCACGATCGGCAGCTGTCTGTATTCCGGCAGCTTCGGCCTGACGTTCAACCGTCTCTATCACCTCTCGATGCAGCTCAAGGACGAGACGGCGATGCTGCTGCAGGCGGCGCGCACGCTGTATGCCGAAGTCGGCCGGCGGGGACAGTCTGCCCGCTTCGGCCAGGTCGTCCTGCTGCTCATGAAGACGAAGTTCAAAGAGATTCAGCCGCGGGTACGCGAGCTGCTGCAGGTGCTCGTCGCGGTGCAGCGCAGCACCGGCGGCGCTTCGAACGAGTTTGCCGACGACCTGAACCTGATGCTGTCGCCGGCCCAGATGATCGAATCGCTGGACGAGCCGCTGCTCGTCCGCCTGCAGGGCAGCCTGGAGCGGGAGCATTCGTTCGTGAACGATATGCAGCAGGGCGATTCGCGGATCGAATTGTCCCGCTGCCAGACCAGCACGATCAAATCGAACGGAGACCTCGTGATCCACCGCGAAGGCGTTATGCAGAGCGATCTGTATTCGACCGGCTCGATTACGTTCGTGCATCCGGTCTCGGTCTGCCGCGGCTCCTGCCTCGAAGCGGAAGAGCGGATCGACGCGCGGATCGTCGGCAGCGCCGGCGGCGCGCCCTGCATCCTGCGCGCCCGGCAGAGCATCCATGTGCACCGCATGTTCGAAGGGAAAATTTCCGTCGGCACCCAGCACCGCAATATCCTGACTCCGGTGCAGGATTATACGTTCGGCATCCCCGAGCCGGACGCGAACGCCGTGCCGGGCTGAACGCGGACGCCCGCCAGCTCCCGAGGCCGAATGCAAAAAGCGCGGAAACGAAGTTCACCTTCGTTTCCGCGCTTTTGCCGTTTCCGTTCTTATCCGATTCAGATCCAGTTCGCTCCCGAGTCTTGTGCGTTTCCGCCGCTAGCCGTTCAGCTTCTTCAGCAGTTCCTGCAGAGCCGCTCCGCGGTGGCTGATCCGCTGCTTCTCCTCGACGCTCAGTTCCGCCATCGTGCGCTCGTACTGCGGCACGAAGAACAGCGGATCATAGCCGAAGCCGCCCGCGCCGGCCGTCTCCGACGTGATCCAGCCTTCGACCTGGCCTTCGGACTCCAGCGTGCGGCCGGTCGCCGGATCGTACATCGCCAGCGCGCAGACGAACTTCGCCGGACTCAGCAGTGGCTGCTCCGTGTCGTCGCCGAGGCGTCTGCGCATCAGCTCGTCCATCAATTTGGCGTTGTTCGCCGCGTCGTTGCCGTGTTCGCCGGCGTATCGTGCCGAATGTATGCCCGGCGCTCCGTCCAGCATCTCGACGCACAACCCCGAATCGTCGGAAATGACCGGCAGATTCAGAAAATCGCCGATTTCTTTCGCTTTTTTGAACGCGTTCTCCGCGAAGGTCCGGCCGTCTTCCACGACTTCCGGCGCTTCCGGATACTCGTGCAGGCTGCGCACTTCCTTGCCGAGCGGTTCCAGCGCATGCCGGAACTCGCGCACCTTGCCCATATTGCGGGTCGCCATGACTATAATCTCTCTGCCGTTTCCGCTGCCTGCTTCGCTCATGCCAATCCTCCGCTTCCGTGACTGCCGATCTTCAGCGCGTTCGCGCCGAGCGCTTCCCGCTGGAGCCCGATCATCTGCCGGACGCCATGCTCGCCGAGTTCGAGCAGGGCGTTCAATTCGGCGCGGCTGAACGGCCGCTCTTCGCCGGTCCCCTGCAGCTCGACGAATTCCCCGGCTCCGGTCATCACAATGTTCATATCGACCGCCGCGGAAGAATCTTCGTCGTAGCGCAGGTCGAGCAGCGCTTCGCCGTCGACGACGCCCACGCTGACCGAAGCGAGGTAATCGGTAATCGGATACGTCTTGAGCTTGCCCTGCGCTTCGAGCTTGTTCATGGCCAGGCACATCGCCACAAACGCGCCGGTAATCGAAGTCGTTCGCGTGCCTCCGTCCGCCTGGATCACGTCGCAGTCGACGATGATCGTCCGCTCTCCGAGCGCCTGCAGATCGACGACCGCGCGCAGGGCGCGGGCGATCAGGCGCTGGATTTCCATCGTGCGTCCGCCCAGCTTTCCTTTGGCCGATTCCCGGATGCTGCGCGAATGCGTCGCCCGGGGCAGCATCGAGTATTCGGCCGTGACCCAGCCGCGTCCCTGACCTTTCATAAACGGCGGCACTTTTTCTTCCACTGTGGCGTTGCAGAGCACTATCGTATCGCCTACCGTGATCGTAACCGAACCTTCCGCGTATTTGTTCGTGTCGATCTCAAGCTTGACGGGACGAATCTCGTCCGGTTTTCTGTCGTTCCTGCTCACTTTTGTATCCTCCCGTATCCGTCTGTTCGACGCTTCGTTGTGTTCATTTTAGCAAAATCCGCCGGGGAAAGCACATGTTCCTCGCCTTTTTGGACAGTTTTTGTTTCATCGGCACCGAAATTGTACAGAAAGGAAGAGAGGTGATTAACATGCAAAATCCGGAAAAAATTACGCCCAAAGAAGAAAAAATGGGCATTCCCGAACGTCAGGCTTATTCGCTCAACAGCCGCAAAGTAGCCGAGGCGACCCGAAGCTGGCTGGACAAGCGCGGCGTGAAAATCGAAGAGATTGCGGAACTGGTCCTTTTTCTGCAGCAAAAATATTACCCCGAACTGACAATGGAAGAATGCGTGCATAACGTGGAAAAAGTGCTCGAAAAGCGTGAGGTGCAAAACGCCGTGCTGACCGGCATCCAGCTCGACGTGCTTGCGGAAGAAGGCAAACTGCTGTCCCCGCTGCAGGAAATGATCAAAAACGACGAAGGGCTGTACGGCGTGGACGAGATTCTCGCGCTGTCGATCGTCAACGTGTACGGCAGCATCGGCCTGACCAATTTCGGTTACGTCGACAAGCTCAAGCCCGGCATTCTGGAGCGGCTGAACGACAAAAACCTCGGCCCCGTCCATACGTTTCTCGACGATATCGTCGGCGCGATCGCCGCGGCGGCCAGCAGCCGGATCGCGCACAACAAGCAGACCGAACGCGAAGTGTCGATCGAGCTGCCCAAAGAACCCGGCGACGACTGAGCGATATGGAGCGATGCCCGCATCGCTCCAACCGGCATTGCCCGAACCGGCATCCCCCAAAACGCGCCAAAAAGAGGCAGGACCAAATCGGTCCTGCCTTTTCGCATGCCGCCGGTTCGCCGGAGTATCGCAGGGACGTCCCTTTTTCCCTGCCTCCGCGAACATAAGGCGGCCGCGCCGTCAAGCCACGCCCGTCAAGCCCGGCGCACGACCTGCTTGAGGCGTCCGAACTTGCGGTAGAACGGCTCGCAGTCCGCTTCGAAATAACGTTCCAGACCGCTGAGGCCGTCCAGCCGCACGAAATCGACAGGCGGATCGGGAATACACGCCGAGGAAGCGCGCAAGCTTGCCGCCCGTACCACTTCTTCCCATTCCCCTTCGGCTTCGACCGCGATCAGCGTGTGCGGCGGATCTCCGCTCTCGGGATTGTAATAATGCGCGCTGTACGCAAGCTTCACATTCGAGAACGATCGAAACACTTCCGAGAGGCCGCTCAGCAGCTCGGTCGGTTCCTGCACCGGACGCCCGAGCATAATCTGACGGTCCGTATCCAGCGTATAGCTCTGCGGCATTGCCAGCAGGCTTCCGTCGAGAATCGATTCGATTTCGGTAGCCGGAAACTGCTTGGCGAACGGCGCGCCGGGATTTAGCCAGACGTCCGAACCGCGAACGAGTCCGAACAAATCCATCGCGTTCATCGAGATATAACGCATCTCCTGCTCGATCGAACGCTGCAGCATCTCCAGGGAACTGAATACGGGCAAATACGTTTTGCCTTCGATTTCCACGCATGGCAGGCGCACTTCCGCTTTTTCCCGGATCATTCCGTCTTCGACCGGCACGTCGCCTTCCATATGTAGCGCATACAGTTCCGCACGTTGAAGCTCCTCATAGAATGCCCTGCGCCGTGACGGATATTCGACCGCCTCGCTTAGAGCTATTTCCAATCGGTTTTGGGGTGTAAAACTCATCATTTCCCTCCTTTCTTGTAGGTCTTCTATAATGAACATGGATTGAAAAAGGATTGCAGAAAAAGGATTACTGCTGTCTTATAAGACATTTTATACCTGTTTATAGGTAAAAGCAAAAAAAAAGAGGACTTCCCGGTTACAGGAAGTCCTCTTGAAGCTTGATTGAAAAGTGTCCGTCCGAAAGGACAGGTTGGCGAACTGATTACATCGATTTCGTGAGCGTGATCATCCAGTTGCTGCTGTCGACGTTGAAGTTCCAACCCAGCAGACCCGTGATGAAGCGAAGCGGTACGACGGTTCTGCCGTTCTCGTCCGCGAATACTTCGTGGCCGATCGACTGTCTTTTGCCGTTGACTTCCATGAAGTCTTTGCCCAACCAGAATTTCAGCGTATCTTTGCCGGCCATTACCGTTACAGCATTGGCTTTTTTGTCCCATTTCACGTTGGCGCCGATGCCTTCGCTCAGGAAACGAAGCGGTACGTAAGTGGTGTTATCCCAAACGCGCGGCATCGTGTCCATTTTGGTCGTTTTGCCGTTCAGCGTCAGGTTTTGGCTTCCGATCTGCATTTTGACCGTCATCATTTTGCCCGGTGCCGGTGCAGGTGTTGCCGGAGTTGTTGGAGCCGGTGTCATAGCCGGTTGTTGGAATTTAGGGTTGAACTGGTCCACGATCGCGCCGCTCAGCAGTTTACCCACGTCGAACATCAGGGCATAACCTTCGCGTTCCGTTTTGTACGAACCGGTGTAATCTTTGGCTGCGTATTGATCCAGCACTTTTTGCACTTGGTCTTCATGCGCAGTCAGTCCGGCCAATGCTCCGGCTTCCGGAATGCGGTTTTCGGTAGCCGCGCTCAAGAACGCCGCCATTTCTTTGGTGAATTTCGTGATTTGGGCTTTGGCTGCCGTAATGGCCGCTTGGTCCCCGCTCTTCACGGCCGCTACGTATTGAGCCTGCACGTTGATATGGTCGGTCGTCCAGAGCTTCTCGAACTGATCCGCTCCCGCATTGCCGTAGACCGAAGCGATTGCCGCTTTGAAGTCTTTGGTGTTGCCGGCTTCGGCAATCACGAGTGCGCTGCTGCTTGCGCTCATGCCGTCATACTGCTCTTGCATTTGCAGCGTAGCAAGTGCGAAGTGTTCCGCGAACAGGTAGTTCAGAGCCGATCTCAGATCGCCGGCAGGCGTATCGGATTTCGTGTTCTGGAATTTTTCCGGCATTTGCGTCACGATTGCCGTCGACAATGCTTCGCTGACCGTAAACATCGTGTTCAGGCCTGTACGGTAAGCGGTGTAAGCTCCCGTGAAGTCGCCTGCTACATATTTCTCGAAAGTATCCTGAACCTGGTCTTCGTGGAGACGAAGCACTTTTTCGGCTGTAGCTTGTGGCAGTTTGCCGCCTGTTGCCGTTCCGAGGAAGGCCGAGAATTCTTTGACGAATTTCTCGATTTTGGCTTCAGCTGCCTGTACGCCTGCCGTGTTGCCGGCTTTTTGCGCTTTGACCAGTTCATCGGTCGCTTGGTTGTGGGCGCTGAAGATGCGTCCGAATTCGGTTGCGCCCGCTTTGCCGTAGAGCGATTCGATCGCTGGCAGCATGTCGCTTGCGTTGGCGTTCAGTGCCGCGAACGAAGCAGCCGCGTCAGGCGAACCCTGGTACGCTTTGATCATCGAGTCTACCGCGAGTTGGTAATGTTCGGAAAGGAGACGGTCAAGCGCGGCTCTCAGTTCGACCGCAGGCGTCGTAGTCGAAGCTTTCATTGCTGTCATTTGCGCTGCCGTTGCCGCAATGTTCGTCGTTGTCGTTGTCGAAGCCTGTGCCGGAGCGGCCCCCGCCACTGTCGGAACTACCAGAGCCAGACCGAGTACCGGTGCCACGAGCTTCTTTGCATTGAACATTTTAAACATTGTCCATTCCTCCATTGTATATCTGAATTTTGTTGTTTCCTGATTCCCGTTGTTTCTTGTGTTGTTTCCGCTGCTTACATGTCATGAAACGCAGCGGTTCGAAATTTGGATCACCTGTTTTCAAAATCTTTTTAAAAACTTTGGATTTCTTCGAAATTGCCTTTTTAAAATATTTTCCATTTGGACGTTTCTGGTTTTGATTTCCCGAAACTTTTTGGAGTGTCATATAATTGCCGGCATCTCTTATATAAACGCGGTTCCTAAGAACTAACCAAGCGGCAAAGCTTATTTCGAAATTTATTTTTGCGGGCTTGTCCGGGCTGCCGGTTCATACTTTGGTCGCATAAAAAAAAGCCCGTCCCTCTTAATAGGGAGACAAGCTCGTTCAAACAGGTTCGTTCGATTCGATAGCGGATCGTCAAAGGGAATGCCAAGTGCATACGTCTTCTTCCGTTCGGGAGACACGCCCCCGGTCTTCCAATTCGACCAGGTGGGCGAGCGTCTCCGACAGCGCGAAGCGGAGCTGGTGAATGCCGAGCGAACCGCCGAACAGTTCGATGCACACTTGGTAGGCGCTGCGCGGGTCGCCGCCGAGCATGCCCTGCATCCGGTCCAGCCGCTCCTCGTGATGGGCCAACAGCTGCGCTGTCCGTTCCGTGAAATTCCCGAACGGATCGCGGTGGCCGGGAAAAGCCTGGCTTACGTTCAGTCCGCCCAGCACGCGCAGCCCGTCCAGATACGAGCGCAGCGGATGTTCGTCGCCTCCGGGCGTATAGGAAATGTTCGGCGAGATTCTCGGCAGCACCGCATCCCCGCACAGGATCAGCCCCGTCTTCTCCTCGTAAAAAGACAGATGCCCTTCGGCATGCCCGCCCGTCTCCACCGGCTGCCACAGCCGGCCGCCGAAGCGGATCGGCATGCCCGTGTCGATCACCGAGATTTCGGGCTGCGGCTCGACCTGCGCGGCGAAGCCGGACAGATGCTCCGGCAGCTGCGCCAGACGGTCTTGTTCCATGCCGTGGCGGCGGTACAATTCGATCGTCGCCTGCGCGAAGCCGGCCCCGCCGGACGAATCCGACGCACTGCCCCAGTTGCGGCGGGCCGCTTCGCTTGCGGCGTGGGACATCCATACCTGCGCTCCGCCGCGCTGCTGGAACCAGCCCGCAAGGCCGTAATGGTCCGGGTGATGATGCGTCAGGACGATCGAAGCGATATCCCGCGGCGCAATGCCCATGTCCCGCAGCACCTCTTCCCACGCGGATTCGTTCTCGGCGGAACGGGGGCCGGGATCGACGACCGTCCAGCCTTCTTCGCCGCGCAGCATATAGCTGTTAACCCAGCGCAGCGGAAAAGACATGCCCATCCGTACCCGTGTCAATTTGTCGTAGCTCGTGATTCGTGATTGGCTCATGCCCTTGTTCCGTCCTTTCCTCGATTTGCCGCCGTTTCCGCTACAGACCGCGCTCCGGATCGCGATCGTGGTCGCGTCCCGCAGAACGGTCGTTTTTTTCCATGGCCAAAATCGCGTTCAACATATGCAGCTTGCGAATCGGCTTCGGGATGATCGAGCGGAAGAAACTGCGTTCCCCTTCTTCGATCTTCTCGCCCAGCCAGGCCAGCAGAAACAGGTTAAGATCCGGGATTTGCTGCAAATTGCGGAAAATTTCGCCCCGCTTGAGCGTGCTGCCGTCGATAAAGACGACGTCGAACGCGCCCATGCCGACGCGCTCCACCAGATCTTCTTCCATTTCGGCCGCGGACTCCGCATGGGCGCCCCAGCCTTCGAGCATGCCGACGATCGTGCTGCGGCTCGTCGCCTGCTGGTCCACCACAAGGAAACGCATGCCTTCCAGCACGTCGTCCTCGAACGGTATCGAAGGCAGGTCGGTATACCGGTCGAACGACAGCATGATTTCGATCGACGTACCCCGGCCGGGTTCGCTGGACACTTCGATCGTGCCGCCGAGCAGCTCAACCAGATTTTTCGTGATCGTCATGCCGAGTCCGGAGCCTTCGTACGTATGCTGCGACGACTCGTGCACCTGTGTGTAGACGTCGAAGATCCGGCCCGACTGTTCTTCGGACATGCCGATACCCGTATCGTGAATAGCGAAGCTGACCGAGATACCGTCGCTTTTGAGCGAAGGAATCCGTTTGAGTTCGAACACGATCTCTCCTTCATGCGTAAACTTGATCGCGTTCTGCATCAGGTTCAGGAAAATCTGGCGTACTTTCAGTACGTCTCCGACGACGAACAGCGGAATTTCCGATTCGACGTTCAAGATGACTTCGACGTTTTTGGCAAACGCCCGCGGAGCGAGCATATAGATCAAATCTTCGACCGTGTTGATCAGGTCGAACGGATTGTGGGACACGGTCATGCGGCCCGCTTCAAGGCGGCTCATATCGAGAATACCGTTGACGAGCTCAAGCAGCGAGTGGTTGCTGCTCTGGATAATCTCCAGATAATTCTCCTGCTCTTCCGTCAGTTCGGTATCCTGCAGCAGATCGCTCATGGCGATGATGCCGTTGAGCGGATTGCGGATCTCGTGGCTGAGCACCGCGACGAAATGCGCTTTGTTCTGCGATTCGCGATCCGCCGCTTCGCGCGCCGTCCGCTCTTGTTCCAGCAGCAGCCGCAGCCCGTCGATTTCGGTCCGCAGCTCTTGATGCTCCTGTTCGTATCGTTCTATTTTTCGATAATTTTCTTGTTCGTTTGACATTCCTTAGCACCTCTTCAGGCAAGCATAATAGTGCTATATACCCTCAGCTTGCCTGCTTATAACCATTTTCCGACAAAAATCATTTGGGGCGAATTCGACTCGAAACGTTTCTATTCATTGCTTCCGCGCCCTTCGCTGCTCGCCGCGCCTGCCTCGATGGTCTGTTCGGCCTTTACGGGCCGGATGACGTCGAAGTGTCGGAAATCCGCCGCCCGGCAGCTCATCCGCGAATTTTCTCTTCATATATAGACGATATTCATCTCTACCCGTCCGCCGTAATCGTGCTGCCGCCGGTCGCCTTCGGTCACGCCGCGGGCCGGCGAGTGCCCGGACACGATCCGCCAGGCACAGAGCGCAAGCGCCGCCGCGTCAAGCAGATCGTCGGGCGCGGCCTGTTTGCGCGCGAACGTCTGCAGCAGCCGATCCAGCTCCGCTTCGGGGAAGCCCGCGGCGGCCAGAATGTCCAGGCGCTCCTGCCGCCCGGCCGCTTCCTTCTTGCCATGCGCCGGCGCCTCGCCTCCGTTCAGCCGCAAAAAAGCAAGCTCCGGATGCGATTCGTCGAGCAGGCCCGTCACCGGCAGACCGCGCGCCAGCAGCCCGGCGACAAGTTCGTCGACTTCGCGAATCTTCGGCAGCAGGTTGAGGCTCTGGCGGCTCAGCCGTCGGCCGGTCGCCGCTTCGTTGGCCGCGGACGGATCGGCCGCATGCAGCGCCTGGCGCGCGGGCACCGGGAACACGCTCGATTTGCGCCGCTTCGGCAGCAGCTTGCGGCAGTCCCGGTCGCAGCGGCGGTCTTCGACGCGGTTGAGCGAGCCGTCCGCGCCTTCGGCCAAGCCGATCGGCATATCGAGCAGCATACGGTCGCGCGCCGGATCGGGCTGAAGCGCCGCCCACAGCGCCGGGAGGTCCGGGTACACCGCCGAGCGGACAGCGAGCGCGGCATGCGGACCGTATTCCTCTTGATGGCCGGATCGTTCGCCGTCGGTCTGTGTAACTTCGGCGGATCGTTCGCCGTCAGCCCGTGTGCCCTCGGCGGATTGTTCGCCGTCAGCCCGTATGCCCTCGGCGGCCCGTTCGCCTTCGATCCAAACGACCGCCCAGCCTCCGGGGCATCCGTCGATCCCGATTCCTCTATAAATGAGTTTCTCCCCCTCTTTGCCAGGCATCGCCCGAACCGCTCTGTTCCAGAAAGCTGCGCACAATCGCCAGATCGCGGCAGCGGATAAAATGACCCGACAAGCTGTTCGGCCGATCGCTCCGCATCAGGTGCAGCGCTTCTTCCGGCCGCGCCCACATAAGGGCAAACCCGTCGCCTTGTTCTTCTGCGGTCAGCGCGGAGACGCCGAGCGGGCCGGTGAGGCGCGCCGCGTACGCGTACGAGAACTGCTTCAGCCGATACTCGGCGATATATTCGGCCGTCATGCCGATCTCGTCTGTCAGCTGAATCTCGCCGGCGCCGACTTCTTCGCGCAGTTCGCGCCGCAGCGCCGCAAATACGTCTTCGCCCGCTTCGATCCCGCCGCCGGGCAGCTTGTGACAGCCGCTGCGCGTCACACGCATCAGCGCCATGCGGCCGTCGGCGTCCAGCAGCACGGCGCGGGCCGCCTGGCGCAGCGCGAAGCCCGCCTCTTCCCACGGCGAAGCGTCTCGCCGGCCCGGGAACAGGTCAGCCTCCCGGATCTCCCGCAGCAGCGGCAGTTTCAGGTAATCGATCAGCCTGAAATCGGACGCGCGTTCGGCCCGGCTGCTCCCGACGTTGACGTAGCCCGCATTTTCGTAAAAACGCCGGCTGCGTGCATCGAGCGCCGGCGTGTCGAGCGACCAGCGGCTCGCCTGCGGATACCGCCGTTCGATCGCGGCGAGCGCCCGGCTGCCGATGCCGCGCCCGTGCAGCGCCGGATCGACGAACAGCGAGCCGATCCGGAACACGCCTTCGCCGTAGTCGAACACCCGCGCCCCGCCCGCGAGTCGGCCGTCGGCCCGGATCGCGAGATAGCTGCCTTCCGCGCAGCCGCGCTCGTGCCAGCCGATAGTCTCGATCCCGTCCGGTCGTTTGCCGTAATCGCGCAGCCCTTGGGCAAACGCCGCGACCGCAATCACGCGCAGCGTCTCAAGTTCCGTGCGCCGCACCGTTTCCAGCGCGACGGACGGTCGATCTTTTTTTGACATCGACATCTTGTTCTCCCCTTGACGGCGGCCCTTTTTCTCCGCATCCGCCCGCCCTTTTTCTACTATACCAAGCCGCGCCGACGACGCCTACGAAAAAAGCCGTTCTCCTGCTCGATCCCGCACCAGGGCCCTGCCGTATCCTGTCCTGCTCTAATCTGATTTGATCTGATCGCAATCGTATTCCGTGCCCTTTTTCCAAAATAACGTCCTGAGCACCACTATTCCACGCAAAAAAGCCTTTTGAGCGCAAATAACGTCCTCACGGCAGTTATTTTCATCCAAAAGGCGGATTTCTTGATTTCCCGGGCGAAATAAATGCTCTGGCGCAGTTATTTCCCACACGCCGAGCCGCTCCGTCTAAATAACTGCATATCGGACGTTATTTCGGATGGCCGAAGGCTTGAAGCCTGCATACCGTGCCCTTTTTCCAAAATAACGTCCTGAGCACAACTATTCCACGTAAAAAAGCCTTTTGAGCGAAAATAACGTCCTCACGGCAGTTATTTCCATCCAAAAGGCGACTTTCTTGATTTTCCGGGCGAAATAAATGCTCTGTCGCAGTTATTTCCCACATGCCGAGCCGTTCCGTCCAAATAACTGCATATCGGACGTTATCTAAGATGGGTGAAGGCTTGAAGCCTGCACACCGTGCCCTTTTCCAAAATAACGTCCTGAGCACAACTATTCCACGTAAAAAAGCCTTTTGAGCGCAAATAACGTCCTCACGGCAGTTATTTTCATCCAAAAGGCGGATTTCTTGATTTCCCGTTCAAAATAAATGCTCTGGCGCAGTTATTTCCCACACGCCGAACCGTTCCCTCCAAATAACTGCATAAAGGACGTTATTTCGCGCACGCCGAGCCAATACGCCGCACGGACCGCGGCCGTATCGCTCGCAGCGCCGCTTCCCCTCTATCTCCGCGTGGAAATCGCACCGGCTGCCGGATAAGGCACCGTATACTCGGCACCTTCGATCCACGCGCGCTTCACGAAATCGCGGCCGCGTACGACGACCCGGTCGCCGTAGACGTCGACCTGCAGCCCTTCGCTGCCGGTCAGATGTTCGTCGCCGTCGGTCCAGAGGTACGCGACCGACGAGGCGTTGAACATGCTCGGCATGACGCCCTGCCCGTCGTACATCGTACGCTCGGCTTCAAGCTGCCAATGCGTATGCCCGGTGAACAGGATGGCCTGCGGGCAGGCCGACAGTACCTTTTTCAATTCGGCATCCTGATTGACGCCGTACCAGCCCTGCCGCTCCATCGAACCGGCGACGGTGTCCATCAGCGGCTGATGCAGGAAGACGAAGACCGGCCGGTCCGGCGACGACTTTTCGGTCAGGCGCTCTTGCAGCCAGCGCAGCTGCGCCGAAGAAAGGTCGCAGTCTTTCGGATGCGGAACTTCGCTGCCGAGGAAAATAAAATGGTAGCCGCCGATCCAATGAGCGTGATACGGCGCGGCGGCGCCCGTCCCTTCGGCAAACCGGCGCATGCGCCGGTTCCACATCTCGCGCACGAGGCCGCCTTCCGCCTCGTCCCCGTCCAAGCTGTTCAAGCGCGCCGCCATGCCGCCCAGATCAAGCCCCGCCGCCGCGGCCGCTTCGGCCAACGCGTCTTTTGCGTTGACCGGCTGCGCAGCGCTTGGGCCCGCGGCGGCGTCTGCCACCTCGGCCGAAGCCTGCTTTGCGCCCAGGCTTGCCTCCGACTCGGCGATCGCTTCCGCCCATGCGTCCTTCGCACTGGCGCCCGACGCCTCACCCACGCCTGACGCCTCCTCTCCGTCCATACCTCCCGCTTCCGCCGCGGCCGCTTCGCCCGGCTGTCCGACCGTCCCGGCCGGGAAATTCCCGTCCAGCACGTCCTCGATCTCGTCGCCGGAGAGCACGCTCAGATCGATCGGCTTATCGCCTTCGCCCCATAGAATCGCGCCGATATCGTGGTTGCCGAGCGTGACGTACATCGGCGGCAGCTCAGCCGGGCGGCTGCTCCAGATTCGGGCGAATTCCCGGTATTCGGGCGCAAGGCCGCGATCGGTCACGTCTCCGGCGTGCATCACGCCCAGACTGCCCGCGCAAAAAGACGCAATATCCGCAAGCGCCTCTTCAAAATGCCGATTGTTGATATGGTCGGCGTCATCCCGAATATGGGTGTCCGTGATGACCTGAAACGTCGCGAGCGGCTTTTCGGCCGCCGCAGCCAGTTCTTTTCCCCACACCGTGTCCGCCGCTTCGCGCATCTCCATCCCGCTGCCCACTTCACTCTTTCCCCCCATCGGCTCGTGCGTCTCCGCTCCGCTTGTAACTCCGCCCGCGCCAGCCGCCGCTTCATGCGCCCCCATGCCGTGATGCCCTCTGCGTTCCCCGCGCTCCATCCCGAAGCCCGCCCCCGTATTCATCCTGCCCGTTTCGCGTTCCGATCCCCGCTGCGTTTCCCGTTCCATGACGTATCCCTCCGTTTTCCGGTTTCCGTTTTATTCGCTCTTGTTAACGCCTGTCCACGACCTGCGGCGTTTTACGATTCGCTCCATTTCAAGCCGACGATGCCGACGAGGATAAAGCCCATCCAGACCAGCGAGGCCGCTTTGAGGCGCTCGCCGAAAAAGTAATGGCCGGCCACGCCGATCAGCGTGATGCCGACGCCGGACCAGATCGCGTAGGCGACGCCGAGCGGAATATGCCTGACGGAAAAATTGAGCAGCGTAAAGCTGACTCCGTAGCAGACGAACATGAACACCGACGGCCACGGCCGGGTGAATCCGTCCGACATTTTCATCAGCAGCGTTCCGCTCAGCTCCAGCGCGATCGCGCACGCCAGCAGCGTCCACCCGAGCGAGACGTTCGGGCTCATCGCCGCACCGCGCTGCCCAGCAGCCTTTCAAACGAAGGCACCGTCACGTCGGCAAGCTTCAGCGTTCCGGCTTCGCCGATACCGATCTTCAACGCCGCCCCGGCCGCGCGGGCCATCTCTATATCGCCGTCGGTATCGCCGATCACGACGACGCGTTCGGGCGGCACGCCGAGACGTTCGCAGGCCAGCAGGCACAAATCGGGAAACGGCTTGCCGCGCCGCGCCAGATCGGTGCCGATGACGATATCAAAATAATCCGCGATCCCCAGCCATTCCAGATGGCGCAGCGCGCTGTCCGTCTCGTCGGCCGTCACGACGCCCATCGGCACGTTCAGTTCGCGGCAGCGGTCCAGAAACTTCCGCACGCCGGGCAGCAGCTGCGCGGGACGTTCCGCTTCCATCGCCGCATCGGCCTGCTCCGCGCAGCGTCGCACGAGCAGTTTGGCTTCCGCCCACGACAATCCCGCCCGGTAACCGTGCCAGGCCAACACGGCGTGCATCTCGTCCACCGTACCCATCGCAAGCGGCCCCCGCCGGTCGTAGTCGATCGTTTTGCCCTCTTCGTCATGCGTCGTGCCCCAGATCTGCGGCAGCCCCGCCTCCCTAAGCGCCAAGCCTCGCTCCGCCAACAGCGTCCGGAACAGCTTCAGCGCCCGATCGGTCCAAAATCCCCACATGGCCGTAAAATCGAGCAGCGTCCCGTCCTTGTCGAACAAAATCGCACCCGCGCCCTCCAAATCGAGGCTGTACGCCTCTTCAACGTCCCGCATACTCCGCGGACTCTGCGTCTGCGGCTCGCCGCCCTCCCCCGTAATCTGCGCCTGCGGCGTGCCGCAAGTCTCCCCCGTACCTGTAATCTGCGCCCGCGTATCCCGCGTATCCTCTGCGGCCGGTCTGCCTTGCACGTCTTGTCTATCCGGTCTGTCTTGCACGTCTTGCTCGCCTTGCACGTCTTGCCCGCCTTGCCCGCCTTGTATCCCTTGCTTCTCGGTCATCATCCCGTCCTCCCGTTTCTCCTGCTGCCCGGATCGGCCTCGCGTCTTCGTTTCCGGCCGTCTTCGATCGAATGTTTTTGTCCAAAAGAAAACCGCAGGCACCGCGCGGAACGCGCGCTCCCTGCGGACAGTCTGTACGGCGGACGGCGCGGACGGCTCGCATGGCCTCACCCCGCACGGCTCCCGGGCCCCTAAGCCCGGGCCCGGGCTTTACGCCGATCGTTACTTGGCCGCGCGGTCCAGTGCGCTCTGCGCCGTGGCCTGCGCTTCCTTGAGCGCCTGCTCGGCCGGCATGTTGTTGATCTGGACCTGGTCGGCCGCGACTTTGAGCGCGTCGGTAATCTTGCCGCCGGTCGGGTCCTGGAACGGCATCGACGCATGCGACGCCTGCTGGAGCGGAACGCTGATCTGCGGATTTTTGGCGCTGAACGCTTTGAACGCCGGATCTTCGAGCGCGGATTGGCGCACCGCGATATAGCCTGTCTTCATCGACCAATCGGCCGTGTTCTCCGACTTCATGAAGTACATGAACCATTTGAACGCGGCCTGCTGCTGCTCGGGAGTCGCTTTGGCCGGAATACCGGCCTGGCTCGCGCCGGCGACCGGCTTGCCCGCGCCCATCCCTTCCCAGCCCGGCTGCTCCATTGCGGCTACGACTTTGAAGTCGAGGTCGCCCTGGTCGCCGCTCGAACCGGTGTAACCGGCCGCCTGGCCTTTCATCACGTCGTCGATCGTCTTGTACCAGTATTCCCAGCCTTGTCCGCCGGAGTGGATCCGCATGATTTTGTCTTCGTGAATCCATTTGCGGAACTGCTCCCACGTGTCGATCCATTCCGGCGAATCGATCGTGACGGTCTTGCCGTCTTCGCTCAGAATGCTGCCGCCCCGGCTCAGCACGGCATCGGTCATATTCGCTTCACCCCACATCGGCTCCCAGCCGTAGACGGTCGTCTTGCCGCCTTCTTGCTTCGTCATCTTGGCCGCGGCTTCGCCGAGCGCTTCCCACGTCGTGAGCGACGCCGGGTCGATTCCGTGCTCTTTGAACAGATCCTGACGGTAATACATGATCTGGGTCGAACCGTACATCGGCAGGAAATACTGCTTGCCGTCCACTTTTCCGCCTTCGAGGAACGTCTGCACGAAATCGTCGCCGTTGAAGTCCGACTCGGCCGCGATCAGTTCGTCCAGCGGAGCGTAATAGCCTTTGCGTGCCCAATCCGCGTTTGCGCTGAGGACCGCCGCCGGCACGTTGTTCGAAGCGATCGCCGCCTGGAGCTTCTGCTCCGTCTCCGTATAATCCGCCTGGGCGATGCCGGTGACGATCACTTCATCCTGCGAAGCGTTGAAGGCGTCGATCTTCGCTTTCATGTTATCGCCGAGCTTGCCGCCCAGGCCGTACCAGAATTCGATCTCGACCGGCTTGCCCGATTCCGCGGCGGCTGGCGCCGCGGTCGCGACCGCGCCCTGAGGATCCGCCCCCTGCGAACCGCAGGCGGCCAGCAGTGCGAAGCTTGCCGCAAGCAGCATCGACAGACCGCCTCTCCGATAACGTGCGCTTGCATCCGGCTTCTTCATGGCGAAATTTGCTGCGTTCAGGCGTAATTTCATTCTTTTTGCCTCCTAATGGATGTCGGTTGTCCCTGTTCGGGTTCGACTCGGAATTCAGCTCTTGTTGACGCCGGCGGACATATTGACGCTCTGCATGATCGTCTTCTGGGCGAACAGGAACAGGATCAGCAGCGGAGCGATGGTAAAAGCGCTGGCAGCCATAATCTGCGGCCAGGCCAGCCCGTACGAACCGCCTTCGACGAAGAAGCTGCGCAGCCCCGCCGAGACGAGCCTCAGATCCGGGTCTTTCGTAATCAGCATCGGCCAGAAGTAATTGTTATACTGTTCGATAAACGTAATAAGGATCATGACGGCGAACGACGAACGGATCAGCGGAGCCATGATCGTCCACAGAATCCGGAAGTGCGAAGCTCCGTCCAGCTGCCCCGCTTCGACGAGCTCGTGCGACACCTGCAGGAACGCCTGACGCAGCAGGAAGATCGCGAACACGCTCACGCAGTTGGACAGGATCAGCCCGGCGTAGCTGTCCAGCAGATGCAGCTCGTTCAGGATCAGATAGCTCGGCAGGTACACGGCCGTGCTCGGAATCATGTAGCCGACCAGCACGATTGCGGTGAACGCGCCTTTTAACCGAAACTTCATGTGGGTCAGCGCATAAGCCATCATGCTGGCGTTGATCACCTGCAGCACGCAGATCGACAGGGCCACGAAAATGCTGTTGAACATATAGCGGGCGAACGGCGCCGAATTCCACGCATCGGCATAGTTGTTCCAATGGATTGACTCCGGCCAGAACGTCGGCGGGAACCGCCAGATCTCGTCGTTCGTCTTCAGTCCGCTCGTCACCATCCAATAGAAGGGGAACGCCATCGCCAGACTGATTACGGCCAGCAGGATGTAGCGCGCGGCGCGGCCGAACCGTTCCCCGGCCGGGACGAACCGGCGGCTGCCCGCCTGCCCGGCTCCCCGGCGTACGGCGCGTTTCTTGCTTGCCTTGCTTGCTTCGGTCATGTTCATGAGTAGTGCACCAGGCGCCGGCTGATCAGGAACGACAATCCCGACAGCAGGACGCAGATCAGAATGATGATTACGGCGATCGCGGAAGCTTCGCCGACGTTGAACGTCTCGAACGCCGATTGGTAATACATGTACAGCAGCGTGCGCGTCGATCCGGCCGGTCCGCCCTGCGTCATGACGTTGATCTGGTCATAGGCCTGCAGCGACTGGATCGTCAGGATGATCGAGAGGAACAGCGTCGTCGGCGAGATCAGCGGCAGCGTGATCGCCCGGAACTTGTCCCAGGTGCCGGCTCCGTCGATCGAAGCGGCTTCCAGCAGGTCGGACGGCAGATTGCGCAGCGCGACGAGGTAGAACACCATCGACCAGCCGATCGATTTCCAGATCGTGACGATCATGACGGCCACGAGCGCCCAATTCGGGTCCTGCAGCCAGCCGACCGGCGAGAATCCCATCCAGCCGAGCAGCAGATTCGCAAGTCCGACGTCCGGTTCGAAGATCCACGACCAGGCGATCGAGACCGCGACGGTCGGCGTGACCCACGGCGAGAACATCATGGCCCGGAACAGGCCGGTCGATCTCAGCTTGCTGTTCATCAGCAGCGCAAGCGCAAGCCCGCCCACGATGATCGGAACGACGGTGCCGAGTCCGAATGTCAGCGTCACCCGAAGCGCTTGATAGAATTCGGCGTGCGTCAGCAGATACGTATAGTTGTCCAGGCCGACGAAGAGTTTCTCGGGACTCATGAAGTCCCACTCCGTGAAGCTTAAGTACAGGATGTAACCGAGCGGCCCCATCCAGAAGATCAGCAGCGGAACGAGCGCAGGCAGGGTAAACAGCACCGCCTCGCCTTCCCTGAACGCTTTAAGACGCAAATCCACAACTCCTCCGTGTTCAATTTTTTTTGATCGAAGATTTTCTCAGCTCTTTTTTTCGACTTTTTAATCTACCGTACAAACATGATTGTACATTCGATTTGAAAAATGGGGATTATCCCGGTGTTAAATGTGCAGGGAATCGTGTAAAATATGGGGGCAACGGGGAACAAAGTCCGAATTCCGATTCAGGGGTGACAGCGTGGAACAGGAATCCGCCGGCACGTCCGGCCTTTCCGCAGCGTCCGGGCAGGAGCAGCGGCGCGAACTGCGGAAGAAAATGATCGAGTCTATCGCTTCGACGATGGATCTGTACGGAGTGAACCATTCGTTCGGGCAGCTCTACGGCATCATGTACTTCGAAGACCGGCCGATGACGCTGGAAGAGATGAAAGACTTCATGAACATGAGCAAAAGCAATATGAGTTACGCCGTGCGCGCGCTGACGGAATCGCAAATGATTTACAAACTTGACGAGAAAAAAGAACGCAAAGACCAATACGTCGCCGAGACCGACTTTTTCCGCACGTTCCGGAACTTTTTCGGCGCCAAGCTTCAGCGGGAGATCGACGTGATGCTGTCCACGATCCGCGAAGTCTCGCCCGAGCTGTCGGAGATTGTCCTCTCGCGGCATACGCAGGCCGACGAGCGCGAGCAGGCGCTGCGCGACCTGCACAAACTTCAGCATGCCGAGCAGTATTACGTCTGGCTGCAGGGGTTTGTCGACCGGATGCAGGGCGGAGATTTTTTCGAAGAAAAAAAGTGAACGCAGTTGAACGCGGCTGCGGATCGGAGGTCGGGCGACGGCCGGCTCCGCTCCGCGACGCGGCCCTGATGTCCGGCTGAATGCCAAAAAACCCGAAGCTCCAGGCTGGAGCTTCGGGTTTTTCGATATTTCGGCCCGTTTAGAAAACGTGCCGGTTCCCGGTGCGGGCAGATTCTTCGACGGCGTCCAGCAGTTGATGCAGCTTGACCGCTTCATCGAAATTCGGAGCCGTGGACGTGCCTTCGGCGATGTCCGCCGCAAATTTCCGGTACGCGTGGGCGACGTTCAAGACGAAGCCCGAATCGCTTTGCAGCGAATCCGGCACGTCGACGTAAGACGCGGGAACGTCCAGATCCCGCAGCTCCGCGTCGGACGCGCCCGCTCCGCGCAGCCGATGCGATCCGAACTGGATGGTGGCCGGCGCGCTCAGCACGAGCGTACCCTGGTCGCCGAAGATTTCGATCGTCAGGCCGGTCCCGTGCTTCACGCCGCCCTGGACGTGAACCTGGGCCGCGGCGCCGCTCTCCAGCAGGCCGTTGATCAGAATCTGATCGTCGGTCGTCTTGGTCATACGCTCGTTCGTATCCGTGATCCGAACTTCCGCGAACTGCTGCGCCGTGACGGCCGACAGTTCCTTGAACTCTCCGAGCATGTACGTGAACGCGTCCAGATTGTGGCCGGTCACGATCGTCAGCAGATTGCCGCCGACTTCGCGGTCGAACAGATACGAGTTGGCTTTGTCGGATTCGCCGCCCATCCCTTCGATCGACAGGTTCAGCTTGGCCGACAGCACTTTGCCGACGAATCCCTGCTTCAGCAGGTCTTTGACGTAGTTGACGGCCGGAGCCTGCCTCGCCTGCAGGCCGATCGCGTTCGGGATGCCGCTCTCGGTGACCCACTGCCGCATCTCCAGCGCTTCCGCCGTGTTCGAGCCGAGCGGCCATTCGCAGTAAATCGGCTTGCCCGCGGGAACGATCGCCCGGACCGCCGCATGATGCTCTTTGACGTTGATGCTGACGACCGCCAGATCCACGTCGGGATGACCGGCCAGATCGGCCGCCCGGTCGAACGCGTGAGCCGCGCCGAACGCTTCGGCGCTTTGGCGCGCGCTCTCCATCCGGCTCGTGCCGACCGCCGTCAGTTCGTACTCTTCCAACTGCTGCAGGGCCGGGATATGCGTGCCTCTCGCCCAACCGTTGTTGATCGATCCTCCGATAATGCCCGTTCTGATTTTTCGGCCCATGCTTAATCTCTCCTTTTTGATTCAAAGATTTTTATTCAACGATGCGAGTTGGCGTGCCGGTGCTCGGGGTAAGGCAGTTCCAGCAGGCCGCGCAGCGTGTCATGCTCGTATTCCGTACGGAACAGCCCCCGGTCCCGCAGGATCGGAACGACCAGCCGGATAAAGTCCGCGAAGCCTTCGGGATGGTCCTGCCGGATCAGCAAAATATCCATCAGGCCGGCAAGGTGCCAGCGTTCGATCCGGTCGGCGACCTGCTCGGCGGACCCCATAAACGTCGGCTTGGGCATCCGATACCCGCGCGGCATCCACGATTCGATCTCCCGCATTTTGTCCAGCGCTTCCTGCTCCGTTTCGCCCACGATCGGATTCTGCGAAGGCATCATCAGCAGGTCGTGCGGCGAACGTCCTTGAGCGGCGGCTTTGCTTCTAAGTTCGGCCGCGTATCCGGTCAGGTAAGCGAAATCGTCGCCCGGTGCCATGATGACTTCGGCATGCCGCGCGGCGATGTCCATAAACGTCGGCGAAGTGCCGGCTTGAAACACGACCGGTCTCCCCTGCCTGGAACGACTGACGTTCAGCGGTCCGTCCACCGAGAAATAGTTCCCTCTATAATTCAGCGCGTGCATCTTGCGGGGATCGTAGAAAACTCCGCTTTCTTTGTCCCGGATAAAAGCGTCGTCTTCATACGAATCCCACAGCCCTTCGACGATGTCCAGAAACTCTTTTTGCATCGGATACAGATCGGACTTGCGCAGATGGCCCCGGCTGTAATTGACCAGTCCGCCCGGATTCGACGTGACCGCGTTCCACCCGGCGCGTCCCCGGCTGATCTTGTCCAGCGAAGCGATCTGCCGCGCCACCGTGAACGGATCGGCATACGAAGTCGCGATCGTGGCCGCAAGGCCGATCGATCGGGTGACCATGCTCAAAGCGGACAAGATCGATACCCCTTCGAACATGCTCAAATAATGCGGAATCATGCCGGGACCGATATGGCTGACGTCCGCCAGAAAGATCAGGTCGAACTTCGCCTCTTCCAACTGGATCGCTTTTTCGGCGTAGTAATCTATGTTTTCGCTGCCGTCCGCCGGCATGCCGGGATGTCTCCAGCCCGTATGATTCCAGCCGACGCCGTCAATGATGCCTCCCAATTTGAGCTTTCTTTGTTCCACCTTGGCCTGTTCTCCTTGTCTGCGCGGATCGAGACGGCGGCTAAGCCAGATTGCTCTCCATGTGCCGCATAAGCGTGCGGAGCATGAGCCGGTCTTCTTCGGAAATGCCGTGCAGCAGCTTCTCCCGCAGCTCTCTCCACTTGTTCTCGACCGGCTGCTGGAGCGCACGACCTTCGTCGGTGAGGAAAATCCGCATGACCCGCGCGTCCGCCCCGTCTTTTTTGCGATAAATGAATCCGTTCTGTTCCAGCGTCTTGACCATGTTCGTGACGGTCGGCGGCTCGCACTTGAGATGTTCGCACAGCTGCATCTGCGTAATGCCGTCGCCCAGCCATAACCGATACAACAAATTGTCCTGTCCGGCATAAAGATTGAGTTCTCTCAGCGATTCGCCGTAATTGCGCCGCATCTGCGAGGAGACCCGGTCCAACGATTGGCGAATCTCGCAATCCACTGCATCTGTATCTGTATCTGTATTTGTATCTGTATCTGTCATGAGTCAACCATCCATTCTTTCCCGATATTTAGCAGGCTAAATTTATCATGGACGGGAAGGGGTGTCAATTTGCCGCAGCCTCTTCATTTTCTGGCGAAGCCCTGCTTGTTCAAGTAGTCCATCATGCCGGGCAAAATGCTCCGCTCCAGATGATCCTGTACGTGATCGCTCCATCCTTTGACCTTTTTGGCGGTAAAAGGCGCTTTGACCGGACGCTGCTCGTAATAATCCAGCACGATTCGGTCGTATTCGGCCAGTTCGTCGCGGTCCAGCGTCCGGTACCGGTCTTCGAACAGCACCATGGACTGCGGCAGTCTCGGCTTCAAGCCGGCTTTCTCTCCCGCCGGCACGCCGAGGCACAGTCCGACGAGCGGAATTGTGTATTCCGGCAGTTCGAGCAGGTCGGACAGAGCTTCGATATTCGCGCGCACCCCGCCGATGTATACGCCGCCGAGGCCAAGCGATTCGGCGGCCGTCAGCGCGTTTTGCGCCATCAGGCCCGCGTCGAACGCTCCGATCAACAGGAATTCGATATAGGACAGGTCCACGTCTGGCGCGATGCGATGATTGCGGTTGAAGTCCGCGCAGAAAATCCAGAATTCGCCCGCTTCTTCGATATACGGCTGATCCACGCACAGCGCTCTGACCTGCTTGCGCAGCTCCGGGTCCGTGATGCGGATAATGGAGACGGCTTGAAGCAGGCTGAACGACGACGTCTGGTTGGCGGCCCGGAAAATAACTTCCCGCTGCTCGTCGGTCAGCGGTTCGGGGGCATAGGAACGGACGGATACGTGATTGTGCAGCAGTTCGATCGTAGGATTCAATGCTTTTCCTCTTTTCTATTGAATGTGATTGGGGACAGGGACGGAAACGGGAGCGCCAAGGTTCAGGGCTGCATCGCTCCGTATTGGTACGGCACGCCCATATTCTCGCGCAGCGTCGCGCCTTCGTAGTCCCGATGGAACAAGCCGCGTTCCTGCAGGATCGGGACGACCTGTTCCACGAAATCGGCTACGCCGTCATGCGCGATGTCCGGCACGACCGAGAATCCGTCGCAGGCGCCGGCTTCGAACCATTCCTGCAGAAAATCGGCGACCTGCTCGGCGGTGCCGGCAACGACCGGATGGTAATTGATGACGCCGTGGGCCAGCACGTCAAGCACGGACAGTCCCTGCTTGAGCAGCTGCAGCGCACGCGGAGAACGCGGGTCGCGCGGACTGGCGTACGCTTGTGCCAGCAGCTCGTCGGGCAGCGGCGCGTGAATATCCACGGTGCTTACCGACAGCGGCAATCCGACCATCGAGCCGAGATAGCTCACCCGGCCCGGAATCTCCGCGGGATTGAAGCGCATCAGCTGCCTGCGCCGCTCCAGCGCTTCTTCTTCCGTCGCGCCGAGCGAGAACATGAAGCCCGCGTACATTTTGATTTCGTCGGGATCGCGCCCGAACCGGACCGCGCTCTGCCGAATAGCCTGCCTGTGCTCGCGGGCCGATTCGATATCGTACGGATTGGCGTAGACGCCCGAAGCGTATCGGCCGGCCAGCTCCAGCCCTTCCCGGCCTCCGCCCGCCTGAAAAATAACAGGCTGTCCCTGCTCGGACGGCGGGATCGGCAGAGGGCCGCGCGACGCGTAATACTCGCCCTGCAGGTTGACCGGGCGAACCTGATCCATGTCGGCAAAAACGCCGCCTTCCGCGTCCAGCTTCCAGGCGTTTTCTCCCCAGCTTCCCCACAGCGCCTGCACAATCTCGATACTCTCCTGCGCGCGGGCATAACGTTCTTCGCGGCCGGCGACCCGGGCCCCGAAATTGGCGGCGGCCAGCGGCTCGGACGTCGTTACCGCATTCCAGCCTACGCGCCCGCGGCTGATAACGTCCAGCGCTTTGAACTGGCGGGCGATCGAGTACGGGTAGTTGAACGTCGTCGACAGCGTCGCGACCAGTCCGATGCGCGACGTCTCCCGGGCCACCGCCAGCAGCGCCAGCATCGGGTCCATCGGGAACATCGGCGTCTGCGGACCGAGATCGACGGTCAGCGCCGGCGTATCGGCGATAAAGATCATATGGAATTTGCCTTGTTCGGCGATTTGCGCCCGCCGTACGTAGGCGTCCGTGTCGGCGTAAGCCGCCGGATCGGTGCCCGGCATACGCCAGGCGCTGAATTCGGCGCCGTAGCCGGACACCATTTGCAGAGCAAGCTGCATCTGTTTGCGAGAGGTCATGGTTCTTTTCTCCTTTGAAATTTGTTACACTGGTAGTTAGCCTACTAAATATATAAAACGCATGCTGCGTTCGACGGCGTGAACCTATCATAAGTCCGGCGCTTTGCTTTGCAAAGAAGGCAATTTAAATAGGCATAGTCCATAATTTTGTACCTTTGGATCGGGAGGGATCGCCATGAGAGTCTGTTTGAACGGATTCGAGCCGGCCTTTATTGAAGAAAAAGAAGACCTGTACGCAATCGTCCTGACGCAGAACATCCTGTCGGGCCGATGGAAATATTTCATTCTCTGGTATCTCAAAAGCGGAACCCGCCGTTTCGGCGATATCCAGCACTTTCTCGGCGGACTGTCGCAAGGTTCGCTCACCAAGCAGCTCAAAGAGCTGGAAAAAGACGGCGTCGTGCACCGGAAAGTGTACCCGGAAGTTCCGCCCAAAGTCGAATATTCGCTGACCGAAAAAGGCGTTCGGCTGCTGCCGATTCTGGAGCAGATGGAAGCTTTCGGAAAAGAGTACGGGGAAAACGGGCCGCACGGAGAGCGCGAAGCGAACAGAGCGCGCGGGAAATCGGACGAAGCGGGAGAATCCGAAGAAACGACCGAATCCGGCGAAACGGAATTTTCGTGAACAAGAAAAAGGCATTCCGAGGCAGAAGAATCTGCAAGCGGAATGCCTTTTTTGGCGCGGTCCGATTCGGATAATTTGCCCGATCCGGTACGGGCCGTGCTTTTCGAACCCCTATTGTTGGGGTTCGTATTGTTAGAGCTCATATCGTTGGAGTTCGCATTGTCGGAGTTCTCGTTGTTCGGGATGCTCTTTTTGCAGGGCTCGGTTTTTCAGGGAGCGGTTTTGTCGAGCAGCAGCGAGACGGCCTGCGCCGTCTCCGCACGGCTTACCGTCGCCTGCGGCATGAACCGGTCTCCTCCCCGACCCTGCATCAGTCCGAGGTTCTTCGCGGCGGAGACGGATTCTTGCGCCCACTTGCCGACGTCATCGACGTCTTTGAAATCGGCACGTTTCCCTGCCGAGGACGCTTCGCGGCCTGCCCGGAATCGATAGGCGTTCATGAGCATGACCGCCATTTCTTCCCGGCTCAGCGTGTCTTCCGGACCGAACGTATCCCGGCTTCGGCCGCCTGCGATTCCCGCTTCGAATACGGCGGCAATCGCAGGCGCATAAGCCCGGCGGGCATCGATGTCCCTGAACGGATTCGGCTTCGCCGAATCCAGGTCCAGTGCCCGGGCGATCAGCGCGGCGAATTCGGCCCGGGTCACGTCGCGCTTGGGCGCAAACGACGCCCCGTCGAATCCCTGCACGATTTGCCTGGCGGCCATGCGCCGGATCGCTTCATGCGCCCAATACGAAGCCGGCACGTCGTCGAATGACTTGTCGTAACGCAGGAGGCCGTACCGGCCGGAGCGGTCCACCTGCGCCGTCCATCCGCTGTCCGTCTGCGTGCCGCCCATATACTCAAGGCTTCCGTTTTCGGCGATCGCGTAGATGCCGTCCGGCTTCTGCGGCGAATTCCCGTCGGCGCGCAGCCGGAGCGTGACCGGCTTCGAGAACGCCTTCAGCGGGCGAACGGTACCGTCGGCTTGAACGACCGACAATTCGAAATCGAATATTTCGCCCGCAGCGGCGATCTCCGCTTGGCTGCGGCCTGCGGCGCGTTCAAGCTACGCCCGGCGCACATCGGCGGGCAGCACATCCAGTTCGACGGAGATTCGGGCTTGTCCCCATGCCGCAGCCGGAATCAGCGGCCGCAGCTGCATCAGAACGTCCGCCGGAATATCGATCTCCACTGCGCCCCGGACGATCTTCAGGGCATTTTCCCCGCCGTTCGCGGCCAGGTCGGCCGGGAAGAGCAGCTGACGCTGCCCCGGTTGAAGCCTGAACGACAAGCTGCCGGGCTCAAGCGGCTTATCCGTGACGTTCAAGGAACCGGCCGGAGAAACGACGTTCGGCCCCGAAGCGGGCGCAGCGGGTGCAGCGCCCGGATCGTTCGGATTGGTTGGGTTGACCGGAACGGACGGATTACCCGGATCGGTCGGTTGTCCCGGCTCCGCCGGTTCCGACGGACCGGTCGGCTCTCCCGGATCAACGGGAGCACTTCCCTGGACCGGCACGTTGAAATCGTCGACGTTGATATGCCCGAACCCGCCGGCCGATTGATCCACCACTTTCAAGTAAAGTTGTTCACCCACGTAGGCCGAAGCGTCCCAAATTTTGCGCTGGTACTCTTCGTAATTCGTCGCCGTTTCCTTGAACAGCTCCTGCCCGTCCGAGGCCCGGACAAGCGCGACGTACAGCTTGTCCGGATCGCGTCCGCCGCTGACGAGGAAATCGATTCGGCCGTTCCCGCCGAGCACGAAATTTTGCGATTTCAGCGTTCCCGTCAAGCGGTCGCCGCCCGCGGCTTCGTTGAAGCCCCACAGATGATAACCGCCGGGAATCTTGTGCGACGGATTGAAGTAGATCGTGTCCCAGAAGAACGCTTCATCGGTCACATGGACATTCTGGAAAGCTTCGCCTTCCGCGATCCAGCCGGTCAGGTCCCCCGTGGCAAAATCGTGATTGGGCAGTTCCGTCAAGCCGGGATAAGCGGAATTGTCCCAATCGGCGGGCACGTCGACCGGAGCCGCCGCTTTGCCCGTCAAAGCGTTCATGTTCCACACTTCCATCGACTTGACCGTAATGTCCTGATCGCCCCAGACCTGCAGCCCGAGCGAATCGTACCGGCCGACGTAGACGCGCGTCGTCAGCTTTTTCTTGTCGTTGGCAAACGCTTCGACGACCGATCGATCCAGGAACACGTGCAGCTTGAGATTTTCGCCGTCCAGGTCCACGTACCCGCCCTGAACGCCGTCCACCCGCACGTCCGGATCGATACTGCTTCGGGTCCGGTCCACGTTGAACGTCGAGTCCGCTTTGTCGTAATAGATCAGCGTCTCTTCTTCGCCGTTGTCGGAACGGCGCACCTTGAGCCCGAACTGCTGCGCTTCGCCCGGATCGATCTCCATGACGATTTCCAGCATGTCGCCTTTGACGTCCTTGATCGACCGGTTGGCGTCCGCCAGACTTTCGTTGCTCAGGTCGACCAGCTTGTCCGCCCGCAGGCTTTGCAGTTCCGCGATCGGCTCGATACGCAGCTCGTCTTGATCGTCGAGGCTCAGCGAGATCGGCAGCGCCAGATTGTGCGCCCATCCCGCCTGGTATTCGGCCTGCGGCGTTCTGACGTTCTGCACCATGGAGAAGACGACCGTTCTGCCGTCGGGCGTCACCATGCCGCTCTCCGCCGTCAAATAACCGTCGCCCACGTCGAGTTTGGACGGCGCGTCCCGGTCGGGGACGAACCTGAAATTGTCGCGGTCCCACGTGCCGATCCAGTAGAAGACTTCAACGTCCCGCTGCACGTCGTTCGCCGGCGGAACCTGTTCCGGCTTCTCGTGCGGATTCACCATGAAAATATACTTTTCTTTGCCGGTGCTGTCTGTGCCGAGCGGAAGCAGCACCGGCAGTTCCCATACCGTGCCGAGTTCCGGGTACAGGCTTCGGTCGCTCGTATACAGCGGACCTTTGTATTCCCAATTGTACATGTCGTCGGACACGTAGACCAAGGCCGTTCCGCTGCTGAAGTCTTTCAGGCCGGAAGTGACCAGTTGGTACCATTTGTCCGTCTCTTGGTCGTACCAGACGAACGGGTCCCTGAACTCGTTCGGGATACCATTGCCGCCTTGCTCGGTGACCGGCACCGGATGCTTGTTCCATTTTTCCAGATCGGGATCGGTCAAATCGGCCGGAGTAGCCAGTCCCGTCCGCTGGTTGGGCGACAATGCGTCGTTGCCGGCCGTGTAGAACAGCACCGGATTGCCGGAGCGGTCGTACGCGGCGCTGCCCGACCACGCGCCGTCGGGGTCCAGCGAACCCGCTTCGGGCGCAAGCGCCGGCCGCACGTTCTCCCAGTGGACCATGTCGTCGCTGACCCAATGGCCCCAATGGATCTGATGCCAGTACGGGCCCTGCGGATTATGCTGGTAGAACAGATGGTATTTGCCGTTGTAATAGATCGGCGCGTGCGCTTCGTTCATCCAGTTCTGCGGAGGCATCGCATGGTACTGCGGACGATGTTGGTCCCCGTCGAAGACCGCAGGGTCCTCGTCGATATCGCCTCTCGGAATTTGCGGAATGCTGCCGCCGTGCAGCGTCTTCACGCTGTCGTATTCGGCGCGAATCTCCGCGGCGCCGAGCGCGCGGTTCTGCAATTTCACTTCGTCGATCAGTCCGCTGAACATGTTGTAAGAGAACAGGCCCGCAAGCTCTACGGGCTTGTTGTTTTTGCCGATCAGCAGGCTCGCGGAAGACGCGGTGATCGGGACGTTCGCGGGCGTATCCTGCGAAGCCACTTCCTCGCCGTTCAGGTACAGTTTGATTTTGCCTGCCTGCTTGTCGAACGTCGCGGCCACGTAGTTCCAGGCGTACTTTTCCAGCGGATGATCTTTTACCCAGACCTGAACCCACTGTCCCCCGATGCCCATCTGCGCGGACCAGGTGCCGTGCCGGTACATGCCCAGGGCAAAACCTTCCGCCTTGTCCGCGTCGGACTGGTTCACGATAGCGGACAGCTTGCCGCCGTCTCCCCATTCGTAGCTGCGCGGAGCGACCCAGGCTTCGATCGTCAGCGCGTCGCCGACAGGAACGGTGTCCGCCGCGGGAACTTCCACGTCGTTCGAATAGCCGTCGAAGAGCAGCGCTCCGCCTTTGACTCCGCGGGGCGTCCATCTCGGGTCTTTGGAATCCATGTATCTCGCGGCGTTGAAGACGTAGCGCACGTCGTACCGACGGTTCTGCACTTCTTCAAGCGCCTCCTTGCCCGTGCCTTCGTCGAATTTCATATGGAACACGCTGCCTGTCCCGTTCGTCTCAAAAGCATCGACGGCAATGCGGGCTTGGTCGGACGCGTCCACGATTTTGAGATACAGACTTTTGCCGTAATGCTTCTGCATGTTCCAGGAGATCTTCCCGCCGGGTTCGGCCGCGCCGGTTCTGGCCAGCAGCGTATCGGTCCCCGCTTCGTACAGGGCGACATAGGCTTCTTCCGGACGCATGACGTCGATCAGGCTGAACGCGACCGTTCCGCTGCCCTGCAGGGTGAACGCGCCGGAAGTGATCGAACCCTGGCCTTCCGCAGAAGAAGCGGCGTAGAAAGTGCCTTCTTTGCCGGCTGCCGCCTCGTCGCTCACTTCAAAAGCATTCCCTTCGACGGTCCAGCCGGCCAAAGTGCCGGTCTCGAACCCGGGATTGCCGATCGCGCTCGGGATCAGGTTGACCGCGATCGCTCCGTCTTCGGGCCGGCTTTCGTGGAACGTATCGAAAGCGTCGGCGAACAGCACGCCCCAATCCGAGACGGCCCGATCGACGAGTTCGAGATGCAGCTTCCTGCCGATATACCTGGACAAGTCGGCCCGGTATATCTGCATGTTCGCCAGCCGCATGCCCTGGGCCGGGTCCGGGAACCCGTCTTCGCTGAATGCGTCGTTGCCGTATCTGGCGATCAGGCTGCCCGTCTCCGCGTCGCGGACACTGATGTAAGCCTGGTCCGAATGTTTGCCTCCGCCGAGCCGGAACGTGATCCAGCCGCTGCCGCCGAGTTCGAAATCGCTCGACCGCAGCACGCCGGTCGCCGCTTCGCCGGCTTTCCAGCCGTTCAGGTGATAGATTCCCTGCTGCTGATAAGGAATGTCTTCTTCCCACCAGACGCTCTCGTCAGAGACGCTTCCCGGTCCGAACGCGTCGCCTTCGGTGACGGTCCAGCCGGTCAGATCACCGGTCTCGAAGCCGGGATTCTGGATCTGATACCGCTTGAAGTCCGGCTTGATATCGGCCGCGAGCACGCCTTCGGCCGGCTCCGCCGGGTGATTCGTGAAGAACGCGTCGGCGAAGACCACGCCCCAGTCCGACACGGCGCGGTCCACGATCTCGATGTACAGCTGCCGGCCCTTATAATCGGACAGATTCGCTTTGTACGTCTCCATGTTGGCCAGCCGCATCCCTTGAGCCGGATTCGGGAAGCCTTTGTCCGAGAAGGCGGAATTGCCGTACCGGGCGATGACCTGCTTCGTATCGGCATCGACGATGTCGATATAGGCTTTGGCCGGGTTCTTGGCGCCGCCGAGCTTGAAGCTGATCCAGCCGCTGCCGCCGAGTTCGAACGTACCGGAGCGAAGCGTGCCGGTGGCCGCTTCGTCGGCTTTCCAGCCGTTCAGGTGATGGCTGCCTTCCTGGGCATAAGGAATGTTCTCCGCCCACCAGGTCGTCTCGTCGGATACGCTCTGCGGGCCGAACGCTTGACCTTCGACGACCGTCCAGCCGCTCAGGTCTCCCGTCTCAAAGCCCGTATTGTCCGGTTGATAGACGGAATCGGTGACGGACACCGCGGCTGTCTGCGGGGAGTCTGAAGCGGCCGCGCCTCCGGAACTTTGTTCGGCCGACGACGACAATCCGGGAACCGCGAGTTGGATCAGCATCGCTCCGATGACCATTTTGGCCATTCGGGATTTGTTGAACGCGAATTTTCCCATTCGAGAACCTCCTTCATTCGATTCGGATCACCCTAGCTTATGAATCTGCACATTCCCGAACGCCGCTTCTCCCTGATTGACGAACAGACCGAGCCGGCCTTGTTCGATGTCGTACATGCGGGCGCTCATCGCGACCCGGCCGCCGACGTAGATTTCGCAGATCGTGCCGTCGATCAGAATACGAATCCCGACGGCTTCGCCCGGCTCGTAATCGAACGGACGCTCCAGTTCGACTTCGTAAGGAAACGTCTTCCCGCCTTCTTCCGACTGCATGATCGGCCCGCGGAACGTGACGCGGCCGCGCTGCGGCTCAAGCGTCACGTAATAAGCGGCATCCAGGCTGCCCTGCGTCCGCAGCATGAAGCCGGCGCCCTGCGTGCCGGGCGAGAAGCTCAGGTCGGCCGATATCCGGCAGACCCCGGGCAGCTCGCCGCGCGTGGCGCAGGCGGCGAACGCGTAAGGTTCGCCGCACGTCAGCGTCGGACCTCCGGCATCGCCTCCGCCGGTCTCCGTCCACTCTCCCTCAAGGCCGGAGAACGAAGCCGGTACGGGCACGGAGAACGCCGCGTCGATCGACTCGGGCACCCGCGTGCCGAGCGTGCCGTCGGGCCGTTGGAAAATCTCGTGCACGACCAGATTGCCGCCCCAATCCCACGTATCGTAATCCTGTCCCGCCGCCTGCGGAGGATTCCAGCCGAACAGGTCGTCGCGCTTGGTCGGATTCCAGCCGAACAGATACCGCTTCGTTCCGTCGGATGCCGACTTGGCCGCGTAATAAGCGCGGCCGTCGAACGCTTCTTCGCGCGGCGAGAGCCAGGGGCCTCGCGGCGACCGGCTCATCCGGTAAAAAGTGCCGAAGCGGCCCGTATACGAAGAGTAGACCAGATACCACCATTCCCCGATCCGGAACAACTCCGGGCATTCGTGCGCGCCGACATGCAGCTTCGGCGCGTACAGCGGCGGTTGATATTCCCAATGCTTGAGATCCGCGGACGTCAGCAGCCCGACGCAGCCTTTGCGGGCTGTCGTCCCTGCGGCCAACGCGGCGACCAGCATCCAGTAACAGCCTTCTTCCTCGTTCCAGAACACGAACGGATCGCGCCAGTCCGCCATTTCGTAGATCTCTCCGTCCGGCCCGAACGTCTCTTCGGGCAGCTTCTCCCAATGCTTCAGGTCGGTGCTGACCGCATGGCAGACCAACTGCCTGCCTTCGGGGAAGACGCAGTAGAACATATGGTAGGTCCCGTCGACCTTGAGCACATGCCCGGTCCCGCCTTCGATGCCGCACGCTCCGCGTTCGTCGTACCGCACGAAATCGGTCGTGCCGAGCAGATGCCACCCGTGGTCCAGCCCTTCCCGGTGATTCTCCCTCCAGCCGTGCAGGTAGAACAACTTAAACTCCCCGTCTTCGTAATAAGGAATGACATCGCCGACCCATGCCTGTTCGGGACGGTAGAAAAATTCCTGCGCCATATCGGACCTCCTTCGCGTTAAGCTCGAACTTCTGTCTGCGTACGCTTCAGCCGACTTCCCAAATCGACCGCATTTCCCAAATTTCCAGCGACGTCACCTGCACGCCGCCGTTCCCCCATACTTGCACGCCAAGCGCATCGGTTCGGCTCGGATAAGCCCTTGTCGTCACGCTTTTCAATCCGTTCGCGTACGCTTCGATCATCGAGCGGTCCAGATACACATGCAGCTTGAGCGTGTCGCCGCCGAGATCCAGCCGTCCGCTCTGCACACCGCCGCCCTGCTCGCGCGGGTCGAGCGTCGTCTTCGAACGGTCGACGCCAAGCCGCGATTCGGCGCTGTCGTAGAACAGCGTCGTCTCTTCCTCGCCGCCCGGAGAACGTCTGACCGCAAGCCCCCATCGGTCCGCACCGTCCGCCCGCAGTTCAACCTTGATCTCCAGCATGTCGCCTTCGATGCCGGACAGCAGACGGTTCGCTTCGTCCGCTCCGACGTCGCGGAGATCCGCCAGCTTCTCGCCGCGCAGACTCTCCAGCTCTTCGATCGGCCCGAGGCCGAGCCTGCCGTCTTCGCGCAGCCATACCTGCAGCGGAAGCCCCGCGTTATGCGCCCAGCCCGACGCGTATTCCATCTCCGGCGTGCGATCGCCCTGCGCGATCGTGAAGACGATCAAGCGGCCGGTCTTCGGATCGACCATGCCGCTCGGCCCGGTAAAATGGAAATCGCCGACGTCGATCAGCTGCGGTTCTTCGTCGTCCGGCACGAACGACAGCGATTCGCGGTCCAGCGTCCCGATCCAGTAGAACACTTCGACGTCCGCTCCGGCGCCGACCGGGCTAATCAGCAGCAGATGCTTCTCCGCGCCGCCCGCGTCCCGGCCGAGCGGCAGCAGCACCGGCAGTTCCCAGATCGGGCCGAGATAAGGAGAGCGCTCCATGTCCGCTATGTAGAACGGCCCTTTGTACGTCCAGTTCAGCAGGTCCGTCGAGACGTAGGCGTAAGCGGTCCCGCCGCCTTCCGCCGTGCCAGAGCCGACCAGCGCGTACCAGCGATCGCCTTCCCGCCATACGAACGGGTCCCGGAAATCGCCGAACCGTCCCTGATCCGGCTGCTGCACGATCAGCGGCTCCGGATGTTTGGTCCAGCGAACCAGCTCGGCGTCCCCGTCTTCGGCATACGTGCTGCGCGCCAGCGCCACGCTTTGATCCGGCGAAGCCTGGGTATGGCCGGCCGTGAAGAACAGCACGGGCAGGCCGTCGGCGTCGTACGAAGCGCTGCCCGACCAGATGCCGTCGGCAGCGAGTCCGTCGTCTTCCGGCGCCAGCGCGACCGGCAGGTCCCGCCAATGCACCAGATCTTCGCTGATCCAATGTCCCCAATGCAGATGATGGAAAAAAGGACCCTGCGGATTGTGCTGGTAAAACAAATGGTATTTGCCTTCGAAGTATACGGGCGCATGCGGCTCGTTCATCCAGTGCGCCGGCGGATGGGCGTGATACTGCGGGCGATGCCGATCCGACGCCAGAGCCGACCGGTCCAGCCGGATCTGCCCGCTCCCAAGCGGCGGATGATTTCCGCCGCAGGCGCGGCGCACGCCGGCGTAAGCCTCGGCGATCTCCGCTTCGGCAAGCGCCCGGCCGTAGATCCGCAGTCCGCCGAGCAGGCCGGCGAAGCGCTGCCGTTCGAACGCCCGGGCAAACCGCACCCCCTGCGGATGGCGCCCGATCCACAGCTCCGTACCGGAAGCCGGCCTCAGGCGCGAGCCCTGCGGCACCGGAAGCGAAGCGGCTTCCCGGCCGTTCAGGTACAGCTTCGCCGTGCCCGCTTCCCCGTCGAACACGCCGTAGGCATGCGACCATTGCCCTTTGGGCAGCCGGGCTTCGTCCGGCGCCCAGAGTTCGATCCAGCGGCCGTCGCTCAGCCCGAACTGGAACGTCCAGGAGCCGTGACTGGACGTTCCGAGCAGAAATCCGCGTCCCGCGTCCCGGTCGCAGCGCGCCGCGATCGCGGCCGGATGCCGAGGGTCGCCGTGCTCGTACGAACGTGGAGCGATCCATGCGCCGACGCTCAGCGCGGACAGGCCGTCTGCGCGTTCGATCGCTTCGTCCGTCCCGATCGGATGCGCGATAAATGTCGAGTATCCGTCAAACAGCAGGCTGCCGCGTGCTTCGCCGCCCGGCCCGGTGCGCCACTGCGGATCGCGCGCCTCGGCGAACGGCGGATTCCGCAGCACGTGTTCGACGGAATCGGCTCGGCCGGACAAGCGTTCGACCGCGACCGGTCCGCTGCCTTCGTCGAACGGCCAATGCAGCAGCAGGCCGTTGTCGTTGTTGTCGCTGTTATTGATGCGTAGGAGATCGCTCATCGGGACAAGCTCCCTTCTTCGATCGTGTGCGCCGCCGGTTCGGCGTACGCCGATCCCAGCCGGTGCACGTTCAGACGTTCGAAGCGGACTTCCCCGCCCCGCGCCCGGAATTCGATCCCGTCTACCGGGGCCGACGGGAAGATCTGGTCGGTCAGCACGGCCGCTCCGCCGTCCGCGAACACTTCGACCGAACTCCGGTCGAGCCAGATCCGCAGCTTGAGCCGCCCGTCTTCGCTCCGGGCCCGAACGCCGTGCCGGCAGGCGAACGCTTCATGGAACTCCGTCACGCCCGAATGCGTCCGGTCGATATACAGCCATTCGCGCTGCGGTTCGTATCCGATCGTCGTCTCGCCCGATTCGCCGGACCGGAACGAGATCGAGATCTCTTCCGCGGACCCGGTCCCGATCTCCGCCTCGATCTCGATCAGCCCCGCTCCCGCTTCCATACGCAGCGCCGAACCCGGCGCAAGCACCGCGCCGGACGCCGTCTCCGTCGCTTCGCGCAGACTCTCGACTTCGCGCACCGGAAGCTGCACCAGCTCCGGCTGCTCCGCTCCGGCCCGCAGCGACAGCGTCCTCGGCAGCGTCATTGCGCTGCGCCAGCCTTCGGTCGGCGTAATATTGGCGTATTTCCAGTTGCTCATCCAGCCGATGAACAAGCGGCGCCCGTCTTCCGCGGAGACGTCCGACCATGTGACGCCCGCATAATTGTCCCGGCCGTGATCGAGCCAGAGCACGCGCCCGGCCGGCGCGTCGTTGACGAACGACAGACCGTCGAAGCGGCCGGTGAAATACTGCGTGCGCGAGCCTTCCGGGCAGGCCGGGTTGTCGCCGATGCTGACGATCATCACCCAGCGGCTTCCGCCTCCGCCTTCGACCGGAAGTTCGAACAGGTCGGGACATTCCCAGACGCCGTCATGGGACCCTTCGCTGCGGCCGAATTCGCTGGCGAATTCCCAACTCTTCAGATCGGCGGACCGATAGAAGCGAATATGGTCGCCGGCGGCCAGCAGCATGATCCAGCGGCCCGTATCGGCGTGCCAGAACACTTTCGGATCGCGGAAGTCGGGGCAGTCTGCTTCTTCCAGCACCGGATTTCCGGCGTATTTCTCCCACGTCCGGCCTTTGTCGCGGCTGTAGGCCAGGCTCTGGCGCTGCACCGGACGTCCGCTGCCCGGATCGTCGGACGCATGGGTAAACAGAGCGACCAGCCCGGAACCGCCGCCGAACCATCCGCTGCTGTCGTTAGGGTCGACGACGCAGCAGCCGGAGAAGATGAAGCCGTGCTCGTCGGGCAGCAGAGCGATAGGGCGATGCTCCCAGCGGATCAGGTCGCGGCTGATCGCATGTCCCCAATGCATCGGTCCCCAGACGCTCGAATGCGGATGATGCTGGTAGAACAGATGGTATTCGCCTTCATAGAAGACGAGCCCGTTCGGATCGTTCATCCAATGCCACTCGGGCGTGAAATGGAACTGCGGACGGAAATTTTCCGTATAATCATGCGGCGCGGCGCGCTCCATCAGCTCCGCCGCTTCTTCGGCGGCAGGCATCGCCCGCAGCGCGCCGGGCCGGGTCGTGACCAGCGCGCCGCCGGCGTTGGCGAACGCAAGCGCCCGGCGCAGTTCGGTCTCTGCCGGCAGCGAATCGAGGCCGTATTCCAGCAGGGCATGCAGCAGGCAGCCGAAGAACGCGTCGCCCGCCCCGGTCGTATTGACGACGTCCACTTCGTAGCCGCGCACGTACCCGGAACTGCCGCCGGCTTCGTAATAACAGCCGCGTTCTCCGAGCGTGACGACGAGCAGCCGTCCGGCGAATTGTTCCCGCAGCTTCGCCGCTCCGCGTTCGACGCCGGCGATGCCGGTCAGGAACAGCACTTCTTCTTCCGACACTTTGACGATGTCGGCCCGCTCCAGTCCCCACCGGATCTGCTCCCGCGCCGCCGCTTCGTCCGTCCACAGATCAAGCCGCACGTTCGGATCGAATGTGATCGTCGCTCCCGCGGCGCGCGCGCGTTCGACCGCCGCTTTCGTCGCGCTGCGGGCCGGTTCGTGCGTCAGCGTCACGGAGCCGAAATGCAGGATGCGGCTGCGTTCGATCAGATCCGCCGGCAGATCATCTTCGGTCAGCATCATGTCCGCGCCGGGCTTGCGGTAGAAGCTGAACGAACGGTCGCCGTCTTCGTCCAGATGCACGAACGCCAACGTCGTATTCGCTTCGTCCGTCACGCGGACGTCGGAGACGTCGATGCCGCATTCGCGCAAAGTGTCGCGCAGCAGGGCGCCGAACGCGTCGTTGCCCACGCAGGCGATCAGCGCCGAAGGATGTCCCAGCCGGGCCAGCGCCGCGGCCGCGTTCGCCGGGGCGCCTCCCGGATTGCCCGTAAACGTCGGGAGTTTGCCGTCCGGTTCCCCGGACGGCGCAAAATCGATCAGTACTTCTCCGATTGCGGTAAAATCAAGCATGGTTTCTCCCACCTGTCTCTATTTTGGATATGGCTTCCTGCCTGTCTCCGCTTTACTGCTTCAGGGAAGCGTTATAGCGGTCGAGGCCCGTTTGGTAAATTTCCATCAATTCGTTCAGTCCCATTTTCTCCAGCGTCTGCACATAAGCGTCCCATTCCTCGTCCGCGCCGCCGTCGACGATAAACTTGCCGCGCTGCGTGTTGACGTATTTCAGCAGCTCGGGCTCAATACGGTTGATCGTGTCCAACTCGTCCGGTTCGAAGAAGAGGCTCGGATAATTTTCTTTTTCCATATAAGGCATGTAGTATTTCTCCAGATCGTCCATACGCTGCTGCGCCCGCGGTTCGAGATCGACGACCACGCCGAGGTCTTCCTTCGTGATGACGCCCGGCGCGCCTGCCCCTACGGCCACGGTCTGACGGAATTCGCCGGCATTCGTGCCTTCCGGAAGCGGCAGATTCACGAGCTTGCCTGCGGCATCTTTCTCGAACACGACGCCAAGCGGCCCCCAATGGACCTGCGCAGCCATGTAAGGCTCGTACTGCTCGTCGATCCAGCGCATCGTCGCTTCCGGATACTGATTCTCTTTCGTGATCGAGAACGCGCCCCGTGCCGGCCCGCCGCCGTTGCCCCGGCCGATCGTGCGATCGCCGTCCGGTCCGGTCAGCGGTGGCAGCAGCACGTAATCGTCGGCGCGCTCCGCCCCGGTCATCTCCGCGACTTCCCACCAGACGAAGGAACCGAGCGTCTCGTCCGGCGATTTGCCTTTGGCCAAATACTGGGCGGCATCCTGGGTGAACGATTCGGGATCGATCAGCCCTTTGGCGTACCAGTTGTCGTGCACGTACTTAAGCGCTTCCTTGTATTCCGGCTGATTGGCGGTGAAGATGACTTTGCCGTCGCGTACGATCCGGTGCTCCATGTTATCCGGCATGCCGAAAGCGCCGAAGAGGCCGCCGATATCCATGCACCACTGCATATGCATGAAGCTGAGCGGAAGTTCGTCCGCTTTGCCGTTGCCGTTCGGGTCCTGCGTCTTGAACGCCTGCAGCGCCTGCGTATATTCGTCGAGCGTCTGCGGCACCTTGAGGCCGAGCTTGTCGAGCCAGGTCTTGTTGATCGCGTGGAAAAACGGATTGGAGCCGAGATCGTTCTCTTCCCAGGAAGGCAGGCCGTAAATATGCCCGTCGGGCGCCGTGATGTTCGCGCGGATATCCGGACGCTTTTCCAATAAAGCTTTGAGGTTCGGCGCATACTGCTCGATCAAGTCTTCCAGCGGAAGCAGCGTGCCGTCTTTGCCGTAATTCACGAGTTCGTAGTCGGACAGGCCGGCGCTGTAGAACGCATCGGGAATGTCTCCGCTGGCGAACAGCAAGTTTTTCTTTTCCGCAAAATCGGTGTCCGGGATGTTGTTCCACTCGACCTGAACATGGGTGCTGTCCTGCAATTTTTTGAAAATTTCCATTTCGCCGTAATCCGGCGCCAGCGCCGACTTCTGCGACACCATCTTCAGCGTGATCGTGTCGTCGACGATCGGCAGCCCGGTCGCGTTGAAGTTGTCGTCCTGGTCGGCTTTGCCCACATGGTCTTCCTGAGCGCCGCCGCCGCATCCGCCCAGCACCATCACGCTCGTCAGCATCAGCACGCTCGCACTTTTCCAAGCCGGTTTTTTCCACAATTTTCTGGACATCTTTCGTAACCCCCTTAGGTTCGTTGAATGAATGGGTGTCGCTGCCCGCAGACCGCGGGTTCGTGCTGCTTCCGGCATCCCTCCCCGAGCGAAATCGAATCCGCGATCAGCCTTTGATCGAGCCGATCATGACGCCTTTGACGAAATATTTTTGCAGGAACGGATACAGGGCGAGCAGCGGCAGGCTGGCCACGATGATGACGCCGTACTTGATCAGCTCGGTCACCCGCAGCTTGGCCGCGTACGATTCCACGTCGATCATCATGCTGGAATTCACCTGGTTCTGGACGAGGATGTTGCGCAGCACGAGCTGCAGCGGATATTTCTGCTCGTCGCTCAAATAGATCATGGCGTCGAAAAATCCGTTCCAGAACCCGACGACGTGATACAGCACCATGACCGCGACGATAGACTTGGACAGCGGCAGCACCATACTCCAGAAAAAGCGGGCGTTGGAGCAGCCGTCGATCGAGGCGGCTTCCCACATCTCGTCCGGGATCGAAGACTGGAAGAAAGTGCGGACGATGATGACGTTGAAGACCGCCCCGGCTCCCGGCAGCACGAGCGCCCACAGGCTGTCGAGCATGTTCAGGTCCTTGATCAGCAGATACGTCGGAATGAGTCCGCCGCTGAAGAACATCGTCACGAGCAGGAACCACATGATCGCCGTTTTGCCGTAGAGGTCTTTGCGCGCAAGCGGATAAGCCGCGCACAGCGTCACCGCCACGCCGATAAACGTCCCGACCGAAGCGTAGAGCAGCGAATTGGCGTAGCCCGTCCAGATCGCCGCGTCCTGGAAGATACGCTCGTAGCCTTCTAGCGTGAATCCTTTCGGGAACAGCCATACTTCGCCGGAGTAGATCAGGTTCGGGTCGCTGAACGACGCGATCAGGACGAAGTACAGCGGGAACAGCACGAGCAGCATGACGATCGTCAGCAGCGAGTAGTTGACGACGTCGAACCAGAAATCGCCTTTCGTTTTTCTTTTCGTCAATAAGTTCATGGGGCTTCCTCCTACCAAAGACTGGTTTCCGTCAATTTTTTGGCAATGCGGTTAACGGCGAAGATGAGGATAATGTTGATTGCCGAGTTGAACAGGCCCACGGCGGTCGAGAAACTGTACTGCGCTTTCTGAATGCCCGTCTCGTACACGTAAGTCGGAATGATGTTCGAAGCGGAGTAGTTGAGATCGCTCTGCATAAGGAACGCTTTCTCGAACCCGATGCTCATCACGTTGCCGAGCGCCAGAATGAGCAGAATGACGATCGTCGGCAGGATGCTCGGGATATCGACGTTCAGCACTCTTTTCCATTTGCTTGCTCCGTCCATGATCGCCGCTTCGTGAAGTTCGGGATTGACGCCGGCAAGCGAGGCCAGGTAGATGATGGTGGCAAACCCCGTCTCCTGCCAGATGCCGGACAGAATGTACAGCGGGCGGAACCAGCCGGCGTCGGCCATGAACAGGATCGGCTGGCCGCCGAACCACGTAATGACATGGTTGACGATGCCCCTATTGGGAGACAGGAACACGCCCAGCATGCCGACCAGCACGACGGTGGAAATAAAGTGCGGCGCGTAGATGACGGTCTGGACGAAGCTCTTGTACTTCTTCGCCATCATCTGGTTCAGCAGCAGGGCGATAAGGATCGGAGCCGGAAAACTGAACAGCAGCGAGAGAAAGCTCAGCAGCAGCGTGTTCTCCATGATCTGCCAGAAGTTGTACGCGCCGAAAAAGTCGGCAAAATGCTTGAATCCGACCCATTCGCTGCCCCAGATGCCCTGGCTGGGCGAGAAATCCTTGAACGCGATCTGCACGCCATACATCGGGTAGTACCGGAACACCAGATAGATCGCCACGATTGGAAGCAAGAACAGATACAGTTGGTAATCCCTTTTGATCCGGCTCCAGACGTTTCGTTTCGCTTTGACTTCCGAGCGTCCGGTCAAGCTTTGTCTTGATATCATCCTCATTCTCCCTTTCTGTTCACCCAACGTTTATGTAGAATTGAAACGTTTCCAATTTAAATTTGAAACGTTTCCAAAACTGGCTAAAAAACAGGCCTTCCGTTACGTCGTTTCTCCGGGTCTGAACGTAACGGGCAGGCGATACGTTTCCTGTTCGATTTCGGTGCCTTCGATTTTCTTGAACAGCAGTTGGATCGTCATGCGGGCCATCTCTTCGACGGGCTGGCGAATGGTCGACAGCACGGGATGGAAATAGGCGTGGTCCTGAATGCCGTCGTATCCGATTACGCGCACGTCTTCGGGCACCCGGATACCCAACTTTTTGGCGCGTTCGATATATTTGGCGGCGAACATGTCCGTAATCGCGAACACGCCGTCGATATCGCGGTGACGTTCGAGGAACTCTTCGTAATACGCGTCTTCGTCGACGACCGGATCAGGCTTCTCGTAAATGACGTATTCAACGCCAAGCGCCTCGGCTTCGTCCGCGAAGCCGTCGCGGCGGTTCATCGTCTCGCTGAACAGCTCGGTGCGCGAACCCATAAAAGCGGGCTTGGTCGAACCGGCCTTGACCAGTTCCCGCAGCGCCAACCGGCCGCCTTCGTAATTGTCGGACGTGACGCAGGTGATGGTCTTGTCGAAATGCCGGTCGATACTGACGATCGGAATATCGGTGCGTACCATATGTTCGACGTCGTTGTACGTGATGCCCACGATGCCGGCCACCTTGTTCTGCTGAAGCATCTCCAGGTAATACAGTTCTTTCTCCGGGCGTCCGCCGCTGTTGCACAGCATAAGCTTGAAGCCCGCCAGATCCAGTTCGTCCTCGATGTAATAAGCGAGTTCCGAGAAGAACGGATGCCAGATACTCGGAAGCAGCAGCGCGACCGTCTTCGATTTTTGCATTTTGAAATTGCGCGCGACTTCGTTCGGCACGTACTGCAGCGTACGAATCGCTTCTTCGACTTTTCTTCTCGTCTCGGGCTTGACGGCACCCGAGTTGTTGATGACGCGCGAAACGGTTCCGACCGCGACGCCGGCCAACTGAGCGACATCCTTGACACTCGACATTTGTTTCTCCACCTACTTTTTCTCTCTTTAGGCGTATGATAGCACCAAATTGGAAACGTTTCAACTCTTTTTTTGAAAGCGTTATTTTCGTTCTGGATATAAAAAAAACCGGACGCTTGTCCGGCCTGCCTGCTTCGCGCCGAGGCGCGTTTTCGGAGCGTTCCCGAGCATTTCCTCGCCTTCGGCCGCGATCGGCGGTACCCGGTCAGCAGCGCCGGTTCAGCGGTACTGCCTCGGATCGTGCGGATTCGGAATCGGCTCGGGATGGAGCCGGCACCATTGCACCGCGTGATCGCTCAATTCGTGGAACGATTCATAATCCAGATACGCGATCTTCGGCTGCCGGATACGATTGATGATCGTCTCGACCCGCTCCCTGAACACGGGATCGGCCATGCGCTGCGCGTGGAACGTCTTCTCGATAAAATCGGCGAACAGCTCGTACCCTTCGTCCCAGTTCGCGTTGCCGTTTTGTTCGGCTTCTTCGTGCAGGCGGGCGACCGAGCGGATCAGTTCGCCCTGCACGGTCGGCGCCTGGCCGCTATCCGGTACGAGCGTCTCTTGCAGCGTGCGGAATTGTTCGGCGTATTTCATCCTAATTAAGCCTCCTTTTTCGTTAAAAAATGCCCAGGTCGTTGGCGGCCACGCGGTTCAGCTACGCCTGGAAATCGTCGCTTGGCGGAATCTCCGGCACCGGGCGCCAGCGGCCGCCGCTGTCCATGCCGTAGACGTTCCATCCGCCGGCGTCGAGCCGGAACTGAGCGACCGGCAGCTCGATCCAGCCGGCGCCGTCTTTGGACGGACGCTGCTCGATCAGCATCACTTCGTCGCCTTCCAGCGAATAGCCGATGCTGCGCCGGTTGCGCAGCTGCTCCTCGGCGGCGCTCTCCATATAATGCCGCATGATTTTCTCGATCCGTCGCTTCGTGAAATCGTCCATGTTCGCAAGGCCTCTTCTCTTGTGCTGTCGCTGCTTGTGCGGCTTATGCTGTCGTTTCTTAGGCTGCTCATTCTGCTCTGCGCTTCGCTTACCCGGGTTCCGGTCCTTCGCCGGCGGCGGCCAGCCTTTCGGCCAGTTCGCGGCCCAGCGCGGACGCCGCGTCTAGGCGCCGATACGAACGCGGCGGCGGGAAGCCGAACGTCCCGCGCATGTCGGCCAGCGGCAGCGGAGCGATCGGCCGCACCGCCAGAATCGGCACGGCGAAGCCGCGCTTCGTGCCGTCGAAATACGCCAGCGTCTGCGCGTACGAGCCTGGCTCGTCGCGCTCCGCGAGCGCGGCCAGCTCTTCCGGCGTGCCCGCAATCGGGCGGCCGAATTGCGCGTAGGCGGCGATCGCTCCGACCGGCGCGGATACGTACAGGTACGCGCCGGCCGGCCGGCCTGCGAAGCGCCGCCGAAATTCATGCTTCTTCGTGCCCGCGAGCATCCGGGCGTAAGGCTCGGGGCGCAGGCTGACGATCAGCGGGTCGCGTTCAAGCTCCGCTTCGCCAGGCGCCGCGTACCTCTCTGCCGCATTTGCCGTACCTGCCTCGCCCGCCGAAGATAAAGCTTCGGACGGAGTCGGGTCTGCGCCTTCTTTTCCCAAGCTCGCCATCAGCGTGATCGACGTCCCTTCCCGGCCGACTTCTTCGAAGCCGAAGCGGCGGTACAGCTTCATCGCGGATTCGTTGCCCGGATCGACGCTCAGCGATGCCCGCCGCGCGCCCCGCTCCCGCAGTCCGTCCAGCAGACGCTCCAGCAGCGCCGTCCCGATGCCTTGGCCCCGACTGCCCGGCAGCAGCGCCATCCCGAGCTCCGGTACGTCCGGCGCGACATAACCGTAGCCCCGGTTGTCCGCGCCGAAATAACGGGCTGTCGCCGAACCGAGCGGCGTCCCGTCCGGCGCTTCGGCAATCACGCCGAAATCGCCGGCCCGGCCCCAGTCTTCCGCGTATTTGCGCATGGACGGCTGTTCGAGAATCGAACGGTCGAACGGCTCCGCGCCTTCTTGTACATACAACGACTCGAACAGCATGTCCCATAGAAAAGGAAGATCTTCTGCTGTCGCGGGGCGTATCCGGTACGACGGCTCGCGGCTGCCGCCCTGATCGACAGTCGGGCGTTCCCGCGGCGCTGCCTGTTTCTTGTGAGGGTCCATTTGGTTGTGCATCCTTGTAAGCTCCTTCCCGATGCCGCTTTTTCTGCCGGGCGACCACGATCTCAAGCGATCGAACCGCAGGCTGCTTTTCGTGTTCATTCTTTTCGCGTTCATTCTTTTCGTGTTCATTCCCGGGCTCTTTTGCCCCGCTTCCGCCATTGCCACACTCCGAAAGCAGCCGCAAGCAGTACAATCCCGGTCAGTACTCCGATCCATCCTCTATTGTTACCCGTTTCTTCATTCGCTTGCGTTAGGACTTCCTGCGGTCATAGGCTTCGTTCCGGCCGTCTTTGAACTTTTCGATCCCAAGCACCGTTCCGGTCAGAACGGCCGCGGCTTGCTCTGTCGCCAGGTCCGCCGCTGCCGGAATGGAGCAGCTGCAAGCCAGCGCTTTTCCGGACGGCACATACAGGTTTACAGACACCAGAATCAGCAGCAGGACAACCGACATCATGACGGATCTTCGCATCTCAGGTTCTTCTCTCCTCCCGATTTTCCGGTCATTCTCCCCTTAAACGGAGCCTGCCGCCAAAAAGTTACAAAAACCCCGTTTTACCTGCCGTACGTTTTCGTTTCGTCCCGGATTTGAGTCTGAACGCCCCGTTTCGGGTAATGAGCAAAAGAATTGTTACGGATAATGCGCGTTTTTCATCCATTTTCAAATAAGAAGGAGAGCTGGTCCAACCTATGAGTAAAACGATTTTCGTATCCAACCGTCTTCCCGTCACCGTCAGCAAACACGAATCCGGCCTGGAGTACAAGGAAAGCATAGGCGGTCTGGCTACCGGACTCAAAAACTACCATGAACAGGGCAGCACGGTCTGGGCCGGCTGGCCGGGCGTCGCGCAGGACGATCTCAGCGAAGAAGAGAGTTCCTCCGTTGCCGACACCCTCAGAAACGACTACAAATGCCTGTCGGTCCCTTTGACTTCCGACGACATCGAACAATATTACCACGGCTTCTGCAACGAGACGATCTGGCCTCTGTTCCATTATTTCACGAGCGCGGTCGAGTATAAAAAAGAGACGTGGGAAGCGTACCAGCGCGTAAACCGCAAGTTTTTCGATTCGGTTGATCCGCTGATCGAGGAAGGCGACACGATCTGGATCCACGATTACCAGCTCATGCTGCTGCCGCAGATGATCCGGGAAAAGCATCCGGACGTGAAGATCGGATTCTTCCTCCATATTCCGTTCCCTTCGTACGAAATCTATCGTCAGATGATCTGGCGCGACGAGATTCTGCAAGGATTGATGGGCGCGAACCTGATCGGTTTCCATACGTACGATTACGTGCGCCACTTCCTGAGCAGCGTGCGCCGTCTGCTCGGACACGAACACAGCCTGTACAAAATGCAGCTGGAGTCGCATGTCGTACAGGTAGACGCGTTCCCGATGGGCATCGATTACGACTATTTCGCCAAAACGCCGACCAAAGAAAACGCGTCGCAGGAAACGATGGATTTCGTCAAAAGCACGCAGAACGTCCGCAACATCATCTCGGTCGACCGTCTGGACTATACGAAAGGCATTCCCGACCGGATCAAAGCGTTCAAGCAGTTTCTGTCCAACTACCCGGAATACCGGGAAAAGGTACGCCTGAACCTGATCATCGCGCCGTCCCGCGTCGGCATCGAGAAATACGATAACCTCAAGCGGGAGATCGAAGAGCTCGTCAGCGAAGTGAACGGCGAATACGGCACGTTCAACTGGATGCCGGTCTGGTTCTTCTTCCGCACCGTGTCCCAGGACGACCTGATCGCTTTCTACCGCCACAGCGACGTGCTGCTCGTCACTCCGCTGCGCGACGGCATGAACCTGGTCGCCAAAGAATACGTCGCTTCGCGCACCGATTACAAAGGCATGCTCGTCATGAGCGAGACGGCCGGCGCCGCCAGCGAACTCGGCGAAGCGATCATCGTCAACACGAACGATCACGAAGCGATCGCGGCCGGCATCAAGATGGCGCTCGAAATGCCGGAAGACGACAAGATGGACCGCAACAAAAACATGCACCGCCGGATCTCCCGCTACAACGTCAAGTTCTGGGCGGAAGAATTCCTGAACACGCTGCAGGGTTCGCCGGAAGAGAAGATCCATACCGAACCGCTCGATCGCCTGACTTCCGCTTCGTCGGAACTCGATCTGGCGTACCGGACCGCGAACAAGCGGGTGCTGTTCCTCGACTACGACGGCACGCTCGTCGGCTTCAAGCCGACGCCGGATCAGGCGCGGCCGGACCGCGAACTGAAGCAGCTGCTGACGACGCTGACCGAAGATCCGAAGAACACGGTCGTCATCATCACCGGACGCGACCGCTTCACAGCCGAGAAATGGCTGGGCGATCTGAACCTCAGCATCGTCGCGGCGCACGGTCTGTGGTTCCGCCCGGCGGGCGGCGAATGGACGATGACGCTGAACATCGACAACGAATGGAAAGAAGCGATCCGTCCGATCATGGAGACGTACACCGACCGGACGCCGGGCTCGCTGATCGAAGAGAAAGACTATTCGATCGCCTGGCATTACCGCCAGTCCGAACCGGACATCGCGGCCGTGAAGCGCAACGAGCTGAAGGAAGCGCTCATGTCCATCACCCAGTCGATGACCGTCGGCGTTCTGGACGGCAACAAAGTTATCGAAGTCAAAGATACGCGGGTCAACAAAGGCCACGGCGCGCATCTCATGCTGAGGCAGGGCAACTTCGACTTCGTGTTCGGCGCCGGCGACGACCGGACCGACGAAGACATGTTCGCGGCGCTGCCGGAGCACGCGTACTCCGTCAAGATCGGCAAAGAAGTGACGGCGGCCCGATACCGCCTCAAATCTTCCGCCGATATCCGCGCCCTGCTGGGCCGCTTTACGCAGGTCTCCGGCGAAGTGGCGGAAGATGCGGCGAAAAGCAAGTAAGCGGCCGGATACCGGATCGTTTATAGCAGGATATATGAAAAGAAGCCGAAAGAAGCCGAGCGGTTGGCTCGGCTTCTTTTTTGTGGTGTTTTTTGGGTGGATGTGCGCCGTTTGGGTATGGGTTGGCGGCTTTTGGGGTGTGGGCTTTTGAGGCTTTTGGCGATTTTGGAGCGAGCCAGGCGAGACTGAACGCTGCGAGGCGAAGCCAAACGTGGTCAGAGACAGGCCGAACGTGGCAAAGCAAGCCCGGCTTCGAAAATGTGCACATCAAGTCAACATTTCACGCGATTATCAGCCGCCGGAGCAATAATGCTGACTAAAAGGCAACATTTCAGCCGATTTCGACGCCTAATCCGACCAAGTCGACTAAAATGTGCACATAAGGTCAACATTTCACGCGATTAGCAGCCGCCGGAGCAACAATGCTGACTAAAAGGCAACATTTTAGCCGATTTCGACGCCTAATCCGACTAAGTCGACTAAAATGTGCACATAAAGTCAACATTTCACGCGATTATCGGCCGCCGGAGCAATAATGCTGCCTAAAAGGCAACATTTTAGCCGATTTCGACGCCTAATCCGACCAAATCGACTAAAATGTGCACATCAAGTCAACATTCGCTCCAAAACCCGCTCGATAAGCCGAAAATGTGCATTAAAAGTCAACATTTCCGCGACTGCGCAGGTTTCCGACACTCCGATCGCCCTAGACCTGCACTCTTCAACCTTCACTCTTCAATCTTTTCAAACCTTCAACCCTTCAACCCTTCAACTCTTCCCACTCTTCCCACTCTTCCCACTCTTCCCACTCTTCGAGCCTTCCCCATCGCCCGGAACAACCGGCCGCTTATCCAGCAATTCCGCCTGCCCCTTCGCCAATTCCGGCTCTACTCCTCCGGTACAATCGCCTGCACCTCGATCTCTACAAGCAGCGCCGGATCGATCAGCGCCTTTACTTCAACCATCGTCGCCACGGGACGAATGTCGCGGAAAGCTTCGCCGTGGGCGCGTCCGATCTCTTCCCACTGCGAAATATCGGTCACGAACATGCGCGTGCGGACGACATGCTCCATTTTCGCTCCAACGTGCTCCAGCGCTTCCCGGATCGTGCCCAGAATCTCCGCCGTCTGCCGGTACGGATCGCCGACTCCGACGACCTCTCCGTCCTTCATCGCCGTTGTGCCCGCGACTTCCACGACGTTGCCGACGCGGACCGCGCGGCTGTAACCGACGATCGGTTCCCACGGGGAACCGGTCGAGTATGTTTGTCTGGTCATGCGTTCACATCCTCTTCTACTTCAAAAATCGAATCCACGATAATCGGCAGATCGTCGCGGACAGAAACGGCACCAAAGACCGATCTTGCATGCGAGCCGCGTTCACCAAAAACGTCAATCATTAACTTGGAGCAGCCGTCCAGTACTTTATGATGTTGTTCGAATTCTGCGGTCGCATTGACGAACCCCTGAAGCTTGACGACGCGTTTAACGCGGTCCAGCGATCCCAACTCGCTTTGGAGTACGGCCAAAATCCCTATTCCAGCCTGCCGGGCGAATTCGAAGCCTTCCTCTGTCGTATAGTTCTGTCCCAGCTTACCACGAGGTTCGCCCGAAGGCCCTTTACCCGCGACAAACATCAGACCGTTTACGATAACCGCGTTCGCGTAAGCCGCAGCCGGAGCGCTCGCTTCGGGCAGCTCGATGCCCAGCTCACGCAGACGTTCTTTGATTTGGTTTGACATTCCAATCCCCCTCTTTTTCATATATCCAACGTATAACAGCCTGCTTCGCCGAGAAAATCGTGCCGGCTCACGTCCGGTTCGCCCAACAGCTGCCGATAGGCGTTGATCGTTCCGTCGTGGCTGACGATGATCGTTCTTCGGCGGCGTTGGCCGGCGATCCAGTCGATCAGCTCCCGCGCAAGCGGGGCAAATTCGGCTTCGGGCATGGCGTTGATTCCGCTTCTCCACAGCGCTGCCGTATCCGGCTGCCGCAGCTTCAGCCCGGCGCCGTAAGCCTGCACGTCTTCCCGCGTCAGCGGAACGTCGCAGGGCAGCGTCGTCCACGCCGGATTTTGCGGAAACATGCGCGGGCCGACCCGCGGACTGACCCAAGCCGGCCGGGCATTGCACCCTTCCGTTAACAGCGCCAGCGTCTCCAACGTCCGAACGGTCGGACTGACCAGCAGCAGATCGCCGTCGTCGATCCGAATCCGGCTGTTCAGTTCGGCGACCTGCTGCCTGCCCAGATCCGTCAACCTGGGATGAAGCCGCTCCAGCCGGTCCGGCGTATCGAGATTGTGCTCGGCCTGACCGTGGCGCACGAACAACAAGGGCATCGCTGCACCTTCTTCCCTACACGTTTGACCTTGCTCCCGTCAACCGCACCTTTTATAATGAACGTATTCATTTTACGCGGCGCTGCTGTCGACTTACAATTCAATGGTTTAAAGCCGCAAAGGAGCAAAGTCATGATCCTATCCAATCCACCCTTTTCCTCCGGGATTCCTTTTCGCCAAAAAAATATCATTCTGATCGGCTTCATGGGCGCGGGCAAAACGACGATCGGCCAACTGCTCGCGCAGAAGCTCGGACGGGAGTTTCTCGACGCCGACCACGAGATCGAAGCGCTGCACGGTATGCCGGTCACGGAAATTTTCAGGACGATGGGCGAACCCGCTTTTCGGCAGATGGAAAAAGAGTACCTGACGACGCTGTGCCGCAGCGAGCGCGAGAAAGTCGTGTCGCTCGGCGGAGGTTCTTTTATGCAGGAGGAGATCCGGGAATCGTGTCTGTCGAGCGGCATCGTGTACCACCTCGATTTGAGCTGGGAGGCGTGGTTGGGGCGCTTTGAAGCGCTGATCGATACCCGCCCGATTCTGCAAAGCAAATCGCTGGCCGAAGTGGAAGAGATGTTCGCCAGCCGCAAGCTCGTGTACGCCGACAACCATCATACGATCGACGTCGATGCGCGGACGCCCGAGCAGATCGCCGAAGAGATGGCGCAGCAGATTCAAGCCGGCTGGACGGTGGAACGGTAACGATTGGAACAGTCACGATCGGTGAAAAGACGAAAAGGCGGAAAGCCCTTCAAGGTGCTTTCCGCCTTTTGCTTGTCTGTTACTCGGTATCAAGCATCATTTGTACTTCCTTAGAGATCTCTGCCATCCGCTTTTCATATTGTTCAAAAGGCGCAAACGCCTCGTTAGCTTCATCCAGCTTCGCTTCGTTTTGCGTGTCGAGCCCCTCTATGAACAAGTCGACGCCTCGCCCTCCGTTTATGCCCATACCCAAAAATATATTCTGTATCTCGGAGAGCACCTCGTATACCGCCGCAGATTCCAAACCAGGCACCTGTATTCGGGAGAAGTCGTATTCCAGCAGCGTAAAAGCGGCGTTTGATGCCATCAGAGATTCGCGCAGCTCTGCATCTTCCATTTCGTAGTTATTCCATGCCTCAAGCGATCCGTAGAGATTGCTCATCGTAGACTGCGCGACGTTTAGCGCAGGTTCGATCTGCTCGAAATACTCCTCCACAAGCTGGATATCCCCCTCGGTAAGGACGAGCGATTCCGAACGCGTATCGCTTGGCCCGGATCGTTCGGCGGCGGTCTCGACCGCTGCTTCCGTCTCCGCTGCCGCTTCGTGCTCGACTTCGACCGCGGCTTCCGCTTGGGAAGCTTCGGCCTCCACCGCCCGCTCGGCCGGCTGCTCCGCCGCTGCCTGCGCAGGAGCGGCGGCGGCCGTCTCTTTCGCATCGTTCCCGCATGCCGTCATGATCGCCAACGAACAGACCGCCAACCCTGTCCATAATCTTTTTTTCATCCTGAATCCCCCTGTATCTGTTCTCGTTTTCGTTTCTCGAACGTACAAGGGAACTCTACGCAGCTGCCAAGCAAAAGGATGCAAAATTTATCCACTTTTCTATTTTGTGCCTTCTGCTGCTTGTTTGCGCAGGCGGCGATAGGCGTGAAGGTGTTCAGATCAAAGGCCCAAACTGCTTGTCCGTGAGCCGGATCAGCTCTTTGCTCGCTGCGCGGTCGATAAACACCAGCGTCACCGTCTGGTCTTCCCAGCGGTGCAGAAATTCCCAGTCTTCCATACGCACGATCCGTTCTACCCGGCCCAGCACGTCCATGTCGAACCAATCCCCGTTGTTGGCGGCGTTGAGTTCATGCGACTGGCCCGCATGGACCAGATCAATCCGCGTCCAATCTTCGGCGGGATCGAACTTGCCCTGCAGACTCCCGATTTCGATCCGCCCTTCCGCCAAAGCGATCATCTTCGAAATCGCATTCTCATACACGTCGGCGCTCTCCACGCACTCGACATCGAACGTCCAGACGTTCGGCGACAATTCATGTCCGAGTTCCGCCAGCAGGCGGAGATAGGGCTGCTGTTCATAGTAGGCGGCTCCGACATATTTCGTTAACCGTAGGATCATATCCGCGTCGGAATCGGCCCCGTGAATCCCCAGTTCGCGCAGCTTCGCGAGTTGGCTTTCCAGGCTGTGGGCGGAAGGGTTGGGCAAAGAATTAGACATCGATTATCGCTCCTTTGAATATGATTTTTATTTTAGTGATTCTTTTTTGGAAAAAACTGCGACGACTCGATCGGCGAGCGGGATAGCCTCGTCATAATCGTTCACGACGAGCGCGATATGTACGATCGATTGATTCATGTCGATCCTCCCCTTTCACTCCTTTTTTAATTATTCGCTGCCCCGGTCCCCCATCCTTTTTTACCCAAAAAGAAGACGGCCCCCGCTGTCCGCGGCAAGCCGTCTTCTCTCTTCGTATGCTCTCTTCGTATGCTCTCTTCGTATGCTCTCTTCGTATGCTCTCTTCGTATGCTCTCTTCGTATGCTCTCTTCAACCGCCGACTCGCACCGTATACCGGCCCGAGCCGAGTTCCAGCACGACGCTGCCGTCTTCCGTGCGGAATGCTGCCGTTCCCGGCGCTTCGGCGGCCTCGCGTTCGTCGATCCGCACCGCCTGATCGGCCGAGCGCGGCAGCCGGACTTCGGCCGTCGTGTTCGGCGGCAGCTCGAACTCGTACGCGACGCTGCCGTCTTCAAGCTTGGCCCAACCGCTGACGATTGTGCCATACAGACACTCGTACCGCACGCGGGCGTGCGTCAAGCCGGACTCCGGGTTCGGGGACAGCTTGATCCGCTTGTAGCCGGGAGCGGACTCGTCCGTATCCAGCCCCGCTACCGTGCGGTACAGCCAATCGCCGATCGCGCCGTATGCGTAATGGTTGTACGAATTCATGTCGTCGCTCCAGAACGAACCGTCCGGCTTGATGCCGTCCCAATGTTCCCAGATCGTCGTCGCGCCCTGATGCACCGAGTACAGCCACGACGGATACTCTTCCTGCAGTGCAAGCTGCACGGCGACGTCGTGATGACCGTTCTCCGACAGCACCCGGCACAGATACGGCGTTCCGACGAAGCCGGTCGTCAGGTGCATCTTTCGCTCGCGCACGTACCCGGCCAGCGTATCCGCCAGGCGGCGCTTCGTCTGTCCTTCCGCCAGTTCGAACATGAGCGCCAGCACATGCGACGTCTGCGTATGACCGGCCAGCCGGCCGTTTGGCGTCATGAATTCGTCGGCAAAAGCCCGGACGATGCGGCCGTGCAGCTCGGCGTATGTGCGGGCGTCTTCTTCCTTGCCGAGCACGGCGGCCGCTTTCGCGACCAGCGACGTGGAATAGGCGAAAAAGGCGGTACCGATCAGATCCCGCGGCGTCGCGCCGACGTAGCCGTTCTCTTCCGCGTCCAGCCCGAGCCAGTCGCCGAAGTGAAAGCCGGTGTTCCACAGCAGCTCGTTCTCGCCCTGGGCGCGAACGTATTCGACCCAGCCGGTCATGCTGTCGTATTGTTCGTCCAGTATGCGCCGGTCGCCGTAGCAGAGGTAGATCGTCCACGGACAAATGACCGCCGCGTCGCCCCAGGCCGCCGAAGAATGTGCGTCTTCGCCCAGCACGTTCGGCACGACGAACGGGACGCCGCCGCTTGGCAGCTGCTCGGCCGCCAGATCTTTGAGCCATTTGGTAAAAAAGGGCGAGACGCCGTAATTGAACGCCGCCGTGCGGATAAATACCTGCGCGTCGCCTGTCCAGCCGAGCCGCTCGTCGCGCTGCGGACAATCGGTCGGAATATCGAGGAAGTTGCCGCGCTGCCCCCAGACGATATTGCGCTGCAGCCGGTTGATCAGCGGATTGGAGCATTCGAACGATCCGGTAGGACGCATATCGGTATGGATGACTTCCCCGACGAAGTCATGCAGGTCGATCGTTTCCGGGAAGCCGGTCAGACGGACGTAGCGGAACCCTTGAAACGTAAAAGCAGGCCGGTACGACTCCGCGCCGCCGCCCCGGCACACATACGTCACTTCCTGCGCGGCGGTGCGCAGATTGCCGGTGTAGAAGTTCCCTGCCCGGTCCAGCACTTCCGCGTGATGCAGCGTAAGCGTCGTGCCCGCGGGCGCGCGGACGGTAAACGCCATGCGGCCGACCATGTTCTGCCCCAGATCCAGCACCCGTTCTCCCGCGGGCGTCACGATCAGCGACACCGGCGCGATCGTCTCCGTCACTTTGACCCGCTCGCTCTGCTCGCCGATCAGCGTATCCAGCGGGCGGTCCAGCGCCGAGATGGGAGACCAGTCCGCAGCGTCGAAGCCGGGGCCGCTCCAGCCGGGCATTTCGAGCGAAGCGTCGTACGTCTCGCCTTCGTATAGGCCGGACATGCGTATCGGTCCGTTCGCGCTGGCGCGCCACGATTCGTCCGACGCAATCACCTGCCGTGTCCCGTCTTCGTACCGGATATGCAGCTCCAGCAGCAGCGCGCGCCGGTCTCCGTAAATGTCGCGGCGGCCTTCCCAGCCGAGCCGGCCTTTGTACCAGCCGTCCGCAAGCGCCGCGCCGAGCACATGCGGTTCGCCGCCCGCGCCGCTCAGCTGCTGCGTCACGTCGTACGCCTGCACCTGGAGACGGCGGTCGTATCGCGTCCAGCCCGGCGTGAACAGGCTGTCGCCGATCCGCCGGCCGTCCAGTTCCAGTTCGTACAGCCCGAGCGCGGTTGCGAAGACAGTAGCCCGGCGTACTCTTTTCCCATTCGTCTCAAACTGCCCCCGCATATAAAAAGCCGCCTGAGCCGCCGCATCGATAGCCTCCGCCGCCGGCGTGATCCACCGCGCGCGCCATTCGCCGGCGTCCAGCAGTCCCGTTTCCCAGCAGGCGGTCTCGCTCCACGGCGATTCTTCGCCCTGCTCGTCCCAGATCCGCACCCGGTACAGGTAGCGCGTCACGGAGATCAACGCCTCGCCTGTGTACGGTACGTGGACGCTCTCGTCCGAGTCCACTTGTCCGCTGTCCCAGACCAACCCTTCTTCGGCAAAAGAGGGATCGTCGGCCGACACCTGAATGTGGTAAGCACTCTGCATCACGTTCCGGCGATCCGCCAGCAGCTTCCAGCCCAGACGCGGACGGCGAACGGTCAGTCCCAGCGGATCTTGCAAATACTCGCAGCGCAGTTCGGTCACTCTCGTTGAACGCATCAGTCATATTCCTCCCGGTCGATCGTATAGTGAATGCCCGTGCTTGTATGCTGAATGCCGGTGCTGTTCTTGTTCATTGTAAAGCGATTTGTACCCGGACCAAGAGGCCGATTCGGACGAATTCATAGGCCGATCTGGACAAGCCCGGACAAAACGATTAGGCTCGAAGCAGCAGAACCGGCCGGCTTCGGCCAAGGAGGGATCACCTATGCAGCGAAGGATGGATCGACTGTTGGGCACGTATTTTTTTGAAAAAGAAATGCCGATTTACGTCAACCGGGCGTCGGAATCGTTCGACATGCTGGAGCACACGCACGATTTCGTCGAGCTGACTTATGTGTGCGAAGGCGCGGGCGTGCATTATATCGGCGAACGGGATATGCGGGTCTCGCGCGGCGACGTCTTTTTTATTCCGGTCGGCGTGTCGCATGTGTTCCGCCCCGCGGCGCCGGGGCGCGGCCGGGAACTGATCGTCTACAACTGCATTTTCCCGATCGACTATTTGCTGCGGCTGGAGGAGATGTTTCCGGACGCCTCGGCGCTGCTCGCCGCTTTTCGCGCACCCGGAAGTCCCTGGTTCAAGCTGCGCGATCCCGGCGAATTCCACGGCTGGTTCACCGCCTTGTATCGCGAGTACACGGCGCGGCAGCCGGGCTGCGAAGCGGTGCTCACCTCGCTCGTGATCCGCATTCTGATCGCCCTGCAGCGCACTCGCGCCGGCGAAGCGGCGGAGCATCCTACCGAAGAGGCGGAGCCCGGCTCCTCGGCCGGGCCGATCCGCGGCGGCGCGGCCGAAGCGTCGATTGCGCGGGCGGTGCGGGAGATCGAGCGGCGGTACGCGGAGACGCTGACGCTCGGCGAACTGGCGCGGGCGGCCGGCCTCAGCGAACGCCAGTTCAGCCGCCTGTTCGTGCGGCAGACCGGGCTGAACTTCTCGACGTTTCTGCAAAATGCACGCGTCGAAGCCGCCTGCGATCTGCTCTCCTCGTCGAACACGGGGATTGCGGAGATCGCGGCGGCTGTCGGTTACGGCGATTTGAAGTTTTTCTACCGGCTGTTCAAGCGCAAGACCGGGGTCACGCCGACAGGTTACCGGAGACAGGGCTAGCTTCGCGCCAGCCATTCCACGACCGGATACGAGATCAGGTTGCGATCCCGGTAAGCGGCGGCGACCGCATCGTCGTGCCGGCTGAGGATGCCGTTTTGCAGCAGTACCGGACTGAGTCCGCGTTCGACCGCGCCGTTGTACGTGAACTGTACGCAGTGTTCGGCTGCGAATCCGGCCAGTATGACGCGTTCGATGCCGTGCTGCGCAAGCGTTTCTTCCAACTTCGTCTGCCAGAACGCATTCGAATATTGTTTGGACAGCGCTTGATCGGGCGATTCGAATACAATCTCTTCGATCGTTCGGTAGCTGCCTTCCGTCTCTTCCGTCATGCCTTCGATATCCTGAATATGGATAATCGGATGCCCGGCTGCACGCATCACGCCAGACACATGATTGATATATTCGCATACCTTGTCGATTTTGGACTGAGGTACGCCTTCCAAATGGACGATCTGCATGTCGATGATGAGAAACGCAATTTTCATGGATAGGATTCCTCCGCTGTTCAAGTATTTGATCCAGGCGGTACAGACGCTTTCGCCTCTATCGCCGCGGCTTGCGCCTATTTCGCGACGCTCACGTATTTACCGTACACGTAAGCGATGCGTCCGTCCAGTTTCACTTTCAACCAACCGTGCTTGTCCGCCGAGAGGACGTCGAGCACGGTTCCTTTTGGTACGGCCTTGATGATCTTGGACCTGGACGAAGGCCAGAGGCGCACGTTCAGATGCTCTGCGGTCACTTTGCCCGATTTCACTTGGCTGCCTGCCTCGGTGTCCGGGGTTGAAGCTTCCGGCTTGGCCGGAGTTGGCGCGGTCGGAGTCGATGGGGTCGCTGCCCCGCCGTTGGCTGCCAATTTACGGGCCGCGTTCAGCTTGCGATAAAATTCGCCTTTGGTATTCAAACCTTTGAACTGAGCCGGGTCCACGCCGGCTTTGGCGGACAGGGCGGCAATCTCTTGCGGATTCACGGCGTCCGCAATATTAATGGCGGCAATATTCGTGTATTTGCCGTCTTCCGTCGTCGGGACGGACAGGATGCCGTCGTTGATCAGTTCGACGACATCCGCGCGCGCCGGTGCGTCCGTATCGACGCCGGTGATCGTCCAGCCGCTCCGCGTTTTCGGTTCGTACACGCCTTTCATCACGTCGGTCAGGTAAGCGATCGACAGGCTGCGGATCGTACCTTGAATCTCGCCGAACGCCGACGCGTCTTTGGACGACCAGAGCGGCTTGAACGTGCGCCCTTCCAGCGGTCCGCCCTGCCCGATCAACGCTTCCATCCGGTACGCGTTCATGCCGAGCTTCAGCTTATCCGACGCTTGGATCGCTTCTCCGCCGGCGGACTTCAGCTGCGCGATCCGGCTGCCGTAAGGCTTGGAGAGATCAATCTGATAGGTGACGCCGCCGAAGAAATCGTTCGTGCTGTATTTGGAAGCCCGGCGCTTGGGATCGAAGCTGACCGTAACGTCTCCCGGGCGCGACGAATTGAAGTATCCCGCCGACCATTCCATGTAGTCTTTGAGATCGCGGCCGGTGACTTCGTACACGGTCACTTCGCCGAGCGCGTACTGATAGTTGAACGCAATGTCTTTTTTCTTGATCGGTCCGATATCCAGCCTGGCTTTGTCGTTATCGATCTGGTGCGCCACCACGTCGGCATCGCTGTAATGGAGCATCACTTCCGCGAAGAAGTCGGACAACGGAGTCTGCTGCACCTGCACGGCCGGAATGCCTGTGATCTCGTCCGCCGGCACCAGATTTTTCCCTTCCAATTCGGCCACCCGGATATTGGCGTCCGCGCGGGCGTATTCATGGAACGGTCGGAGTGTCTGTTCAAGCTGCGCATCCGAATCCGCATAGGTGCCGTCCGACGCTTTTACGGCAAGCGCGCGGGCTTCTTTGTTTTTCAGAACGACACGGTCGCCATCCTGCTCGAACGTCAGGTCGATACGCGAGACGTGCGATCCGTATTTGTTCGGTTCAGAGATCAGCACGCCGTTCACCGTTTCCGATTCGATCAGCGTATGCAGATGTCCGGCAAAGATCGCGGCGAGTTCCGGATTCGCATTGGCGATATCGGTCACGCCGGTGCCCGGATTTCCGTTCTCGTTGTCGAGACCCATATGCATGACTCCGACCATGACGTCGACTTTGCCTTTGAGCTCGGCGATCGCTTTTTTCGTTTCCTGAACCGGATCTTTCACGTTCACGCCGTCCAGATGGTCGGTCCCCTTCTCGAACTCGGTAATCATCGGCGTAGTCATGCCGATCAGGCCGACTTTGATTCCGTCTTTTTCGATGATCGTATACGCAGGCATGTACCGGTCGCCGTTTGCTTTGAACAGATTGCCGGCGAGACGCTGCCCGTCGAATTGGGAAGAGATTTTCTCCAACACGTCCAGACCGAAATTGAATTCGTGGTTGCCCATCACCCAGACGTCGTAGTTCATCTCGTTCATGGCGACCATCATCGGAGACCGGGGTTGATCGTTGAACAGTTCGGCCGAGTTATCCTGAATCATGTCTCCGACATCGAGCAGGATGGTGTTGGGATTTTCCGCACGCACTTTTTGGATCATCGTATGCAGCTGCGTCAGGCTTCCTGCCGGATTCGGACCGTCCAACGCATAATCCCACGGCATAAAGCGACCGTGGACGTCGGATGTGCCGAGCAGCGTAATCTTCGTTTCTGTAGGCGTCCCGGCCGATTCGGCCGAAGCGGAAGCGAACGGAATCAGTAAAAGGGACGTACCCAAAAGCCAAGCCAAAGACCTTCCGGCCAAACGTTTCGTCAACAACTTGCGCATGCTTGTAATCCCCCTATAATCTCATGTATGTAAGTATAGATGCCACCGTGTTTAATACTAGTGAACGATTTGTAAAATGTAAACGATAACTTTGTAAAATCATGCACGAAAAGCACAACGAAAGGAGCTTTCCCGTTCTTTCCTTCGTATGAAGGTTTATACGGAAAGCTCCTTTAGTGTGCCGTTTATTCGGCTCCATTCTGTTCAAGACCCGCCATCCGATATGGAAACTGTCTGTCTTGTTGACGAGGCGTTCAGAGTAATCCGTTCGGATACACGACCACTTTGAGACATTCGCTTTTGTAATTCAACGCCCGTTCCAGCGCTTCGTACGTCTGCGCAAGCGGGAACTTGTCCGTGACCAGCACGGACGCGTCGATCTGCCCGGAAGACAGGAATTCGATGCCTTTCGGATACGTGTTGGCATAACGGAAAATGCCGTAAATATCGACTTCGTTGTCGGCGATAAACGGAATATTCAGCGGAATGTCCGCCTGCGCCGGCAGGCCGACGATCGCCATCTTGCCGCCGCGCCGCAGACTGCTAAGAGCGGATTGGAGCGCTTGGGGATTGCCCGCCGTCTCCCACGCCGTATCGACGCCCGCTCCGCCGGTAATCGACTTGATCGCCCCGACCACGTCCTGCTCCAGCACGTTGATGACGTGCGTCGCCCCCATCTTCCGCGCGGCTTCCAGCCGCAGCGGCTCCAGATCGGTCGCGATGATCGTCGACGCGCCGTAAGCTTTGGCCGCCGCGACGGCCATGAGGCCGACCGGGCCCATGCCCATGATCGCGAGGCTCGAACCGGGCTGCAGCTTCGAGCGGGACGCCGCATGGATGCCGACCGAGAAAGGCTCGACCAGCGCCGCTTCCTCGTACGACAGATGATCCGGAATCGGGAACACGAAGTCCGCGCGCATCTTGAGATACTGCACGAACGCTCCGTCATACGGCGGCGTCGCCAGAAACTCGACCTTCGGGCACAGATTATACCGTCCCGCCTTGCACATCTCGCACGTGCCGCAGGTGACGCCCGGCTCGATCGCGACGCGGTCGCCGACCTTGAACTTCGCGACTTCGGCACCGACGGCGGCGATCTCGCCGGCGCATTCGTGCCCCAGCACGAAAGGTCCGTCAACGACATAACTGCCGATACGGCCGTGGTCGTAATAATGCAGATCGGACCCGCAGATGCCGACGGCCATTACCCGGATCAGCACTTCGTTCGGCCCGATCTCCGGTACCGGAACTTCCTCGATCGTGATCTGTCTCAATTCGTGCATAACGGCGGCTTTCATCATGGCTGGAATTTGCGCTTGGGTCATGGTGCATCGTCCTCTCGCTGTCAGAATGTCTCGCTGTCAGAATGTATGCGGATACAAATCAGGATTGCCCATCAAGGCTTGCAGATCAAAGATTATGCATGGCCGGGTTCAAGTTCCGCTAACGCCGGCCTCAACCGGACTCGTGGAACACGAGGCGATTGCCGAACGGATCGACCAACTCAAGTTCCGCCCCGCCCCACGGCCTGTTTTCCACGCCCGGATTGAGAAAACGGTACGGCTTGGCCGTCAGTTCGCGGTGCAGCTCCATCACGTCCGACACCCCGATCCGAACCGCGGAGCCCGGCGTGGAGTCGCCGTGATGTTCGGACAGATGCAGCCGCACCGGTCCTCTCGACACCTGCATGTACAGCGGCAGGCCCGCTTCGAAACGATGCTCCCAATCGACGGCGAACCCCAGATACCCGATATAAAATTCCCGGGCTTTCGTCTCGTCGAAGATGCGCAAAATCGGAACCATCCCGCTCAACTCCATCTGCCTCGCTCCTTTCGCTGCATGCTCAAGCTCAGGTCTGTTCCACCAAACGCCCGCTCAGCCAGAACGACCCGCTCAGAATATCGCCTTCGTGAATCTCGCGTCCGCCGACCAGCCGCTCGTCCGCGACCACGTCGATATCGCCGCCTAGCGTGCGCACGAGCGCCCAATGGAAATACGTTCCGCTCATTTCGTTCTTGATCCAGCCCGCGCGCAGTACCCGTCCGGTAAAAGCAGCCGTCGAACCGGGTTCTCCGCCTTGATCGTCCAGTCCGGTCGACGTGAACGTCTCCGTTTGCAGCACCAGCCCTCCCGCGGATCGCTCCAACTGATACGAATAATAATCCGCTTCGTTCGAGAACACCGTCAGCTCATGCGCGAACGCCGACAGCTGCACCGACCGGATCATCGGCGTCGTCAGAGCCCCGTACACGTCCCGATCCGGCAGATCGAACAAGAACGCGTACAAGCCTTCGCCCGGACGCCCTGCTTCCGCTCCGGCCCACGCATAGAACGTACCGTCGAGTTCGTTCGCTTCTTCCCGCCGCAGCTCGCCTTCGATGCCGACCTGCATCAGACCCGCCCCGGTAAAATGCGGATGCATCCCGATCGCCACCTGTTCGCGGTCCAGCTGAAGCCACAGCTCCGCGCCGCCTCCGGCCTGAAGCCGAACGTAAGCGCCCTGCGGCGTCTGGATCGGCGTCCCGTTCTTGTAGGCGTAATCCGCCAGTTTCAGAAAATCTTCTTCGCCCTGCATATCGAATCCAAGCGTCGTCATATGATTGATCATCGCGATCCCTCCGGCTGCCTCAAAGTTGAACGGGGCGTTGCCCCGTCATTCACTGCTTTCTATGCTAGAGGGCGGGGATGGGCAAGTCAACCTTGGCGGTTCTTTTGCGGGGATTTGTTCATGCTGCGCCCGGAAGCGTTCAAGGGAACAGATCGGGGCTCAGCGCGTATCGCCCGACGACGGCGCCTGCCGATCCCGATCGTCGTCGCCGGGACGCTGCGGCTTCCAGCCGGTTGCATGACTCCACCCGCTCGCTGCGTACAGGATGCGCCAGATCACCGGATCTTTGCCGTCCACGTACAGCTGCCGCTGATCCGGTCGGGCATACCGGCGGGCCAGCGCATGCTTTTCCGCGGCATACAGCTTGCGATAGGATTCGTGCTCCCTGAGAAAATCGCGCAGCAGCAGCGCCGTCTGCTCGGACCAACTGCCCGCTTCGCGCACATGGATATGCGTCCGCGGCTGTCCGGCTTGTTCGCGAAAATAACGTTTGGTCAGATCGGGATTGTCTGCGCGGTGAACGTATCCGGCCGATTCGAGCGCCTGCGCATAGATCATCGGTTCAAGCGCCGGCACCGAAATCTGGATATCGATCACCGGCTTGGCGTCGAGCCCGGGGACCGCCGTCGAGCCGATATGGTCGATCCGCAGCGCCCGGTCGCCAAGCGATTGACGGAGCCTTCCGGCGATTTCTTGGAACCGGTGAGGCCAATTCTCGTCGTAAGGGACGACGATAACAGGTTGCTGCATGTGTAAAATCTCCTTCTGTTCGCGATTTCTTGACAGCCGATCTACCCGACAGAGCCAGAGCCGCTTAGCGCAGCGCCTTCCCTGTGCGTATCGCATAAGTATTGCCGTGAATATCCGAGATCATCGCCAGCGATGTCGTCATTTGTAAAAGAGAGTTTGCCCGTCCTTCGCATTCGCCTACCCATACGCATGAAAAGAGACTTTTGAGGTTGTTTGCGAAAATAACTGCGAGAGAACACTTATTTGCCCTACTGTCTCATCCAAACGTGAAATAAGTGCAGGAGAGCAGTTATTTTCCGAAAAAGTACCTCACCGAGCCAAAACAGAGAAAATAACCGCTTCTACGCAGTTATTTGCGGCAGAGGGCAGGTGAAGCGTGAAATAAGTGTTCTCTCGCATCTATTGGCTGCTTTTCATCTTTTTTGCCTGAAAAGCACGCCGGATCGCCACCAGACCCAACTGCGGCAGCAGGAACAAAAAGCCGTATGCGACATAAAGCAGTCCGGCCCACGGTTTCAGATTCAGGACCATCAAAGGCTCCTCAAAAGAAACGATCCATAAAGCCAGCGGAAAAACGGCAATCAGCAGCAGCGCGGTCGAAAGCAGCACGTCGGTCCATTTTTCCCACAGCAAACAAAAAACGAGCGATACTCCGACGATCAACGGCCAGGAAGCGATCGGCGCGATAAACATCGCTCCGCAGAACAGGATCGGATGCAGCACGATTACAGCCCTTCTCATTTTCATCCAGGGTCTCCTCTTCCCGCTCGCAGCCGAGCCTCGCTTTTCACATGATGCCTCTTATTAGAATAAACGAAAAATCCCGCCGGGAAGTTGGTTTCCCGACGGAACTTATATGAAGACGACTATGTGTGCGAAAAAGACAGTCAATCGGATGCTCCGGCTTGGATGCCGTATGAGCTGCCGGTTCGACAACCAGCCGAAGTTACACTTCCTTAATCACGTACAGCACGCTCTGGAAATCCCCGTTCAGCATCGGCAGCGACAGTCCGAAGTGCATCAGTTCGTCGCCTCCGTACACGCTGCCGCTCTCGCCTTGGCCAAGGCGGCCTTCGACGCTGTAGCGCTTCGTCGGGTCGAGTCCTTTGAGCTTCAGGCGGCGCAGCGGCGCATACGGTTCGCCCAGCACGCGGAAGTAGGCGGCGAACGCCTGCGAGCGGTCTTCCGACACGTAAGCCCACGCCGTATCGTTGCCTTCGAACGGGCTTTTGATCCGGTAGAAGTCGCCGAACTGGATCAGGCCGCGCAGTTCTTTGTACTGCTGCACCTGCGCTTTCACTTCCGTCTTCTCTTCTTCGGTGAACTGCGTCAGATCCAGCTCGTAGCCGAAGTTGCCGCTCATCGCGACGTGTCCGCGCATCTCAAGCGGCGTGATACGGCCGACCTGATGGTTCGGCACGGCCGATACGTGCGCGCCCATGCTGCTCGCCGGATAGACGATGCTCGTGCCGTATTGGATCTTGAGACGCTCCACCGCGTCGCTGTCGTCGCTCGTCCACGTCTGCGGCATGTAATAGAGCATGCCCGGATCGAAACGTCCGCCGCCGCCGGAGCAGCTCTCGAACAGGATATGCGGGAAGCGCGACACGATGCGTTCCAGCACGCCGTACAGACCGAGCATGTAGCGGTGCGCCGTCTCGCGCTGGCGGTTCGGCGCCAACAGTTCGGAACCGATCTCCGTCATATTGCGGTTCATGTCCCATTTGACGTAGGTGATCGGCGCGGATTCCAGCACTTTCGAGACGGAATCGACGATATAATCGCACACGTCCTGACGCGACAGGTCGAGAATCAGCTGGCGGCGCGCTTCGGTGCGGCTGCGGTTCGGCACGTGCAGGCACCAGTCCGGGTGATTGCGGTACAGTTCGCTGTTCGGCGAGACCATCTCCGGTTCGAACCAGAGGCCGAATTCCATGCCCGTCGCCGTGATGTCGCTCGCAAGCTTCGACAAGCCGTCCGGCAGCTTGCGGGAATCTTCGAACCAGTCGCCGAGCGAGCTGTCGTCGCTGTCGCGCTTGCCGAACCAGCCGTCGTCGAGCACGAACAGCTCGATGCCGAGGTCCTGGCCGGCCGCCGCGATCTCCTTGATCTTATCCGCGTTGAAATCGAAATACGTCGCTTCCCAGTTGTTGACGAGAATCGGACGCGCTTTGTCGCGGAACTCGCCGCGGCTGAGCCGGGTGCGGTACAGCTTGTGGTACGTGCGCGACATGCCGCCGAGTCCTTCCGACGAACGGACCATGACCGCTTCCGGCGTCTGGAACGTCTCGCCCGCTTCGAGTCTCCATTCGAAATCGAACGGCTGGACGCCGAGCTGGACGCGCGTCGAGCCGAACGAATCCACTTCGGCCTGGCCGAGGAATCCGCCGCTGTACACGAGGCTGAATCCGTACACTTCGCCGAAGTCTTCGCCCGCGTCTTTGGCCAGCAGCGCGATAAACGGGTTCTGGTTGTGGCTGCTCGATCCGCGCTTGCTGTCGATGCGGTGGATACCCGGAACCAGTTCGCGCTTGTGGATATGGCGTTCGCGAATCCACGCGCCCGAAAGCTGCAGGAATTCGAATTCGCTGTGGTTGAAGTCGACGCTGACGCTGAGCGCGCGGCCGAGAGCGATGACGTCTTGGCCTTCGTTCGCGAAGCGCACGGAGCGGGTGATCGCGTCGATCTCGTGGAACACGGTATAGCTCAGCACGGCGCTGAGTCCGGTCAGCTCGTCGCGCAGGCGGATATGCAGCGTGTCCGCTTCGGCGTCGTTCTCGACGTACGTGGCGGGCAGGCCTTCGAGCGCCGGCTTGCCGGACACGATCTCGTGGCTCTCGTACGCCAGGCGGCTGATCGTCGATCCGTCCGCGTAGCGGGCTTCGAACGCCGGCTCGCGGAAATCGCCGCTGCCGTAGGCCGGATATTCCTGCGGAAGCGTGTCGAGCGAGACGTGCATCGCTTCCGGGCTCAGGTTCGGGCTGAACGAAGCGCGCTCGATCGAATGGATGCGCGGCTCGAACGTTTCCTGGGACAGTCTCGGTCCCCAGTACACGTGGGCGGGATGCGCGGACTCCACGAGCTGGATCACGTAGCTGGACGCGGCGGACTGCAGGTGGAACGTTTGGGCTGTGGAATCATGGAAAATAGGCAAAAGAAAATCCTCCGTTTCGGACTATGATGTCGTGTTCATGTTACCATGCGTGCTTTTGAACATAAACTTCTGTTTCTATTATAGGAAAAGAGGGCGTTCTGCCATATGTCAGGATGCCTGTTTTGCATGTCATAATCCAAGATAAATAGATTACACAGCGACCAACCTTTTCCTTATCCGATCACACGCTCCAGATTCGCAAGCGTCGACGACAGCGCCTGTTCGTGTTCGCTCTGCCGGATGCCGGCCGGGACGTGTTCGCAGAGGACAGTCACTTTCGTTTTTTCCCCGACCGGTTCCAGTTCCCACGTCATGACCATTTCTCCGGCAAAAGAAGGATCGGGCGAATCGAACGTCGCCGTCTGCACGATCTTCTGTCCCGGCACCAGTTCCGTGAAGCGGCCTTCGACGATGTCCGTGTCCGGCGACGATTTGCCTTCGAACGAACCGGAAGCGTCGGCAGACGTCAGCGTCATGCGGTATGCGCCGCCCGTCTGCGGTTCGAAGCGCTCGATCCGCCCGCGCATTCCTGCGGGAGGCAGCCAGCGCACGAGCACGTCGGGATCGACGAACGCCCAATAGATCGTTTGCGGAGACGCGTTGACGATGCGGGCGGCCGTATCGATTCTCGGCCCTTCGGACCCGGCCGCACGCGGTGCGAACGTGTCCGAATCTTTGGCCGCTCCCGGCAGCAGCGTTTGCTTGATGCCGGTCAGCTCGTCTTCCTGCTCCGACGAGGTGCTGATCCGCTGCATTTCCAGCCGGCTGAGCGGACGCAGCGCATGGAACAGGCCGACTCCGGCCAGAATCGCGCCAAGCGTCCGATAAGCGGCGATCCCGCTCTGCTGCACCAGCCAGAATCGGGTGCCGGAGTCGTATTGTTCGCCGTCTGTCAGCGAATCCGCCTGGGCCAGCCCAAGTTCCGTACTACGGATAATAAGCAGCACTCCGACTACGCCGAGCAGCAGCGACAGAATACGGAGTGCGAGGGACAATGAGGATCTTTTCATGCGTGTCCTCTCCTCCTTTGACAGCGGGTTCACCGCATTTTTTGTCCGTGCAAGGCGTACGATGACGTATTCCCCTATTGCGAGATTCGATCGCTTGTAAAAAGATTCGTCCGCCGCTATTTTTCCGGATTCGCCGTTTTCCAGGCTCCTGCTGCTTACGACAGAACCTTTTAACTGTGATCTTCGATTCGGACCCGCTTTTCTCCTTTTTTTTCAAAGACCGATTTTCCCCGCAGCGCCAGAACTTCGCCCGCTTTCATACCGTTGGGCAGGTCGACTGCGAACGTGTGATGAGCGCTCAAGTACCGTTCAATCAGACGCTGCATCAGCTCATTTTCCATACGGTTCACGCTCCCTGTTCATTTTTTATAATAAAAACTCCCTTCGGAAGCCGTACCGTCTAGGCACGCTTTCAAAGGGAGGATTTATGCTGGGCCTACGCGGTTTGCCTTACATGCCGTTATAACGTTCGACCGCTTTGCCGTTGTACCCACAAGCCCGATCAAGCTGTAAGGAAAATCGATGGCTGAAACGGCCTTTGCCAGGTAAGATTGAAGCATCTGCCCAAAAGAACAGGAGGAGTCGACGATGAGAGGATTTGCGTTGGCGGGAGCCGCGGTTGTGCTGGTCCTGCTGGTTACCGCGCTTGTCTGCAAAAAAGAACGGTACCGACTGCTGCGAAGATTCGCCTATGTCGGCATAGGGCTCGCGCTGGCTGGAACGGTCGGTCTGCTGTATGCTTTTCCCGCAGTCAAGCTGCCCGAGCCGCAAGGCGATTATCCGGTAGGCACGCAGGCGCTGTATCTTGTGGATACGGACCGAACAGAAACGTTCGACGGACCCGTTCAAGGGCACCGGGCTTTGATGGTTCAGGTGTGGTATCCGGCTCAAGCCGGCACCGGCACACCCGCCGCCTGGATTCCGTACCCCCGGATTCTGCCGCATATGGCTGCGCAGTACGGACTGCCCGAATTTACTTTTGACTATTTGGAGCAGGTGTCCGCCCATGCCGATCCGCAGGCTGACGTGTCTTCGGCGCAGCCGACCTATCCGCTGATTGTTGGCAATCCCGGCAACGCTTCGTCGAGGTTCTTCCATACGTCGCAGGCCGAATACCTCGCGGCTCGCGGGTATATCGTAGCCGTGATCGACCATACCTATACTACTTTCGCCACCGAATTTCCGGACGGAAAGATTACAACCGCCGCAGCCGACAGCCTGTTCTCGCCCGACGACGATTATCGCACAGTAAGCCTGCAGCGCGATCGGCTGGGCCGCCTATTGACCGACGATGTCGCGTTTGTACTGGACCAGTTCGAACAGATGCAGTCCGGGCAGATCCCGAGCAACCTGCAAAGCAAATTGGATCTCGGCCATATCGGGATATTCGGTCATTCGATCGGCGGAGCCGCCGCTTATGACGCTTCGTACGATCCGCGAATCGCGGCCGGCATCGATCTGGACGGCGGGCTGTATCGCCTGCGCGAGCGGGGAGAGCTGCGGAAACCGTTCTTGTTTATTACGTCGGACAGCTATTTCGGGAAACTGCAGCGAGTGCTGGAACAGCGTCCCTACACGGATGAAGAAATGGAACGTATGGGTTCGACGCGGGAATGGGAAGAAGCCGCTGCGCAAGACAAGCGGCTGGAACTCAAGCGGATGCATGAAGCGGTGGAAGCGGGAGGACAAGCGCTTTATATTGAGAATACCGAACATCTGAACTTTACCGACGCCCAGTTCCTGTCTCCGCTGTTCGCCCGCTTGGGCCTCACCGGAAAAATAGCGCCTCAAAGAGCCGATACTGTGGTCAATGCCTACATGCTGGACTTTTTCGACCAACATCTCAAAAATAAAAACGGCGCTCTGATGAAAAAAAACGACAGCCGATTCCCGGAAGTGAAATTTATTCGCTTTCCTTGATGCTGCTCGGCAATTCTATTTGGCAATTCTATTCGGCGAACACGGAATCGAAGTTTCCATAAAATCGTTCAGTTCCATCCGTCTTCCCCTTTCCGGCAGGCCCCTCCTACCGTTCAATCACGATATAAGACTGCTTATACAACGGATTGGTCCGCCACAGCCGTTCCAGTTCGTCGATGCGCAGCTTGCGGTTGTAGACGTTTTCTCCCCGCGCGTTGATCCGATGTTTGAGCGAATCGGCGAGGTAGAAGTGTTCGCGATCGTACCCGACGACCGGAGCGAAATGCGCGTATCTTTTGTCCGGGTAAACTTTGATGAACGCGATGACGGGGACGCCGAGACTGATCCGCTTCTTGAGCGTGTCCGCGTCTCCGCGGTAGAAAGTCGCCCGGTAGCCTCTCTGTTTGAAAAAGACGAGAATGCCGCGCGGGTCGACGGTACCGTCCAGCAGTTTGCGGGGGTACCCCCGGTAGATCTCGCGGCCGTCGCTTTCTTCGCCCAGATGGCGCATGACGTAAGCGCTGGAAAATGCGGCGCATTCCGTGCCCGACTGGAACGCCGGCCGGTTGGGCGTGTCGATCAGGCAGCTTTCGGGCGTATCTTCGGTCGAAATGTGATCTTGCCGGGGCAGTGCGTGATAACGCCAGGCCAGCGCCGCAAGCGCGGCGCCTCCGGCCCACGTGGACATTTTCATGGAATCCTCCTTCTATGACTCTGCCTTTTTTTAGTCTCTAACTTCTTCGTCCACACGGGAATTCTCCGCCGTCCCCGCTGTTTCCTGCTTGCTTGCGCTCCGCGGCACCCTTCGCTACTCACCGTTCACCGTTCACTATTCACCGTTCAAAAAGCGATTCGTTCCAGCATCTGTTCTCCCGCCAGAAAAGGCCGGCATTTGTCCGCGCACAGCATCGGCATCCGTTCCCGCATCCACTCGTGCATCCGCACGTTGCCGAACTGGAACACGTAATACCCGAGAATCGCGACCAGCATAAAGCCGTCGATCTCGCGCAGCTCTTCTTCCGTCCACTTTTTGCCGCCGGCATACGCCGCGAGAAAGAGCTCCCGCCGGTCGCTCGGCAGCATCATGGCGCCCATCGCCACGTCGGTGAGGCGGTAGCCTCTGCCGTAGAAGCCGAAATCGATCAGCCGCACGCCGCCGTCTTCCGTCACGATCGCATTGTTCAGGCCGATATCGCCGTGGATCAGATCCGTCCCGAATTCTCCGCCGCGCCCCGCGAGCCGGTCGTTGACCAGCCGCAGCGTCTCTTCCACCGTGTCCGCGTCTTCGGCCGTGAACAGCCCTGTGGCGACGCCCGAGCGGATGACGCCGGCCAAGCGGTCGTTGTAAGCCCGGCCCTGATGCGGCCTCGCTTCCATGCCCGGCGCTGCGTATTCCGCGAAAAAGGCATGCAGCTTCGCCAGTTCCCCGCCCAGTTTGCCGACCATATCCTCGCCGTACAGATCTTCTTTTTGCAGGTCGCGTCCGTCCAGCCACGTCAGCAGCGAGACGTTCAGCGTCTGCCCGCGCTCCTCGAACGTCGTCACGAGCTCGCCCGCCCGGCTGCGCACAGGCACCTGCACTTCTTCGTCGCTTCGGGCACCGCGCTGCTCCAGCATCTCAAGTTCCGCCAGAATGCCGTCGTACCGATGTTGGAGTCCTTTCATCTCGGGTACGTAAGGATCGTGGATGCGCAGCAGATAACTGCGGCCTCCCGCATCCTGCACGCGATAAGTGCGATTTTCGTTATGTCTCAAAAAAGTCGGCTGCGGCCGGTCGAGGTCATAGGCCGCCAGCAGCTGCGATAGCTGTTCGTTCGTCGTGAGGGTCATGGGAAGTCTCCTTTCGTCGGTCTCTACCCGGTATTACCCATGCCGCCCCGACGGTGACGAATCTCGTTCGATTGGGTAAAATGGCTGTATTGAACGAAGCTGTATCGAATTAAACGGGAGGCCGGTAACGATGACCGCAAGACCGCTGATCGGCATGATGCTCGGTTGGAAAGTCAGGCAGGACCTGATGCGAGCATGTTCGCTGGCCGCTTCGCATTACGGAGCGGACTTTTATTATTTTCATACCCGGGACATCAAGGAAGACACCATTGTCGGCATGCAGCTCGAAGACAACAAATGGGTCGAGCGGGAATTCCGCTATCCCGACGTCATTTACGACAACGTGCGCCGCAGAGGCAAATCGCTGTTCAAGGAAGCGTACCGCAAGCTGGAACGCGTGCCGATGGGACATACGCTGGAAGGACGCTCGATGGGCAAGACCAAAGTGTACAATCTGCTCCGGGGCGACGAAGACCTGAAGCGCCACCTTATTCCGTTCATGACGATGCGAGACGCGGAGAAGACGCTCGGCTTTATCGACAAGCACCAGCAGGTCGTGCTGAAGCCGGACGGCGGCGCGATGGGCGCAAATATTTTCACGGCCGAATCGGGCGAAGACGGCATCGAGCTGTTCGATCAACGGTACGTGCACAACTTGAACCGGGAAGAGACGCTCAAGACGCTCGACCTGCTCATTGCCAAAAAATACTGCGCACAAAAAATGATCCGCAGCGTTACGCCGCACGGCTATCCTTTTCATATTCGCGTCCATGCGTCCAAAAACGGGCAGAACCAATGGGTGATCGCCTACAAATCGGTCACGCTCTCGCTGATGCCGCACGTCAAAATTACCAACAGCGATTTGACGTACCGGGGGACGAGCACCTGGCCGGACTTCCTGCTGCACCAGTTCGGCGAAGCGGAAGGCGGCCCGATGGACGACAGCCTGGGCGAATACGGCATCCGCACGGCGCAGTATCTGGAAGAGCGGATCGGCGCAGGTTTTCACGAACTCGGGCTGGATCTGGGCGTGGACGCCGAAGGCAAGTTCTGGCTGTTCGAAGCCGGTCTCGGCCTGCCCCGATCGCCGTATTACCAAATGCAGGGTTCGCTTCCGGCGATGGCGTACACGCTGTACGTGCTCGCGCGGCATCGCGGCGAGCTTGGGAATTCCGGCGAGCCGGAAACCTGAACGCCGCGGCGGAGTAAGACGGAAGGAACCTGGTTGCGGGGAGACCGGCTTCGACCGGAAGCGGCGATTATGCCGGTTCATCCGCACGCAAAAAGGCCGCTCCGGAGAGCGGCCTTTTGGTTAGGCGATTTAACTCTTTCGGCCCAGGCTTATTTGCCTACCGAAGCCAGAAACTTTTCCAGCGGACCCAGATCCGTAATCCCTTTGTTGCAGGCCAGATCGTCCATGCAGACGTATTGGCCGAGCGAAGAGAGGTTGTCCGGCGAACTGCCTTTGAGCTTCACGTTGAAAAATCCGAGTTCCTGATGCCGGTTGCAGAACATGCAGAAGCCTTTTTTGTTCGTTGACGTCATCCGTCCTTCGACCCCGACGAAGCCGCCCGCGCGCGGATAGACGATAAACAGCCGGTTGGTGGCGATATCGATCCATCTCAGGTACGTCGTATGCGGATAATCCACCGCCGCGAGTTCCAGCACTTTCAGCTTTTTCGCTTTGGGAAACAGCTTCTGGATCTGTTGGGACGTCGCTTCGGGAAACGGCAGCAGATACGGTTCGAGCGAATCGAGATAGTCCTGCAGATCGTGCGCCGCTTCGAAAGCGGACATCCGCTCCAACAGCTCTTTTTGCCCGGCATCCAGATGATCGAACGCTTCGAACACGTTCAGGACGGCGGTATGGCGAACCGATTCCAGCACTTTGCGATCCGCGACGCTGCGCAGCGTCTTGAGCAGGAAATTGGCTTGTTTATGAATCACGTTCAGTTGATGGTTGCGAATGAATGGCGTTACGTTTTGCATAGCTTTCAGCCCCTTATTTGTTGGTAGTCAAGCGATAAGGTGCAAAGCCTGCGGGTAAGCCGTTACGTAAAGTCAGGGCGATCGATACTGATTCTTGCTGCCTTGCCCTACACAAAGTCCGCCCCTATTCAGGCTTCGCGCAAGGCTTTTCTAGCGAACGAGCAATCCGGTACGCTCCACATTGCCACGGTCCAACCCCCAGTACGAATAGTATAGGCAAATTATAACAGGGCGGCGAAGCGGAGACAATCCCGCCCTGCGCGGGTCGGCTCAGCGCCTAAACGTAATATAGTCCACGTTAACGGGATTGTGCCCGTCTTCGCGCAGCCGCGCGTTGATCTGCCCCCGGTGGTACTGGCCGTGAAGCGCCACGTGCGTCAGAATGTCTCCGACGGTATTCGTGAACGTCGTCCCCCGGCTGTTGGCGTAAGCGACGACGCGGGCCGGATCGGATGCGGCCGGATCGTCCAGCAGAGCGGCGAAGTCCCGCGCGTTGCGCTCCATCAGTTCGGCGCAGTACGAAATTTCGACATCGGACCAGATCGCGAGCCGCGAACTGTCCGTTCCTTCGAGCCGCGCCAGCCACACGCGTTCGGCGTGCAGCAGATGCGAGAACAGGATCAGCGGTTTGCCGCCGACTTCCTGCTGCCGCAGCGCATCCAGCATCGTTTGGTTCGCCCAATCGAGATGCCGGAACAAATCCCGGATGATCGACATGGTTGTAGCCTCCTCGGAGTGGCAGGATTGGAATTCAAGCATACGATGGCAAAAAAGGCGGCCCGCCTTCCTGCGCGGACCGCCTTTTCGGTATTCGCTTTTATGCCGAAAAATCCTTCACCCTGTTTGTGCCGGGTTCAAAAGAGCGGCCCGTCAGCGCGGATCGACCTTCACCTCGCCGCCGCTGCCCGAAGGTACGGCGGAGTAGCTGCCCGACGCCGCTTCGATGTCCGCATAAGCCCAATGCGAAGTCGGTACGTCGGACCAGGTCGGACGTTCCACGCCTTCAAGCGGCGGACGGCCGAACAGTTTGTTCAGGGCGACGACCGCTTCGGCTCTCGTCAGCGCCCGGTTCGGTTTGAACGTGCCGTCGGGATACCCGGTCATGAACCCGGCTTCCATGACGGCGGAGATGTTCGACCGCGCCCAATGGCCCGCAAGATCCGAAGCCGCCGGTCCGGCTTGAGCCGGAGCCAGCGCTTTCCATTTCGCGATCAGCGCGGCCAGTTCGCCCCGCGTGATCGCGTCGCCCGGACGGAACTTGCCGCTGCCGTCTCCGGTCATGATGCCGGCTTCCTGGAGATGGGCGATATAGGCGTTCGCCCAATACGACGCGGCAACGTCCGTATAGCCTTGTCCCTTGCCGGAAGGAACGCCGATATTCCGGGAGATCACCGCGGCGATCTCGGCCCGGGTCATCGTCCGTTCCGGACGGAACGTGCCGTCCGTATAGCCGAACACATAACGTTCGCGCTGGATCGACGGTCCGGCGGCCACGATCGTGAACGTGCTGAACTTGTCGACTTCGATCTCGATCGCGACCGGAATGCCGCGTGCGTCGTATTTCACTTCGCCCCGCTGCAGCTCGGTGTCGCCGTCGCTATGCTCGACGTATACGGCCAGCCGCGCGGCCAACGCCCGAAGCGCGGCCGGATCGGCAGGCAGCGTGACGTCGGTCAGCGGAAGCTCGACGCTTGTCGGACGGCCGGTATAATTCGTCTCGATCGTCATCGGACGGCCGAGCACCTGAACGACCGTGCCGGCAGCCGCGCTGCGCACTTCGTCCGCGTTCAATACGCGCTGCTCCAACCGGGCCCGCTGCTCCGGCTGCTTGATCGGCACGATGCGGAAGTACAAGTCTTGGCCGTCGCTTTGCAGCGCGTCCAGCGCCGCCGAAGACAGCGTCAGCTTGACGTCTCCGGTCTGGATTTCCAACCGGATATCGCCGGCCGCAAGCGGACTCAGAGCCGCCATCGGAATATTGACGGCCACTTCGTCGGCCGGATTGCCCGGAATATCGTCAATGACGATGCGGGCGAAATCCTGCCCGCCCGCGGCCGCTTTGGCTGCCGCTTCCGTGGCTTGGGCCGCGTTCAGTCTGACTGTATCAAGCTGAAGTCCGCCCACTGACGTGCGGGTAATCTCTACCCGGACCGCCGCTTCCTGGCCTTCCTGCACCACGACGTCCACCTGCCGCGTCCCGCTCTGGGCCGGCGGCGGCGAATCGATGACCGGCTCCTGCACGGTCGGCGGATTCGGCGTCTCGCCTGCCGCAGGCTGCGGCGTTACCGTCACGGCGAAGACTTGTTCGAAGCTTTCTTCGTTTGCGTCGGTCACCCGAATGCGTACGGAGTACGCTTTGCGCTTCGAATGATCCAGGCGCTCCGCCGTGCGCAATTCGTCGCCCGCTGCCGCGAAGACCGCATTGTCTGCGCCGCCTTCGCCTTCGACCAGCGCATAGCGGAACGTATCCGCCGGGTCCGGATCGGCTGCGGACAGCCGGCCGACGACCGTGCCGACCGGCAGATTCTCCCGCACTTCGGCGGCGGACAACCGGATCGCCGTCGGCGCGTCGTTGACGGAAGCGACGACGAGCGTCGTCGCCTCGTCGCGAGTCGAAGCGCCCTCGGCGTCCGTCACTTCAAGCGTCAGGCCGACCGTACCGGTCAGGCCCGGAGCCGCCTTGTTCTCCGCGGGCGCAAAGACCAGCTTGCGCAGAGCCGCCGTCACGTCCGCCGGCGCGGCGCGATCCGAGACGTAACGTCCGGTGCCGGTGCCTGCTTCTTCGAAGCCGGCCGCAGCCAGACTCTCGGCCGTGAACGCGCCTTGAGCCGTGTCCGTGACGGTGACGATCGCCGTCACTTCGTCATTCTCGATGTCGGATACAGTCACGTTCGAGAACGGATTCAGCGTCGTTTTGTCGGTCACCGGCTGATTCGCCGCCGTACCCGCGATCGCCGGACCATCGTTGGCATTGAGCACGTTAATCGTGAAGACTTGTTCGTACGTCAAGCCGCCGCGATCCGTCACCCGAATTCGTACGCTGTAGCTGGTTTTTTTCTCGAAATCGAACGATTCGGCGGTTCGCAGCGTGCCGCCTTCGATCTCGAAGCTTGCGTTATCGCCGTCTCCGCTGCCGCTTGCCAGCGTATACGCGAACGTATCGCCCGCATCCGGATCAACGGCCGTCAGCGTACCTACGGTCGTGCCGGCCGGTCTGTTCTCTTCGACGTCGCGGCTGCCGAGCGCAAGTTCCGTCGGAGCGTCGTTGGCGTCGGTCACCCGGATCGCGAACGACTTTTCGAACATCGCTCCGGCCGCGTCCTTGACCTGAATACGTACGCTGTAAGCGGACTTGGTCTCGTAATCGAACGCTTCCGCGGTGCGAAGTTCGTCTCCGACGATCGCAAACCGCGCATTGTCGGTATCGCCGACTCCGCCTGCAAGCGTATAGGCAAACGTATCGCCGAGATCGGCATCCACAGCCGACAGCTTGCCGACGACCGTGCCGATCGGCGCGTTCTCGGCGACAATATCGCTGCCGAGCGCGGCATCCGTCGGCGCATCGTTAACCGCAGACACTTTGAGCGTCGCGCCCTGGTTCTGCGTGCGTCCGCCTGCCGAATCTTCCGCGACGAGGTCGAACGTCACCGTTTCGGTCTGTCCCAGCGCGACGCGGTTGGCCGCAGGCACGAAGGACAGAGCCCGCAGCGCCGACGTGACGGCTGCCGGCGTTCCGCTGCGCGTATAGACGCCGCCCGCGCTTTCCGAGAAGCCGCCGACGGACAGACTGGCTGGCGTGAAGCGCCCTTTCGCGGCGGAATCCGCCGTCACCGTGATCGTCACGGAGACGCTATCCGGATCGACAATCTCCACGGCGGCAAAAGGCGCAATCGCCGCGTTATCGTTCACCGGCTGATCGGCCGCCGTACCGAGAATCGACGGCGAGTCGTTCGTATCGCTCACCTGAATCGCAAAAGCTTTCTCGTACGTCAGACCGCCTCGATCGGTCACGCGAACACGCACGCTATAGCTCGATTTCGTCTCGAAATCGAACGCCGCCGCAGTGCGCAGCTCGCTGCCGACGATCGCAAAAGCGGCGTTGTCCGTATCGCCGCTGCCGCTTGCGAGCGTGTAGACGAAGTCGTCGCCCGTATCCGGGTCGACTGCCGACAAGCTGCCGACGACGGTGCCGACCGGCTCGTTCTCGGCGACCGCAGTACCGCTGAGCGTCAGATTCGTCGGCGCGTCGTTGACATCGGTAACGCCGATTTCGAACGTTTTTTCGAACGCCGATCCGGCGTTGTCGACGACGCGCACGCGTACGCTGTAGAGCGCTTTGGCTTCGTAATCGAACGCCGCGCTCGTCCGCAGTTCGCTGCCGACGATCGTGAAGCTTCCGTTATCCGCGCTGCCCGGACCGCTGACGAGCGAATACGCGAAGGTCTCGCCGGTATCCGGGTCCACCGCGGACAAAGTGCCGACCGCCGTGCCCGACGGCTGCTGCTCGGCGACCGTCTGACGGCTGAGCGCCATATCCGTCGGCGCATCGTTGAGCGAGAGTGCTACGACCGTCGTCAGGCCGTTATTCGCGAGGCCTCCGGCCCCGTCATTGACGCCGATCGCGAACGTCGTCGTTTCCGTTTGCCCCGGCGCGACCCGGTTCTCCGCGGGCTTGAACGCAAGCAGCCGAATCGCGGCCGTCACCTGGGCCGGCGATCCGCTCCGGACGTAGCCGCCGCTGCCATCGGCGGCAAATCCGCTCGCCGTCAGGCTCGCAGCCGTGAACGACCCTTTTGCCGCCACGTCGGGCGCGACCGTCACCGTCACATTCGCGCTGTCGTTATCGGAGATCGTCACTCCCGAGAACGACGTAACGCTTCCATTGTCGTTGACCGCCTGGTTCGCGGCCGCACCTCCGATGACCGGTGCGTCGTTGACGTCGGTCACGTTGATCGTGAACGCTTTTTCATAACTCAAGCCTCCGCTGTCCGTCGTCCGGACGCGAATGGCGTACGCCGATTTGGCTTCGGCGTCGAACACCGCGTTCGTCCGCAGTTCGCTGCCCGAAATCGTGAAGGCGTCATTGTCCGTATCGCCGCTGCCGCTAACGAGCGAACGCGTAAACGTATCGCCCGCATCCGGGTCGATCGACGACAGCGTGCCGACGACCGTGCCGAGCGGTTCGTTCTCCGCAACGTTATTGTCGTCGAGCACGAGGTCCGTCGGCGCTTCGTTGACGTTCGTGACCGTGAGGGCAAACACTTTCTCGTACGAAGAACCTCCGCTGTCGGTAACGCCGATCCGCACGCTGTAGCTCGCTTTTGTCTCGTAATCGAACGACGCCGCCGTTTGCAGCGTTCCGTTCGAGACCGTAAAGCTTGCATTGTCCGTATCGCCGCTGCCGCTCGCGAGCGCATACGTAAACGTATCGCCCGCATCCGGATCGACTGCCGTCAACGTGCCGACGCTCGTCGGGATGGCTGCATTTTCCGCGACGCTGCTGCTGCTCAGCACAAGATTCGTCGGTGCGTCGTTCACCGCCGCGATCGTCACGTTGATCGTCGCCGGCGGCGAATCCAACACGCCGTCATTGACTTTGAACGTAAAGGAATCCGCGCCTGTCGCATTCGCGTTCGGCGTATACGTATAGGCGCCCGTATTGACGTTCGTGATCGCCGCCGTGCCTTTGGTGCCCTGGCCGACGATGGAGTACGTCAGCGGATCGCTTTCGGGATCGCTGCCTGCAAGCGTGCCGGACTGCACATTATCTTCCGTCACGTTCAGCGTGCCCGCCGCCGCGACAGGCGCGGTATTTCGGGCCGTCGCCTGGGAGATCGTGAAGTTGAACACGTTGAAGTTCCACGCTTCCGACGGGTCTCCGAGCGTGTAATACACACGGAACGCATCGATTTTCTTGCCGGCTGCCGGCGCAAAATCGAAAGGAACGACGGACGTCGCGTTTCCGTCTATCGTCAAGGCTCGCGGCCCTACCGTAAAAGCTTCGACTCCACCCGAATAGCCGACGATCTTGATGTCCGTATAATTCCCGTCCGTGCCCATGTATTCTCCAACCTCGGCCGTGTCCAGAATAAAGCTGCCGAGATCTCCGTTCACGGCGATTTGATAATAATACGTCCGCCCGGGAGCGGAGATAGACGCGTCGGCCGAATCGAAAAACAAGCCGGTCGAATCGGCTATCAACAGCGCATTGGCCGGCGAAGCCGTAGCCCGGAAAAATTGGTTTTCAAGCGTTGTTCCTGTAGCCGGCGTATACCCGGCAAAAGTCTGCTTCCCGTTCGCGGGAAGCACGGCGGCATGGGTCACGGGCGCATAGCCGAAAAAGACGCTAAGCAGCATCAGGACCGCCGTGAACGAAGCCAATGATCTTTTGTACGGCGATATATCCATACGATCAATTCCCTTCCTTGCTGGAGTGGGCCTTGCCATGCGGGAACGTACGGAATAAGGGAGAGGAAGCTTTAAGGTCTTTGAGGGAATATGCCTTCGATGGCCATGATGTAATTCAATTCGAGGTAAGGCTGAAGATTATTGTGGGGCTGACCACCGCCGGCTGAAGCCACAAGTCCGGCATTCAACGGCGCGTCGGATTTGTCGGAATAGATTTTCTGCGACCGTCCGCCCGGATTCGCCCAGATTCGGCCGGTCGGATCGGGACTGTTCGCTGCCGCGGAGATCGCGGCCGTCACGTGGGTATGGTTGGGCAGTTGAGTAGTCTGGAGCGTAGTGGCGGCTTCGCCGACTTGGTCGCCGAGCGCACGGGGAGTCAGTCCCGGGCCCGCTCCCTCGTGGATCGCCGCTCGGCTGATCAGATTGGGAAGCGCAAAAGTGGTCGTTCCGTCTCCCCCGTATGTAGTGCCCAATAGGGAAAATAAAGCCGTATACTGTCGAATGGGAAGAAGCTGCCCGTTGCATACCAGCCAACCTCTGGGCGCAAAAGTTCCTGCAAATAATCGAATTTCACCCATAAATGGATCCATCTCATCATCTCGCTTTCGATCGGAATTGGATTAAGGACGCGAAGGATACAGGCCGGTCGTCGCGATGCAGTAATTCATGGCCAGGTAAGGCTGACGATTCTCGTGGGGTTGGTCCTGTCCGGCGGCGCCCAGCGCGCCCGCATTCGCCGTCCCGGTCGGAGCATCCGGCGTATACTGCAATCGGGTCGCGTTCGTCCCCCAAAATTTGCCGGTCGGATCGGTCTGTGTCGCGTCCGAACCACCGACGGCTCCATGCGAATGGGCAGGCATTTCAACATTTGTAAGCGTATGCACAGCTTGTCCGCTCAAAAGTCCCGGTCCGGCTGGATTCACCGGAGACATCGCCGTTCTGCCCTGAAGATTGGGGAGACCGAACGTCGTCGTGCCGTTGCCGCCATAATTGACGCCAAGAAGGGAGAAAAGAGCCTGGTTCGTGGAGATTGCCAGCAGCTGTCCATTGCATGCCGCCCAACCGCGGGGAATCATTCCCCATGAAAACAAACGAATTTCGCCAAGATACGGGTCTGCCATGTCTGATTCTCTCCTTCGGGTTTACGATTGGGATGGGAAATAGCCTTGCGTCGCGATGATGAAGTTGAGGGCAAGGCTGGGCATCATATTGTTGTGGGGTTGATTGCCGCCTTGAGGAGTGATCGTTCCGGGAGCCATCGATCCGGTTCTGGGCGCGTCCGAGTATTGATTGCTGGAACTGGTCGCAAAATACCCTGCGCTCGGCGAAGCGGCCGTTCCCGGATTGCTTGAAGCTTTGATCGGATGCGTATGCGACGGCATCTGGGCAGACGTCAGCGTCACGTTTTCGACTCCGCCCTGAGAGCCGAGCATATACGTATTGCCTTGACCGTCGTTCCCTACATGTACCGGAGTCCGGCCTCTCAAATCGGGCAGCGCGAACGTGTTTTGCCCGTCTCCGCCGTAAGTCGTTCCGATGAGCGCGTACAACGTTTCGTACTCGCTGATCGACAGAAGCTGTCCGTCGCAAAATTGCCAGTCTACAGGTGCAAAATTCCCTCCAAATATTCGAATCTCTCCTACGTAAGCATCGGTCATTCCCAAGCCTCCTCTTTATTTGTGTTCGCCCAGACCCACCAGCATAAGGCCCGGGACCCTTTAAAATCCACTTCAGTATACCACCATTCTCTGAACAAAAACTAAACAAAATTGCCAAAAAGAGTTACACTTATAAAAAAGATTTTAAGCATTCTACATAGCGGAGGGATTCCATGGTGCTGACGGTTCCCGCGACACCCGAAGACGATGTTTTTCTGTACGATCTCTATGCCGGCACGCGCCGCGAAGAACTGGATGCGTGGGGTTGGGACGAGGCGCAGCGGCAGCTTTTCCTCAGCATGCAGTGGAACGCGCAGCGGATGTCCTACGCTTCGCGCTATCCGGAAGCGGTCCGTTATCTCGTCCGGCAGGTGGAGCGGGATGTGGGACAGCTCTATCTCGACTGCCGCCCGGACGGCTGGCGAATCATCGACGTCTCCTTGCTGCCCGAATACCGCGGCCGGGGCATCGGGTCCGAACTGCTGCGCGACCTGCAGCGGCGCGCCGCTTCCGCCGGCGCGCCGATCCGCCTCAGCGTACAGTCCGGCAGCCCGGCCAAGAAGCTGTATGAGCGGCTCGGCTTTCGGCTCACCGCCGAGTCCGAACCGTATTCGGAGATGGCGTGGACAGGAGACTGAATCTTTGCCCGCATACAAAAAGGCCCGCCGCGAAGGCGAGCCTTTTTGCTTTTTTCCGGCAGCGAGCAAAAAGAAAAAGCCGTACCTGGGCACGACTTTGCGATTACCAGCTTGTCCGATTGTTTTGGATCGTGTCCGTCGCTTTGTCGATATCGGTCATCATTTCCTTGATCCGGCCAAGCCCCTGCTGGAACTGCTTCTGATGGGCGTCCAGCCGGTGGGCCAACGCCCGGAGCTGCGCCTGGGAAGGCGGCGTCGAAGCGTTCGACAGTTCGACCAGTTCTTTCTCGATGGCGTCGATGCCGATCAGGCTGTGGTCCAGCATCTCGATCCCGAAATGCGCTTTGTCCGCGATATGATCGATTTTGGATGCCGTTTCTTTGGTCCGGTTGTTGTTGCCCCAGCCATTCGACAAATAGTTCGGTTGTCCGTTGCCTACGGGCGGCGTGTAATCACTCATCGGGCAGGTCTCCCTTACTTCTGGTATTTGTCGGTAATTTCGTCGATCTTGTTGGTCAGCTTGTCGATCTCGTCGGTCAACGTATCGATCTCGTCCGTCAGCTTGTCGACATCCTTGATGTTTCTTTGCACTTCTTCGATGTTGCCGCTCGCGCCGGAAGCTTTGGCTACGACTTCCTGGGCGATCGAAGAGACCAGCACCTGAACATGGTCCGGCGCGTTCTGTCCGACCTGGGCCACCAATCGATCCATGAGGGGCTTGATTTGCGACAGCGTCGTCGCGGCATTCGTCAATTCGCGTCCGCAGGAATTCAATTCGGAGTCGATTTTGTCGGCTACCCGGTCGATTCTGGACTGCGTGATCTGGTCGATGTCCCGAACCACTTTATCGATTTCATTCGCCATTTCACGTACTGCGCCTTTGCCTACGAACATAAGAGTTCCCCCAATATTTACAATATTCATCACACTATCCTGATTATAAGGGAGAAATCCAGAAGCTTCAACTGATAATCGATCAACCCGTTCCCACGTCAAAAAACAAATCCGTCCGCTGCCCCGTCTCCACGACCCGCGTTTTGCGCAGCGTGATCGGCAGCCCGGACAGCCGGTCGAACAGCCTCGTCCCTTTGCCGAGCACGATCGGCGTAATGCCGATTTGCAGTTCGTCCACAAGTCCGGCCCCAAGCAGCTGCATCCCGACGTCCGGTCCGCCCACGACCGTGACGTCGCGGCCATTTGCCGCCCCGATCGCCTGACGCACCGCTTCTTCGGGGCTGTCCACGAACGTGAACCGGATCGCTCCATTCTCTTTCGGCGCACGCGCGGGCGCCTGCCGGGTCACGACGAAGATCGGCACCTGGAACTCGTACCTGTCGGCGTAAGTATCGGGATCGTCGACCATCCCGAACGTGCGGCGCCCCATGATCACCGCCCCGGTATCCCGGATCGCTTCGCGCATCAATTCGCTGGCTTGCAGTTCGTCAAAATCCGGGTACAGCCTCGCTATGCGCCCTTCGGCGTCATTGATGAATCCGTCCAGCGACATCGTCATGCCGAAGATGACTCGCGTCATGCTGCCCACGTCCTCTCACTTCCGATTTTTCCACTCGCTCTCCAGCATGCCCATTTCGATCAGGTTCCAGTACGTATCGCCGTGCCGGCGCGAATCGCGGATCAGTCCTTCCCGGACGAAGCCGGCCTGCTCGTACAGTCGCAGCGCGGAGAGATTGAAGTCGAACACGCCGAGGCTGATCCGGTGCAGCTGCAGATCGTCGAATCCGATACGCAAAATCTCGTGCAGGATCCCGCTGCCGTATCCCCGGCCCCGGTAATCGCCGAATACGAGCACTTTGCCGACGCGCCCCGAACGGTTGTACCGGTCGATTGCCCCGAGCGAGACGTGCCCGACAACTGCGCCGCTCGACGGGTCGACCGCCTTGTAGACGAATCGATCGGAGACATCCGGTTCGTTTGCCCCTTGCACATAAGCTTCCAGTTGGTCCTCCGACAATGGAAACCGAAACTGCGGCCCCGACCATTGCAGCAAAAAAGCTTCATCGCCGCTCCAGCGGATCAGTTCATCAAAATCAGCACGTTCAAAAGGCTGCAGGATGATCATGGACGTTCTCCTTTCTGCGGTACTCTTTTATTAGGGAGAAAAAATTTCAAGTCTGAAGCCGCTCATTTAAAAAGCTTAAACACTTTCGCAGGCGGCCCGGCGTATGTTCGTTCAATCGTCAGATGTTCTTCTCCGTACATATGCTGAATCCCTTCAATCCCGATCTCAAGCGACTTTAACAGCGTAATCGCTTCACGGCTAGCGCGGTTTTTGGCCTTCAGGTTCGGCAGCATGCAGCTGGAGTGATTCCTGCGCGTCTCTTCTTCCACAATATCTTCGGTCAGCGCAAACAAACTGTTGATCGTATTGAGAATCAGAGCGGAGACTCCGGCCGAGAGAATGTCTTCCCCATACGCATCAAACTGCGACGTGCCGCTTGCAACAAATCCGTACAAAGCCCGCTTTTCATTATAAAAAAACGTCACGGTCAGCGAATGGTCGACTTCGTCCAGAATGGACTTTTGGAACTCAAGTTCCTGCTCGTCCGGTTCGTACATAAGGAGCCTCCTTCATTTTTACAGATAAGGGTTCGGCGCCGACGCTGCTTATTCATGACCTTTGGCAAGCTTCCACTTTCCGTCCGCGTAGTCCAGCCAGGCTCGCACATCTGGGGTTCTATCCCGCAGTCCGTACACAAGATCCATATCGCGATGATGCCCTACGGTCGCGATCGGAACGCGGATTCGCGAATCTTCGATCTCCATCCGGAGAAAATCGATAAACAGGCCGTCCGTCGCATAAGCCATGATCCCTGTTTGCACAGTCTCCGGCAGGTCGTTCAGTTCTTGTCCGGCAAAAAGACTCAGTTTGGACCGCACGACGCCGGACAGCATCCCGGCATAGTCCTCGGCTACCGCAAAATAGGTCTTGTTGAACCAGCCGTCGTCGTGCGCGTAATAAGCGAAGCGGGCCAACGGCAGGTCGTCAAGCGTTTCCGCCAGATGCCCGAACAACAGCAGCTCCGCGATCTGCGGCCGCGTCAGCCTATTCAAATCTTCTTTCCGCTCCACATCAACCCAGCAAAAATCCCCGTACCCGTATACGTCGTCTTCGATCAGCCTCCCGATTTCCGCGGCGGTCACGTACTCCAATCCCGTATGGGGATTCCACTTGGCGGCATCGAAACGGTGGTTCAGCAGCAGCAGATTCGCAAGCGGCGGCTTCACCCCCGACAGGAATTCCGCGAATTCGATTCCGTAGGCATAACAGAATAGGTCGTCCGCATGCGGACGGCTAACGTAGATCAGGTCCCGGCAGTCTTCGCTGTTCACGACCGATGCCCGCCTGTCCGCTCCAGCCGCGCTTCCCACTCCCGAATCGCGTCGCGGGTGGCGTCTCCGGTCTGCCGGATAAAATCTTCGACGATCGCCATCGTCACGTATTTCGGTTCGGACTCCGGCCTGTGGGTCGGCTCTTCGAACCAATGCAGCGTACGCAGCCGCCATTCGTCCACTTCGCGTTCGGTCAGCAGCGGCGGCACCCCGCGAGCGGGAACGCGCAGTAGGCCGGCCCGGATCTCGTCGGTCCACGCCGAAGTCTCGTATAAGCGAAAATCGATCCCGTCCGTATCGACATAATACGTATTCTTGATCTCGCCGGGCGGCAGTCCATCCCGCTGCGTCTGCCGCTTGAAGTCCTCGTATATGCTTTGTCCCCACAAATAATCGGTCAGCACGTGGGCAAAATAGCCCTGGACGTAAACCCGCCACTCCGGCTCGTCGCTTAGGCCAAGATACGACGCGTATTCCCGCTCCAGAATGTCAGGCGTCGTTTCTTTGCCGCCAAAATGGGTGCGCACCTTGTCCTCCCTGCCAGCTCCGGCCCGCATATGAATAGCATCCGGCGCGATGCTCCCCAATGCAAAAGCTTCGGGAACGCCGCCTCCTTCGAAATAGCGGACGGCGACGCCCAAATGAACCATCGGTAACGGCATGTTCAGTCTTCCTTTCCGACTTGCAGAATGATTTTCCCGATATTGCGGTTCTCTTCCATATGGCGCTGCGCTTCGATCGCCTGCTCCAGCGGAAAGACCGTATCGACGATCGGCTTGATCTCGCCCCGTTCGATACGCGGGAAGACTTCGGACACAAAATCGGCGGTCAGCCGCGCTTTGTAAGCGTCGCTGCGCGGAGTGAGCAGCGTTCCGGTCAACTGCACGCATTTGGACATGAGCGCGAACAGATTGACCTGCTCCACCTGCACGCCGCCCAAAATGCCGATCAACACCCAGCGTCCTTCTTTTTTGATGCTGGCCAGATTTTTGTCCCAATAGTCCGCGCCGACGAAATCGAGGATCAGATCGACGCCCTGGCCGTCTGTCGCTTGCAGCACTTCTTGTTCAAAAGACTGCGTCTTGTAATTGATCCCGACGTCCGCGCCCAGGTTCCGGCAGAAGTCGAGCTTCTCTTCGGAACCGGCCGTGACGATCACCTGCGCCCGGCTCAACGTTTTGGCCAATTGGATCGCCGCGGTTCCGACGCCGCTCGCTCCCGCGTGGATCAGCACCGATTCATGCGGCTGAAGCCGGCCGATCCAGTACAGCGTCTGATACGCCGTCAGGAACACCTCCGGCACGGCCGCCGCCTCGGCAAACGAATACGCGTCCGGAATCTTCATCGCGCGCTCCGCCGGCATGACCGCGTATTCCGCGTAGCCGCCGCCGTTGACGAGCCCCATCACGCGGTCGCCCGGCGCAAAGCCCGAGTTCCCGTCCGCCTGCTCGACAACTCCTGCGATTTCCACGCCCAGAACCGGATTGACCGCATAGCCGGACTGCCCTTCGCGGGTCACGATATCCGTGCGATTGACCGCCGCCGCCCGGACTTTGACCAACAGCTCGCCTTCGGCCGGAATCGGAGCGGGCAGCTCCGTCAACGTCAGTCCGTTTGCCTGTTCCGGCTGTTTGTGTTCCACGATGATTGCTTTCATATAGGGGTAAGCTCCTTTGGTTGAGGTAGATTTGGGGATGTTTTTTAAAAAGCCTGGTTTCCGTTTCCTTCTACGCGAATAAGATTCGCAAAATCTTCACCTTCGCCGATATTGTCCGCGGATAACCTTTCGAAATAGACCCAGCCCAGCTTTTGGGCAATCGCATAAGCCGGCGGAACATCGTCCGTGTAGCCGTCAGCCTCAAACGCCTGCTCCAATCCTTCGGTCGAATGGGCCTGCTCGCTAATCAGGCGTCTCAACAAGTCGAAGTCGGTTTCGTCTTTTTCAATCTCGAATACTTCCGTCCAATCACACCGGTATCCGAACACTTCTTCGTCTTTTTCAAACAGGCTTAACGCCCATCCATGATCCTCCATATATAAATAATGGGCCAGCAGTCCCGGATTTTGCTCCAGAATCTCAGGTCTGGCTTCCCACGTCTCTCCCTCCACGATAAATGTGACCCACCCGTTCGTTTCCGGAAAAACGAATCCGCGGTGACCGGCAGCCTGAATCATTCGGACCACCTGCTGCCGATCAGTCGTTCTCAGATGATAACTTGCGCTAAATTCGCTCATCGGTTCACCTCTTTGCTTTTTGGACGTTCTTCTTCTATATAAACGATAAAAAGCGCCGGATAATCTCTACCGAACGCCCTAAAATATTTACGGAGTTAAACACGAGTCTTTTCTAAAAAGAATCTTCGGGCATCTGAAGACCGCTCCACACGTCGACGTCGCATTGGCCGTATTCGCGGTTGCCCGCCGCGACCAGCGTTCCGTCCGCGCGCAGGCCGATCGTATGCAGGCACCCTGCGGCAGCCGCCACGATAGAGTGCCAGCCGCTGACGTTGCATTGGCCGTGCGCGTTGGAGCCCGAGGCGACGACGCGGCCGTCCGCGGTCAAGCCGACCGTATGATAGCTGCCGGCGGCGACCGCGACGATGCCGCGCCAATCGCCCGTCTCGCCCTGGCCGTGCTTGTTCGAACCGGCCGCCGTGACCGTCCCGTCCGCGCGAAGGCCGACCGTATGCAGATACCCGGCCGCGACCGCCGCGATCCCGCGCCAATCGGCGGCTTGGCCCAGACCATAACGACGGCTGCCGGCCATACATACGGTGCCGTCGCAGCGCAAACCGACCGTATGCCAATCTCCCGCGCTGATCGCCGTTATCTCGCGCCAATCGCCGACTTCGCATTGGCCTTCGGCATTGCGCCCTGCCAAGGCAACGCGGCCGTCCGCTGTCAGCCCGACCGTGCGCCGCCAGCCTGCGGCGATTGCCGCAATTCCGTGCCAGTCTTCCACGTCGCACTGCCCGTTTGCATTCCATCCGGTCGCGACCACCGTGCCGTCCGCCCGAAGACCGACCGTATGCGCGTTTCCGGTGTTGGTCGCCCGATGTACGTTGCCGGCCGCGACCGCGACGATGTCGGACCAGCCGCCGACGTCGCATTGACCGTACCGGTTATCGCCGATCGCCGAGACGGTGCCGTCGGACCGGAGCGCAGCGGTGTGCCGGATCGCGGCGGCGATCGTCTGCCTCCTCCGCGCCCCTCCTTCGGACTCCGCGGTATTCGGGAAATAAGACTCCATCCGGCGCCTCCTCAGCTGTACTCTTTTACAATCCAATCCGCTTGGCTTAACGGGTCTTCTGCCGCCAGATAATAATCTTCGGCTTGCCAATACCGGTTCACGAATTTGTCCGTGTTCTGCCGAGTGGCCGGGCTTTCTCTGGCAAACCGCACTTCCCGCGGACAATCCAAATAGATCACGCCGTCCAGATATTCCCGCCACGCCCCCCGTTGCAGAAAAACGCCTTCGATCACCACGACGCCCCGCTCCGGCAGCACGATCTGCTGCATCCGATGATCGTCGGATTCGCTCTCGTACTTCGGAAGAGTCAGACTGCCGCTCGCGCCTACCCGGCCGAAAAGATGTTCCCGCAGTCCCTCCACGTCCCACTGAAGCCCGTAATACTCGAACCACTCCGCTTCGCCGGTATGATACCGCCTTTTTCGCTCCACGATATAATCGTCCAGATGCAGCGCGACGGCTTCAAAGTTCCGCTCACGCAGATGCCGAACCAGTTCCGCCGTGAACGTCGTTTTCCCCGAGCGGCTCAGCCCGTCCAAGCCCAGCACGAATCTGTTTTCCTTTTCCAGCTTGGGCAGCAGTTCCGCGATAATCTTCTCCATATGCTGCATACACACCACTCCTCCAATTATCCATTTATAGCAAAAACCTCTGACTACGCGTGCAATCAGAGGTGTTCATTGTTCTAGATCCATCTTCTAATCCAGCCCGTGCTTGTATGTATTCCGCTGTCTTCGGCCCACTTGCGGAACTCTTCCACATTCTTTTCTTCATCCCGCTTGAACCGAAAATGCAGATCATGGGGAACGTACCGTTTTCCGTACAGCTTGATTCCAATACTTTGCGTAAAATAGCCTTGTAAGACAATCTGTTCGATCCTCTCAAGCGGGACGTTGACGTTGTTTAATGTGATCTGATCGTGCATGATTTCCAATCTGTTATTTTTCCTGCTTATTTTCGCGATCAAGACCCACATGGTGACCGTCAAGGCAAAGAAAAACGTACATGAAGCTATTAGAAAAAACGAGCGTTCCATGACCAAGACCAGCCTAAGCTGCATAACAGCCATACCCGCATAAGCGACCAGATTCACATACATCGAGACAGGGATTTTCGTGCGATAAGTTTTATTCATAAGACAAGTATACAAGATTATGCCAAAAGAGTGCGCACGGTTTGCAATTTCTCTGTTAACCCGCCCAAAAATTCAACGTCATAGTCAAAAGATCCGCTCAACGTCGTCTCGATCAGACGATTGGCCGAATACCGGTTTCTTTTGATGGAATAGACGACCTCGTAACGCCCCCGGCCGGTGTGGATAAACAGCAGTTCGAATTCTTCTTCGCTTATTTCAACAAAGCCTGCTCGATCCGATCCACGATGCCGTTAATCCCGATCGGTCCGTAACAGCCGATCCAGATCGCGGCATCGACGCCGTGGATCTGCCGATTCCCGTGTGTATCGAGCCGATCCAATACCCGCTGCTCGGTCGTCGATATGCCTCCCTGCATCGTCCGATTGCTCAGCACGAAATAGTGGCTGGCCTGCACGGCCGCGAGCCTGTCCACGGAAATGTGGTACGCCGTGTCCGCAGCATCCGCCACGAACAGAGGAACCGGCAGGCCGAGATCGCGGTACAGCACGACACCCGTGCGGTGGGCCGCCGAATGGACGCGCACGAGCGAATCGAGCGGGCGAATCAGCGCCACGCTCTGCCCTGCCAGGGCGGGAGCCAGTTCTTCGGACAGCAGCGCGGTGCGCCGGTCGTAATCCGCCAGAATGATTTGGGCTTCCGCCCGCCTGCCGGTCAGCTCGCCGAACAATCCCAGAATCGTCTGCCAGCTCTCGTTGCGCTTGAACGTCAGGACGGGAGCGATCCGGCTTAACCGTTCGGCGTGCCGATCATGCACTTCGGTGCAGATGATCAGATCCGGCGACAGCCGCTCCACGGCCGGCAGATCGGGGTATTCGTACGTTCCGAGCAGCGAAGTGCCTTGAAGTCCTGCGCGGATCGACGGCGGAAAATCGACGGAGGCGCTGCCCGATCCGACGCTTCCGGCCGGCGGCAGCCCTAGCGCGAGCAGATGATCGGCATACTGCACGTCGAGTACGGCGATCCGCCGCGGCGGCTGCCGCACGAGGTATTCGCCGCGCAGATGGCAGATGACCGGGCCTTGGGCCGAGTCGTACGAAGACGCCGTGCGATTTCGCAGCAGCGCCTGCGCGTAACGTTCGTATTGTTTGGAAGCCTGGTCCAGCCGGTATCCGAGCGGGGACACGCCGTAATATTTTTTGAACGCCCGGCTGAAATAATACACGTCCCGGTAACCGATCCGGTCCGCGATCTGCCCGATCGAAGCGTCCGTATGCCGCAGCATCCGCGACGCGTTCTCCATGCGCAGCCGGATCGCGTACTCCATCGGTCCGAGCTGCTTCTCCTGCTTGAAGCGCCGCTGGAGCTGCCTGACGCTGCATCCCGCGAGGTCCGCCAGTTCCTGCAGCTCCAGGTTGCGGCGATAATGCGAAGCGATATACGAGGTCACCGCCTCTACTTTGTCGGATTCTCCTCCGCCTTGGGCACTCTCGTATTCCATGATCAGCTCGTAAAGCATGATCTGCAGCAGCGCGTTGGCATGGAACACTTCCAATCCTTCGCCGCGGCGCCATTTGGCGATAATTTTCTCGGCCTGCTGCACCCATTCCGTCTGGGCCGCCGTGCTCTGAACGAAAGAAGTTTGCAGCGGGTGCTTCCGGTACGAAGGCGTGACTTGGGACGCCCCTTCGAGAGAGAAAGCCCGATACGTCATGACCATATAATAAAGTTCGTCCGACCCGGACGTGAGCGTAAACGAAGTCCCCTGCGCCATATGACAAGCAAAAGAAGCCCCGATGCGGCACACTTCGCCGTTCATCGCAAGCTCCCCTTCCCCGCCTATCGCCAGCAGCAGCAGATTCGAGTCGATTTCGTTCCGGACAAGCGTGCTGCCGGTCTGCAAAGTACCGACATATCCGTCCCGCATCTTGATCGTCGTCTCACTCCAAAGGCTTGTCTGTTCGTGCAGCGGCATTGCTCTCATCTCCTGACCGTTAGCAAAAAGGAATCGTAGCTAAGGTCATTGTAATTGAGATTTATTCTCACCGTCAATTTTCGGGCACTTTTTGCAGTATTCCTCCGACATCCGGTAATAGAAGCAGCAGGTGATCCGTTCGGTTTTCGCCGCCGGGACCTCCCCTTCGAGCGTGGTAAACCGGGTGAACGGATTGCGTCTTTGATCGAACAGGGCTCCGGGCGCTTCCTGCGTCAGATAGGTAAAATCCGCCTGAACCTGTCGACGTTCCGCTTCGGCATGGTCCGCGTTCGGCTGGTACAGCGGGCCGATCCGGACCATGATATTTTCCCAGAGGATGCTCATCGACAGCGGTGCGATCGCCGCAAGCGTCTTGAGCAGCGGAGTCAGCTGCCGCGCGAACAGCTCCTCGACCGCTTCTGTCCGCCGCTCTGTCCGGTGCATCGGCAGCGCCTCCGCCCGCACCCCCGCAGCCGCCAGAAAAGGAAACCGCGTCGTGCCCTCGTCTTCCGTCAGCGCGGGATGATACAGGAAGCTGCCCGGCAGCGAGAACGATACGTGCTGTTGATGAAAAGTCAGCGCCGTCACCAGCGGAGCGATCCAGAGATAACCGAGGCGCTTGGCCAACATCGAAGCGGCGACCGCCAGGTCGGGCGCGCCGATATACGCCTGCAGCCAGACGATATAATCCCGGTATGCCGCTTCGTCATGCAGTTCGCTCAACGCAATCGTGCGCACGCTGTTCGCCGGCGGATCGCCGAGCCGAATACAATGCTTGGCCGCCGTCTGCTTCCAGGCTTCCGTGTTCAGATAAACCTCCATATCAATTCGTTCCGAGCAGCGCTTCCGCCGCCTCATCGACGATCAAATCAATCGCCAGCGGACCGTAATAAGCGATCCACAGCGTGGAGTTCACGTCGTACGTCCGGTTGTTTTTGACCGCATCCAGCGAAGTCCAGACCGGATTGTTCACCATCGCTTCGGCTTCTGCCGCGAACAGCTCGTCCGACAGGACGAAATAACGATCGGCGCCGATCCCGGGCACTTCTTCCATCGAGATCTCCAGAGAACCTTCTGCGCCGACTTCCTCAACCAACGGCGGCATGTTCAAGCCCAAATCCCGATACAGAATGCCGCCCGTGCGATGCTCGATGCCGTGAATGCGAATGCCTTCTTTTCTCGGACGTATCAGCGCTACCGTCTCGTCGCCCAGCTTCTCGGACAGCTTCGTTTTTAATCCCGCCACTTTGTCTTCGTACGCCTGGCGCACCGCCTCGGCTTCGGCCGGCTTGTCCGTGATCTTGGCGACCGTCGTTAACGTATCGCGCCAGTCTTCATAGAAATCCAGCACGAGCGTCGGCGCGATCTTGCTCACGCTCTCATACTGTTTCTCCTGAAAATCGGTCATGATAATCAGATCCGGGTCCAACGACAGGATCGCTTCCAGATTCGGCTCATCCCGCGTTCCGAGCACCTGTACCCCGTTCGGCTGATCGCCGAGATATTCCGGAAAATCGGTGCTGCCACCGGCAATCACGCTGCCCGCCGGCTTCTCGCCGACGGCTAACATCTGATCCAGAAACTTGACGTCGAGCACGGCAATTTTCTTCGGCTTTTCTTTCAATACCAGTTCGCCCTTCATATGTTGGAGCGTAACCGGGAACGCCCCCGCGCTTGTCTCCGCATTGACAGGCGTCTGCGCCGCTGCCGCGGACGGCTTGCCGGTATCCGCGCCGGCTCCGCCGCCGCAGGCAGTCAATATAACTACAAGGACCAGCATCCAGGCTACCCCTAATCGCGATTTGTAAGCGGCCATTCCCCGGCCTCCGGCCGCTCGCGCCTTCATTCCCGTCTTCATCGTAAATCCCCCTTATGTATGATAATGATTTTCATTATCGAATATATAAGGGAGTATATCCGATGTTCGTCCGGCGTTACCATGTACTTTTGCGACATTGGCGTCGGACTAATGCGACGCGGGTCGGCGGATACGGCTGGAAGGTGGACGTCCGCGTCTAACTATAGGGCAGCACGAAGCTCGGGTTTTCCGCTTCTATTGGCACAATTCGAACGCAGGTTATTTTCCAATTCCAGACGATTTTATTCGTCGATTCTAAATCGAAGGTCATACCCTTTATTAATTTAATTAGATTTGAATAATTTAACACTTAGCTGATATTATAATGATAATATAAAAAAGAATTTAATTCCTATAAATCACGAAGAAACTGGAGGTTATTCAAATCGCTAAAGCTATTTCTAAGTTATTGATTGTTGGTGTACTGATGCTTTTCGCCACTTCGCCTGTATCTGCCGCTCCAATTGATACTATGGACAAGGAGATTTCTTCAATACAAAGTGTTATGAACAAAGTAAATGTAGAATTGGGGGCGACCTATTATATTCCGGAAGGAAACGAAGAGAAAGTTTTAAGCAGCCTGGAAGGAATGAGCTTGGTAGAGATTGAGGATTACTTAGTTAATCAGTATCTGGAAATCCCTTCAGACGATCGATTACAGGAAGAAACTATTCAAGATTTTAATTCGTTTTTTGAAAACGAATCAGAGAACGTAATTACTCCTACGGCTCACACTGAAACTATTCGACAAATTCATCCTCTGCCCTACAATGCCACACTCTACTTGAATTCCACTGTGTTCAGCCCTACTGGAGCAGCTGGAACTTTTACTTACCAAAATGTAAGAAGTTACGGAGTCACTTATCCACCAACTTTCACCGGATTCTATTATAAAGTAGAGAAGATTGATCATCGAATACATCCAAATAGAAAAGCAGTTGGAATTGATATCAAAGGACATCCTGAAAATGCAAAGGGTATCGCTCTTGCTATTGTGCTTAGGACTCAACACATTTTTAATGCGGGATAAACGAATGAGGGGCCTTCTAGGAGGTGACTATTATAAAATCAAACAAGAAATATGCAGGAGTAAGCTTTGCCTCGTTACTGCTTCTGCTGCTCCTCACGGCATCCGATATTTCTGAACAACCCCGTGCAGCTGCCGATCCGGCTGCCGCTTTGCATCCAGTCTTCCTACCTAAAGAACCGGTCCCTGCACGCAAATCTCCCACAGGTAGAGAGTTCGAATGTGCAGAAGGGAAAGGCATCGAGTTTTTGCCCAATGAGAATAACGACACTCAAGTTCAACTGATTCCGACCTATAAATCGGGAGAACGCCCGACCATTTCCCTTCTGCACTCCAAGTAATGCAAAAAGCAGCTCATATGAGCTGCTTTTTTGTGTGAATAACTGTTGGACTCCGATTAGCTTGCCTGCCACACGATACGAGGTCGACACTTTCTTTCCAGCGAAGACTTCACACCCTCTCTTTTACGTTCAAATAATTCTCTTTCCCAAGCGAGAACCGCAGTAACTCAGAATCATACCCTTCGCTTCGAAAAACTTCGATTATGTTCGCAATCCGGTCTTCAAGTCCCCGATTCATGTTCGTCTCCAACTGGATTTCCAGCGGCAGCACCGGTATAGCCGTACCCTCGACCACGACCCGCTTGATGTACGGCCACACGGACGGACCGCTTTCCCAGATGCCCGTTGCCGGCACATATTCAAAATCGGGAGTCGGTTCGATGCTGCCTATTTCCACTTTAACGCCCCGGATCACAAATCGGGCAAACGTCCATTTGTAATTGGCATGATCCGCAAAGGTAAGGACAGGCTGCGAGGGCGTGGACCTCCACTTGGACACCTCTGTGTGTTCAACGACTTGCGACTCTGGTAAAAAAGCTTCAAACAAACACACGACTTTCTCTACGTCCGGCGCATTTTTCAAAATTACATCGATATCGTTGGGTTGGATTGAAGTGCAGCCGTTGATAACGGTAGCCGCCGATCCTCCTATGACGTAAGGAATCCCTGTTTGGTTTATTGTTCCTGCGACTTCGGCGAGTACGTGCATGAGGTTCATCGGGATTTGCTCCTTTTCAAGTCTTCTCCACTCTCTCGTGACGGTGTTCGCCAATCAGTCGGAAGCAGTTCTGGAAGCAGCCATCGTCTGCAAAGCCTGCTCAAAATAGCGGTACACTTGATCCGCAAGCCCGAGAAACTCCGCCACCGGTACATCAGGGTTCAGATAACAAGCATACAGCTCCTCCACCCAGGCAGAATCGATCTCGCAGTAGGTTGCGATAGCGTTCTTCATCTCCACGATGTCGTCCTCCCATACCCCCGTATGTTCCAACACGAGAGAATATAGAGCCCGAATCAATCGCTTGGCATACCCTTTGATGTATCGGGTCTTCAGGGCCGGGTCGTCGGTCTCGGCAAGTAAACGGTGCAGACGCTTCACTTCCGCTTCGGTATCTGTATTCAGGTCTAAAATGAACGCTGGCGCAATAACGATCGGCGGTACTTGTTCTCCGAGGTCAGGACCATGGACGCACACGCAAATGATCTTGATCCAAAATCCCCACTCGTTCGGTTTATGCAAGACGTCGTCGATCGAGCAGACGATCGTATCGATCTTGGTGAGGAATGGATATTGTGCCAACAGCCTGTCTTTGATAAGAGATACTTTGTCGTAATCGATCTCTTCGGGCTTTGCGCACACCAGCGTGAAATCCGCATCCGATTTGAAAGGTGTGGCCGTTCCTTTTGGAACCGAACCGCACATATACAGGCTGTGGACCTGACCCCCGAATTCGGCGAGGATCTCATCGATATACTTCTCCACAAATTCCTTGTATTCGTCCTGTATCTCTATTCGATTGATCACTTTTTCCAGTCTCATCCGGTTTCCTCCTACGCTAAAAAAACGATAAAAGATCAAAAAACGACTTTCCTGAAATACTCCATTTTACTGTCGATAAAGCCCTCTTCAAAGTCGGCGCCCCCTACCAGCTCCGATTCGCTAAAACATAAACCAAACAGCCACAGTTGTCTCAATACGACAAATAGAGCAACCGCTGCGATATCGTAAGCTCTCCACCCATACCCCGAAATATCGAAATCGTAATGGGTTAACACTCCGTCGTCCGTAAAGGCTGTATTCGTGTTGCCATGCAAGTCCCCGTGACAAATGCCCCAATCCAGCCCTGCTTCGATCTTCGCCGCCAGCTGCTTCTTTAATTCGGACATTTTTTCGCAAATAAAATGGTAATCTTCCGGACGATGCTGCATATGTAATTGAATGAGTTCAAGCGGTCTGTCCATCAAAAACTCCAAATCCAGAGAATCTCTTGCGTGTTCACTTTGGAAATGCCCGGTCGCTGTATGCATTTGAGCCACGGATTCCCCGAACAGATAACTGTTTTCCACGTGATGGATCGGCTTTTCCCGACCTTCCGCAAAACTGAACATCACTCCGTACTTTACGCCTTCGGTGACAGCAAATTCGTTGATGAAAGTCCCGTCTTTTTTGGCAATAGGTATGGGCCCGACCCGGTCTCCAAGATATAGGTGTCGTTCATGCCTCTGAGGAACTATTGTAGCTGCAAAGGGGCTTGAAATTCATACTGGTCTTTAATATGCGAGAGTAGGGCTTGTTTGGACAAAAGCGAGTACGTCACAGGAAATAAACTCAAATCGACACATCCTTTTGAAGTTGGATGGAGAAGCATTGTTCGTCTCTGAGCCTCGTCACCTTACAGTTCTCCTCGGATTCGAATACGGAGATTCTCTCTTCTATCGTGCGACCTTCCGCATCTGGGAATAAGTCTTCCCGATCATAGTGAGGAAAAATAGGCGAGTTGAAGATCCCCAATGCCTGAAAATCCGTTAATCCCATTGTATTCATCTGTGGAGTAAAGACATGGACAAGGTTAATATCCGGCCCCAGCCATAACGTTCCGGCACTCACTCCCACTATGACGACATGCTGGGCAGCCCGTCTTTGCATGATTTGATCGGCTCCGCTTTTCCTGCCGTGATACAGTAACGTAAATGGATTGCCGCCGTTGATATAGATAACGTCTTGATCCATCAGAATCTGCGGATCATCGAATTCGATATCGACAAAATCGATATGCCGAAAGCCCATGTCCTTGAACTCCTGCATGGCCCGCTGCGCATATCGATTATGATTTCTCGTCGGCGAGGCTGTTGTAAGGATCGCGACTTTTAATGAGGAGATTTCTCGATCGATAAGATCCAGAAATTGATTTTTAATCTCTTCCGTACCAAAACCGCAAGAAGTGAGTAACAAGCTGCCCATTGAAATCCCCGCCTTTGTATATAACGTCGCCATCTTCTTATAAACGTTTCGATTGACGAATGGTTACTGTATATAGGAATTTATTTGTGAAGAAGAACCTTGATTCAGTTGTACAAAATAGGGCAGCTGCCATTTCTGCGTGTCTATAGCTTGCTTACTGATAGGCGTATCCCAAATCGGATAGACTCTGAGGGCCATTTTTCCATGGGAAGACTCCGTTTTGAGGATACCCTGTTTGACCAATAGATCTTTCGGGAAAATGAACTGCCCAAACTCGTCGTGACTTCCGAAGGTGTTAATGACCAACAAATCAGCAGCCTTTTCATAAGAGTAGGCTTGATTTTTGTTGTCGCTACCTTTTTCCCAACAGACGACGAATTGACCGATCTTCTTGGGCGTTTGCTTGGCTACCCTGAATCTAACCGTTGTAGAACGGATACGGAATCTGCCCGCCCCATATTTTGCATTTTGGCTTTCGGCTTGAATATCTTCGATGATCAAATGGTTGGGCTTATAAAATTTCTCGTTTACATAGGTTAAGGCTTCGTGAAAATCATCCATTCCCATCAATTACATTTCTCCTCATCATAAGCCTAATCCGACAGTGCTCGCATAATATTGGATTTCGCTTCTACCGCAATCGCTTCGTTCCCGTCATCGACCGCTTGCATCAAGATCAGTACAGGGATGTATACCGCGATCAGCCGCGCCAGCAGCTTCGTTTCCTCGTTCGCTCCTCCGTACGTTTCGAAAAACACGCCGCGAGCGTATGGTGGTAAAAAGCTGTACGCCACGCTCAGATCGCAAGCCGGATGGCCTATACTCAGATCGCCCCAATCAATGATGCCGGCAACGATCCCGTTCTTATTTACGAGCATATTTTTGAAATGAAGATCGCCATGCAGCAGTGCATCCACCGCCTCGACACGGTCCGTTTGCAGCCTGCTCATATACGCTTCGATCACACCGGATTCCTCCGGCGACAGGTGTCCAACCCTCTTCGACAGAAAACCTTCCAATTTCACTTTGCGCGCCGCGATATCCGTTAAGCTTCGATGGTCTTGCCGAACTCCGCATTTTAGCGCCTCCTGCACCGGAAACTCATGCAATCTCCGCAAAAACTTCGCCAGCGTTTCTGCCGATAAAGCCCGGCGTTCTTCCGTCAAACCGATCGGGAAATCTCCCGGCACGTGGGCATAGCCAAGAAATGGCGCCGGGTATGCGTCACTTGCTTCCCCGTAAAACAACGGTTTCGGATAGGGAATAGTCATATAGGCTTCCAGCTTGGGCAGCAGCTTCCCTTCCATGCGAATCGAGCCGACTGCAAACGTTCTTCTTGGAAACCGGAACACATACTCGTCACCGATGAGAAAAACCGTGTTGTCCCAACCCCAGCCCAATCGCTTTACAGGCTTCGAGGACAGCTGCGGGAATTGTGTGCCGATCAGCGTCCGCACCTGCTCTTCGTCAACCTCCTACTCCGCATCCCATACATTTGTTGCTCCCATGCAATGTTTGCCTCCTCGTTCTTTACTTTACTTAGACGTTTACATTCCCTGGAACGATGGATGTTGGATCAAGGGCGAATGTCTGCAACGTGAATATTAGGCTATATGAAGTTCATCCGCCTCTTCGAATTATTCCACCAAAAACCTTTGGCCTTCTTCAAAAATAAATAGTAATCCCCATCAGGGTAAAATGATATTCTCGGAAACTTTTCTTGCAAATATGGAGAATAATAAAAGGATTCATGCTGCCAATCCAACGCGTATAGATACTCGTGCGGTTCCAAACAAGATTTAAAATTTATGGATTGAAAATGTAGGCCAATCTTTTGGATATATGCTTGGTTTATCTGTCTTCTCGAATTAGCTCATAAACGTCTGTATGGTCTTCCCGTTCTCTATGCGCTCTTCAAATTGACCTTTCGTGTATTCATTAATTACTCTTTTCCAAAACACCTGCGCCCCTGGATTACTCTCAACTTGATGTACTTCCCACGGTCCTTGATGTCGGTTAAAAAGGGTAAGGACCCTATTCCCGATCTTATTCCCTATGTATCTTTTGAAAAGATCAGAATATCATCCCTTTTAATCCATCCTGTATCATTCCAATATTGATTGCCTGCTTTATTGTTTGCGAAAACCATGAGGTGACATTTAATGATGCCTGATTTTGTCAAAGAGTCCAAAGCACTTTCAACGAGTCTTTTTCCGATTCCGTTTTTCCTATGTTCTGTTGAAACGGCCACATGATACAGAAACCCTCTTCTGCCATCATGGCCGCACAGAATTGTACCGATCATTTCTTCTCCATCCGTACATACAAAGCTATGTCCTTCGTTCCTTTTCAAGAATTTGGAAATGGATGCCTCAGAATCAGAATCACTTAATCCCATACCTTCGGTATGTGACCAAAGAGCAAAAACTTTCGAATAATCACCCAGGTCCATTTCGCGAATTGTATATGTATTCAACGAATCACATCCAATTTATAAGGTTTATAGGCTGCGCCTGAATGTCTCACAATATCTTTACTAACTCCAAATTTGCATAAGTCGTTTCCGAAAATTCATTATCGCCATAAATCCCGCTTGCATGATTAAACCCCGATTTAATCCAAAACTTCAGAGCCGGCCAATTTTTCACGGCTACGTTGATCCGAATTTCTTTATAACCTAAAGCCGTTGTTACTTCTGCAAACTGATGGATTACTTCTTGTCCAAAGCCTTGTTTTTGAATATTTTTATCTATATACAAAAATTCAAGATATACCGAATCTGTAGACGGGTAACCATGGTATACACTCAATATCCCTATTATTTTTTGGTCTTCTTTATTTCGAATCGTTTGTATTCTATAATTTTCTAGTTTACCGCCCGGAGGCAGATTTCCGTTAAATAAACAATCTTTGATATGTTCTGGATTGTAGCTTTGGCCATCCCACTGATTCATATACTGACTTGTCTCATAAAGATCTTGTACCACTGGAATTTCGTCTTCTTTTAAATCCGATATCGTAAGCCTAGGGGAATTCCATTTATCCAAGATAAGGTTCATGATTTTATCCTTTTCTCTCTTTTATTTAATTGCTTAAATACCAAGCATTCTTTATCAGACTTGATAAAACTCAAAATTGCTTTGGCACACTCTGTTGGATTCAACTCTTCCGTATTTATTTCAAGGTCATATTCAGTGAAACGATACACCTTCTCAAATTGAGACCTTGCCAATCCAATGTTTCGATCTCCCCTGATTTGTTCTCTTCTCGTGAGTTCTTCTTTCGAGCATAGTACGCCTACGAACAATGTGGGCTGCTCAGCAAACACTTCCAGACACTTGTCAAACCGTTCATCATTGTCGATGACCGTGTCTACAAGGACGTTCAAACCCATTTCCGAAAACAATTTAACGGTCGAATAGTACATAGCGATGATAGAATCGTCAACGATTTGCGAGACCGCTTGATGATCGATTTCTCGCGGGAGTTCATTCGGAAGTTTACTGTTAACCAACTGATTGTAATTATTAAAAAAATCGTCTATTGCTAAATGATGAAAAAGAATTTCTTTTTGATTGATCAGTTCAGTAGAGAGGCTGGTTTTACCCGAACTTGAAGTTCCATTCAACAGTACAATAAGGCCTTTTTTCAAGTGAGTCACCCTTCTCATCAGATTTTTGTATTTTTCATATATAGTTTTTATGTTTGAGTCAATTTGACTTATCAACTTCTGCAATCAGCTTTCGATAAAATTCGAACCTTTCTTTAGCCTTTTGAATCTCGCCTATTTTTGTCAGCACCATACCTTTATTATAGTGATAATCTACATCTTTCGGGTTCAATTCAATCGCTTTATCAAAATGCTCCAATGCTTCATAAAAAAAATTATTTTCATAAAGAAGATTTCCTATATTGTAGTGAGACTCATCGTCATCAGGAACAATTTCTATATGTTTTTTATAGCTTTCGATTGCAGCCTGATCTAATTCAAGTTCCTTCAACACAATAGCTCTATTAAAATAGGCAGAGGCATGATTGGGTTCTGCTTCTATCGCTTTGTTATAGAATTCCAAAGATTCATCAAATTTCTTTAGATCCCTTAATACATTAGCTTTATTGAAGTGTAGAGAGCTGAGATGAGGGGCAATATTTATGGCTAAATCATACAAGGAAATTGCCTCAAGCGACTCTCCTAAAAATGACAAAGAATTCGCCTTATTGTACATATACTTAGGGTTGTTTGGCTCTAATTCTATAGCTTGTTCAAAAAAGATAATGGCTTCTTCATGCCGATCCAAGTCTGCTAACGTATTCGCTATGTTGTAATAGAGGGTTGCGCGGTTTGGATATAGTTGTAACGCTTTTTGAAAGTAGATAATTGCCTCTTCAAAATGGGTTTCTTGGGCCAATTTTAATCCTGCTTTGTTTAATTGAGCGGCTTGCTTCTTATGAGTGTCTATTCTTTTCACCCCATTTTATACAAACTACGAGTTGAAAAATAAAGCTGAATTAGCAAAAGTTTCTGTATTCACGACCCGACGCACATCGGGTATCCGGCGACTGCCGGGCCAAGGGCGTATGCATGCAGCGTGAATATGATGTTATATAACGTGCGTTCTTCTTTGAGAATGCAATCAAAATTTATTTTTTCATGTTCTCTCTAATTCTTTCAATCATGGTATCGAGAACTTCATTTAGGCTTTCCATTTCAATTTCTTTTGTTTTTACAGCATGTAGTTCTGTTTTTAGTTCTTTTAGTAATTCAAGTCGTTGATATATCGCCCATTCTTTCCAATCCCAAACTAAAAAATCATCAAACGAGTCCCTATTAAAATCGAATAACATTTTGTAGTATCCAATTCTCCTCTTTGAATACTCAATACGAAGATAAACTTCTAGATATTCTCTACTCTCTGTAAGATTCTCCATAACATCTGGAGCAAATATCCTTAATGCATAATTTTCAAAAGATATCTGTATATCCTCTTTGTTATATTCACCAAACAGTTCTTCAAATTCGGATAATTCTTCTTCTATGTAATTATCCATACAAATCCAGAATCCTTGGATGGCTTGATCCAATAAATGATTCATATCAATCCATTTTCTGATTTCATTGGTATTCATTTTTTAGAGTCCTTTCTTATATAAGATTTGATACATTTCAGCTAACGTTCCTGTATTCACGCTCCAGCGTATGCTGAGTGTTCGGCGCATGCCGGTCCAAGGACGAATGTCCGCAGCATGAATATTACGTTATGCGTTCTACTAGTCTTCTTTGAATATTCAAGAAGATATAGAATAAGACATCGAGCTTTATTCCCGATGCCTTACAATCCATTCCTCGATATCTTTTTCATTCAATTTGCCTTCTGCTGTTCCCAACCCTAATTGAACGAGTTCGTCTTGACTATATCGAATAGAATATCCGTTTAATCGGAGTAAAAGTAGCATAACGGCTACTCCGATCCGTTTATTTCCATCCACAAATCCATGGTTTTTGATTAAAGAGAAAGCCACGACAGCGATTTTCCTTGTAAGCCCCGGGTACAGTTCTTTACCGTCAAAGGTTTGTTCAACTTTACCCAATACACTTTCTAGCAAGCCTTGATCCCTGATTCCATTCGCTCCACCAGTCGCCTTTATAATCTTTTGATGATAGATCAGCAATTGGTCAACGGTAATCATTTTCATTTGGCGAGTTCTTTAAGCGCTTCTAAATTTTCATTAATGATATCGTCCATTATAGACTCTGTCTGAGGTGTGCTTTTTGTCTTTAAAAACTCAACAAAATCAATGACTTCCATTTGTTTTTCTTGGGGCAAAGACAAAAAGTCGTTAATCAATTTTTGTTCCAGACTCATTATTAATCGCCTCCTGTTCTTAATTCATAGTATAACGCAAAACTTTAAAACGCTTAATCTTTTCTATGGACCCAAGGCATATACCCGAAGCGTGAATATTAGGTTATATGAAGCCGCTTATCCAATAAGAATATTAAATTCAAAATTTCTTATTGCCACAGTTCTTTTAAATACAATCAATTACCTCCTAAAAATTGAATCATTTATTAAATTTTAGATTTAAACGATGCATCTTTTACCTTTCCTAATATAATTAAATTACAAATCCATTTTGAAGGAGAGAATAATTTTGATAAAATATAGTTTTATTTTTATTTTAATGATGACATTTCTAGTGGGGTGTCAGTCAAATAATAAAGAGTCTGCAAACTCACCTGCAGAAAATTGGGATCAACAGCATGGTATTGTAATTTTAAAGGAAAATGAACGCATTTTAGTGACTCAAGATGCCAATAAAGAAGATTTAAAAATAAATAATGTTGAAAAAATATTAAATGAGAACAAGCCTAATGCCATTTTTCTTGCTATTCCGAAAAATATTTACGAAAAGATTGAAATAGGTTATGAAGTAGAATTTAAAATTAAAGGTAGTATTGATTTTTCTTACCCTGCTCAAGCAACAGCAGATGATATCAAAATAATTCGTAAATAAAGTATTTAAGTTTCAATGTTGCTTCCTGTCTATTTAGACCGTGTACGCAAACTCAACGACGTGCATCTTTTGCTACCTTTTCGCCCTCTACTGCGTCACTTCTCCTTGACGTGCTCCGGCACGCCTTCGAAAAAGTTCCTTGCCGAGAACGAAAATTCAGCAAAATCTGCTTCCAGCGGAGTTTGCGTACACGCCCTAGTACTCTGTATCAGGTCAAATAGTAGGTTTACGTTTGGACGAAACGCGCATGGGTCTAGCGCGTTTTGGACGAGCGTAACCTTACCTTCATTTGGTACAGAGTACGAGTACCTTGTCAATTCTTAATCAGAGGTTTATACCTGCTTGAAATGTGTACGCTTCAGATGCGTTTCAAGCGGGTGTAACCTTACCTTTAGTGTTGACAAGGTACTAGACTATTTGAATATATATTTTATAAGATTATAAAAAGAGCCGAAACGATAAGTTATTATCGCCAGCTCTTTTATTTAAATCTAATTGTTAATAAGCAATTATTGATTGATTAAAACGTTGTATCCGTATATACACCTGACATGCCTAAACCATTGTATACGTGACTGTATTTAGAAAATAACCCGTATATGGGATAACCATTTGCATCCGTAGCAGTTCCTTTAAATATCCCTTCAACACGAGCATAGTTTTTCTTGCCGTTATTAGCTAGACTATATACTAACCCTCCACTATCTCCATACTGTGCTTCACGTGGAACCTCTGTAGCAACCAGATCATAGGGTTGTCCAGCTATTGTAAAAGAAGTGTCTAGTACCTTTACAGGAGCATAACTCTGTCCGTTGCCATGAAGAGCATGGATTCTAACACTGTCTCCTATTCCTCTATAGTAACCCGCATAATCAGTAGTTCCTATCGTCAAGGAACTTCCGTTCAAATAAACGCTTGGAACAATAATACTAGAATAGGTAATATAACCTGTATCGTAAGTAGTATTAGAGCTATTATTAGCGTTAAACATACTACCAATAGATAAAGGACCATCAGATTTGTCATACCATATTCCATTTAAACAATGCCCTGCTGTAACACCTACATCAGTTTTGTTAGCACGCCCATTGAATCCTAAACTACAAGCATTAATTGTAGGAGAAGGGGAATCTATTTGTTCTCCAGGGTATAGGTTATAAGCGTGATCATCCATTGCGATTTCACCTGAGTCAATCCAATTAATCATATTCTCATCAATTATATTTTTTACTCCTTCACGATCAGACTCCTTTGACTATGCCTAAACTTCTTCATTGCTCTTACTCTTTATTCTCCGTACAATTAAAGGTAAAGAATCAAGGGAGGAAAGGATATGAAATGGTCTGAAGCTAGAATTCAGTTTCCGAATCGTTGGGTTCTTGTTGAAGCAATTTCAGCCTACTCAGCTAATAACATGCGTAATATCGAAGAATTCTCTGTCATTAATGATTACGAAGATACTAAGCTTGCTTGGGATGCTTACAAAAAACAGCATTCTTCCGAACCTTCACGCGAATATTATATCTTTCATACCGTCAACGAGAACATCGAAGTTCAAGAACAAGCGTTTATTGGAATTAGAGGTCTTCGATGAAAATAAGATTAGTTAACGGACTTCCTATCATTGAAGTTTTATTCGCTTATCAACATGAATCTGTTTTGCTTCTAATGTATTATTGGATACAGGTTGTGCAGTCACAATCTTTGATATTGATTTAATCGAACCTACAGGTTTAACCATTGATCCAGTAAAAGGTCGTGCTGTGCGAATGTATGGAATTGGGGGTCAAAGTGAACTTTCATTTCAGCAGTCTATTCATTCATTGACCTTGAATCATCATGTACTAGATAATTTTGTCGTTCAGCTTGGACAGACAAAAGAACCTTATGGTTTTGATGGGATTCTAGGTGTGGATTTTTTATCGACTTTACAATTGAATATTGATTTTAAATATATGGTAGTTAGGAAACCCTAACTACTTTTTTTCTTCTCTGAATTTTTGTATAACGTTCCTATATTCACGACCCTATGTATACTGGACCCAGGGCATATACCCGCAGCGTGAATATTACGTCAAGTCAAGTTACCCGTCTGTTAGAGATTCCAACTAGGTATTTATCAGCTTCATATACCGCTTGACTACAATGGGGATTATATCTGATTCCGATTCCGTCTGTTCTTCATCAGTCTCTGGCTCTACAATTTCTAATCCGTTAAAATAAGCATTTTCTTTATACCAATCGATCAGTTCAGGCAACGAACTACTTTCTTTCAAATCCTGATCGCCGTAATAAGAAACCAGTGTCACTCTAAATGCCGGCACCAAGACGTCTGCATTCAAATAAAATACAAAGTCCTTGTCTTTGTAGTGCTTTTTGAGATACTTCATGATTTCTTGCTCAAGGTATGAAAAAGCTTCCATCAACTTCTCCGACGATATTCGATTATGTTTAATCAATCTGTTGAACCCATGTATATACGTATAGTTATGGTTAACTTCGTTTTGAATGAGCGTAGGATCATTAGAAAACAAAAAATGCGGAGACGTTAGGATCAAATGAATTTCTCTGTATGCCTTTCCGGCATGCTTTTTCAAATAATCCAGCATCAAAAACTCACTCCCCTCTGGTAATTCGGGCCTTTATCATTCCATCTTTTTGCCGTCTCTGTTTTCATGTTTACTTCGAAAGTTTCTATTTCGTCTTTTAATTGGGGCGTTGTATTCAATCTATAAATATGCACGTGGACTGTCCGTTAGTCTTCCAACCAAATAAAAAAATATTCATACTTTCCATCCACCGTAACCTGCCTGCTTTGTTCGGTTTCTTGACGGTTTTTCTCTTCGACTTCTTTCATGGTTTTATCGTTAATCGACAAGAATATAAACCACATCAACGCCAACCCTGCAATGATAACCGCTATGACAACCGCCATGATCCCTATTTCTTTTACTGCCGTTTGCATTTTGCGCCTCTCTTCTTCCCCGTCTATTACCCGATTTGAATTTGACACCTATGAATGTCCATACAAAAAAGCCTCAAGAGGAAAATCCTTCTCAAGGCTCTCATTCGGGGAACTTAGGTATGCTTACCCCGCCCGCCGCAGTCCACGAGCTTCTTCCGGCGTCGCGTAAGCGCGGCCCGCCTGGATCTCTTTTTTCAAATACGACTCGAACACGAAAGTGCCGATCGGCAGGACGGACGCGACGAGCGCCCAGAACAACTTGGTCATGCCCCACTTGAGTGCGATAAACGCGTGGAACGCGGCCAGAATGTACAGCACGAACAGCGCGCCGTGCGCCGCTCCCACGATCGTCACGGCCATATCGACGCCCGCGGCGTACTTCAGCGGCATCGCCACCAGAAGCAGCAGCAGAAACGAGACCCCTTCCATGTACCCGATCAGTTTGAATCTTCCGAGCATGGTATTCAGCATGTCAGCCTCCTTCGAATGGTGAAGGCGTTTGCGTAAACGGCGGTACAGACCCACCGAGACGCTTGCGCAAACGTCCTAAAAGGTTGGTTCCTTCCCATTCTAACGGATGTTCGGCGCACTTCTCAACTTTAAAGCACTCCATATGTATGGTTAGATATAAGAGAAAAGCGCTGTCGATTCCGACCGCCTATCCTGATCCAAACGGAAGCTGCTTCCATGAAAATGATTTCCCCGCGGACGTGCACCCTGTTCTGACAGGATTGGATTGAAAAAAGAACCGTAACCTTCCAGCGGAACCGGTGGCGCTTTTACCGATCGTTCATTCCTTGTCCCTGCATGATCCGCGGCGCGTGCTTGTCGATTCTCGCTTCGCGGGTCTTGGACTGCTTCGGTTCGGAGAAATGCAGCAGATACGCGCGTTGGCGGCCCGGTGTCAGCGCTTCGAACGCCGTCTTCAGCTCGGGACTGCCGTCGAAGCGAGCTTGAAGTTCCAAAGGGATCGCAACCTCCTCGCTTGGCTTCAGCTCAACCTTGAGGCCGGCGCGTTCGATCCCGATCGCTTCGCGGATATACGCCCGGATGCGTTCTTCCTGCTGCTCGATCTCTTCCAGATTGCGAAAACGCAGCTGGCGGCCCGCCTGCACTTTCTGCGTCTGCTGGATCAGCATCTGTTCGTTGTCTTGCAGCAGCGAGCCTTTGATGAACAGCAGCGCGCAGTATTCTTTGAATCCGTGGATCAGTACGACGTTGCCGCCCTGGATCGTGTAACACGGCTGGCCCCACTTCAAGTCTTCCGTCATTTCGCTGTCCAGCGCCAGACTTCTCAATTTCGCGTATTCGCTCTGCCACTGACTGGCCCGTTCCAGAAAAGCGTCGACTTTGGGGTTCGTTTGCGGTTGATTCATCTCGGATCCCTCCATGATTCGAATAGTCGAACTTTTTGCGATCTTCAAGCGTCTGTATGAATAGAGCTGGCTTCATTATACAAGGAAACGGCTTCCACTATTCAATAAGAGGAGCGTTTGTTTTGAAAAAAATAGCAATCATCTGGATCGGCCTGCTGCTTGTGCTGACGGTCGGTTGTTCGGAGCGGCGTCCGGCCAGCGTCTACCTCATTCCCGAAGGCTATGAAGGGTGGGTCCTGATCGATTTCGACCAGGCCGGCGCACCCGAAATTCCGCTCGAAGACGGCAAAGGGATCTTCAAAATCGGCAGCGACGGCACGCTGGATACGTCGACGCCGGAACCTGCGCGCGGAAAGGCCGAAGACGAATATTATTGGGTCGACGGGCAGGGCAATCGCAGCGCGATCGAAGACATCACGGAAGTGATTCAGGACCCTTCGATCGGCACCCGCTCCAACGGCAAAGGTGCCGAAGGCCATCCGCTGCCCGGCAAGAAGCTGGTCGAGCAGTTTTTCGTCGGTTCGCTTGAGCGGATGGAGCATTACCCGAACCCCGCGCTTGCGCCGTCCTGATTCCCGAAGACCGTTTCCGTGTACCGGAAGCGGTCTTTTTCGTGTTTGCGGCAGCACTGGCAAAAGAGGCTTGTATCCGCGGCACGCATCGTTTATGATGGACGCAAGAAAAACTTTTTCTTTTTTATATTATATATTTTAAAAATATTTTTCATAAGGTGGTTAGTCTTGGGTATGGGCGGCCGCCTGCCGAAGGAGTGCTGTCATGTCCGCTACGCTGCTGCTGATCAAAGAAGGGCTGGACCGCTTCTCCCCGCAGGAGAAACGGCTGGCCGACTACATCCTGGAACAACCGGAGCTCGTCCAGCGCCTCGGCATTACGGAGCTTGCGTCCGCCTGCGGAATCAGCGCGGCAACGGTGACGAGGTTTTGCAAATCGCTGCGCTTCAAAGGATTTCCCGATTTCAAAATGCGCCTGATCGGCGAGCTGTCGCGCCCGTCCGAAGCGGCCACGTATCAGGATATCGTCGCCGGACGGCCGCTCAAAGAGATCGCGCGCGCCATCGAAGCCAACCATCTCTCCTCGATTACCGACACGACCCGGCTGCTCGATCCCGAAGCGCTGGAACGGGCCGTCGCGGCGCTCGGCAGTGCCCGGCGTATCGACCTGTACGGCATGGGCACGTCGTCGATCGTCGCGCAGGATCTGTATCAGAAGCTGATCCGGATCGGCAAAAGCTGTACCGCGTTCGCCGATTCGCATATGCAGATCACGTCGGCGTCCACGCTCAATACCGGCGACGTGGCGCTGGCGATTTCGTATTCGGGCGAGACGCCGGAGACGATCGCCGCGCTCCGCTGCGCCAAAGACGCCGGAGCGCTCACGCTGTCGCTGACCCGGTACGGCACCAGTCCCCTGCCCGATCTGGCGGATATTCCGCTGTTCACCTCGTCGCTCGAAGAAGGCGTGCGGCGCGGCGCGATGGCGTCCCGGATCGCGCAGCTGCACGTGATCGACATCTTGTTCGCGGGCATGCTGAGCGAAGGCTTCGACGAATACGTGCCCATGCTCGAACAGTCCTACCACAACGTCCGTCAGTATCTCAACCCACCCGGAGGTGCCAAATCATGAATGTGTTGACGTTCCGTACCGAAGAAGACCTGAACCGCGCCGGAGCCGGCTTGATCGCAAGCCTGCTGCAAGCCCAGCCCAAAGCCGTGCTCGGCCTGGCCACCGGCAGCACGCCGATCGGCATCTACGGCGAGCTGGTCAAGCTGCATGACAGCGGCAGCGTGAGCTTCGCCAAAGCCCGCTCGTACAATCTCGACGAATACGTCGGGCTGTCCGGCGGCCATCCGGCGAGCTACCGCTGCTTCATGAACACGCATCTGTTCGACAAGATCGATATCGATCCCGCCAACACGCATGTGCCGAACGGCCTTGCGGTCGATCTGGAGCAGGAATGCGCGTATTACGACGCCATGATCGAAGACGAAGGCATCGACCTCCAACTGCTCGGACTCGGCCACAACGGGCATATCGGGTTCAACGAGCCGGACGACGAACTGATTCCCGGCACCCATGCGGCGACGCTTCAGCAGCAGACGATCGAAGCGAACGCGCGCTTTTTCGATTCGATCGACGAAGTGCCCAAGCAGGCGATCACGATGGGCGTGGCCGGCATTATGAAAGCGCGGCAGATTCTGCTCGTCGTGCGCGGCGCGTCCAAAGCGGACATCGCCAAGCGCGCGCTGACCGGACCGATCACGACGCAGTGCCCGGCTTCGCTGCTGCAGCTGCATCCGAATCTCGTCGTCCTGCTCGACGAGGCGGCGGGAGCGTGGGCGAAATGAGCGGCGGAGAAGAACGGCGAGAAGATCGGGCGGAACACCCGAACGGGGAACGGCCCGAAGAACGGTTGGACGGATTGGAAACCGGGCGGGAGCATGCGGGAGACAATCGCAGCGATGGCCCGAAGAGGCAAGGGGAAGCCGTGAGCAATGAGCGCGAATATGTGGAAAACGAAAACGCGCCGGCCGAGCCGCATGTGGAGCAGTTGGAGCTGAATATCGACGTGCCGGAACCGGAGCCGGACGCCGGCCTGGAAGCTTTGGGAGAAGCAAACAGCAAAAAGCAAGAGCAAGGCGGAGAAGATGGAGAAGGCGGAAGCGGACTGCTCCGCTTCGTCAACGCGAAGATCGTGACGCCAAGCGGCGTGATCGCCGGCGGCACCTGCATCGTGGCGTACGGCGTGATTGTCTCCGTCGAAGATGCCGAAGGCCGGGCGGTCTCGGCCGGGGTAGGGGCGGCGGAGATCGCGGGGCGGAACGGGGCGATGGAGATCGCGGGGCAGCGCGGCGCGGCGGAGATCGCGGGGCAGCGCGGCGCGGCGGAGCACGCGGGGCAGAGCGGCGAGCAGATCATCGACGCCGCCGGAGGCTGGCTGCTGCCGGGCTTCGTGGACATCCACGTCCACGGAGGGATGGGCGAAGACTTCATGGACGCCGGCAAGCCCGGCGTCCTCGATACCATCGCCAGGTTCCACGGCTCGCACGGGTCGACGTCGATGCTGGCGACGACCATGACGGCAACGCGCGACATGATCGACGGCGTGCTGGAAGCCGTCTGGACGCACCGGCAGCGCAGCGGGATGCCGGGCGCGGATGCCGCCGGCGCAAGCATCGAAGGCGTGCACCTGGAAGGGCCGTTTATTAGCCCGCAGTGGCCGGGGGCGCAGAACCCGGCCCATATCTCGCAGCCGCGGACGGATTGGCTGGAAGACTGGGAAGCGCGCTATCCCGGTCTGATACGCCAGCTGACGCTGGCGCCCGAGCGCGAAGGCGCGCTTGAGACGATCGCGTGGCTGAGAGCGAACGGCATTACGGCGGCGCTGGGACATACCGACGCCAATTACGAGGAAGTGCTGGCTGCCGTCGGCGCCGGACTGAACCATGCAGTGCATACGTTCAATGCGATGACGCCGCTGCACCATCGCAAGCCCGGCGCGGCCGGGGCGGTGCTCGGCACCGACTCGATCGCGGCCGAGATTATCGCGGACGGGATTCATGTCCATCCCGGCGCGGTCAGGCTGCTGGCGAAGGTGAAGACCGACGGGAACCTCGTCCTCGTCACCGACGCCATGTCCGCCGCGGGACTCGGCGACGGGGATTATTTCCTCGGCGACCTGCCGGTGAAGGTCGAAGGCGGCGTCGCCCTGACGCTGGGCGGCGCGCTCGCCGGCAGCCGCCTGACGATGGACGAGGGCTTCCGCTTCCTCGTCCGCCAGGCGCAGCTCAGCGTCGAGCGCGCTTCGCACGCGGCGAGCGCCGCGCCGGCCCGGCAGGCCGGCATCTACGACAAGACCGGCTCGATCGAGCCGGGCAAGCGCGCCGACCTCGTCTTGATGGACGAAGAGCTGGACCTGCGCGGCGTCTGGGCTGCAGGCAGCAAGATCGGATAGGCGCAGGCGCCGAATAACGGCCTGAATCCATCTGTTTCGGCGAAAAGGCTCGCTTCTCGCCCAATAAAGGTCCAGATCCATCTATTTCATCGGAAACGGACGTTTTCGCCGTCGAATGAACTGATTAGCTGGATATAAGCCGTTATTGCGGGAAACGGATTCGATTTGCCCAAAATAGATGGAATTTGGCCGTTATTCGAAGTCACCGCGTTCGATTCGACGTGTCTGATTCCCTATTTCACAAAGAACCCCGGGCTTGCTCTCAAGCCCGGGGTTCTTTGTGCTGCCAAATCGATTTTTTCACATATCCTGCCGCTTTAGACCGTTCATCCGGCTATTTTTCGCCTTCCGAATCGTCCCTTGTAAATCCTGCTTCCCCTCATTCTCGTTGTTCCCTTTCCTGCTTCGCCGTTCCTATCTCATCTCTTCCTTTCCTGCTCCTCCGTTCCTGCCTCGCCCATTCCTTTTCTCTTTTCCCCGTCGCCGTTCCCTGCGCTCAAAAAGCGTGCCGTGTCACCGTAAACTGGAACACGACGCCGAACGGGTCGCGCACTGCGCCGTATCCGCTGCTGAACGAATTGGCGGCCAGCGGCGCGAGGATGACGGTGCGCGTATCGGCGGTCAGTCTGTCGTACAGCCGCTCGATCGCAGCGTGATCCGTCGACTGGAGGCACAGCGAAAAGTCGTTGCCGGCGCTCCACGGGCGCGTCGTATCCTGCTCTTCCTCCGCGATCATGATTTTGTTGGCGCCGATCCGCAGCACGGAATGGGTAATCCATTCCTCTTGTCCTGCCGCGTAACGGAAGCTGTCGTCTCTCTGCGCCATCTCCGCATAACTGACCTTCAGCAGCACTTCGGCGTCCAGCACCTGTTCATAGAACGCGATCGCTGCCGCAGCCTGCCCGTTGAGCGACAGAAAAGGGATCATCTCTACCTGCGTGTCCGCCGTTTGAGCTGTTGATTTTTCATCCGGATAGATATTCATCATTTGTTCCTCCTTCGGTATAGGGGTTACACTGAGATCATCTCCCGAAAAGGTGTCTATTCATGAAACCTTTTTGGCGTAAAAAGAAAAAGAATATCGGTGACCCCACATAGGCGGCGTACGCCATCTTCAACGACAGGAGGAAGAAGGTATGAAAAAAGCGGAACGGCTCAACGTCATGCAGCGCTACGCTTACCGCAAACGGCGGTTCACGCTGCGCGAGCTGATGGAAGAATTCGGCATCTCCCGCAGTACCGCGATCCGCAGCGTTCAGTCAATGGAAGAACTGGGCCTGCCGCTGTACGCGGAACACGGGCGCGGCGGCGGCTACCGCGTGCTCGATACCGCCTCGCTGCCGCCCGTCTCGTTCACCGACGACGAAGTGCTGTCGCTGTACTTCGCCATGCAGGCGGTGCGCGGCACAGCCGGCGATCCGTTTCGCGTCTCGTTCGCTTCGATCCATGCCAAATTCATGGACGTCGTCTCGGAGGAGCAGCGTAGGCAAATCCAACGCTTCGAACACCGGATCGCTTTTTCGTCGCACGAATCCGCCGCCTCTGCCGAACCCGGCGAGCATCTGGAGCAGCTGCTGCAGGCGGCGGTGCGCGGCCAAGTGCTGGCGATCCGTTATGCATCCGGCTCAGGGGCCGGCTCCGGGCCCAACCGTCGTCCGGACAGTTCGCCCGATTCGCCCGGTCCGTCCGAACAGGCGATCCCCGGTCGTCCGCCCGGTTCGCCCGATCCGCCCGATCCGCCCCGTTCGCCTGAACAGGCGATCCCCAATGGTTCGCCGGGAACGCCGGAAGCAACGGAAGCGCCGCCGATCGACGCCAGCCCCGGCCGCCCTTCGGGTCCGGCGGCGCGCCGCATCCAGCCTTTTGCCGTCTATGCGGCGCGCGGATTCTGGTACTGCCGCGCTTACGACCTGGACAAAAGCGATTACCGCGTCTTCCGCTGCGACCGGATCTTGTCCGCCGAACCGGTGGCGGACGAACCGCTCGCGGACCTGCTTCCGCTTGATCTGCGCGATGCCCACACCCTTCGCCGCCCGTCGCCGCAAGCGATCCCGTTCCGCTGCGCCGTCGCTCCCGAAGCCGTATCCCGGCTGCGGTGCGGCCTGTATCCGTCGATGACGTTGACGGAACCGGACGCCGGGCCGCAGGGCGAGCCGGGCGGCGCGATTCTCTCCGGCACGTATGAGCCGCAGGAGACGGACTTTATCGTCTCTTTTCTCGCCGGCTTCGGCGAATCGTTCCAAATTCTGGAGCCGGAGACGCTCCGGACGCTTCTGCGGGCGCATTATTTGCGTCTCATTGAACGGCTCTAGCCGATCCACTCTTCCGGCTCCGCCCTCCCGAACGCGCAGCAAAAAGGCTGTCGAGCGCTGCTCGACAGCCTTGCTATATGGACGAATATCGCGAACCCGCCGGATTCCGCTTCGATCAAGCTTTGCTCTGCTGCACCACTTCAAGCGCAATCTCCGATTTTTTCACGTCGTGATCGATTTGCTCCTGCAGGTCGTAAGGATGGTACAGCTCGTTCTCGATCATGTAATCGGCGATTTGCTGGTGCGTTTTGATAGCCGTATCCAACTGGGATTTGAGCACTTTACGCACTTTCGGCGAAGCCGCTTCGGTCAGGGCAATCGCGTAGCTGCGCACGGCCGTTTTGGCGGACAGCAGCATATCGGTGGCGATCGCCATGTCGTTCATCGGCGTTACGGCTTTGACAAGCGTTTCTTTGGTCATCGATTTTGGCGTAGTCATCGGTAAACCCTCCTCAGCTGATCAAAAGTGTTTTGAGTTCGTCGATTGCTTTCATACAATTGTCGATGTCTTCCTGCATGAGCGCTCTCAGCTTCTCGTCCTGAACCAGTCCCGACATCGCTACGGCTTTGGTCACACAGGATGTTTTGAGAATCACAAGTTCGTGGATCTCAAGTTTTTCGTGCAAAGCGAGTTCCTTCGTTGCCATCGTGATGCACCTCCAGTGGATTTGTCTAAAAGAATAGTACCCGATCCCGAAGAACGTAAACAGTTTCGCCTTATACTATCTTTTTATGTTTTTTTTGCTAAATAAGTTCGATTTGCGTTTTCTCGTTCACTCCGCTTCCGCCAAAGCCGTACCTTCCCGCACCGCGATCAGTTTCGCCGGGTCGAGCGTCGTGATCGAATGCACGCCCCACTGCGCCAGGCGGCGCATGTCGTCGGCTTCGGCGACGGTCCAGGCGAATACGTCGAGGCTTTGCTGCCGCGCGGCGGCAAGCAGCTGCGGGCGCACGGCCTGATACGGTACGTTCAGCCCGAAACAGCCGGCCGTGCGCGCTTCTTCGCAGGCCTGACTGACGGCGTCTTCGTAACTGAGGCTGCGAAAGCTGTCGACGTTCACGTTCAGCAGCTTGCGCAAATACGGGCCGATCCGGTTCGCGCGTACCGCCCAGTCGTATTCGCAGCCGCTCAAAAACACCCGGTCGTCCATTTTCATCTGCTTGACGAGGACGGATACCGGCTCCAGCGCGTCGGCCGTCTTGATATCGAGATTCATTCGTTTGCCCGTCGTGCGAATCCAGCTGAGCACGTCCGCAAGCAGCAGGATCGGCGCGGCCGAATCGGCTTCCAACTCTTCGAGCGTCAGCTCTTTGAGGCTGCCCCGGCGTCCCCGGGACAGCTTCACTTCGTCGTCATGGGCCAGCACGGGCACACCGTCGACCGTCACGCGAATATCGTCTTCGTACACATCCACGCCCAGCTTCAACGCGGCACACAGCGACTCCAGCGAATGGGCGAGATAGCCCATACATCCGGTATGCGCGGTAATCAGCGGAAATCGGTTCATAGCCGGTGTCCTCCTTCGGATAAATGAATGCTATAGGTTGGAAATCGGTCATATGGGCGAAAACGGCTTGGCATGCGAGGCAGTTCCCCACAGGTATTCTTATAATAAAACCCAATAATTAGATATGTAACCGTATCGTGTTAATCTTCTGTAAATAAATAAACCGACCTTCTCCGCAGAGAAGACCGGTCTTGAACGACTTGGCTTAATCGAGCACGTAGAGCGGCAGCGTGAAGACGAACGAACTGCCCTGCCCCACCGTACTTTCCACGGAAATGGTACCGCTGTGATGCTGGACGATCCCTTTGGCGATCGCGAGTCCGATCCCGCTGCTCTGCACCGTATGCCGACCGTGCCGCTCCCGGAAAAAGCGGTCGAACACGAACGGCAGCGATTCTTCCCCGATCCCTTCGCCGGTATCTTCCACGCAGACGGTAAGCTGTCCGGGCGATTCCCCTTCCCACTCCTCGATCGAGCAGCGAAGCGTGATCGTGCCTCCCGCTTCCGTATGCCGGATCGCGTTGAACACGAGATTGGTCAGCACCTGGGTGATCCGGTCCGTGTCGATTACGACTTGATAATGCCCAAGCTTGGCCGCGGTCACGGTCGATTCGAACTCGTAGTTCAGATTCGCCTGGACAATGTCCAACTTGAACTTCCCTTGGATCGTATCGATCCATTCCCCCAGACTCGTCATCATGAAGACCATGTCGGACTTGCCGGACTCCAGGCGGGACAACTCGAACAGATCGTGGATCAGCCGGTTCAGGCCGAGCGCTTTGACGAGCACCATTTCCAGATACGTCTTCCGGTCTGCTTCATGCTCCACGAGCCCCGAGACGATCGCTTCGACATAACCCTGAATCGCGGTCATCGGCGTACGCAGCTCGTGCGAGATGTCGCTGAGCAGCCGTCGGCGGGACAGCTCCAGACGGCTCAACGCTTCGTTCTTCTCTTCCAGTTCCAGGGTGCGGCCCTGAATGCGGTGCTCCAGATTCGTATTCAATTCCGACAGCTGCCCGTTCAGCTCCGCCAACTGCCGACCGTTCAGACTCAGCTCCTGGGCGGACCTTTTGAGCAGCAGCAGCGTCCGTACCCGGCTGACCAGTTCGTTGCGGCCGATCGGCTTCGAGATATAATCGTTGGCCCCGGCGGCAAAGCAGGCGGCAATCGTGTCGTCGCGGCTGCTTGCCGTCATGATCAGGATCGGCAGATCGATCAGGCTGTAGCGCTCCCGGATCCAGCCGCACAGTTCATAGCCGGACATGCCGACCATCATCATGTCCGTGATGACCAGATCGATGTCTGTCAATTCGTTCATGCGCTCCAGCACTTCGGCGCCGCTGCTTGCGACTTCGAACACGCAGTTCAGCGGCGCCAGCTGCTGAATGACGACCTGCAGGTTCACCGGCTCGTCATCCACGATCAGCACGCGGTACGGCTGTTCGTCCGAATCGTCTCCGGCGGCCGCGGCGGCAGGCGCGACCGAAGCCTGCACTTCTGCGCTCTCCGGCACGAAATCGTCGGCCCAGCGCCCGGCGAACACGGACGGGGCTTTGTTCCTGCGCTGCCCGATCGTGAACGAGAACCGGGAGCCTTCATCGACTTTCGATTGGACCCGGATCTCTCCGCCGTGCAGTTCGACCAGCTGCTTCGTAATCTTCAAGCCGAGTCCCGTTCCCGTATTGTCGATCGAATCCAGCTTCTCGAACGGTTTGAAAATCATGGCGAATTTGTGTTCCGGGATGCCGATTCCGGTATCTTCGACCTGGATCTCCACTTCGCCCTGCACGCTCTGCACGCGAATGACGATATGGCCGGACGGCGTATACTTGATCGCGTTGCCGACCAGGTTGAACAGAATCTGCTGCATGCGGTTCTCGTCGGCGTAGACTGTCGGAAAATGGGGATCGATCCGGTTGTGCAAAATGAGGTTTCGGCCGGTAATAAGCGGTTTGACCACCGTCAGCACGACCTGTACCAGTTGATGCAGATTGATCGGGGTCCGGTTCAGCTGCACGTCTTTATTTTTGAGCAGGGCATAATCCAAAATATCGTTAATGAGAAAAGACATGCGTTGGCCGCTGGACACGATCATATCGAGATGCAGCCGCTGGCTGTCGTCCAGTCGATCGCCCATGCTGTGCAGCATCGACTGCGTCAGCCCGATAATGCCGTTCAGCGGCGTGCGCAGCTCGTGGGACGTGTTGGCGAGAAATTCGTCTTTGACCCGATCGAGATCGAGCAGGCGCGCCGACAGGCGTTCGTTCGTCTGGATCGCATTGGAAAATTTGGTCGCCACGATCACGGACAGGCAGACAATGAGAAACAGGATGCCGTAGGAAAAGTAAAGGCCGGTATGGATCACGCCGTTGCTGGTGAGGATATCGTTGAGGACCGTCATGAAAAAGACCAAGCCGCCGGCCAGCATCCAGCGGGCGCCCGGAAGCTTCTTCAGCGCGGCACGAATCACGTACCAGATCACCGCGAACCCGACCAGAATGGCGTAAGCCTGCATGACGGACGCCAGATCGGTATACACCTGGGCCGGCGTGAACAGAATGAACAGCGTACACAGCAGCCCCGGAATCCACAATGCGTTGCGCATGCGCTTGGACATTTGATTGGGAAAAATGGAATAGCAGAACAATACGCACAGCGGCGCGCTGCCTACGAAACCCAAATATTCAAGCTTCAGCAGGACGTTGTCGCTCAGTCCCGGGATCAGCTCCGCCAACACGTACTGCGAATGGCCGCTGTTCTTCATCGCCAGCACGAGGCAGACGAGGCCGAAATACAAAGACTCCCGGTTTTTGCGCAGCAGCGCGTACAACAGAACATGATACAGCCCCATAATCAGCATACAGCCGATGACCATGCTCTCGGTGACCAGCTTGTTTTTCATCTGTTGTTCCAGACGATCGTATTCGCCGAGGGTGAGCGACCCGAACAGGCCCGCTTTGCGCTGCGTATAATTGGAGACTTGAATAATAATGTCCGCCTGGGACTGGCCGGCTTCGATCCGCGTCAGCGCGGGCACCATATAAGGCGAAGCTTCCGCCCGCGTTCGGCCGACCGTGCCGCTCTCTTCGACGAGCTTGCCGTTGATCCACATCCGGTGCGCCGAAGTGATGCCTGTCGTGATCAGCCCCAGTTCGACGTCTTTGTCGGGGATGTCCACGACGAGGCGGTAGGTGGCGAATCCGCTGCTGCCCAGCTTCTGCCCGTCGATCTCGTACCCGGTCCAGGATCGCGGCACGTCGATATAACGAGCCGGACCCGTGCGTCCGTTCGCAAAATCGGCCGGTTCCAGCAGTTGGTTCCAATAGAAGGCCCATGCTCCGTCGAGCGCAATTCCGTCCGCGGCAAATTCGGTCTCGCCCGGTACCGACAGAGGCTCGCCCTGCGGGTTTGGGCCGGACGACGATCGAGACACCATCAGCCCGGCGAGAATCAGAAAAAACAAAACCAGAAGCGCGATGCCGGAGCGGGTCAATATACGTTTTTTCATAATATTCCCACCGCTTGAGTTCCTCCCTTTTCCCGAAAATGAAACCCGAGTCGGCAGCTTCATTCACGTATCATAGCATAGTCTTCACGCCTGGCAAGATCGCCTGGAATCTTCATGTTCAAACGAGGCCCGGAAGCCTGCCGTTTCTTGTCGAATTTTAAATATTCAATCGACTTGGCCGCGTTTGCATGAGATAATCGAATCAGTAAACAAGGACTTTAGACATGCGATATCCCCAAGGAGACTGAACGCCCCATGTCCTTCAACAAAACGGTTCTGATCGTCGACGACGACCCCGAAATCAACGAGCTGCTGACGATGTCTCTCAAACGCGAAGGCTTTCATACGGTGTCCGCCTATACCGGCGCGGAAGCGCTGCGGGCGGCCCAGCAGCATCTGCCGGACCTCGTGCTGCTCGACGTGCTGCTGCCCGGCATGGACGGCTTCCAGATCTGCAGCGAGATCCGCAAGACGAGCAACGTGCCGATCCTGTTCGTCAGCTGCAAAGACGAAGCGACCGATAAAGTGCTGGGCCTCGGCCTTGGCGGCGACGACTTCATCTCCAAGCCTTTTAGCCCGATCGAGCTGATCGCGCGCGTCAAAGCCCATATTCGGCGCAACAACATGCCGCCCAAGCCGGAAGAGCAGATTGACGAGACGCTCGTGTTCGACAACCTGCTGATCGACCCTGCCGCGCACCGCGTGCTGGTCGATAACAAGCCGATCGCCTTGTCCGCCAAAGAATTCAACCTGCTGCTTCATCTCGCCAAAAACCCGAACCGCGTCTACAAAAACGAACAGCTCTTCTCCCTGCTCTGGGACGACTTCCATATGGGCGACACCCATACGGTCATGGTACACATCTATAATTTGCGCAAAAAACTGGAGAAGAACCCCGCCAAGCCGCACTATATCCGCACGATCCGCGGCGTCGGCTACAAGTTCAACGACAAACCGGCCGAAACGGCGGAGTAACGCCTTTTTTTGCGAAGTTCTTTTCGTCACATCCTATAAACGACGCCAAGCATTCAAGCCCGACACAAAAGGCCCTTCCACCTATTCCGAGGTGAAAGGGCCTTTCTTGGTTGTCATATTCTTTTCCGTTGAAAACGCGAGGCAGCAGGGCTGGGGTCCGTGAAGGAGCGACAGCGTTCGCCTTTGAAAACGGGAAACCTCTGCTTCAACCTCATCGAAGTTTCCCGTTTTCAACCAGCGACCGTAACGACCCCAGCCCGTATGCCCGCTATCGTTTTCCAAAGAAAAGGCATACGGCTTACTCAAATCAAGGCTATTTGACCGACCCCACCATGCCTGCAACGAAGTGCTTCTGCATGAGGAAGAATACGAGCGCCGTCGGAACCGTCGACAGCACGATCGCCATCATGATCAGGCCGTAGTCCGGCGCGTAGCCCGAACCGAGGTTCGAAATCAGCAGCGGAATCGTCTGGTTCTCCGGCGATTGCAAGATGACGAGCGGCCACATGTAGTTGTTCCAGCTCGACATGAACGTGATGATTGCCGCTGCCGCGTACGTCGTTTTCATCGTCGGCAGGTAGATACGGAAAAACAATCCGAGTTCCGTCAGTCCGTCCATACGGCCGGCTTCCAGCAGCTCGCGCGGGAACATTTTGGTGCTTTGACGGAAAAAGAAGATCAGGAACGCCGTCGTGAACGTCGGAATGACGACCGCCGCCGGCGTATCGATACCGAAGGTCGGGAAGAAATTGGTGATTTTACCGAACATGCGGTACAGCGGAACCATCAGGGCCGCGAACGGAATCATCATCGACAGCAGCAGGATCGAGAAGACGATGTCTTTCGCTTTGCTGCGGTAGATTTCGAAGCCGTAACCGGCGAGCGAAGCGATCAGCATGGCGAGAATCGTCGTCGTGATCGAGATTTTGGCCGAGTTGCCGAGCGCGTTCCAGATGTCGACGCTTGCCGTCAGGTTGCGCAGGTTGTCGAGCATGTGCGCGCCCGGCAGCAGCCGGCCCCGCGTGACGTCGACCGACAGGTTGGTAGAGCTGACGATCATCCAGAAGAACGGGAAGATCGAGATAAAGGCCGCGAGACAGAGGAACAAATACATGGACGCTCTTTTGGCTTTAAGCATTGCGATCACCTGCCACTTTGAATTGGAGGAAGGACAGAATGACGATCATGATTACGATGGAATACGACACGGTAGCCGCGTAACCGAAGTCGGCCGAATATTCGAACGACAGATTGTAGATGTACTGCGAAATGGTGGTCGTCGCGTTGCCGGGACCGCCTTTCGTAATGTTCATGACTTCATCGAACAGCTGCAGCGTACCGATCGTCGACGTGATCGACGTGAACAGGATGATCGGTTTGAGCAGCGGAACCGTGATGCTGAAAAACTGGCGGAACGCGGAAGCGCCGTCGATGCGGGCCGCTTCGTAGATCGACTGGTCGATATTTTGCAGACCCGACAGGTAGAAGATCATGTTGTAGCCGGTCCAGCGCCACGTGATCGCGATAACGATCGTCACTTTGGCCCAGAACGGATCGGTGATCCACTGAATCGGGAGGTTGATCAGGTGCAGATTGAGCAGCATCGCGTTCACGAGGCCGTCCGGCGCGAACAGGTATTTGAAGACGATCGAATACGCGACGAGCGACGTGATACACGGCAGGAAGATCGCGGTGCGGAAAAAGCCTTTGAATTTCAGTTTGCGGTCGTTCAGCAGAACCGAGATGAACAGCGCGAGAATGATCATGATCGGCACTTGGAACAGCAGATAGATGAACGTGTTGCCTACGGCAGTGAGGAACATTTTATCCGTGAACAGCCGCTGATAGTTGCCGAGGCCGTTGAATTTCATATTGATGCCCGTGCCGGTCTGGAACGACAGGATCAGAGCCTGGATCATCGGATAGAAATAAAAAGCGGCGATCAGAATGACGGAAGCGGCGATAAACATCCAGCCGACCAATCCCGATTTGAAGCGACGGCCGCGGCCGGATTTTTCTCGATGTGGAGTCAATTGCATTGCGGGACCTGTAGTCTTCATCCGATATCCCTCCTTAAATTACGTAGTGAACTGGTTTGGCGAAAAGACTTGAGCCGATTTGCGGCTGCTTGCGACGGTGCAAAAAAGCTTGATCAACCATGGCGGAAGAACCCCCGCATAAAGGGTGTGTTTTCAAACGCGTCGCTTGCCGTTTGAAAACACAACGTATAACCGGGAGTTCACCGCTAGTTTTCGGTTGGTCGGGCCATCGCGCAAACGCCGGGCAGGCTGACCTGCCCGGGTGCGCTTTTTACGGAAAAGCCTGTTGTTGAAAAGGGAGAGCCTATGCTTATTTCAACTGCGCTTCGGCTTGGGCTTGAGCGTCTTTCATGACCGCGTCCACGTCTTTGGCGCCGCTCAGGTAGTTCTGAACTTCAGCCGACAGGATGTCTTCGATCACGTAAGTGTGCAGACCGTAGTTGACTTTAGGCACTTCGGTTGTCCATTTCGCGAAGTCGGAGTAGATCTTCTGTCCTTGGAAGAACTCGTCGGCTTCTTCGTAAGCGGTACCGCCCGAAGCGGCTTTGAGCGTTCCGAGTACGCCGATTTTGCTCAGCATTTCCTGGTACAGTTCGGCGTCGGAGCCGAATGTGGTGGACATGAAGTCGGCTGCCGTTTCCTGGCCGTCCATGTTCATGACGTACCACGAGCTGCCGCCGGAGTTGGAAGCGTTGATCGAATCGGCCGTGTCTTTCAGGCTTGGAATCGGAACGACGGCCCATTTGCCGGATTGCGAAGCTTCAGCTTTGATGGAAGGCGTGATCCAGTTGCCGGTCGGCACGGAAGCGACTTCCCCGCTGTTGAAAGCGGCTACGAATTGGCTCCAGTCGGAGTTCATCTTGACGATGTCGGCATCGAACAGCGCTTTGTACACTTCAAGCGATTCCTTGAAAGCGGCGTTGCCCACGATGTTCGGCGTCACGCCGTCTTCCTTCAGATACCACGAACCTGCGGATTGCAGCATGATGCGCAGAATGCCGAGGTCGTTCGGATCTTGCGTCAGCATTGCTTTGCCGGTCGCTTCTTTGACTTTTTTGCCAATTTCGATGAATTGATCCCAGTCGATGTTCGTGACGTCTTCCAGCGTGTAGCCGGCTTGTTCCAGGTAATCGGTACGCACGTACAGGCCGGTTACGCCGGAGTCGAAAGGAATGCCGTACTGCTTGCCGTCGACGCTTGTCGGGCCCGCTTTGTAATCGGCGAAATCTTCGGCTTTGATCGTGGCGGACATGTCGCGGAACGAATCCGGATACGCTTGCAGGAAGTTTTGCGCCCGGTAATCTTCGATCAGGACGACGTTAGGCAGTCCTTTGGTCGTGCCCGAGTTGAGGCCGGTGTTCAGCTTCTGCACGATATCGGCCTGCGCGTTCTCGATGATGTTGATCGTTACGTCCGGGTGATCCTTGGCGTATTTCTCTTTGGCCAGGTTCAGCGCGGCGATGTTGAAGTTCGGGTCCCAAGCCCAGATCGTAATCTCTTTTTTCTCCGGGTCCGAGCTCGAAGCGGTTGTACCTCCGCCGCCTCCCGAGCATGCCGACAACATCAGTGCCGAAGCCGCGAGCGGCAGTAAAACTTTTTTCCAGTTTTTCATTTTCGTTCATCTCCCCTGTTTATCATGATGGTCTGACACCCTTTTAATTCGTGAAAATCGGTGATGTAAGCGGTTGCTTTACGAGATCAATCTTAGCATTGCCGCTTCGTTTAAGGTTAGGAATATCTTTGCACGGAATAGGGAAATCATTGTGTGTCGCGATTTTGGTAACGTTACCAATGGTAATAAATTTGGATATGAGTAAAATTTACAGTTTGACTGCGGCGTTCGAGCGTGAAAAAAAGCGCCTGCCGAATCGCACGGACGCCAAAAATGAAGCCGTAAATGAAAATGAGATAAGTTTTTGAGGCGGGAAATCGGGGTGGGGTACGCGACGGCGGGAGTGCGGCGGCGGGGCCGGGGGCCGGGGGCAAGGCAGGCCGGTGCGGAATGACGGCGGGCCGGGGGGCAGCAGGGCGCGGCGAGCCGAGAGGCGGCGGGAGTACGGCGGCGCGACGGGGGCCGGGGTGATAAATGTGGAATAACTGCGGGAGAGCAGTTATTTGCTCGCAGAACTGCCATTTGGACGCAATAGTTGCGAGAGAACACTTATTTCGTCGTTTTGGGCTATCGGAGGGCGCTTGGGGCGAAAATAAGTGCGTTCTCGCACTTATTGGCTCGCTGGGCCGGCTTGTGGGCGGAATAAGTGCGGTAAAGCAGCTATTTGCTCGTAGGCCAAACTGTCGGCGGAATAGTTGCGAGAAAGCACTTATTCACTCGCTGCACCGGTCTGATAGCGGAATAGTTGCGAGAGAACACTTATTTGCACACGGGGACGAGCTGCTTGCAGAATAACTGCAAGAGAACAGCTATTTCGTCATTTCGGACTGTCGGAGGTCGCTTGGGGCGAAAATAAGTGCGTTCTCGCACTTATTGGCTCGCTGGGCCGGATTGTGGGCGGAATAAGTGCGGTAGAGCAGCTATTTGCTCTTAGGCCAAACTGTCGGCGGAATAGTTGCGAGAGAACACTTATTTGCTCGCAGAACCGGCTTTTTGGCGGAATAGGTGCGAGAGAACACTTATTTCGTCGTTTTGGGCTATCGGAGGGCGCTTGGGGCGAAAATAAGTGCGTTCTCGCACTTATTGGCTCGCTGGGCCGGCTTGTGGGCGGAATAAGTGCGGTAGAGCAGCTATTTGCTCGTAGGCCAAACTGTCGGCGGAATAGTTGCGAGAAAGCACTTATTTGCTCGCAGAACTGCCACTTGGACGGAATAGTTGCGAGAGAGCAGTTATTTCGTCGTTTTGGGCTATCGGAGGTCGCTTGGGAGCGAAAATAAGTGCGTTCTCGCAGTTATTGGCTCGCTGGGCCGGCTTGTAGGCGGAATAAGTGCGGGAGAGCAGCTATTTGCTCGTAGGCCAAACTGTCGGCGGAATAGTTGCGAGAAAGCACTTATTCGCTCGCTGCACCGGTCTGATGGCGAAACAATTGCGAGAGAACACTGAAATAGTTGCAAGAGAACACTTATTTGCACACGGGGACGAGCTGCTTGCAGAATAACTGCGAGAGAACATCTATTTCGTCATTTCGGACTGTCGGAGGTCGCTTGGGACGAAAATAAGTGCGTTCTCGCAGTTATTGGCTCGTTAGCCCTCTTTTTCCGCCAAATAGTTGTCGTCAGGACGTTAATTTCGAGTCGGGCGTTTAGGGATTAGTCGTGCGCTTCGGACCGGACTCGACTGGGTTTTACCAGGATCGAAGACCGGGATCGACCGGGCCAGGCTCGGCGACTACGCTCGGTTAAGCTCGACTGGGCCGGACGATCGGGTTCGACTGGGCCGGATGTGACGACTCGTCCTGATTGGACTGGGCTCGCAGACTGCGCCGCCGCGAATCGCCTCCTCTGCCCCTTTGGGCCGCTACGTCTACGTCTACTTCTCTTCCGTCAACAGAGGGAGCGTGATGCGGACTTTGGTGCCTTCGCCTTTGCGGCTGTCGATCGTGATGCCGTATTCCTCGCCGTAGAGCAGCGTGATGCGGTTGTGCACGTTGCGGACGCCGATGCCGGTGAAGAGTTGGCGTTTGCTTTTCGGATTCGGCAGCGCGGTGCCGTCGGCCGCGGCGCTCCATTCGCCGCCGTCGTCCATGCCGTCGCCGTTGTCGCTCACTTCGCAGACGAGCCTGCCGTCCGCCTGCGAGACGAGCACGTAGATCATGCCGCTTTGTTTTTCGTTAAACGCATGGAAAAACGCATTTTCGATAAACGGCTGAATGATGAGCTTGGGCATCCGGTAGTGCATGCAGTCCGGCGAAGCGAACACGTTGACGCGAATCCGGTCGCCGTAGCGGGCATGGTTAATAAAGACGTAATTGTGCATGTTTTCGAGTTCCTGCTCGATCGTGACCGTCTCGCTGACGTTGCTGATCGTATTTTGCAGCAGGGAGATCAGCGCGTTGATTGTCTCCGCCGCGGCTTCTTTGTCGCCTTTTTGGACGAGAATCTTGATCGAAGCGAGCGTGTTGTACAGGAAATGGGGATTGATTTGCCGCTGAAGCGCGGCCAGTTCCGCGTTGCGCCGCTCTTTCTGCGTCTGCAGCAGCTTGGCGATATAGTCGTTGAGCTCGTCTAGCATATAGTTGTACGCACGGCCGAGCTCCTGCACTTCGTAGCCGCCGGCTCCGGTGACGCGCACGTAATTGTCGAAGTTTTTCTCCGTGACCGTCGACATTTGCCGGACGAGCACGGTCAGCGAGCGGGTCTGCCGGCGCGTGATCAGGAACACGAGCAGCAGCGCCGCGCCGACGATCAGGCCGCCGACCAGCACGAGATCGCGCAGGTTGACGACCCGGCCCGCCGCGTAGTCCCGGTCGATCAGGTTAACGAGGTAAAAATCGTACTCCGGGATGTAGCTGGACAGCAAAATGGAATTCCGTCCGAACACGTCCACGTTGCGCCGCGACACTTCGTCGCCTTCTGCCGCCGGCCTGGCGTAGCCGAGCAGCGGCTTCGAGACGGTGCCGATCAGCTCTTCGCGGTTGCTCGATACGATGCGGCCTTCGGCATCGAGGATAACGACGTCGTTGCCGGCGCTCGTGAAGTTGCCGTAGAAGCGGCGGAACTCGTCTTCGCGGATCGAGATGTACAGCGTCCCGTAGATGTAGCCGCTGGTGCGTTCCATCAGCGCTTTGGACGCGATGATGTACGGAATGTACGTGCCGCCTTCGCCCGCCGCTTCCGAATCGTACTGATAGATCAGCCGCCTCGGTTCGGCTTCGGTGCGCTGCGCCAGCGGATGCTTGAGCAGCCGACGCTCGGGCACGGGCCAATAGTTGCGGTCGGTCGAATAATTGCGTCCGTTGATCCCGACCGCGGTCACGCCCACGTTATACGCGTCGACGTTCGATTTGGTCTGCTTCATCTGCTGGTTCATGCCGAAATACGTCTCCGCCATGCGGATAGCGCTGCCTTCTCCCCCGCTCAAATACGCTTTGATCGTTCCGTTGAGCGAAGCGTGCGAAGCGGCGTTGACGACGGAATCGTTGAACGACTCCATCCCCGTGCGGATCTGGTTCAACACTTTGGAATTGGTAATGCCGAACGTCTCGGTGAACAGGCGCTCGGACATGCGGATCGTCACGAGCGACGTCACGACGCAGACCGTCACCGTCGCGACGACCATGACGAAGAACAGTTTGACGAACAAGCGCTGTGCGTGGAACCGGCTCCAGTATGCTCTCATGGTAGTAAATCCTCCTTCGGATGAACCCGCAGCCGGTCATTTCTGACTTCCCGGTCATCTTGCCTTATCGACCGGCCCCGTGCTGACGGCGGTACTGGCTCGGCGAGAGGCCGGTCTGCTTCTTGAATACTTTGGTAAAATAGCCGGGGTCCGAGTAACCGACCCGGCCGCTGATCTCCGAGATGCTGATCTCGCCTTCGCGCAGCAGTTCTTCGGCCCGCGAGACGCGAATCTTGTTCAGGTACTCGCTGAAGCCTTCTTTGTTGTGCGTCGCGAAATAGCTGGACAGATACGACGGATTAAAATGGAAATACCGGCCCAAGCCGGTCAGGCTCAGCGGTTCGGCATAATGCTCGTCGATGTACGCGAGCAGCTTCTTCATATTGGCGCCGCCCGTCTGGCCGGCGTGTTCGGCGATTTTGGCCTCTGCTTTGAGCAGGAAACTTTCGAGCAAAAACAGGGCGGCCCGCGCATCCTGCGCTTCTTCGATCTCGCGGAAAAAGCCGTATTTGGCTTCGTCCAGATCCGCGGCGTCGTAATCCATATTGCCGAGCAGCGTGATCAGGTTAAACACGATATTACCGAGAAAAGACTTCAGCCCGACCGGCGTCGACCGGTAATCGGCCGCCATGCGCGCCGTATATTCGCGCAGGTCCCGGAACGCTTCCGCGAAATGTTCCCGCTTGATCTCTTCCGTGAACAGGCGCAGATTGAACGCCGGGAGCGGTTCGCCGACTTCCGGCAGCTCTTCCGGCAGCATCAGCGTCCGGTCCGAGAAATAGAAGCGGCTCTCCAGCAGCTCGCGCAGCTGCCGGTACGCGGCGCTCAGCTCGCCGAGCGCGGCAAACGCCGTGCCCGCGGCCCAAAATTCGGGCGGGGCTTCGGCGGCGCCGGACGAAGTCGGCGCAAGACCGGCCGGCGGCGCAGACGCACCGGCTTCGGGCGCGCCGGGCACAGCCAGGGGCGGGGCGCCCGCCGAAGACGCGGGCGCCGCCGGGCTGCCGCCGGCTTCGGCGGCCGCGCACTCGCGCAGCGCGGCGAGCAGCGCCGTGCGCCGGCCCGTGCCGAGGCCGACCAGCACGGCTTCGCTGCCGGCCGCGGCGCCGGAGGCCGGGGCCGGCAGCCCGTAGACGCGCGCCGGGCCGAGGGCGGCCGCGAGAAAAGCGTTCGGCGCAAGCGCCTGCCGCAGCCGCTCCGCGAGCGGCGGCCCGTTCTCGCCGGCCCGCTTGCCGGCGCCGCTGCGGCCGGCCGGGCGCAGCCGGCCGACCAGCACGAATTGTTCGTGCGGGAACAGCTCCGCCAGCACGGCGGGCGGAGCGGATTCGTCGGCGCCGTAGCCCGACGCCAACTTCTCCAGCACCGTCTCGGCGTCGGGGCCTTCGCCGCTGCCTTCGCCCGTATAGCGGATCGAAGCGATCCGCCGGGCCGTATTTTGCAGCACGCGCAGCAGCTCCTGCGTCTCAAGCTTGGGCTTGAGAATATAATCGGCCACGCCGTTCTGGAACGTGGACCGCACGTAATCGAATTCGCCGTAGCTGCTCAGCACGATGACTTCGATATCCGGATGGTGTTTTTTGATCAAACGGGTAAATTCTTCGCCTTCCATGATCGGCATCACGATGTCGGTCAGCACGATATGGGGCCGCACGCGCTCGATCGCTTCGAGGCCTTCCCGGCCGTTGGACGCTTCGCCCACGATCCGGAATCCGTACTGCTCCCAGTCCAGATAATGTTTGATGCCCTGGCGGACCAGCACTTCATCGTCCACGATCAGAATCCTGCATATGTTTTCCATTCCCGAGCCCCCTCTGGATGTCCGTTTGGTACCGTTTACAACATCGTATCACACTTGTTCGCCGAATCTCCACGGATCACGAAACAAGCCGTCTGCGGGCAGCGAGGCCCGGACGGCTTGCGGCAGCCTTTCAATTTTGCTGCGTGTGAGCCAACTGCGTTATTTTATCGTCATTCCCATCCGCTGCGCAATCTTCAGTTGGATATACGGTTTGGCGAACGCCGACAGCAGCACCAGGTAAGAGGCCGAGAGCAGCAGCGCATACAGCCAGAACGTGCCTTCCTTGCCGTACAGAACGCCAAAGCGTTCCTTCGGCCCGCTGTAGATCGGCTGCCCCGAAGCTTCGTTGTACGAGAACCAGTAATCGTAATAGATGCTGAACATTGACTGCGCGTAGAGCGCAAGCAGCACGGCGACCACGTTGATCACCGGGATAGCCGACAGCACCGAATTGACGAGACCGAGCGCAAACCCGAGCAGCAGTGTCACGAAAAAGGTAGCAAAAAAGTGCCGGAGTCCCGTTTTCAAAATCGTGCCCGCGTTCATCCGTCCCCGCAGCGCTAGCCCCGGCAGGAAAAAGAGCCCGGCCGAGAGCAGACGCACCGCAAGTCCGGCCAGCGCGCTGAACGCCAGCAGCTGCAGCAGGGCGAACAATCCGTCGATCCAGTCCGTTTGCGCCGCTTCATCGCCCGCCCCCGCCATGAATTGCAGCGTCAGCGCGAACAAAGAAAACAGCTTGATGACATTGTCTCTCTGCGTGAGCAGCAGCAGTCCGATCGCCGCGGCCGCAGGCAGCAGGAAGAACAGCAGATGGTATTTCAGAAAATCCCAGTATCCGGTTAGAACCGCTTGATTTCGTTCATGTCCGTAATCCCCGTGCCGGTATGTTGATCGATCGTCCATATTCGGTTCTCCTCCGTATGCCTATTTCCGGCCCTCTGCCGGACAGTCGTCGCCCATTATAGCATGCGGGGCTTGCGTTCTACATCCCGTACTGCCAAGAGACGGCTTGATGCACCTGCGTACCCGGCTCCTCCGCGATTCGCCGCTTCATGACGCTGCCCCACTGTTCGACAAACCCGGAGATTTCATAGCGGTCATGCACGGGATCTTTCGAAAGGTTGGATAACTCCGACAAGTCTTTTTTGAGACTTTGCAGTTCGACTTGCAGCGATTCGCGCGAAGCGGCCTGCTCCGCATCGCCTTCTTTCCAGACCAACCCCACTTCATTGCCGAGAAAAGAATCGAACGTCCGCAGCGTCTCGGGCAGCGCAAAATAGGCCGTTTCGTCTACGCTCCGCGAAGCTTCCTGGCGCAGACCGACCAGCAGTCCCGTGGCCTCACCCAATCTGCTGCGCACTTCACCGAGCGCATACAGGGACATGGCCGCCCCTTCTCCGTCCTCCAGCATGCGAATGACGCTCATTAGCTGCGAATCGGCGCTTTGGATCAAGGACATCGCTTTACCGATCGTCCGATGGGCAGTCACAGCATTTTCTCTAATCTGTGTAAAAAGAATCAGGTTAAAAATAGCGCTGAGCAGCAAAAGTCCCGCCAGCAGCGCCACTCCACCTTTTCGGCGTCCACCGATTTTATTCATTGCATCTCCTCCTCAAGCCGACTTCCCACAGTCTTTTCGTCTTGCCGTATCGATTCGATTCATTCTGCCGGCATTCCAGACGTTCCCAGTCCGCAGGCGGGAAAAAGGCTTCGATCTCGGATTCGTCAAAAAAGCGCCGGAGAATGCCTTCGCTGGCGTACAAATAAGGATCGTCCGCCAATGCCCGATCCCGCTTGCCGTCGCGTTCACCCACGGCATTCACGCGGCAGAGCAGCAGGCCGCCCGGCCGGAGCGACCGATGAATGTCCCCGATCAGGCGGTGCGTAACGTCGCGCGTAAAATAGTGCAGGCTGAGGTCCGCCACGATCGCCTGCAGCGTGCCGTCTTCGAACGGCAGCCCGATCTCCATATCCAGCTGCCGCGTGCGAATGCCTGGTTCTTCCCGGCGCAGCCGTTCCAGCGCCTGCTCCGACAGGTCGCAGGCAAGCACGTCGTACCCCGCCGCATGCAGCACGCGCGCGTTGTGGCCGAGCCCGCAGCCGAGATCGACGATCACGCCCCGGTCCGGACGGAGCAGGGCGGCGTAGCGCTCCAGCCAACCGTCGTGATCGCTGCAAAACGTCAGATCGGCGTAGGCGGCATTCCAATAGCGCTCGTCGGGCCGCGTCATGGGCGTGCCTCCCGCGGATCGCGCGGATCGAGCCGCTTCAGCACCTGCGCGACCCGCTCTTCCACGCTGCCGGCGCCTTCAAGCCGCAGGATCGGGCACGTCAGCTCTTCCATCCAGCTCTCCTGCTGTTTGCGGCTGCGCACTTCTTCGCCGGCATGGTCATACAGCGACGCCCATTCCAGGAAAGCCTGCGACGCTTCGTAACCTGCGCCTCCCGGCAGCGCTTCTTCGCCGTAGCGCTGAACTTCTCTCGCCCGCAGCCGATTCAATCGTTCTTCGGGCGGCACGTGCAGGAACACGACGAAGTCGAAGCGGGACTTGAATTCGTCGCCCCAGCCGCACACGGCGCCGGTCAGTATCCACCGTTCATGCCGCTCCGTCTCTTCCCGCAGCAGCCTCGCCCGCTCCTGCGGCGGCCGGGCCTCGTCGAATTTGTGGCTCCAAAAGTAATCGTCGCCGTCCAGTACGGCATGCGGCAGATGCGCCGACAGTGCCCGGCCGAGCGTCGTCGCGCCGGAACCGGACGCGCCGAAAATATGCAAGCGGCGGTACGGGGTTATCAGGTTCATTGAAAGGCTCCTTTGCAGCAATTTTGCCAAGCTTCTCTCCAGACTGTCACCCATCATTCATTCTCTGTTTTCTATTGTCTATTGTCCAAAATGCTTTCTAAGCTTTTTCGGTTCGGTCTTTTCGCTCCCGCAGTTCCCGGGCCAGCCGCAGCACAATGACCGCGATCACTACCCAGCCCACGAACAGCAGATACGTATTCATATGGAAAAAATGGCTGCTCATTCGAATCGAATCCAGCCCGCCCAGCATGTCTTCGGCCGCTCTCCGGTTCGGCTCGGTATCGGGTCGCGCCATGACTTCCAGCATCTCTTCGCGCAGCACCCGGTAGCGGATACGCTGAATTTCGAAGCCGGCGGCCTGATGCGCGGCCAGCCCGAGCAGCACGGCCGCAAGCGGCGCAGGGCCAAGCCGCATCAGCAGACCGTTCGTGAAATGCAGCTGCACCGGCAGCAGCAGGCCAAGCACCAGCAGCGGAATCCAGAGCAGCAGGCCCGGATTGCCGTTGCCTGCCGAATCGCCGGGCTCGGCTCCCCCCGCGTTCAACAGGTAGAACAGGAAACCGATCAGCAGCAGATTGACCGCGACGGCAGCGGGATGCTTCAATCGGCTGCCGAGCGCGGCCGCCGCAAGACCAAGCACGAACAAGACCGCAACGACCGGCAGCACCAACCCGACCATGACCATCCCTCCTCCGGTTCGCATATATAAGCTTTTTATGCAAAAAGGCTTTTTTCCATGCAGATTGCTTATACATACAGATTTGTTATACACGCGCCGGGCGACTCCGCCCCTGCCGCAAAGATGATCCGTCTCACAAATTATGCCATAATGTACCGGAAGACGTCGCCCGAAATTCCGAATGGGTCCGATCCGGGTCCCGCCGATCCGACTCTAACCCTACGATCCCGACCCTATAATCCCAACCCTATAACCCCCACCCTATAATCCCAACCCAAGGAGTGAACTTGCCATGCTGGAGTCGATCCGTAAAAACAACGTGGACCGCTTCGCCGGATTCGGCGAGCTGTACGACCGCAGCCGTCCCGCCGCGCCGCCGGAAGTCGTGCGCATTCTCGAATCGTATCTGGGCCGTTCCCCGCGCCGGGTCGTCGATGTCGGCTGCGGCACGGGACTGTCGACGTTTCTGTGGCTCGACCGCGCCGACGAGATCGTCGGCATCGAACCGGGCGCGGACATGCGCGCCGTCGCCGAAGCCAAATGGGAAGCGGCCGGACAGCCGGCGCGGCTCTACTTCCGCGCAGGCTACTCCGACGCGCTGGCCCTCGAAGACGGCTGGGCCGACCTGCTCACCTGCTCGCAGTCGTTCCATTGGATGAATCCGCAGCCGTCGCTGGCCGAGTTTGCCCGCGTCCTGCGCCCCGGCGGCGTGTTCGCCGCTTACGACTGCGACTGGCCGCCGGCGCTGAACGCGGACGTCGAAGCCGCGTACGCGGATTTTGCCGCGCTGGCCGACCGCCGCTCGTCCGAACTGGCACCGCGAGGCGAACAGGCGCACAAATGGCCGAAAGACCGGCATCTTGCCGAGATCGAAGCGTCCGGCCTGTTCCGTTACAGCCGGGAGATCGTGTTCCACCACCGGGAGTCCTGCGACGCGCAGCGGTACGTGAACCTCGCGCTGAGCCAGGGCGGCACGCAAAACGCGATCAAGCGCGGCGCGCAGGACGTCGAAGCCGCGGCGGACGTGTTCAGGCAGCGGGTCGAGCGTTTTTTTGACGGAAAAGAAAAAGAAGTGCTGTTCGGCTACCGGATGCGGCTTGGCGTGAAGTGAGCGAAGACACCGCAACGAAGGGCGGCGCGGTCCAGAGCGCCTTTTCGGGCGGACTCTCTCTATATGAAGTAAACGCCGGGTAAGGCCGAAAAGTTCGGTTCCCGCTCAAAAGGAAGACCGCGGTGCGAGACTGGAGCTGCTTCGAGCGTCAGGACGGACTTTTTTATACCAAGCCCAGCCCGCTGAGCGCCGTCCACAGGCCGGACACGAGGATCAGCCACAGCGAGAAGCGTTTGAACCGGGCTTCGTCGAGCCGGGTGACCGCGTTCGCTCCGGCCCAGGCGCCGAGCAGCATCGCGGGAATCGTCCAGAGCAGAAACCCGCCCGTGCCTTGATCCAGCAGTCCGCTTGCCGCGAACGAGAGCACGCTGACGATATTCAGGGCGACGCCGTTCAGCGCGAGATTCGCGCGAAACGCCTGTTTGCTCATGCCTTGATTGGACAGAATAAGCGCAATCGGCGGACCGCTGACCGAGATGCTGCCGTTCAGCAGCCCGCTGAGCAGGCCGGCGGTCACGAAAGCGGTCCGCTCGCTGCGGATCGGCAGCGAACGCCCGAGCAGCATCAAGGCGGCGAAAACGGCGATCAGGATGCCGGTGGCGGTCTTGAGGACGGCCGCGTCCACGGCGAGCAGCAGATACGTGCCGAACGGCGCCGCGACGACGCCGGCCGCGATCAGCAGCCAGACCTGACGCACGTTAACGTCGCGGCGATTCGGGATCACGACCGTCAAACAGATAAACAAACTGAAGATGACGATGATCGGCACGGCCTGATGCAGCGGCATAAACAAACTCAGCAGCGGCAGCGCGATCAGCGCGAAGCCGAAACTGGTCAGGCTTTGGGCGAAGCTTGCGGCGAAAATAATAAGCATGGCACAGGCGATAACGCCGAATCCGGTCATGAAGGTCCTTCTTTCCTGGGCTTTTGGCGTTGAGCCTATCGGGCAAAACCGCTGCCCTCTTTTCCGTCCATCATAGCGCATAAGCTTCCGCTTTCGCACACGGCCGGCGCCGGAGTTTGTTAAAATAACGGCCTGAAGGCATTTATTTCGCGCCTATTTGTTCCGTTTGAAAAATAATTGCGCACGGACACTTATTTTGCGTGTTTGTGGCGAGATTGGACGTTTTGCGGGCAAATAGCTGCCGCTGCGCAGTTATTTTGGAAAAACGGCCTTTTTGCGCTGAAATAACTGCTTGCTCGCACTTATTTGTGTGGGCGTGGGCGTGCGGGGTACGCAAGGTGAGCGGAATGCGATGTTTGGGTGCGCAGCGAATACGCAAGGCGAGCGGTACGCGGTGTTTGGACAAGCGGCGGATGCGCGAGGCGAGCGGTACGCGGCGCTTGGACGTGCGGCGGATGCGCGAGGCGAGCGGAATGCGGCGTTTGGGTGCGCGGCGGATGCGCGAGATCAGTGGTATGCGGCGCCGCGGCGCTCAAAAAGGCTGTTTCCCGATTAGGTATCGGAAAACAGCCTTTCAGGTTCATGCCGGATCGTATACATCCGGCGATCTTGTGCGCGGTCGGCGGCTACGGTTCGGCGGCTGTGTCCGCCTCGGCAAGCCTTTTTGCTTCATTCGGCGGGCCATCGGCCCCGGGTCCAGCGCCGGCTCGGTTCCTCCTCGCTGGGTCCCGCCCCGCCGCGTACCGCCTGCGCGTGCCGGCTCAAATCCGCAGTTCGCCCGGCGTTTCTTCCGCTTCGCGCTCGATGATCTCCATCGCGTCTTCCGGCCGCTTGGACTTGAACGACGCGATGATTCCGTCGAGATCTTCGCGATCGAGCAGCACGACGCCGTTATAGGCGGCGAGCTTGCGGCAGGCAGCGGTGTACCGGCCGGACGTCAGCACGACGGCGCGCTGCGCGCCGTATACGCGCATCGAGCCGTACACTTCCTGCACCGCGGACAGGCCGACCGGATTGCTCATCGCGTAGCGCTTGGCCTGCAGGACGGTTCGCGCCCCGTACCGGTCTTCGTACACCAGATCCGCGCCGAAATCGCCGCTTGCGCTCGTCCGGTGCACTTCCGCATAGCCGAGTGCCTCGAACAGGCGGTGCAGGTAGCGCTCGAAGTCCGAGCCGTCCAGCATGCCGTCGATGTCCTTGAGCGTAATCCGGCGCGGATCGAGCTGGCGCAAAATCCGGCGGCGGCGCAGAGCGGCCAGCCGCAGCGCCAGCAGAAGCAGCAGCCCAAGCGCGCCCAGCGCGATCCACGGCAGCGGCCCGCCCGGCAGCGCCGCGGATAGTTGATCCCACGTAGTCATGCTGCCGCTCACTCCTCCCGCTTCGGCTTCGCTGCCGGTCGCCGTTCTTCTTTTGACACGGACTGCACTTGCGCTGCCGTGTTCGCTTCCTTGTCCGCTTCCATGCCGGTATGCTTATCCGATTCCGATTCCGATTCCGTGTTCCCACCCCTGTCGGCTTTCGCTTTTCCCGGATCGGCTTCTCCTTCTCCCCGATTCGCTTCCCCCGGGTCCGCTCCCTCGCACGAATCTTCTTCGGACGGCAGCCGATTCAGGATCGGTCCGGCCGCGAAGCGAACTTCGCCGGCGTAGCCGATGCCCCGCAGAATAAAAGTCAGCATATCTTCGACCTGGCTCTGCGCGTCCGGAAATTCTTCCTGCATGATCGCGGACAGGCCGCTTCTGTTATCGCCGAACAGTACGCTGCCGAGCAGCTGCACCATCGTCATGTCGAGCGAACGAAAATGAAAATCGCCCTGCTCCCGGCCTTGTTCCAGAAACCCGCGAATCAGCTTCCAGGCCGGCAGAACGCGCTGCTGCACGAGAGCGGTGCGGGGCGTCTGAAGCACCATCTCCTGATGGATGATGCGCGAAATTTCGGGATCGGCGCTGCGAAACAGCACAATCTCCCGCACCATCGTGCAGAGCCCTTCGACCGGGTCCAGGTCCATTTCGCCCAGGACCCGGCTCGCTTCGGCGATCGGAATAAACGCGTCGAGCACCGCTTCGTAGACATGCTCCTTGCCTCCGTAATAGTAGGAGACGAGCGACAGATTGGCGCCGGCTTCCGCGCAGATCTCCCGCACCGTCGTCGCTTCGAAGCCTTTTTGTGCCGTCAGCTTTTTCGCCGCCTGCACGATTCTTTTTTTCACGTGATCTTCTTTGATGCCCATGCCGCTTCCCCCCGCCCGAATCCGCTGCTCTTGTAACCTTTCCCCTGTCGAACCCCGCTTTTTACCAAAAAAAAGACCGCCGCTTCCGCGGCGGCCTTGCGTACTCCGTTTTTCTATTGCGTACGCTTCTGACTCAATCCTACCATTAAGCTTCGGCCGCCGCCACAACGGGAGGAACCGGAGCCTTGTCGCGGCGCAGCGCCGTCGCTCCGACGATCAGCACCAAAGCCACCGCGAAGATGATCAGCAGCCCCGCGACGTCTCCGCCGGTGCCCGTGCCGCCGAACAGCGTGTTCATCAGTCCGTCGACCGCGTAAGTGGCCGGGAAAATGCTGCCAAGCCCCTGGTAAAAGTCGGGCAGCAGCTCGCGCGGCATCATCGCGCCGGACGAGACGAGCTGTACCGACAGCACGAGGATGTTGAACAGCATGCCTGCCATACCGAACAGGAACAGGAACATTTGGGCCACGAACATGAAGGTCAGCAGGAACAGTGCCTGGAAGCCCCACAGCGCGAGGAAGCCGTGTTCCATCTGTCCGCCGAACGCCGCGACGAGCGACGTGCCGACGAGCGAGACGACGACCGATGCGGCAGCCGTCACGATCAGGCGGACTGCCATGCGCTGCCAGCGCCCGAAGCGGGCACCCAGCGCCATCGACGACACCTGGAAGTTCTGCCCCATGATCATCGCGCCGACGTACGAAGCGAGTACCATCATCATCGGCACCATTTGGTTATTCATGCCCTGTACGACGTTGACCGATTCGATATTGGACACGACGCGTTCGGACATGACGCCCGCCGCGCTCTGCGCCGCTTCCGCCGGCAGGTTGCCCTGCGTGGACAAGATAGCGGTCAGGCCGCCCGCGATCGCCTGCTTGTTGACGCCCGCCGTAATCGTGTCCGCGACCGACGTCATCATATTCTTGATCATGATCGGATTCGATTCGTTGACGAAATAGTTCAGCACGGCCGGCTGCTGCGTCTGCGTCGCGGATGCGAAGTCCGCCGGAATCTCGACGACCATCTGCACTTCGCGCTTTTGCAGCATGTCCTGCGCTTGCGCCAGATCCATGCCCGTCTTGACGCCTACCGGCAGATTATCCTGCAGGTTCTGCACGATCGCGGCGCCCATCTTCTCGTCCTGATTGACGATCGCCACGTTCAGACGGTCGATCCGATCGGTGATGCCCTGGTACCCCGTCATCCAGATGACGGTAAAAATCAACTGGAACAGCACGGCGGTAATGATGCCCACCTTGGTTGTAGGCAGTTTGAAAAACGCTTTGAATACCTGTCCCATTGTGATTCTCCTTTTCCCGGTTCCGCTCTGCGGATCCCGCTTAAACTTGTGTTTAAAACATTTGTTTTAAACTACGCTCCCGAATTATATATGAAAAAATATACACGGGTCAACCTTTATTTTCAATTTAAAATAATACGGTCCGAACCGCGCGGTTAAGCCTTTTCAGACAACAAAAAAAGCCCGGCGGACCCGAATCCGCGGACTTCTTTTCAGCCGTGCTGCCGATTTGCTTTCATTTTCATGTCCTGCCGATTACTTCGCGCACGATTAAGCGGGACGTTCACGGCAGCCGGGCATCGGCTTCGCCGGCGCCTTCTATTGGGCTTTGACCGTCACGTCGTACACGACCGGCACATACACGACCGCCGTGGCCGGATAGACGATATTCGCGCTGCCCGGCTTGGGATCGATCGCTTCGTAGATAACGACGGCTTCCGAATCCGACACGAAGTCGACCCGGCGAATCTTCAATCCGTAGCCGTTTCCCGGCAGGTTCGTGCGCGTCAGCGTCACTTTGTTGAACTCGGGATCGACGTTCTCCACTTTGTAAGTGACGGTTGCCGTACCGGAAGACGCGTAGCTTTTGTTCACCATGCGCTCGGCGGCATAGATCATCTGCGCCGCTTCCATGCGGGTGATCGCGTTCGTCGGCCGGAAGTTTTTCTTGCCGTCGAGCGTCGCGATCTTCGTCAGCAGCAAATATTCCACCGCTACCCGATTTTTGGACGCGATCTGCTTGGCATCCGCAATCGGCGTATATTTGCTGACTTTCGCGTAATTGCCTTTTTGCAGCAGGCCGAGATACAGCAGCTTGGCGAACTGCTGGCGCGTCGGGTTGGCGTTTGCGTTCCAGGTCCCGTCGATCGTAACTCCGCGCTCCAACGCCGTTTTGAGCGCCGGTACATACCACGCGGTTTGCGGCACGGACACAAACCATCCGGGCGCATCCGTTTTTTTCTTCGCGGCGTCCAGTCCGATCGCGTCGACGATCAGCTGCACGGCCTGCGCATTCGTCAGCTTGGCGTTCGGAGCGAACTTGTCGGCGGTTACGCCCTGAATAAGTCCTTTGTCCTGCAACGATTGGATAATCGCCGCCTGCCCTTTGTCCGTAATGTCCGAAAAAGCATAGGCCGGCGTAACCCCGAGCAGCAGGCCGGTCGCGACGGCCGCCGCCAGCATGCGGGTTACTGTATGGCTTCGCATGGTGATTCCCCCCGGTCGTTCTGTGGTTGATCGTGCTCTTTCGTATCATACCATCCCAAACGGCGTTCGTTCGCCGATTCCGCACTCTTTTCCGCAAAATCGTTCGACGTCACGCCAACCCCGCTCTCCCTCGCCAAAACGGGTATACTAAGAAAGCAGGCCGCTGCCGGCCCAAATCGCCGCGCAGCCGGCAAAATCACGCACCCGAGGGAGCCTTACCGCCATGAAACCGAATTACGTGGAGATCGATCTGTCCGAACAATGGGAATCGCTGCTGGCGCAGTCCGGCGAACAGGCCGTTCTGCTGCTCAAGCACAGCACCGCCTGCCCGATCAGCGGGGCGGCTTTCAAAGAATTCAAAGTCTACACCCGCAAACTGAAACGTCCGATCGTCTGCGCGCTGGTCAAAGTGATCGAATGTCGCGCCGTCTCCAACGATATCGAAGAAGCGCTCGGCATCAAACACGAATCGCCGCAGGCGCTGTTGATCCACGGTGGCAAAGTGCTGTGGCATGCCTCCCACTGGGATATCACCTACGAGCGGATCGAACAGCAGGTAAACGCGCAGATTGCCAAAGGGTGACGGCGAAAAAAGGACGAATCGAACGAGTCGGGAAAGGAACGTCGGACATGAACGATAGGGAAAAGCTCCGCGCCGAGTTCGACGCGGAGTTTCTGAGAGATTTGGCGGCGGCGGAAGCGCGGCAGGAAGCCGAGCGGCAGCAGGCGGGCAAGGCGAGCCGGCCGGCGGCCGAGAAGCCGACAAGGCAGAGAGCGGCAGCCGAAACGGCGGCGGCGACTGGCGATGGAGGCGAAGATGGCGGCGCCGCAGCTCAAGCCGAAACGGCAGGCGAAGACCGCGGCGCAGCAGCAGGAGAAAAAAGCCAGTCGTCCGAAGAGGACGAACTGGCGGGGCTGGCTCCGTTTACCCGCGCGGTCGTCGCGACGATCCGCGCCATCCCCGCAGGGCGGGTCATGAGCTACGGCCAGGTGGCCGCCGCGTCCGGCAGTCCCCGCGGAGCGCGGCAGGTCGTGCGCATCCTGCATACGCTGAGCCGCAAATACGCGCTCCCCTGGCACCGGGTCGTCAATATCCGCGGCGAAATCGCGCTGGACGAAGACGGCGGCGGCAGCGAGCAGCAGCTTCGGCTCGAAGCCGAAGGCGTCGAGTTCGGCTTGGCCGGCCGGATCGACCTGAGCCGGTATCGGCATGAAGCCGACCCGGGCGTCCGGGAAGAGAGCGGCGCGAAAAAGCCGGGCGATGACAGCGCAAGCGGAGGCGTAAGCGATAGCAGAGGCGGCGAGCAGCAGGCGGGCAGCGGCAAGCGATAGCGCTCAGACCAGCGATAAGGCTGGAGTGGGCCGGCGGGTGCCGCGATCGCCCGAACAGGCGCCGCTTCGCTACAGGCGTGTTGTTGAGTGGCAGATTGCAACCTGCCAGCTGCCAGCTGCGAACCGGCTTCATCCGTCCCAACAAGAAGCTACACTGCCAAAAAAGCAGCGTAGAACGCGTTTATGGACGTTTCCGGCAGTTACATTGCTTTTGTAGCAGCGTAGCTTGTCGTTCCTGTCGCTCCTGCCAATACCGGACGAGTCTGATCGGCAGATTGGCCAGTGTCCGATCCGAGATCTTTTTGGCTGACGCTTTTGGCGGCAGTTTCATACGCTTGGGACGTGCCTCTTCAAGGCCCGAGCTTCTCACGGATCGTCCTCAGTTTAAGACGCAAGGATTGGGTTAAGAATCCCAGCTTCTCCGCCCACTTCCGCCTGCTCCCGCCTGCTCTAGCCGCTCACGGGTATCTTGCCGTGTAGCGGCTTTTTGTTATACGAGCGCCTTTTCCCCAAAAAACGGCTGAATCGACGTACCCCGTTCTACCCCGTTCGCCCGATTCATTCAGTTCCAATTCACCCGGTTCCGATTCGCTCAACTCCCTCGCTTGCCCCGCCAGAGCAGGCCCGGCACGGCGCGCACATAGATCAGCTCGCCGAGCAGCTCGATCAGCGTCTGCGCGACAATGACGGCCGCGGCGGCTCCGGCCGCTTCGCCCGGCAGCGCAAGCGCAAGCGGCAGCACGACGAGCGAATTGCGCGTGAAAGCGCTGAAGATCAGAGCCCGGCCGCTGCCGTCTTCCAGCTTCAGCAGCCGGCCGACCAAGGCGGCCGCAATCGGCGCAAGCAGCAGAAAGCCGATATAGATCGGCAGCACGCGCAGCACCGGCACCGGATCGGACACGATCCGGCCGATCTGCGACGCCGTCACGGCGATTAGCACCAGTGCCATCGCAGGCACCGGAAGCCAGGCCGCCGCGTCCAGTACGCGGGCGCCCGCGCGATTGGCTTGGCCTGCACGCTCCCCATGCTTCGCCCACAGCTGCGTCAGCACGGCCGCGGCGAGCGGCAGCACGATCAGCGTCAGGAACGCTTCGACGAACGGGCCGGCTTCGACCAGGGCGGCGGCTTCTTTTCCGGCAAAAAGATTCAAGTACAGCGGCAGCAGCGCCAGTTGAAGCACGAACAGCACCGGCGTGGCCGCGGTTATCGCTTTCTCGTCGCCTTTGCCGAGCGCCGTGAAGACGATCACGTAATCGATGCAAGGCGTCAGCAGCACGAGGCAGACGCCGATCAGGGCCGCTTCCGTCTGCGGGAACAGCGTCAGCAGCCCCCAGACGATCAGCGGCACGACGACGAAGTTCGTCAGCAGCAGCGCGCCCATGAACCGTCCGTTCGCGAGCGCTTCGCGCAGCTTCAGAAACGGAATCAGCGTGAACATCCCGTACAGCAGCACCGCAAGCAGCGGGGAGATCAGCGGCTGCATCCCCCGGCCAAGCGGCTCGCCGAGCAGCCCGGCCGCAATCCCCAGCACAATCGCGACCAAATACACCGCAATCTGATGCCGCTCCAACGCTTCCCTTTTTACCATCCCCGCTCTACCCCTTTTCCCTACCGACCGTAATACTCACATCTCTCGCGGCGATCCGTTCGGCCTGAACGCGATGTTTCGGGCATGCCGCAGCTTGTTCAGGACAGACGGCCTGCTCTCGATTCGATGATTGTCTACACTAAGATACTGCAGCCGCTTGAGATTGGCCAGCTCGCCGGGCAGATCTCTCAAGCCGCTGTAGGTGATATGCAGCGCTCGCAGCCGTTCCAGCTGTCCGATCTCTTTTGGCAAAAAAGTCAGTTTCAATTGTTCGGGGGCCGGCACGGTCCATTCGGGATATTGACTCGGCTGCGGATGACTGCCATTGTAGATACTCAACTCTTCCAGCTTGAGCGCGCGCCCGATCGATGCCGGAATGCCGTGCAGATTGCTCGTCATGATGCTCACTTCCGTCAGCAGCGGCAGATCGAACAGCTCGTCCGGCAGTACGTCAATATCGGGATCGAACAGATTAAGGATGCGCAGGTCTTGAAGTTCGTGCAGGCGAGGCAGCAGCTTGGCCATGCCGATACCCGTAAATTCGAGGCGATCCGCCCCGTGGTAGAGGGCCGCCTCGAACAGTTCTTCCGCGGACGGCGGCGATTCGGGATCGACCAGCATCGTGCCGCGCAGCGTTTCCTTGAGCGACTCCGCTTCTTCCTTCGTCACGCGCAGTTCCCGATAGCCTTCGTGCGTGACCGTCCACAGCCAGTCTTCGCCGTCCGCCGTCTGAAAACAAAGATCTTCGGGCAGCTTCCCGCCGAGCCAACCGAGCAGGTGATCCGTGTGCTTTTTGAGAATGGCTGCCGCCTCGGGTCCGCATTTCCATACATAGACCGTGAGATCGTAAGGAAAACTTTTTTTGTGGGTCCCGTATTTTGTCTCTACCCACTTTTCCCCTGCCAAAAAAGGCTTCAACTCTTCTACGATCGGCAGCGCAAACGCAGGCGGAATATCGTATTCAGGGCCTTCCGGCCCGCGCGTGTCCATCAGCGAAAACGTCTCGCAGCGTTCCATCGCGTAGTCGATCAGACGTGTATAAGCTTCTCCGTAAGGGTCGTTGGCAATGTGCATGGATGGCTCCTTTTTAGTCAAAATAGTGCGAGCTGTACGGTCCGCTGTAGATTCCGCTGTCGCGCACCGTATATACGGACTTCAGCTTCGGCATGCTGCGCAGCAGCTCCGGCCTTTCGTCGATCAGCAGATTGTCCGACAGATTCAGCGTGCGCAGATTGCGCAGATCCGCAAATTCCGCCGGCAGTTCCCGCAGCCCCGTATAATGGATACTCAACGAACGCAGACGCTTCAGCTGGCCAATCTCCGGCGGGAGCGACCGCAAAGCCAACTGCTCTTTGGGGATCAGCTTCCATGCTGGAGGACACCCTGTCGATTTATGGCTTCGCACGCCGTCCGGCAGCAGAGGCACATTAGAAATTTCAAGGCCGCGTAAGTTGCGTAAACGGCCGATACCCGCGGGGATGCTGTTCAAATTGCGCATGCATAAGATCAGACTTCGAAGCCGCTCAACCTCGAACAGGGCGTCCGGCAGATATTCCAACGTCTCGTCATGCACCTCAAGAGTCCGCAGCCACGGCAGCTCGTCGACTCGCTCCAGCGCTTCGGCTGCTCCCGGTCCCATCAATTCCAGTTGATCGTGACGATGATGCCGGGTCAACTCGAGCATTTGGAGCGGATCGCGAAAAGGCGTATGCGGAATCAGGAACACGCCCGGGATTTCGTGATACAATCGTTCGGCTTCTTCGGGTGTCGCATTCATGCCGGCTATGTCTTCGTGTGACATGCTGTGCATCAGACAGTTCCCGTCGTCGTCCCAGAAGCACAAATCTTCCGGCAGCTCCGGATGAATCCACCCGAACAGATGCGAAGTTGTCGCCTTCAAAAAATCGGCCGTTTCCCGGCAGCACCGGTAATGCCAGAACAAGTCGTCGTACGAGCAGTCTTGATAGATGCCCTCGTCGTCTTCGTAGCCGTTCTCGCAGTGATAGACTTCTTCATGTGCGAAGTAAGGTTGGATTTGCTCCAGAATTGACCATTCCGGCAGCGGGGGATCTCTCGGGTCTTTCACTTTGAGGATGCGCGGTCCTTTCAGCGAAAACGTAGCGGCACGGGCGCTCATATAATCGATCAACTTGCGGTAAGCTTCGCCTTTGGGATCGTTGTAGATCAGCATCGATGCCTTCGCCTCCTTTTACCTAATCTATGATATGGACCGATTATATGGACAAACGCCCGCTCCAACCGGCAAGTTACGAATTCGCCAAAAAAGCTCCAACCGCCTCATCCCCCGACGCATCCGCAAACAATTTCGCCGGGGTTCCTTTTGGTTTCACTCTTTTGCCTATACAATAAAAGATAATGAGTTTCGCCCAGAGGGCTCAAGCCTATTCCACGAATTTTCAACCTAGGAGACCTATAGATGATCAAATCGCAGCGCCTTAACCAAATCAAGGAATACGTGTTCGAACATCAATCCGTCTCGCTCGAAGAGCTGGTGCAGCACTTCGGCGTGTCGATGAATACGATCCGCCGGGACGTCAAAGACCTGGTGGACGCCGGTGTGTTTCGCAAAGTGTACGGAGGCGTGTCGGTCAACCATTCCGCGTTGGTCGTGTTCGACGAACGCAAAGACCGCAATCTGAGCAAAAAGCAGGAGATCGGCCGGCTGGCCGCGCAGCATGTCGAAGACGGCGACGTGATCTTTGTCGATTCCGGCACGACGACGCTTGAAATGCTGCCTTACATCAGCCACAAACAGCTCACCGTCGTCACCAACAATTTCGATTTTATCCATCAGGCCAAGCCGTACCCGGGACTGACGATCTTCTCCACCGGCGGCATGTTCGAGCGCAAAACGGACTCGTTCGTCGGCTTCCAGAGCATCGAACTGCTCAAAAAGTACAATATCACCAAAGCGTTCGTCGCCTCCACCGGCGTCTCGCTGACGAACGGCGTCACCAATTCCTCTCCGCTCGAGACGGATCTCAAAGCGACCGTGGTCCAGAAAAGCCTGAACGTGTTCCTCCTGATCGACGACAGCAAATTCGACAAATACGCGCTGACCACGTTCTGCATGCTGAGCGACATCGACGTGCTCGTGACGAACAGCGTGCCGGACGAAGCTTACGTGCAGTATGCGCGGGAACATCAGGTGCGGATCGTGACGCCTTGAATCCTTGAACAGGAGGGCTGAACCCGGTACGGGGGAAAATAAGAACGGGAAAACGGTGCGGGGTCGGGCAGTTTTCTGCTTCCGGTCCGGCTGGCCGTCTTCCGGTGCCGGTCGGATGCGAGGTACGGCAGAGTTACGGGAAAATATCTTTGTTGTGCTTGTAGGTATAAAAAAAGCCTCTGCGGAAGGAGTGTCCTTCGCGCAGAGGCTTCTTTTTGCATAGACCGGCCCGATTACCGCAGCGCAGCACGAATTTGCGAGCGAGTGCGGCATAGGACGAGCTAGATCGAGCTAGACCTAGCTAGAACTAGCTAGAACTAGATATACCTATCTAGACCGAGCTATACCGAGCTAAATGTGATCATTTCGCTCACATTTTCACGTCAAAACGGCTCTGCTGCCGAAAATGCTGCCTATATGATCACTTTTTTACTTAAAAAGGGCCTCATTCCGGCAAAAACGGCGAAAAAGTGATCGAAATGATCACATTTTCGCCGATTCGGTCTTTTCCCGCCTGAAATGTGGTCGAAAAGTCAACATTTCGCCTCAAGCGGCCCACTCCACTCGGCGCTCCAAGCTCAACCCTTCAAACCGCCAACTCCCACCCGTCAATACTGCTTCGCCGTCTTGAGCATCTCCGCCCGGCGCGCGTATGCGGCCTGGACGGCTTCGCTGCCCGATACTTCGGCGACGCCGACGTTCCACCAGTTGTCGTAGCCTTCGCTCATCGTCTTGGGCAGCACTTTCATCTCGATCAGCGTCGAGACGTCCTGACGTTTGGCGTCTTCGATCGCGGCTTGCACTTCTTCGGCCGTGTTCGCGCGGTAGACTTTGGCTCCGTAACCTTCGGCGATTTTGGCATAATCGATATTCATGATCGCGCCCCGGTGGTCGCGGAACTCGCACTGGAAGCTGCCGCCGCCGTTGCCCATCTGCAAGTTGTTAATGCAGCCGAAGCCGGAGTTGTCGAACAGCATAATGTTGATCTTATTGCCGGTCTGAAGCGCCGTCACCAGCTCGGAATGCAGCATCAGGAAGCTGCCGTCGCCGACGATCGCGTACACTTCGCGGTCCGGCTTGGCCAGACGCGCGCCGAGCGCGCCGGCCACTTCGTAGCCCATGCACGAATACCCGTATTCCAGATGGTACGTATTCGGCACCTTCACATTCCACAGCCGCTGCAGGTCGCCGGGCAGAGAGCCGGCCGACGAGATGACGATGCTGTCCGGACTCACCGCTTCGTTGATCGCGATCAGCGCGGTCGTCTGCGCAAGTTCCGTGCCGAGCGCGTCGGCGTATTCGTTCAGCGTCTCCTGGGCGAAATGGCCTTTGATCTCCGGATCGAAGCCTTCGCGCTCGAACGAGATGCCGCCCAGGCGATTCCGTTCGGCGTCCCACGCCGATTTCAGTTCCGCGATGCGCGCGCCGAACTCGCTCTCGTAGCCGCCGAGCCGTTCGTGCAGCGCCGCGATCGATGCTTTGGCGTCCGCGACGACGGACAGCCCTTCCAGCTTGTACGTCTGCATCCGGCTGACGTTGATGTTCAGGAACGACGTCTTGTCGAAGTCGAACGCCGTTTTGGACGAAGTCGTAAAGTCGGTGTACCGGGTGCCGATGCCAATCACGAGATCCGCTTCGCGCGCCGCGGCGTTTGCGGCCGACGTCCCGAGCACGCCCGTGCCGCCGAGATGGTTGGCGAACGTGTACTCGACCGTCGATTTGCCGGCATGCGTCTCGACGAGCGGAATGTTGTACGCCTGCGAGAACGCGATCAGCTCTTCGCGGGCGCCGGAATATTTCGCGCCGCCGCCGACGAGCAGCAGCGGTTTGCGGCTGGCCCGGATCAACTGCGCCGCCGCATCCAGTTCGCGTTCGCTCGGCTGGAGGCGGTCCATGTAATGCACTCTTTTGCGGAAAAAGCCTTCGTCGTAATCGAACGCTTCCCCTTCGGTGTCCTGGCAGATGCAGATCGTCGCCGGACCGCTGCGGGCCGGATCGGTCAGCACTTCGAACGCCCGCAGCAGGCTGCTCATCAGCTGCTCGGGGCGCGTGATCCGGTCCCAGTAGCGGGATACCGGCTTCAGCGCGTCGTTGGTCGTGACGGCGAAGCTGTATTCCTGCTCGAACTGCTGCAGCACCGGATCGGGCTGGCGCGAAGCGAACGTGTCTGCCGGCAGCAGCAGCACGGGCAGATTGTTGGCAAGCGCCGTCGCGGCCGCCGTGACCAGATTGGCCGAACCGGGGCCGGAAGACGCGGTCACGGCGTAGATGCTGCGGCGCAGCTTTTCTTTGGCATAGGCGATCGCGGAATGCGCCATGCCCTGCTCGTTTTTGCCCTGAAACACTTTCAGATGGCCGGGGTCCTGCTCCAGCGCCTGGCCGATCCCGAGCACGTTGCCGTGCCCGAACACGGTAAACACGCCTTCGACGAACGGCGTCTCTTCCCCGTCGAAGGAAATGTACTGCTGGTTCAGAAATTTGATCAGCGCCTGCGCTGTCGTCAATCGTACGGTCTGGCCCATAGGGATATCCACCTCTGCTTCTTGGATTGGAAACAGGCGGCGCCTTCCGCTCAGAGAAGGAGCCGCCTGTCGGAACGTGTGCGGGACGAAAAGTATTTATGGTCTTGATGGTGCTGCTGGTCTTGATGGTATTGGCGGTCTTGACGTACCGGTCTTGTAATCGTCTTATGCCGGAAAAGAAAGCCGGCCGCGCAGCTCATGCCGACTCATACCGACTTGTGCCGACTCAGCGCGACTCAGGCGTGCGGCACGGGCTGCCCCGCGATCAGCGCTTCGATCTCTTCGACGGCAGGCATCGCGTCCGACGAGCTGTGCCGGCTGACGACGATCGAAGCCGAAGCGCTGCCGTAGCGGAGCGCCGTCTCCAGGTCTTTGCCGCGGATCAGCGCGTAGAGAAATGCCGAAGCGTACGAATCGCCCGCGCCGAACGTCTTGAGCACCTGCGTCCGGTAGGCATGCGCCCGGAACGTGCCGCCTTCGCGCGTATACGCGTACGAACCTTCGACGCCGTGCTTGATCACGACGATCTCTGGCGCGTGCTTGAACAGATTCGCCGTCGTGACTTCGTTGGCGCCGCCGACGGCGTTCTCCATAATGTCGTATTCGTCGCGCGTGCCGATGACGATGTGGGCCTGCTCGGCGACGAGCGAATAATAGACGGCCGTCTCTTCCGGCGTCTTCCACGTGTACGGCCGGTAATCCAGCTCGAACACGATCTTCACGCCGTGCTTTTTGGCTGCCTGCACCGCGGCGAGCACCGCTTCGCGCGACGGACTCTGCGCCAGCGCCGTGCCGGACACGACCAGCATGCCGGCGCGCCGGATATAGTCTTCGTCCACTTCGTCCGGTCTCAGGTACAGATCTGCCACGTCGTCGCGGTACATGAGAATGCTGCATTCGTCGGGACTTTTGATTTCGGTAAAAGCGAGCCCCGTCTTGTGTCCTTCGGTATCGACGGTCAGGCCCGACACGTCGATGCCCGCCCGCTCCATGTAGCCGCGGATAAAGCGTCCGTGCTGGTCGTCCGCAATCTTGCCGACGAAGCCGGCCCGGAGTCCGAGCTTGGCCGAGCCGATCGCGATATTCGCGGGCGAGCCGCCGACGTATTTCGTAAACGTCATCGTCTCTTCCATCGGGCGGTTGTATTCGGTCGCGTTCAGGTCGATGCACGCCCGCCCGATCGCGATCAGGTCGAACTTGCCGCCGCTTGCTTCACTGGTCATTGGTTCACAGCCCCTTTGGCTTGTCGCTTATTTCCTTATCCGGCGTGCGCCGCGTCAGTCGCGGTCGAGAATCCAGGCATGGTCCGGGTCATTGTGGAATTTCCACACGCGCGTCGGTCCGGCCATTACATTCAGGTAGTAGGACGTATAGCCGTCGGGCACGCCCACCGGATGGTAGCCGGCCGGCACGATCACGACGTCGCCGTGTTCCACCGCCATCGTCTCGTCCAGGCTGCGGTCGTCCGTGTACACGCGCTGGAACACGAAGCCCTGCTTCGGATCGAGTTCGTGGTAATACGTTTCTTCCAGAAACGATTCGTCCGGCAGGTTGTCGCGGTCGTGCTTGTGCGGCGGATAGCTGGAGAAGTTGCCGCTGTCCGTGTACACCTCGACGACGAGCAGGCTGCTGGCCGAAGGATCGGAATCCGGTAAAATATTGTGTACCGTGCGCCGGTTCTGGTATTTGCCGCGCTGCTCGCTCCCGACGTCCCGCGCCGCGATAAGCTTCGTCGGCAGCGGATGCAGCGACGGCGAGTAGCACAGCGCCACCTGCGCCGCCGTTACGCTTTCCACCCGAATCGTCTTGCCCCCGGACACGAACACGCTGTCGGTCGCTTTGCGTTCGAACACGCTCTCCCGGGTTCCGATCCCGGCAAAAACATGTTCCCCTTCGGTTACCGTAATGCGGCCGGTCAGCGCCACGATGCAGCATTCGTCGCCGGCGAGCGTCTCTTCGTACGCCGCGCCCGGTTCCAGCCCGATCAGCCGGAACCCGACGTACTGCAGGCCAGAATCCTGTTTCATCACTTCCTGAACGATCTTCGCTTCCCCGCGCTGTTCGTTAAGCGGTTTGCGCTGTAGATGACTGACCACGTACAGGCCTCCTTTTCCCGCGCTCTTTCTGCGGATTGAACGGTTTGTATGCTGCTTAATCGAAAGTCGGTTCCGTGTAACGCGCCGTTACGACTTTTTTGCGGGTATAGAAGTCGACGCTGTCTTTTCCGTTGGCGTGCAGCGTTCCGTAGAACGACGATTTCCAGCCCGAGAACGGGAAGAACGCCATCGGGGCGGGGACGCCGAGATTGATCCCGAGCATGCCGGCGTCGATATTTTCGCGGAAGTAGCGGATCGCGTGCGCGTTGCCGGTGAACAGGCAGGCGCCGTTGGCGAATTCCGATTTATTGGCGATCTGTACGGCTTCCTTGAGATTTTTGACGCGGATGACGGACAGGACCGGCGCGAAAATCTCGTCTTTCCAGATCGTCATGTCCGGCGTTACGCCTTCGAAGATCGTCGGTCCGATAAAGTAGCCGTCGTCCGACATCCGCTCCCGTCCGTCGGTCAGCAGCGTCGCGCCTTCTTCGAGTCCTTTGTCGATATAGGACAGGGTGCGCGTCTTGTTCTCTTCGCGGATGACCGGGCCGAGAAACACGCCGTCGTCCAGTCCGTTGCCCATCGTGACGCCGAGCGTCTTCTCTTTGAGCCGGGCGATGAACTCGTCCGCGATGCCTTCTTCGACGGTCAGTACCGCGCACGCCATGCAGCGTTCGCCCGCCGAGCCGAACGCCGCGGAGACGACGTTCGTGATCGTGTCTTCGATATGGGCATCGTTCAGCACGATCGTGTGGTTCTTCGCTCCGGTGAGCGCCTGGACGCGCTTGAGGTTCTCGCTGCCTTTTTTGAACACGTATTCGCCGACCGGCTTGGACCCGACGAACGAGATCGCCTTGATCTCCGGATGCTCCAGAATGCCGTTGACTACGTCATGCGCGCCGTAGACGATATTGAACACGCCGTCCGGCAGGCCCGCTTCGGTAAACAGCTCGGCCAGTCTCTCCGTCAGCAGCGGCGTGCGCTCGGACGGCTTGAGGATAAAAGCGTTGCCGAGCGAGATCGCCATCGGGAACATCCAGCACGGCACCATCATCGGGAAGTTGAACGGGGCGATCCCGCCGACCACGCCGAGCGGATAGCGGTAGTTCGCCGCTTCGACGTCCGTCGCGATCGTCGCGAGCGAATCGCCCATCATGAGCGAAGGCGTGCCGGCCGCGAATTCGACGTTCTCGATGCCGCGCTGCACTTCGCCGCTCGCTTCGCTCAGGCTTTTGCCGTTCTCGAGCGTGATCAGCCGGGCCAGTTCGTCTTTGTGCGTGCTGAGGAGCTGCTGGTAATTGAACAGGATGCGGGCGCGCCGGGGCACCGGAACTTTTTTCCATTTCTCAAAAGCCGCCTGCGCGACTTCCGCCGCATGATCCGTATCCTCTTTGGTGGACAGGGGAACCCGGCAGATCACTTCTTTGGTAGCCGGATTGTAAACGTCTTCATATTGGGTCGTCCGGCTCTCGATCCATTGGCCGCCAATATAGTTCTTGAGCTTTCTCGGGGCAGTCGGGGTGGTGGACATGGTGTGGCTCCTCTCGCAGTCGTGTCCGGCGCGCAACGCTGTTCGCCAAAACCGCTGTCACTTTTGATCATGTTTTGATTATATTTGTATGATATATAAACCAAACTTGCCCGTCAAGAGCAAATACTGGCTCGGAGAGTACGATTATGGCGGAAAGACTGCGGTGACGAAAAGAATAGAAGCGGGTTTTTGTGTCTCGATTCTAACTTGTATCCGTTTCCAACACAAATCTATAGACCTCTCCTCCCTGTGAAAAGACAACGTTTGGACCTTTTTTAATTAACTATTGATTATGTTTTGGACATTATTTATAATTCGGCGTATCAACCCAACAGGAGAATGCCTATGAAAGTTCGACGGCTTCAGGAAATCGAACACTATATCCATACCCGTAAAAACGTGACGCTGGACGAACTGTGCCTGATCTTCGACGTGTCCAAAAACACGATTCGGCGCGACATCAACCAAATTCTGCAAAGCGGCTCGATCGAAAAAGTGTACGGCGGCGTCGTATCGGTCACGGAACTGATTCCGTTCGAGAACCGCAACGTCGAATACCGCGACCAGAAAGCGGACATCGGACGACTTGCCGCCACCTACGTCGAAGATCACGACCTGATCTTTATCGACTCGGGCACGACGACGTGCACGATGATCGAATTTCTCGATCCGGACAAGCCGCTCACCATCCTGACGAACAGCCTCGACGTCATCAACGGAGCCTCCGGCATGCCGAACGTCGATTTGCTCGTGCTCGGCAGCACGTACAAGCGCAAGACCCGCTCGTTCGTCGGCGTGGACGACGCGCGGACGCTCGCCAAATACAACGTGAACAAAGCGTTCCTGTCCGCGACCGGCGTCAGTCTCGCCCACGGCCTGACCAATTCCGACCTGCTGGAACACGAGATCAAAAAGTCGATCGCAAGCCGCGCCCAGCAGCGCATCCTGCTGGCCGATCCGAGCAAATTCGGCCGCTCGACGCTGCTGACCTACGCCGCGTTCTCGGATCTCGACGTACTCGTCACGTCCGAAGGCCTGCCGGACGAGTACGCCGAAGCGTGCCGCAGCCACGGCATTGCGCTGCGGCGGGCTTGAACAGCCGTCTTAAAGGCGGGCGAAAAATCGAATGACACACGAAAAGGCCGGTTTCCTGATCGAACAGGAAACCGGCCTTTTTGCGTCGCAAGTTCGTCGACAAGAAGATCAAGCCGCGTCGAACACACTTCCCTTCGCGGCGATCGGATCAAGCCTCGCTGAGCGTACGGCTCTCGTACAGATCCGGCTTTTCGTCCAGCGAGATGTCTTCCCACTCTCCGCTTTCCTGCGCTTTGACGCAGGCGTCCGCCGTGACCGCCGCCACGTAGCCGTCCCACGCGGTCGGCCCCTGCACGTCGCCCCGCTTGACGGAATCGATAAAGTCCTGGATCTCGCGGTCGTACGCTTCGATAAAGCGGTCTTTCCAGTCCATCAGGATGCGCGTGCCGTACATCCCTTCTTTGCGCAGCGAAATCGAAGACGGTTCGGGCAGCTTCGCGATGCCGTCTTCCCCGATCACTTCGCACTGGATATCGTAGCCGTAGCGGCAGTTGACGAAGATCTCGGCCGTGATCAGCACGCCGCCCCGCGTCTCGATCATGACGACCTGCGGATCGCGCATATGGCTGAGCGCGTGCCGCGTCTTGCGCGGATACGTCACCTGCACGGACTTGTAATCGTCGTCGATCAGCCAGCGCAGCACGTCGATCTCGTGAATAAGCGTATCGGTGATCGCCATGTCCGACGTGTAGTTCGGACCGGATTCCGGATTGCGGTGGGCGCAGCGAATCATCAGCGGCTCGCCGATCAGGCGCTCGTCGATCGCCTGCTTGAGTTGCACGTAGCCGCTGTCGTAACGGCGCATGAAGCCGACCTGCACGAGCCGCTTGCCGTGGCGGATCTCCGCGTCGACGATCCGGCGGCAGCCTTCGGCCGTCGTGGCCAGCGGCTTCTCGCAGAAGACGTATTTGCCCGCTTCGATCGCGGCGAGCACGCTCTGCTCGTGCGCCGGTCCCCAACTGGTGACCAGCACCGCGCCGACGTCCGCCTGCGCCAGCAGCGCCTTGTCGTCCGGATAGACGACCGCGTCCAAGCCGTACTGCTCCACGACGACCTGCGCCGCTTCCTGATTGACGTCCGTGACGGCCGTGATCCGCGCGCCGGACAAGTTGGAAGAGATGCGCCGAATGTGGTCTTTGCCGATCGCTCCCGTGCCGATCACCCCGATGTTCAATGTCATGCCTGTGTCCTCCTCGTATTCGTCTGTGCTCCGCCCAGCAGATGTTCGTCGATATAGCGCCGCGCGATCAGCGCGTATTCCAGCGGATGCGCCACGTCGGGGTCCTGCTCCGCTTCGATCACGATCCAGCCGCGGTATCCGCTCCCGATCAGCTCGGCGTACACGTCCCTGAAGTCGATGCAGCCGTCGCCGGGCACGGTAAACATGCCGCTCAGGAACGACTGCATAAACGACCGGCCATCCCGGCGGCAGTCGTCGAGCACCGTCCGGCGCGCGTCCTTGAAGTGCACGTGGCCGATCCGGCCGATATGCTTGCGCAGCAGCGGCAGGCAGCCGCCGTCCGATACGAAAATATGGCCGGTATCGTACAGCAGCGACACTCTGGAAGCGTCGGTGCCGTCCATGAGCCGGTCGATCTCTTCCGCCGTCTGCACGCCCGTACCCATATGGTGATGGTAGACGAGGCGCAGCCCGTACTCCGCGGCGGCTGCGCCCAGCTCGTTCAGTCCCCGGCACAGCGCGTCCCATTCGGCGTCGTCAAAATAAGGCTTCTCCGCAAACACGTCGCGGTCGGTGCCCTGAATGCTTCGCGTCTGCTCGGACACGACGATGACGTCGGCCTTCACCTGCCGCAGATACTCGCACTGGGTACGAAACGAATCGATTACGCCCGGCAGGCCGTCGCGGATCAGATAGCTGCTGAACCATTGGCCCGCGATCCGTAGACGGCGCAGTTCCAATTCCTTGTTCAATACGGAAGCTTCCGGGAAAAAGCCGCCGACTTCCGTTCCTTCGAAGCCGGCGACGACAATATCGCTCAGCAGATGCTGAAGCGTGTTGCCCGCCCCGATCTCCGGCATGTCATCGTTGCGCCAGCCGATAGGCGCGATGCCCCAGGCGATGTTTGGTCCGCTCATGGTCGTTCTCCTTTGCTCTGCTAGAGTATGTACTCTTTACTGTGATGTATTGATTAACTTTTGATCATATGTGATTCTACATTAAGGTTAAAAGCGCTTTCAGTCAACTTGTTTCTATAAATATCTTGTGCAAACGCATAAAATCCGGCGGACTCCCTTTATTTACATTTCCCAAAATATTTTTGCGCAAAATCAGAATGTTCTCTTAATTCCTTGTTTCCCTACGCCGATACATAAAAGTAATTAACACTGTCACAGCGTCCGCATCCAAGACTACGGGAGGAAATCCATTCATGAATAAAAAGCATTTGTCCGTCGCCCTGTCTTCCCTGCTCGTTCTGCCCCTGCTCGCCCAGGCCGGGCCCGCGAATTTCGCGACGGCCGAAGGTGCGGACCAGGAAGTCGTAATCGTCTACAAAAACGAAGAAGGCAAAGAAGCCGCGCTTCAACAAACGACGGAAGTCCGGCACGAATTCGAGACGGTGCCGGCCGTATCGGCTGCGGTCAGCCCGACCGAACTGCGCGACCTCGTCAACAACCCCGATATCGCTTACGTCGAACGCAACATCTCGTTCGGCATTACGGACGCGGACGTCGAAGGCTACAGCTCGACGCCCAAACCGAATACCGCGGAGAAGAGCAGATGGAACTTCCAGGAAGTCGCGCCCGACACGATGTGGAACCAGGGCTTTACCGGCCAGGGCGTCAAAGTCGCGGTTATCGATTCCGGCATCTCGGCTCACCCCGAACTGAAAATCGCGGGCGGCGTGTCCACGGTAGGTCCGGACATGACGAGCAATTTCGCGGACGATAACGGTCACGGCACCCACGTCGCCGGCATCATCGCCGCCGACACCGGCAGCGCGCAGGTGACCGGCGTCGCGCCGAACGTCTCGCTCTACGGCATCAAATCGCTCGGTGCCAACGGCAAAGGATCGCTGCAGGACGTGCTGGAAGGTCTGGACTGGGCGATCCAGAACAAGATGGATATCATCAATCTGTCGCTCGGCAGCGAAGACGATTCCCAGGCGCTGCACGACATGGTCGACAAAGCGTACGAACAGGGCATTATCGTCGTCGCTTCCGCCGGCAACAGCGGAACGGTCAACAACGTGAACACCGACACGGTCAATTATCCGGCGAAATACGCAAGCGTCATCTCGGTAGCCGCGGTCGACGAGAACCGTCAGCATGCGGTCTTCTCCTCCGCCGGTCCGAAAGTGGACTTCTCCGCTCCGGGCGTGTCGATCGTATCGACGTACCCGAGCAACCTGCCCAACAGCAACGGCAATCCTTCGTACGCGGGCATGGACGGCACGTCCCAGGCCGCTCCGCATATCGCGGGCGAACTCGCTCTGCTCAAGGAGAAAAATCCGTCCGCTTCCGCCTCTACCCTGCGCACGCTGCTCAAAAGCTACGCCGTTGATCTGGGAACGCCGGGACGCGACAATCTGTACGGCGAAGGCTTCGTGACATTCAAGTCGAAGCAGGATCTCGCCGCACCGGGCGAAGTGAACGGCGCGGCCGTGACCCAGGCTAAGGTTGACAGCCTGACGCTCGGCTGGAACGCTCCGGCCGATTCCGACTTCAAGGAAGTCCGCGTCTACGGCGGCACCGACACTTCGTTCACGACGGTAACGCAGAACGTCTATACAGCTTCGAACCTGACGGCCGATACGGATTACCAATTCCGCCTCACGACGGTCGACACCGCCGGTAACGAATCGGCGGGCGTCAAAGTGAACGGCCGTACGCTGGCCGCTTCGAACAATGCCGGCAGCCCGGTTGTTACGCCGCCGGTTGTTACGCCAACTCCGACGCAGACAGCTCCGGACGTCGTGAATCTGCCGGTCGTGCCTACGCCTGCGCCTTCCGGCGGCAGCGCGCAGATTCCTTCCGGCGGTGGCGGCGGCGGTGGCGGTGGATTTGGCGGCGGCGGTGGCGGCGGAGCCGCTCCGGCCCCTGCGGCTCCCGCTCCGGCTGCTCCAGCTCCCGCAGCACCTGCCGTCGTCGTACCGGCCAAACCGGCCGTGACTCCGACGACGCCGGTCGCAGTAACGCCGGCACCGACCGTGCCCGCGCCGACCGTCTCCGAACCGGTCCCAACTACGGTTGTACTTCCTTTCCCGGACATCAAGCCTACGTTCTGGGGCCGCGAGACGATTATTTGGGGCTTTGAACGCGGCCTGGTCAAAGGCTATGCCGACGGACAGTTCAAACCCGGCAGCACGGTGACCGAATCCGAATTCCTGGCCATGCTGATCCGCGCTTTTGAACCGCAGGTGAAAAACGCCGTCTCCGGTACATGGTCGAATACGTATTACGTGCGCGCCAAGCAGCTGAACCTGCCGCTCAAAGGCTACGCGTCCAAAACGGCGCGCGCCCAGAAGCTGACACGCGTTCAAGTCGCCGAACTGCTCTCTTCCGCCAACGGCGTGGAGCGTACCGGCAGCGACGCAATCCGTTACGTGCTCTCTTCCGGCATCGCCAGCGGCAGCAGCAAAACGCAAAAAACGGTCGCTTCGTTCAAAGGCAGCGGCACGCTGACGCGGGCCGAAGCGCTGCAATTCATCAAGAACCTGACAGAAAAAGGCGGCGGCAGCCTGAAATAACGCTTGAAGCGGATCTTCGCTTCCGGCGTATGCCGCTCCTCCGCACAGCCCAAAAAGGCGAACCGATACTTATCGGTTCGCCTTTTTTGCTGTTCGATCTCCGTATATAAGGTCGATCTCTGGGTACATAAGGCTTATCGCCCCGGCCCCGTTTATCGGAGCGTACTCATTCCGAGCGCAGCGCGGTCACCGGATCTTTTTGCGTGGCCGCCCGGGCCGGAATCAAGCCGGCGACCAGCGTCAGCAGCATGCTGCCCAGCACGAGGATCAGCGCCTGGATCGGCGACAGCTCGGCCAGATTGCGCAGGTCGAGCACGTTATTCAGCACGGCGTTGATCGCAAGCGTCAGCAGATACGCGATCCCGATCCCGAGAGCGCCCGCCGTGAATCCGACGATCAGCGTCTCGGCGTTGAACAGGCGGGAAATGTCTTTTTTGCGCGCGCCGATACTGCGCAGAATACCGATCTCTTTGGTCCGCTCCAGCACGGACACGTACGTGATGATCCCGATCATGATCGTGGACACGACGAGCGAGATCGCGGCGAAGCCTGTCAGGACGTACGAGACCGTATCGATCATCGTCTGCACGACCGAGCCGATGACGTCGGACAGATCGGTATACAAGATCCGCTCCGCCTCCGGTTTGCCTTCGTTATAGGCATCCAGATAAGCTTTGACTTCTTCCTTGCCCGCGAAGTCTGTCGGGTAGATGTTGAGGCTCGTCGGTTCGGTCTTCGCGCCCAGCGCCTGCAGGCGCGCTTCCTTGAGCGTCTCTTCGGCAAACGGAGCGCCGGAGACCACGTCGCGGTCCGAAGACCGCTGCGCCGCGGCAATCGCCGAGCCGGAAGCGTCGTCGGTGACGGCCTGCGTCAGCTCCGGCGTATAGACCAGGCCCGGCGTCAGGAAGCCGCTCGACGAAGAGCCGGTGTCTTTGAGCCGCAGGATGCCGGCGACCGTCAGGGTCGTGCCTTCGCTGCCGCTATACAAGTCGGCGTAGCGGTCCGCCCCGGCCGGAGCGAACAGCCCGCCGGCGCTTTCGGCGTAATAGGCGTCGTTCGGAACGGCTTTGAGCAGCGGCCGGCCGATAAAATCGGTCAGCTTCCGCTCGCCGTCCGCGCCGTTCAGGCCGAGCTTGTCCAAAAAGGCTTTGTCGACTTCGTTATACGAATTGACGACGATCGCCACTTCGCCGGCGCCGGAAGGATACCGGCTGCCTTCGCCGATCAGGTCGTACATCGACCGTACGTAGTCTTCGTCGCCCGGCAGTTCGGACCAATAGCTCGGCGCGGCGCTGCCCATGCCCGGAGGCAGGGCGGCTCCTCCTCCGGCGGCCGTCTCCGAAGTGCCGAATTTGACGACGTCGTCTCCGCCTTTGGCCAGCACGTTCATCTCGATACCGTTGGCATACGAGATCGCATTGACGGCATCCGGCAGTTCGACCGGCAGCTTGTCCACATAGTCGAAATAGGCCGGCGTCAGCACGTTCACATGCTGCTCCGCTTCCGCGGGATCTTCGGTCACGTTCAGGACGTCGCCGGTCGGGAATTCGCCGGCTCCGCCGCCGCTTCCGCCCGTCAGGGCATCCGGCGGTCCGGAAGGCGCCTGCACCTGCTGCGCGTTCTCCGACACGGTCAGCGGTAAGCCGGACAGCGTCTCCGCCTGCAGGTTCCCGATGTAATTGGACAAGCCGTTCGACAGCGCCAGCACGAGCGCGACGCCGATAATGCCGATGCTGCCGGCGAACGCGGTAATAAGCGTGCGTCCTTTTTTGGTGAGCAGATTGCGGAACGACAGCGCGGCGGCCGTCGCGGGCGACATGGACGTTTTGCCTACGTCCAATCTGGCGCCCGCGGACTGCGGCTTCGAAGACGGACGTTCGGCATGTTCCGCTTCCTGCGCATCCTGCAGAATCGGGCGGCTGTCCGACAGCACTTCGCCGTCGCGCAGATGGATGATCCGGCTGCTGTATTCTTCGGCCAGATCGGCGTTATGCGTCACCATGATGACAAGCTTCGTCTTGGAAATGTCTTTGAGGATCTCCATGACCTGCAAGCTCGTCTGGCTGTCGAGCGCTCCGGTCGGCTCGTCGGCCAAAATGATGTCGGGATCGGTCACGATCGCCCGGGCGATCGCCACCCGCTGCATCTGTCCGCCGGACAGCTGGTTCGGCCGCTTGTTCAGCTTATCGCCGAGTCCGACCGATTGCAGCGCCGACTTGGCTTTGGCCCGGCGTTCGTTCACGGAGATCCCCGACAGCGTCATGGCAATCTCGACATTCTGCAAAATGGTCTGATGGCCGATCAGGTTATAGTTCTGGAACACGAACCCGATCGAACGGTTGCGGTACGCGTCCCAGTCTTTGTCTTTGAAATGCTTGGTCGATTTTCCGCCCAGCATCAGATCCCCTTCGTCATACCGGTCCAGACCTCCCACGATATTGAGCAGCGTCGTTTTGCCGCAGCCCGACGGGCCGAGAATCGAGACGAACTCGCTCTCCCTGAACTCCAGCGACACCCCTTTTAAAGCATGGACGACCTCGCCGCTGTGATACGATTTCCTGATATCCGTCAACTTCAACTTCGACAACGGTCTTCCTCCCCTTTCCTGCTAAAAGCTTCTGCGTTCAGCTTAACAAGAAGAGGTAAACGGCAAGGAACCCGCAGGTAAACAAAAGGTAAACCGGGGGTAAACAATGCGCAGCAGCGCTACAGCCGGAATCGGTAGCCCGCGCCCCAGACGGTCTGGATATAATCGGGGTTCTGCGGATCAGTCTCGACTTTCTCGCGCAGCCGGTTGATATGTACCGCGACCGTCTTCAGATCGCCGATCGCGTCCATGCCCCAGATCTGCTCGTAAATTTGCTCTTTGCTGAACACGATGTACGGATTCGATACGAGCAGCAGCAGCAGTTCGAACTCCTTGTTCTTGAATTCCGTTTCGGCTTCCCGCACGAACGCCCGGCGAGACCGCGGGTTGATACGGATCGGTCCCGCTTCCACTTCCCGGTCGCCGCCGGATTCGCTGCTTCGCGTCAGCCGCCCGTACTGGGCGAGATTCGATTTGACCCGGGCGATCAGTTCCGTCGGCGAAAACGGCTTGGCGATATAATCGTCCGCCCCAAGGCCCAGGCCGCGCACTTTGTCCGCCACTTCGGCCCGCGCCGTCACCATCAGGATCGGAATGTCCGTCTTTTCCCGCACGGCCCGGCACAGTTCGTATCCGTTCATGCCCGGCAGCATCAGGTCCAGCAGGATCATGTCGTAGCCGCCCGTGCGCGCCAGGCGCAGCCCTTCGATCCCGTCGGAAGCGATATCCGCGGCAAACCCTTCGATCTCCAGAAAATCCCGTTCGATCTCGGCGATCGACAGATCGTCTTCAATAATCAGTATCTTTTTCATATTCGGCTCCTTTGGAGGGCAGGCCCTCCGTCGATTTGGCTGTGGGCAGGACGATCCGGATGCCCAGGCCGCCCGAAGGAACGAGTTCCGCCGTAATGCGGCCGCCGAGCCTCTCGATCACTTTGGACGAAATCGCCAGGCCCAGTCCGCTGCCAAGCTCTGTCCGCTTGCGCGAGTCGTCGCTTCGGTAGAAGACGTCGAACAGCCGCGCCAGCTCGTCTTCCCGGACTCCCGGCCCGTTATCCGCAAGCAGAATCTCGACCGTCCGGTCTGTCTCGCTTGCTTCGAGCACGACTTCCGCCCGGTCTTGGTCCGTATACCGGAGACTGTTCTCCAGCACGTTCTGGATCACGTTGCGGAACTGGACCGGATCGACGACCGCGATCGCGGTCGGCAGCGTTCCTTCGAGCCGCAGGTCGAGACCTTTGGGCTTGTATTCGGCGGCAAAAGCTTCCGACATCCGCTTCAGCTCGGCGCCCAGTTCGACGCGTTCCAGATACAGCGGAAATTCGCCGACATCCAGCTTGGAAAAAAGAAACAGCTGGCTGATGACATGCTCCAGATGTTCCACTTTGCTTTTGATCGTGGCGAAATATTTGGCCTGCATCCGGGGCGTGGACGCCACCCCTTTTTCCAATCCTTCCAGATAAGCCTTGATCGAAGTCAGCGGGGTGCGCAGATCGTGCGAGATGCCCGCGATCAGTTCGCGGCGGCTGCGCTCGTTGCGGCTGCGCTCTTCCACCATGTCGGACAGCTGCTCCGCCATTCGGTTGAAATCGCGGCACACTTCGGCGAACTCGTCCTGCTTGACGTAACGAATCCGGTAAGTGAGATTGCCGTCGCGCAGCTGGTGGACGCCTTCGGCGAGCATCTCGATCGGATTCACGATGCTGCGGAACACGAATCGGGTCAGCAGGCGGTTCGTCGCGACGACGATCAGGATCAAGACCGCCAGCAGGAACAGGCCCGTGTAGAGCTGCTGCCGCGAACGCCCGCCCGGATCGAGCTTCGACTCGGTATCGATCAGGGCCAGCATCCCTGCTCCGGCCGGAACCCGGTAGATCGCGTAGCTCTCGGTCAGCAGGGCGGACGAGCCTTCGCCCGGCATATCAATCCCGTCCGGCACCGGCGCCGGGAGCTGCGCGGGATAGATCCGGCGATTCCCTTGGTACCAAAAAGCCCGAAGGCCGGACTCCGCGTATTCGCCGTTGAAGTCGTCCAGCCGCGAGAACCGGCTCGCGTCTCCTTCCGCTTCGGTCAGGTCGGCGGACAGCTGCCGCGCCAGGTCGAGACGCGCCGGAATCGTCTCCCCGTTGTTCATCGGAGGCTGCGGCTTCCCGCGCACGCCCGTCACTCCCTGATAGATGAGCAGCAGGCAGGCGCTCGTCGCGATCACCAACACGATCGGCAGCACGAGCATCAAAATATTCGAAAGGTAGAGCCGGCGTTTTACGCTCATCGTTATCGTTTCCTTTCCGGTTCGTTACGTTAGAGTGTATACCAGGCATAACAAAAAGACGAACCGGTCAGCACGGTCCGCCTGTCTTGCTGCTGGGTATTCGGTTTTCTTTTGCCGCCGGATCAGGGCTTGCCCGCGTCTTCTTCGTTCAGAAAAGGCTTGTTGACGAAATAGTACATGAAGCCCATCAGTCCTGCGCCGCCGACCAGATTGCCGAGCGTGACCGGCACCAGATTGTGCACGACGCCCGCCATGGAGATCTCGGCCGGATGCTCGACGACGAGCGCGATCGCGAACGTGCACATATTGGCGATACTGTGCTCGTAGCCCGAGATGAAGAAGCAGAATACGAATAACATCATGGCGAACATTTTGGCTCCGTTTTCCTTCATGAACATCGGAACGAAAAACGCCATACAGACGAGCCAGTTACACAAAATCGCCCGGAAAAACAGTTGGCCCGTCGGCGCTTCCATCTTATGCTGGACCACGTTGAGCAGGAAGGCGTTGATGTCCGGGGAAGCGAACAGGCCGGTCAGGAAAATAAATCCCGCGAACAGCGCCGCTCCGATCATGTTGCCGCCATAGCTCGTGATCCACAGCTTGAACACTTCCGGCCAGCGCATTTTTTTGCGCAGCGCCGCGTACGTGTAATAGAACGTGTTGCCCGTGAACAGGTCGCCGCCGCCGTAAGAGATCAGGATGATCGCCGCGCCGAACGTGATCGCCGCCATCGGATAGGCCATCGGCGACTCCACCAGGTAGAAAAAGCTGCCCGCGCGGAAAGCCACGATGACGCCGAAACCGATAAACATGCTGGCCAGAATGGAACGCAGCATGTAGCGGATGATGCTTTGCTTGAAAATCTTGTGCTTTTTGAGTGCCAGTAATTCTACGTTTTTGAGAGCTTCCGTTTCCATGTCGACCTCCGCTATCGCCCAGAATTTTGTAGGTACGGACCGGGAAAATTTTCCACCGATGCAATTGTTGTATGCTTAACACGCCCGTTTGCCTTTGAATCATTTCCCTATTGTACCGGAGCGCGGAGTCGGCGCCTACGGAAAGAGCGAAATATCCCAAATTTTATTTAACTTTTAAGCCCGTACCATGTCCGACGCCCGCTCCGAACGCTGTTCCTTGGCGTAAACGACGTAAGTGAGCAGACTCAGCAGCGCGATGCCGGCCATCGTCCACTGCACGTAGGAAGGCGGCAGCGCGTCGAGCATGCGGCCCGCCGTGACGGAGAACAATCCGCCGCCGACGGCGCAGCCCGCCATCAGGATGCTGGTGTTGCGCGCCACGTTGCGCGGCATCAGCGTCTTGGCATAGACGAGCGTGACGACGTACAGGCCGGACAGCGTCAGGCCGAGCAGCACGATCAGGACGTAGCCGACCGCGGCGCTGCGGTTAAGCGCGAACAGCGACAGCAGCACGATCATGCCGCCCCAGTGGATGAACAGGTATTTGCGGTAGCCCAGTTTCTCGGCTTCGTAGCCCGCGAACATCCGTCCCGCGATCATCGCGGCCCAGAACACGGTAACGCTGATCGGGGCGGTAGCGGCATCGGCCATGCCGGTCTCCAGCATCAGCGAAGGCAGGTAGTTGACCAGGCCGATATCCGTCGCGCCGTAGAAAAAGAACAGCAGGATAAACGCCGGCAGCATGAGCGCGCCGGACGTGCGCAGCAGGCGCTTCTTGCCGGCCGAAGGGTGATGCGTCGCGGCGGCGGCCACGACCGCCCCGACCGGGCCCGACGAAGCGGCGCCCGCCGGAACGGCGCTTGGCACTTCGGCCCGGTGCGCCGGAACGAACAGCGGCTCCGCGTCGCCGAAGCGGGTAAAGCGTACGAACAGCGACAGGAACACGCAGTAGGCGGCGATGCCGAACAGGGCGTAGTTCCACAGCCCGCTTACGATCAGCATGCCGATCGTGAGCGGCAGAATCAGCGAGCCGACGCCGAACGCGACTTCGAGCCGGCTCATGGCGATCGCGGCGTTGGACTGCAGGCCGTCGAGAATGACGGCGGCGATGACCGATTCGATAATGCCGCCGAGGAATCCGGCGAGCGCGAACCCGGCCAGCAGCAGCGGCCACGGCGGCAGGAACGCGATCAGCAGATACGAAGCCGCCACGCCCCACGCGCCGATATGCAGCATCGTCTTTTTGGACATGCGGTTCGCCAGCCACGGCTGGATCAGCATGCCGAAGATCGAGGCGCCGAACTCGATAAAGATCAGCGCGCCCGCGTCCGTATAGACGCGGTCGTACAGCGGCAGCAGCACGGTAATGATCGAAGCGACGGTAACTTTGATAAATCCCATGAGCAGATAGAACAGACTGCCCATCCAGACGAGCTTTTTCAAACGGTATTCAGTCCTCCTTCGGTTTTTGTAGACACCGGGGTTATCACGCCTTTTGGCCGAAAACGGTTTATATTCAACGCAGCAGATACTGCCGAATGAACGGTTCATAGCTTCCGTATGCCGAAGCGGCCGACTCGGAGATCTCCGGAGCGGCCGCTTCTCATGAAAGATTATACCGAAAATTCATGAACGGTACAGAGGTTTTCAAGAAAACCGTTCAAAAAAGTTTGGGTTTTTCTGAATAAGGCATTTTTTGGAGAAAAAGGTTCCTTTTTTGCACGTAAAAAAGGCCGTCCCGCTTATTGCGGAACGACCTTTGCGGATGCTGTCTCTGCGCTTGCGCAGCCTCGCCGGCTTTACTGCCCCAACTGCTGGAACTGGTCCATCAGTCCGCGGATGTTCTGGATCGACTGCATCACTTCGGAGTTCTGGAGCAGCTCCGGCGTGAATTCGCCCGCTTCGATTCGCTGCTGAAGCTGGTCGACCTGGGCGTTCAGGCTTTCGTTGTAGCCGGTCAGCTGGCTGTGCAGCCCCTGGGCGAATCCCGGCACTTCCACCTGGCCGAAATCGGCGATGCTCTGCTGCACCCGATCCAGCTCCTGCGACAGCTTCTCCTGCGCCTGCGGATCGTTCGCCGCGTCCTGCGCCAGCTGCGGCAGCTGCTCCGCCCACTGCGAAGCGTCGTTGATATAAGACACCGCGTCGCTCGTGTAGCCGACGGAACGGTTCACTTCCTCGACAGCCGAGCAGCCGGCGAGCGAAAGGGCGAACAGGGTCAGAGCCAAAATGATCTTCTTCATGGAACATGCACTCTCCTCGTAGCGCGAACGTCTCCGGACCGCGCGTGCGCGAGGCACTTCGCCGGGACTTCCGCGTCTGTTTGCGTTACATACTCCGCGCGAATGGGTGAGGTTTCGGTTCGGCACATTAGAAATTGATGAGAAGGCCGGCGAAGCCGCTCCGCCAAAGCAGGCTCAAGCGTACGGACCGCCGAAGACCGGCAGGGTGCGCGGCGCTATCGCTTACGTTCGCAGATCCCGGATCGGGATGTACAAATCCGCTTCGCAGTAATCTTCCCGCGCCAACGCGGCATCGATATATTCGAAATGGTGGCCGTGCGCCTGCTCGTACGGCGATCTGAGCAGCCATTCGTCCATGTAGTTCCAGATATCGTTAAGTTCATGAATCGTCAGATGTTCCGGGTGGAAGCGTCCGATATAGGTGAACACCGCGTACTTGCCGGCCGGAAGTTCCGCCGTGTCCCACTGCGCTTCCAGCCCTTCCAGCGAAGACACTTCGGCCGAGGTCAGGTAATCCGTCGCTTCCGCTCCGTACTCCGGCGGATACAGCGTCAGCCCGATATACACGCTCGGCTTCAGCTTGCGCGGAATTTGGGCATGCTCTCCATAGAAAAAAGACACTCCCTGCGCGTTCGCCGTATGGCGTTCGAAATTTTCGGCGAGCGGAATGGTGGCCCGGCGTCCGGCGTACAAACTGCGCGGCTTGATCACGAACGTCGGCTCGAACACGACGCCGCGGCGGATTTCCTTGAGCGCCGACGTGTCGTAGCGCTCAACCAGCCGGATCTGTGCGGTGCCCCGGCGAAACTGCGCCGGCGTCACGCCGAACTGCCGCTTGAACGCGCGGATATACGACTGCTCGTGCTCGAAGCCGAACGCAAGCGCCGTACCGAGCACCGTGCCCGAACTTCCCGTATCCAGCAGGGCGTGCGCGCTGGCCGACAGCTTGCGGGCGCGGATGTATTCCATCAGCGGCAGGCCGGTCGCCGCCCGCATCAGCCGGTGCAGATGGAACTTCGACAGATAGGCGTGCTCGGCCAGCTCGTCGAGAACAACCTTGTCCGTCAGCCGGCGCTCCACTTCGTCCAGTACCCGTTCGATCGTGCCCAGCGTCTCGGGCCGGCCGAAGTTCTCGCGGCTTGGCGGAGACGCGGGCGGGCTAGGCGAAACGGGCGGCTCGGGCGCCGCAGACCCGGGCGCCGGCTGCCCGGACGATGCAGGCACGCCGGCCAGTGTCGGGCCGCCCGAACGATCCGGGTCGCCCGGCTGCCCGGAAACCGCCTCTTCAGGCGGCCGGTTGTCCGGCCGGTACTCCGGTAGGTGATCCGGCTTCTTATTCAGTTCGCCGGGTTCGCGGCGCTGCGATCTCTTGTTCATATCCGGTTCTCTTTTCCGTTGCTGTCCCGCTGCATGCCGGGCTCCCTTACGGTTTCCATCCTAACAAAAAATGCCGCAGGCGTCAGCTTCGACATTTGGGCGTGCGGCCTTTTTGTTTGTCTGCGCCTGACCGCATCTCCGCAAGAACGGTTCATTTCTCTCCGCGATGCTGAAGCATACTGGAAGCAGGCGGGCTGCCCGCCGGAAAGGAGGATTTTATTTTTATGCCCCATCATTCTGCAAATTCCGATATTCCCAAGGAGGACGTAATGCCTATGCAACCCCATACTTCCGTATATTCGATCCGACCTTTTGAAGAAAGCGACTTCCCGGCACTCGGTGTCTTCTACAATCAAGCGGCCGAAGGCCGGCGCGTCACCTTCTGGTGGGTCGGCGAACCGGACAACTGGACGAACGTCTACTGCGCGTTTGAAGACGGCAAGATGATCGCCAAAGGCCAGGTGGACGTGTTCAGCACGATGCCGCCTACGGCGAAACCGTCGAGCCAACACCGTATCTTTTTCAATTTAAAAATGCTGCCCGAACGCGAAACCGACACGGAGCTGCTCGGCGCGATGTACGACGTTCTTCATGCCCGTGCGCTGGAGCTCAAAGCTCTTCTTCCCGATACGCACGGCACGCTGCTGGGCTTCGGCAACTATGCGGAAGAAGCGGCCAATACCGGCTTTTTCACCGCGCGTCCGGAGTTCTCGCCGCTGAAGCGGCAGTACCGGATGTGCCATACGTTCGCGGATCGGCACTTGCTGGACGCCGTCGAACACGTCGAAACTGTTGAACCTGTTGAAAATGAGGCAGCTGCATCGGCTTTCCCTCTGCCGGACGGTTACGCCTGGCGCGAATTCGACGCGTTGAGCGGCGAACAAGCCGACGATTATCTCGCGCTGGATATGGAGATCTGGCCGGAAACGCCGATCGGAGCCGATCGCCTGGCCGATCTGGCGTCGCGCAGCGGCTGGCGGATGCTCCAGATTCACGCAGACGGTACCGCGGCCGCAAGCCTCATGTACTGGGTATCGGACGGCGAGACAGGCGAGATCGAAGAAGTGCTGACGCTCTCCAAGCATCGCAGACGCGGCCTCGCTTCGGCTCTGCTGAACCGGGCGCTGCACGAGATTCGCTCGCGCGGCTGCGCCGATGCGGAACTGGACGTCGAAGCGCTCAACGAAGACGCGCTGCGCGTCTACCGGGCGGCAGGCTTCGAGATCGAGACCGAAGAACAGCGTTACGCGGTAGAATTGTAGAAACGCCGCCGAAAAGGAGTCCCGTTCACCATGTTCGAATCGACCCTGCTTCACGTGAACGCGCTGTTCAAGTCGCACGGCGTTCACGAAGAAATTGTGCATATGCACACCTTGTCCGGTACGACCGAAGGGCTTGCGCTGAAGGTGGAATCCCGGGAATCGAACGTCTATCTGTTAAAATTCGACGATCCCGCTTCGCTTGGGCCCGCCCGGCAGCTGCTTGAAACCTACGCGGATTCTCCGCTGCTGCCCGGCGTGCTGCTGGCGGCCGCGGACGATTCTTATCTGGCGTACGCGTTCATCGAAGGCACGACCCATTTCAACCGCGGCGCCAAAAAAGACTGGATGCGCCGGCTGACGCAGGAGCTGCTCAACCGGTACGTACGCTGCGAAGACGCCGATTACTGGGGGCGGCCCGAATATCCGAGAGCAAGCTGGCAGCACTTCAACGAGATCGGGATCGAAGAAGCGCGCGGCAATCTCGGCAGCGTACTGACGGACGACGATTACCGCTGCGTCAAGCAAACGGCCGAGCGCCTCTTCGCTCCCCATGCGGTACGATCCGGGGCGGAGCCGACCGAAAAATACCGGCTGCACGGAGACACCGGCGTCCACAATTTCGTGTATCGCGAAGAAGCGCTGGTCGGCGTGATCGATCCGTCGCCGATGGCGGGGCCGATTCTGTACGATTTTCTGTACGCGTTCTGCTCCTCGCCCGACGAACTGAATCTTGAGACGCTGCTCGCCGCCTTCGATCTGCTGGAACGTGTTCAGGTCGAACGGTCGAGATTGATCGAAGAAACACGGATTCAGCTCTACTGCCGGATCGGGCTCAGCGTCAAGCATCATCCGCACGACCTGCCTGGTTATCTGGAGGCGTGGAACTATTGGAACACGTTATCCCTCTAAAAAGTTATGCTTCTAATTGTTAGTATTCTAACTGTTTCACTTCTAAAAAAGGAGCGATCCCCATGACGGCACGCAAAGAACCCTTGCCTCTCTTCTCCCCGCTGGTGACCGGATACTGGCTGGGCCGGGCGGAAGAACCGCCGCGAAGCCTCTCTACGCCGGGCCGCTACGCGATCGTCGTGGATGCCGAACTGCCTCTCTCCCGAAGCGTCATGCGGCTCGATTTCCCCGATACGGGCGGCTGGCTGTCGCTGTCGCCGGAGCAGGCCCGGCTGTTGGGCTTGGCGGATACGTCCGAGATCGGCGCACCCGAACTGGACGCCGCGCTGCGGCAGGCCGGGATCGGACTGAACGGCGCGGATCATCTGTTTTATTTCGCGATCCCCGGCCAAACGGCGCTTCGCGAACAACCGGAGCCCGATTCGGTTCGGCAGCTCACGGCGGAAGACGCCGACCTATTTGCCGATTTTGCCGCGCAGTCGCCGGCCGACGACCTCGACGAAGCGTTTGTCGAGCTGGACCATTGGCTCGTCTTCGGCTGCTTCGTCGACGGACGGCTTGCGGCCGCGGCCAGCCTGATCCCGTGGAGCGGCACGAAGTTTGCCGATCTCGGCATTTTGACGCTGCCGGAATTCCGCGGCCGCGGCTATGGCAGGCAGACGGTTCGGGCGGCCTGCGCCCATGCGCTGGCTCTCGGGTACGAACCGCAGTACCGCTGCCAACCGGATAACGCGCCGTCCAACGCCCTCGCGGCGGCAGCGGGATTGTCGCTGTTCGCGGCCTGGGACGTGATTGCGGAAGACGAAGCGGAATAGACGCGAGTCTACGCGCGGCTTGGCGCACTTGGCGCATAGGCGGAAGCGGAAGCTTTGACTACCGCCAGACAAATGCAATCATGCGGAGGACCCTACATGACACTCAAAAGAAACGAAGGCCGGCCCAAATGCCCGGCCTTCATTTTTCGCAAAATGAATCCCGACGATGCCGACCATCTCGGACAGCTCGACCGTTCCGAAAAGATCGAACAGATCTGCCGCATCGAAAACGGACAAGAAATCTGGACGCCCGCCGGACACGAGTGTCCAACCTGGAACGAAGCGCAGCTGGCCGAGCTTCGGCTCCGCTATATCGGGGAGCTGGAGCGCGGCGGCGCGGCGATCGGCGCTTACTCCGGCGGCATGCTTGCGGGGTTCGGCGTGCTGGGCCATCGGCCGCTCGGCTCCGAAGGGGATATGCTGCAGGTTGACCTGCTGTACGTCGGCCGCCCTTATCGCAGACGCGGCATCGGCCGGCGGCTGATGGAACTGCTGAGCCGGGAAGCTTCTCTGCGCGGCGCAAAGGCGCTGTACATCTCGTCGACCGAGAGCCGCTCGGCGGTCGGCTTCTACCGCAGTTTCGGCAGCGAAATCGCGGCGGAACCCGACCCGGAACTGTTCGCCCGCGAGCCGCTGGATATTCATCTGGTACGGAAACTGTAATCCGGGAAAAGAGTGATTTCGTGCGGGCTCGGAAAGTGGGCGCGGCACGGAGCGAACGGTAGCGAATGCTTGGGCGACTTCGCTCAAGCTGCGGGGCTCGGGGGCGTGAGCGGGCTCGGCGGTGCGGTCGGACGCGGGGACGCAGGTGGACGCGGAAGCACGAGCAGACTCGGGGGCTCAAGCGCGAGGCGGAAGCGCGGGCAGACGCGGCGGTGAGAGAAACGAATCGTTAGCACGCTATTCGGGCTTTTTGAGCCGTTTTCGATTTCTAACGAATCGTCAGCACGCTAATGGGCTGAAAAGCGGCTAAAAAGCGGCAAATTCGGCGAATAGCGTTACCTCGATTCGTTAGTTTGCCAAAAACGCCGAAAACATGCAATTAGCGTTACGACGATTCGTTAGGTCGCCAGAAGCGCCGAAAACGCGCAATTAGCGTTACGACGATTCGTTAGCGGCCGGGGGTTGGCGATTAAGGCTGCCTATTGAGCTTTGGCTGTTGGCTGCTGGCTGTTGGCTATTGGCTGTTGGCTATGGAACTTTGGCGGCTGACCGTTGAACGTTGGCAGTTCACGGTTCACCGTTGGCCGGCTGCCTACGATCACCCGGTCAGACGCGGCGCAGGCCGCTCGGCTCCCTACGCAAAAAAGGACGGACACGCGGCTCGGCGCCGCGGTCCGTCCTTTCTTTTTCCCGAAAATCGATTATGCCTGTCCGCCTACAGCAGACCTTCCGCCGCATACAGATCCAGCGCGGCCTGCACGACCTGTTCGTCGATCCCGGAGCGGCGCGAGATGCGCCGGGCCCAGGTGTCCTCGCCGAACGGATCGCTCTCGTGGAACAGACCGCGATCGCTGCTGATCTGCGACTGCCCGCTCTCATATTCCCAATGCACGATGCTGCCGTCGGTACAGGTGCGCAGGCGCCGCTCGACGAGCGGGATCGACAGCAGGCTCTGCGAATACGCCGCCGCATGCACAAACTCCGCTTCGTCGACCGCGTTGAGATCGTACACGGAACAGCTTTCTTTGCCGCCGGGCCGCATGTAGCGAATGCTCGCCTGCGCCGCATCCGAATGTACGGCGATGCGCGCACCCGGGAAAAAGCCGGGCAGCGGCTGCTCCGTATACCCTTCCGCCCGCGGATCGATCAGAACCGGCTGAATCCACTGGTCGCCCAGATCGCACAAATAGCGGCTGCCGTCTTCCCCGATCGCGATCACGGCGCAGTGCGCGTCTTCGGTGCCCAGCTTCCGGCCGACCGGGTAACACTCGATCCCTTCGCCGCGCAGCTCGTCCATCAGCCACATCGCCAGGTCGAAACAGTTGCCGGACGTTCCGTACCGTTCGCGCTGTTCGCGCATCAAATCGACGCTTCTCGGCGCGAACCGTTCGCCTCTGGCGTGCAGCCAGGCTTTCGTGATCGTTTCCATCGGAAATTCGTCAAATCGTCGCCACACTTGCAAAATTTTCCCCATCGCCCTCATTTGCGTTTTGATTCACCCTTCCCTTTCGGATCGCCGATCTCGGCCGTTCGTCCTCCGAAAGCGTAGCATTCCGCGTCTCTAGCGCCGATTACTATAGATTCTACGGTATATTTAACCACTAGCCAATGAATCGCTGGTCGCAGAATACGCTTTCTCTCAATAAAAAGCCCCCCTTTCGTCAAAAGAGGCTGCTTTTGCGTGTCCGGTTTGCCGATCGGGAACGCTTGCCGTATCATGGAATCGTAAAAGAAAGCTTCAAGCCAGCAACCCAAGCAGTCACGACACAGGAGGCGTAAGCAATGAGCGAACAACGCGGATTGACCGCGGAAGATCTGTACCGCTTCGTCTGGGTGGGCGCACCCGACGTATCCAAAGCGGATGGACGCATCGCGTACACGGAACGGACCGTCAACGAAGCCAAAGACGGCTATATGACCCGTATTCGGGCTTTGTCGGCCGACGGCGCGCAGGACATTCTGTTCACGTCGGGCGAACAGGACGCGTCTCCGGCGTGGTCGCCCGACGGCACCCGCCTGGCTTTTGCCCGCAAGCATGGCGACAAGCGCCAGATCTGGCTGCTGCCAGCATCCGGCGGCGAAGCGCGCATGCTGACGCATCTGAGCGAAGGCGCCGGCGCTTTTGCCTGGTCCCCGGACGGATCGAAGCTGCTCGTCTCGTCGCAGGTCGACCCGGACGACAGCGGCCATAGCGAAGACGGTTCGGACGAAGACGGCCGTGAACCGGGCGGCGAACGCAAGAAGGGCATCGACGGCGAAACGAAGGTCGGCCAAGAAAACGCCGGCCAAGCGAAGACCGGCGAGGGAGGCGCACCTTCCAAAGACAAGCCGCTCAAAGAACTCGTCGTCGACCGGATCCGCTACAGAGGCGACGGCTCGGGCCTGTGGAACGGCAAGCGGAGCCATCTGTTCGTCGTCGACGCGGCAGACGGCGAGGCGCAGGCCGTCACGTCGGGCGAGTTCGACGTCGGCAGCTTCGCCTGGTCGCCGGACGGTTCGACGATCGCCTTCACCGCCTACATTCCGGCAGACAGCGAAGACGAGACCGATCCGGACCTGCTGCTGGTCAGCGACCTGTACGTCGCGGACGCTTACGGCGGCAGCCGCCGCAAGCTGACCGATTCGAACTGGAGCATCGGCCAGCCGGCCTGGTCGCCGGACGGCTCGAAGATCGCGTTCTTCGCGAGCGACCGTTCGTACCACAACGCGACGCTGAACCGGCTGTACAGCATCGCGGCCGAAGGCGGCGACATTCTCTGCCTGACCGACGACCGCGACCTGCTTGTCGGCAACCTCGTCGTGGGCGATATGCGCTCGATGCTGCCTTCGCCGGCGCCGCTGTTCTCCGAAGACGGCAGCTCCGTCTACGCGCTGTTCACCCGTCACGGCAGCGCGGGGCTGGCCCGCTTCGCGGCGGACGGCTCCGGCCACGAAGAGGTCATCGTCGGCGACCGCGACGTGTATCAGCTGGCGCCGGACCATGAAGGCGGCTTCGTCGTCGCGATCGCCGATGCGCTGAATCCGGGCGACCTGTACCGGTTCTCGCCGGGCACGAAGCAGGAGACGCGCTTGACCGACGCCAACGGCGAATGGCTGGGCGAACGCGAGCTGAGCGCGCCGGAATCGTTCTGGGTGCAGACCGAAGACGGCTGGAACGTGCAGGGCTGGATCATGCAGCCGGTCGGCTTCGACGCGGCGGCTGCCGCTTCGGCCGGAGCGCCGAAAGTGCCGACGATCCTGGAGATCCACGGCGGCCCGCATATGATGTACGGCCATACGTTCATGCACGAATTCCAGCTGCTCGCCGCCAAAGGCTATGCCGTCATCTTCGCGAATCCGCGCGGCGGCCACGGCTACGGCCAGGAATTCGTCGACGCCTGCCGCGGCGATTACGGCGGCGGCGACTACCGCGACCTCATGGAGACCGTCGATTATGCGCTGGCGAACTACGCCTATATCGACGAGAAGCGTCTCGGCGTGACCGGCGGCAGCTACGGCGGCTTCATGACGAACTGGATCATCGGCCACACGGACCGCTTCAAGTCCGCCGTGACGCAGCGCTCGATCTCGAACTGGATTTCGTTCTACGGCGTGAGCGATATCGGGCCGTACTTTACCGAAGACCAGATCGGCGGCGATCCGTGGCAGGATACCGAGCTGCTGTGGAAACACTCGCCGCTCGCCTACGTGCAGCAGATGCGCACGCCGCTGCTCATCCTGCACGGCGAGCAGGATCTGCGCTGCCCGATCGAACAGGGCGAGCAGCTGTTCATCGCGCTCAAGCGCCTCGGCCGCAAAACGCGCCTGGTCCGCTTCCCGGGCGCCAGCCACGACCTGTCCCGCGGCGGCCACCCTTCGCTGCGGGTAGCAAGGCTGTCGCATATCGCGGGGTGGATGGACGATCATTTGGTGTAGGTTTTGGGGGAAATAAGAGCGCGGCTTGAGGGCAAGGCTGTCCTCAAGCCCGGCATGCAGAGAGACCCGATCCGCCGGTAGGCGGGTCGGGGTTTTTGGCGTGGTGTGGGACCTAAGCGGCATGAAGTTGCGCCGACGAGGAAGATCGACAGGCAGCCAGGCATGTAGAGTGCGACGATCGGGATTGGCCAGAAGAGAAATACGCGAAAAAAGGGCAGTCGAGGCTTCAAAGGAACTGATCGCTGAAGGCAGGAAATCGTAACGGAAACAGGCGACTCTTAAATGGAATCCTTTTTGTTTTGAGCGAAAAAGAGGTTGAATCGGACGTTTAACGATGCTCTGTTCAGTTAAAAATTCGTGCAAACCTGATTCGCTACTCTAAAGAATATACGGTTGGCCGAGCGGAGAAGTTCAGTTTGATCGTCGAACGGTAATGACAGTACGTTCAAGGAAGTTCTGAGCGGCAAACTTTTTCAATAAATTAATTTTTCGGTGGCTCAAGTGATTCAAGCGAAGAATCAATTTGCTATTTTACCGTTTATTCTTCATTTTTTTGGCGACTTGGTCGATAGTAATTACTGGATGATTCTACATACGTTTAGGAAAAGCAGGCTTTTTATTGGGTCAAAGAATTAGAGACGATCAGGTACTAATAACTATGAATTATTTGGAGGTTTTTTTGCATGCAGATTGATCCTAAAAAGGTAAAAGAGTTTTATGAAAACCAAGAGACTATCTGGCCATCTAAAGATAAATGGCATCAGTTTACAAAAGAGAGTATTGAAAAATATCTTCAATTTAAATACAAAAACATTAAAACTTTGAGGACTACACATACAATTTTAAATATAGGATCCGGAGGAAGCAATTACGGATTATCAAACGACATGCATCATGTTGATTTAACAGAAAAATTTATTTCAAAATATAAGAATTTCACCGTTGCTAATGCAGAAGAACTGCCATTCAAAACTCAAAGTTTTGAGTCTGCAATTTGTGTAGGGAGTGTTATTAATTATTGCGACGCTGCTAAGTGTATTGAAGAAATAGCAAGAGTTTTAAAATCAAATTCGTATTTTTTTTTGGAGTTCGAAAACAGTTGGAGCATGGAGTTTTCGAACTCAAATGCTCATAAACAGATGGCTGCTGTAGTTAAAACAAGATACTTTGATGAAGAACATATGCTTTGGGTTTATTCACCTCAACATATTATTAGTTTATTAAATGTTTATGGTTTTGAGATTAAGCACATAAAGCATTTTCACCTAGTCAGTAGTTTGATATATAAATTCACAAAAAATGAGAACTTATCTTCTTTTTTTAGCTTATTGGACCCTGTGATGAGTAAATTTCCTTTTCTAAAAAAAAGGAGTCACAACGTAATATTAACTTGTGTTAAAAATTAAATAGTTAAAAAGAGTGTAATCAGTATTATTTATCAACTTCACTCTTTTTTACTTTTGGAATTAGTCCAAACGATTACAGCAACAGAAGCAAAGGAGCTTATCAAGGCACCAAATACTGCTCCTACTGCACCACCTTCAATCATAATGTCGAATTTAGATAAAACAAACTGGAACAAAATCAAGAAAGCTACCGGACCTATAAACGGCGCGAAAATAAGTGTAGGGTAGAAAAATTTCGATCTGATTTTTTTAGCTGGTACTGAGCCTGCTGTCGAATGGAATTCTGGTTGAGTAAGAATATCCTTACTTGGAATATGGTTGATAACAATAGGATCTGTGTTTCCTACACCTTTCTCAACACTTAAAAGTAAGCTATCCAAATGTAATTTATAGTTCTGAAGTTCTTGTTGATTCATAAATGGTTTATACCATTCAAAATAATAAGAAAAGTAAATTGTTTTGACAATATTGATCACAGTATCTTTAGATAATTTTTTAATTTGATCGTTTGCTTTTACATAAAGTTTTGCTTGCAAAGAACTCTCAAAATTATCACTTCCTAAATAAGGCTGATAGTAATCAATATTCACTTCCCCAAAGTTTTCAAAAGAGATTAGCTGTTTTAAAAACAAGCTTTCTTTATCTAAGACTTTTCCGTCCTCTTGATTCCCTATTTCTGTAATCCAATAATTTATGTCCCAATCATTCTTTTTAGCAAGTTCTTTTAATAAACTTAAAGAAGGAAAAAATACTGCGTTTATTCTAAAGGGATCTTTAAAAGTCATATAATCAATCAACATGAATTTATTTTTTTTAAAGTAAGAAGCTTGTATGTATCCAATAATTTCTTCATCTAGATATATTACAAATAACATAAAACTAAAATTCTTAGAATTATCAGCGTTATCAATCCAATAAGTGATCTCGTTTGTGTTGGTTTTCATTTCTGGCGAAGTTTCTTGACTGTATATCTTTAAAGCTTTTGAAAAATCTTCATCTTCGCTTTTAACAATCCATTTAATTTTATATTTATTTTCTAGTGTTAAAACCATATTTTTACCTCCAAATAATTCATAGTTATTTGGAGGTTTTTTTCTACATATTCAGCTTGTTTCTCGGGTTAAACTTGGACAAAACATTCTTCTTGCGCTTGATCGAAACTTCGGTATAAATCTCCGTCGTGCTGACGCTGGAGTGGCCCAGAATCTCCTGGACCGAACGAAGATCGGCGCCGTTATCGAGCAAATGCGTGGCGAACGTATGGCGCAGGGAGTGCGGCGTCGCGGTTGGGGTGATGCGCGCGGAGTCGCGGTATTTGGAGAAGATATCTTCGATCGAATAAATGGTCAGGCGATTGCCATACTTGTTGACGAACAGCGCGTTGTCTTGCGGAGCCAGCTGCGGCCTGACTTTCATCCAGCTTTTCAGGCTGCCGACCACTTCTTTGCTGGACAGGTAGAGATTCCGCTCTTTGCGCCCTTTTCCGAAGATCAGCAGGGTGTGCTCCCCCACGTTCAAATCCCGGAGATCGATGTTCACGAGTTCGCCGATACGAATGCCTGTAGAAAACAGCAGTTCGATGATGGCCAGGTTGCGCGTCGCGATCAGTTTGCGATAGTCGGACTTGAGCATGATCGTATCGTATTCGATACTTCTCAGCAGTCGCTGGATTTCTTCGATCGGCAGCGTTTTGGGGATACGTTTGGCTTTTTTGAATTTGGCTCCGAGGGAGAACTCGGACATGCCGTTCAGCAGATCCTGCTCGCCCAAAAATTTGAAAAAGGTTTTGACCGAGATGTATTTGCGCTTGAGCGTCGTGTCTTTCATGGTGCCTTTGCCGATCAGCTCCGCGAAGTAGAGATGCAGCACCTGATGATCCACGTGAAAATGCCGATTGTGCTCGCACCAGGCGGTGATCAGATTGAGATCGTAGTGATAGGCGCGCACGGTCGGATCGGACAGGTTCCTCTCGACGATCAGGTTCTGCGTATATTTCAGTATGTACTGCTTGAAGGCGTCCAGTTCCAATCCGGGCGGTGCCATAAGTAGGTTCGCTTCTTTTTCCATTGTATTCCTTCCACTTCCTTCTTGCGTATCGCACGCTTTTAATATCTTAAAGGAAATCGGAAGCCCACTCAAACCTATATAAATGGCTATTCTTCATAATTTTCAAGATTGCCTTTTATTAAGAATACTGGGCAAAAAATCACCGCTCGCACATAACCCTCCTCCCCCCTCCCGTGATCAATCTCATAGCCAGCGCATCCAAATACGATTATGTTAAAAAGTTACGAATACCACACCTCTCTCCGGCAAACAATGGCTCGAACGGGTCATTGTGCTCTTTTTCACGGAATCGACGCAAAGCTTTGACCCTTTCTTGAAACTGTTCGCCGATCCCTCCGCTCGCGTGGATCCCCCCGATATACTGAACTCAATTCATTGGCGCAAAAATGAAAGAAGCCAAATCGGGAAAGGGGAGATGTCGCATGATGGTCGATACGGTGCTGTGGAGCCGGCTCGTTACAGGGTTAACGCTGTCGTTCCACGTCATTTTCGCTACGATCGGAGTCGCGATTCCGCTGATGGTCTCCATCGCCGAATTCGTGGGTATCCGCAAAAAAGACAATCATTACACGCTTATGGCCAAACGCTGGACGCGGGGCTTCGTGATCTCCGTCGCGGTCGGGGTCGTTACGGGCACCGCGATCGCGCTGCAGTTGGCGCTCGTCTGGCCGAACTTTATGCAGATGGCGGGCAACGTCATCGCGCTGCCGCTGTTTATGGAAGTGTTCGCGTTCTTTTTCGAAGCGATCTTTCTCGGTATTTATTTGTACACCTGGGATCGCTTCCGCAATCCGTACCTGCACTGGCTGCTGACGGTGCCCGTCGTGCTCGGAGCGGCCATGTCGGCGTTCTTCATCACGTCGGTCAACGGCTTCATGAACCAGCCCGCCGGGTTCCTGTACGAAGCGGGCCAGTTCACGGCGGTGCATCCGCTGCAGGCGATGTTCAACGAAGCGACGCCGTCCAAAGTGTTCCACGTGCTGGCTTCCGCCTACATGACCGGAGCCGCGCTGCTGGCCGCTATCGCCGCGTTTTCGATCCTCAAAAAAGGCGCGACGGATTATGCCAAAAAAGGGCTGAAGCTCATGATGGGCGTGCTGCTGCTGTTCAGCTTCCTGACGGCGCTTGCGGGCGACGTATCGGCCAAGTACCTCGCGGAGCACCAGCCGGAGAAGCTGGCGGCCGCGGAATGGCATTTCAAGACGGAGCAAGGCGCCGACCTGATCTTCCTCGGCTGGCTGAACGCCGAACGCGAGATTATGGGTGCGCTGCATATTCCGAATGCGCTCAGCTTCCTCGCGTTCAGCGACTTCAACGCGGAAGTGACGGGACTCGACGAGTTCCCGCTCGACGAACAGCCTCCGCTGCTCGTGCATTATCTGTTCGACGCCATGGTCGGCGTCGGCTTCACCCTGCTGGCCGTCTCGGCCGTATTCCTTCTGCTTCGGCTGCGCAAAAAGAGCGGCGAGCTCAACCGCTGGATGCTGCGCGTGATCGTGTTCGGCGGGCCGCTTGCGTTCCTCGGCGTGGAGCTGGGCTGGTTCTACGCCGAGATCGGGCGGCAGCCGTGGATGATCCGCGGCTATATGCGGGTCGAAGAGGCCGCGACGACTTCGCCGATCATCGTGGCGCTGTTCTTCGTGTTCCTGACGCTGTACATCCTGCTCGGCACGATGTGCGCCGTCGTTCTGCGCCGGCTGTTCCACGACAATCCGGCCGAAGTCGAATTGGAGAAAGCGGCGCACGCCAAGCAGCAGGCGCTGCAAGACGAACAGGCGAAGAAAGCGGGTGATCCTGTATCATGAGCTACGAAATTGTCGGCATTTCCGTCTTGTGGATCTTTCTGTACGGCTATCTGATCGTCGCTTCGATCGATTTCGGCGCCGGGTTCTTCGCTTTCTATGCGCGCCTGACAGGCAACGATCATCTGATCAACCGGTTGATCTCGCGTTATCTGTCGCCGGTATGGGAAATCACGAATGTGTTCTTCGTCTTCTTCTTCGTCGGTCTGATCGGATTTTTCCCGGACGCGGCGCATTATTACGGTTCGGCCCTGCTCGTACCGGGCAGCATCGCCATTATTCTGCTCGCGATCCGCGGTTCGTTCTATGCGTTCGAGAACTACGGCTCGAAGAAAAATATCGTCTTCCTGTTTCTCTACGGCGCGACCGGCCTGCTTATTCCGGCTTCGCTGTCCGTGGCGCTCGTGCTGTCCGAAGGCGGCTTTATTACTGAAACGAACGGAATTGTGACGCTGGACTATCTGGCGCTGTTCACGAGCCCGCTGGCATGGAGCATCGTCGGCCTGGCGCTCACGTCCGTCCTGTTCATCAGCGCGTCGTTCCTCGCGTTCTACGCGTCGCGGGCGGACGACAAGCCGGCGCTTGAACTGATGCGCGGCTACGCCCTGTTCTGGAGCACGCCGACGATCATCGCCGCATTTACGTCGGTGCTGTATCTGAGCCAGCATAACGAACGGCATTTCCAGAACATGATGGACCTGTGGTGGCTGCTCGGGCTGTCTGTCGTCTTTTTCCTCATCGTGCTGTGGCTGCTGTTCAAAGGCCGTGCTTACGGCTGGGCGTTTATCGGGCTGATGCTGCAGTTTCTGTGCGCGTTTTTCGCCTACGGGATCGGACATTATCCGTACATCCTCGATCCGTACATCACGATTCAGGGCGGGGCGACGCAGGAAGCGATGGGCATTGCGCTCGTGGTCGTCTTCGTCGCCGGGCTGCTGCTGCTCATTCCGTCGCTTGCGCTCGTGTTCCGGCTGTTCCTGTTCGATGCGGATTACGTCAAAGGGAAAAAATAAGGAGGCGATCGGCCATGAAAACAAGCAAACCCCGACGCGGACGCGCAAAAAGCGGACTGCTGCCCGAATTGATGGCGGCGCATCGCAAGCGGACGCTGCTCATCCGGCTGGTCTCGCTTGTGCTCGGCGCCGCGACGATCGGGCAGGCCGTGCTGCTGGCCGAGGCGGTGCAGCGCGTGTTCGTGGAAAAAGCGGCCCCGGCCGCGCTCTTGTTCACGTTCGCGGCGCTGCTCGTCGTCATGGCCGTGCGCACGCTGCTGGCTCACGCCAACGGACAGATCGGACTGCGGATCGCGGCGGACGCCAAAAAAGAACTGCGGGCGCGGCTGCTGCGGACGTTGGCCGCGAATCCGCTGCTCGCGGCGCGGCAGGGACAGACAGGCGGCAAAGTCAGTCTCGCGCTCGACGCGGTAGACGAAGCGGACGGTTATTTTAGCCAATACACGCCGAAAATGATCGAAGCTTCGATCATTCCGCTGCTGATCCTGATCGCCGTTTTTGTCGTGCACGTGCCGTCGGGCTTGATCCTGCTGTTCACGGCTCCGTTCATTCCGCTGTTCATGGCGCTGATCGGCATTCAAACCAAGCACAAATCGGAAGAAAAGTTCGAGCAGCTCGCCGCTTTCTCCGGCACGTTCCTCGATTCGCTGCAGGGGCTGGTGACGCTGAAACTGTTCGGGCGGGCCAAGCGGCAGCAGCAGGAAATCGAGCGCAGCAGCCTGTCTTACCGCGACGCGACGATGGACATTTTGCGGGTCGCGTTCACCAACACGTTCGCGCTGGAGACGATCGTCATGCTCGGCATCGGCATCGTGGCATTGGAACTTGCCCTGCAGCTCGTCGTGTTCCAAACGATGCAGTTCCATGCCGCTTTTCTCGTGCTGCTGCTCGTGCCGGAATTTTATAATCTGCTCAAAAATATGGGCACGGCGTTCCACGGCGGACGCACCAGCCTCGGTGCGATCCGCAATATCGAAGTCGCTTTGGCGGCAAACGGCACCGGCGCTGCCCCGACCGGCGCAGGCGGCGGGAGCGGCGCGGCGGCGCTTGATACATCCATGCCCGGCGCGGCGAAGATCAACGGCGACGCGGATGCGGCGGCGGGAACGTCGCACGGACAGCAGCCCGGCGCTCTCCCGCCCCTGATCGAACTGCGCGGGCTCTCGTTCGACTATGGGCAAGACGCGTTCTCGCTGCACGCCGGTTCGCTTGAGATCGAGCCGGGCATGCAGATCGCGATCGCAGGCAAAAGCGGTTCCGGCAAAACGACGCTGCTGCATCTGATCGCCGGACTGCTGCCGCCTTCGTCGGGCGAAGTCCGGATCGCGGGCCGCGAACTGACGCGAATCAACGAGGACGACTGGTTCCGGCGCGTCTCTTACATTACGCAGCACCCGTACATTTTCGCCGGCACGGTTGCGGACAATATCGCGATCGGTGCCGACCGGGACGTCTCGCGCGAAGAGATCGTTCAAGCGGGCGAAGCGGCGGGCTTGTCGGCGCTCGCGGCCGAGCTTGAGCACGGCTACGACACGGTCGTCGGCGACGGCGGCCGCGGACTGTCGGGCGGCGAGAAGCAGCGGCTGGCGCTGGCCCGGGCTTTTCTCAAGCGGCCGTCCGTGCTGCTGTTCGACGAACCGACGGTCGGGCTCGACCTGCACACCGAACGGGTGCTGATGCGGGCGATCGCCGAATTGTCGCGGCAGGCGACCGTCATCACGATCGCCCACCGCCTGCACACGATCCGGCAGGCGGACCGCATCTTGTTCATGGAGCAGGGCCGGCTGATGGGCAGCGGCAGCCATGACGAACTGCTGCATACGCTGCCGGCGTACGCGCAGATGATCGATATTCAGCGAAAGGGGGTTACGGCATGACCGAACGTTCCTTGTTTGCCCGGGCGATGCTCAAAGAGCGCAAAGACATCCTGCTGTCGATTCTGGGCGGCTTCCTCGCCGGAATCGCCGGGGTCGTCCTCTTCTCCGCCAGCGGCTACCTGATCGCCAAAACGGTGTTCGTGCCGCCGCTGTACACGCTGATCCTGCTCACTTCGCTGGTCAAGCTGCTCGGCCTGGCCCGCGCCGCGAGCCGCTACGGAGAGCGGCTGTTCTCGCACCGCGCCACCTTCTCGCTGCTGAGCCGCCTGCGGACAGACTTCTTCGCCAGACTGGTGCCGCTTGCGCCCGGCATCCTGACCCGCACGCGCAGCGGCGACCTGCTCGCGCGGATCGTCGGCGATATCGAGAGCCTGCAGTTCTATTTCCTGCGCGTCGCGTATCCGCCGATCATCGTCGTATCGGTCTTTCTCGCGACGATGCTGTTCGCGTCGTTCTTCTCGATCTGGATCGCGCTGCTGCTCGTGCTCGGCATGCTGCTCACGGCTTTCGCCGTTCCGGCGTTCGTCCGGATCGGGCAGCGCCGCACGGACGGCCGGGTACGCCGCCGGCGCGCCGACCTGTCGGCGGAAACGACCGAGCTGCTCCGCGGCTTCGTCGACCTCAAAGTGTACGGCCGGCTCAAGCAGCGCGAACAAGATCTGCTCGCCGCTTCCGGCGAATTGACCGAAGCCCAGCAGTCGGACGCGCTGCATCTGCTGCGCGGACAATCGCTGCACGCTTTCGTCACGTTCTTCGTCTCCTGGGGCGTGCTGGTGCTCGGCGCGTTCCTGATCGCGGACGGCCAGATGGCCGGCGTGTTCCTCGCCATGCTCATCATGGCGTCGATGACCGTGTTCGACGAATCGGCCGCCATGGCGACGCTGCCCGCGTACAAGCGGGACAGCGCCTTCGCCGCCCGCCGGCTGGGCGAGACGTTCGCGGACGGGGAAGCGGACGGCGCGGCGGGAGCGAATGCAATTGGCGAAGCGAGCGCGGAAGGGTCTTCGGGCGCCGTTCCGGCGGCTGCGCATAAGCGCGGCGCGGCTGTCGCCGTCGAGCTGGACGGCGTCGGGTTCCGGTACGCCGAAGACTGGCGGCCCGTGCTGAGCGGCGTTACGCTCCGCTTCGACGCCGGGTCGAAGACGGCGATCATCGGCCCAAGCGGTTCGGGCAAGACGAGCATTCTGGAGCTGATCCTCAAGCTGCATGCGCCGACGGAAGGAGAGATTTCGCTGAACGGCGCGCCGCTCGGCGATCTGGACGCGGAAGATCTCTGGCGCGAAGCCAACGTCGTGCTGCAAGCGGGGCACTTTTTCCGCGGTACGATTCGCGACAACCTGCTGCTCGCGGACGAGTCTATCGGCGACGACGAACTGCGGCGCGTGTTGGCGCAGGTCGACCTGCCGGACAAACGGCCCGAAGATCCCGTGCTGGAAAAAGGCGAAAATTTGTCCGACGGCGAAAAGCAGCGGCTGGCCGTCGCCCGCGCGCTGCTCAAAAACGGCCGCTTGTGGCTGCTCGACGAGCCGACTTCCGCGCTCGATTACGTGACCGAACGCCGCGTGATCGAAGCGCTGCTCGATCGGGCCGAAGGCGATACGCTGATCATGGTCTGCCACCGCCTCGCGGGTCTTGAGCGAATGGACCGGATCGTCGTCGTCGACCGCGGCTCCGTCGTCGAAAGCGGCACGTACGCGGAACTGATGCGCAGCGAGGGTTATTTCTACGCCATGAAACAGATCGAACGGCAGATGATCGGCTCGACGGATGACCTCGCCGGGTGAACTTGCCGGATGAAGCCGAAGCGCAATCAGGCAGCGCACAGACGTGGACGCAAGCCTGCAAGCCGATCTACACGCACGCAAAAAAACTCCCGCTGCGGAGGCGATCCGCGGCGGGAGTCTAAAATCGAACGATAGGGGCGATAGACCGGATCCCCGGCCCGCCGAGCGCACCGTCCACAGAGGACGGTGCGCTTTTTAGCTTGGACTCAATGCCCGAAGTTTTCTTCTTCCGGTACGTCGGTCTCCAAATAGCGGATAAACTGCCGCAGGCGGCCGGCCAGTTCGCGGGAAATTTCGCCTTTTTCGAACAAACGCTGCACGTGGTCGCGCTGCTCCTGAATAGCGGACAGACGCTCCTGCATCCGTTCCTCGCGTTCTTCCCGCTCCTCCTCGGTCTCTTCGCCGAGCAGGCCGAAGTCCGTCTTCGCAAGCCTTGCGATCAGCTGGTTGTAGCCGTCGGTCAGCCGCTTCGCTTCGGCCCGGTTGGACTCGTTCGTGCGCTTGTCGATCGCTTCGATCGCGGCCTGCGCCATGCGCGTCTTGGCCGTCTGCAGCGAGCAGAACGCGTGCTTGTCCGTCAGTTCGCCGCGGCGGCCGCGGGCGAACAAAGCGGCGGCGAAGCGGCCGATATCGGCCGCCGGAGCGGTAACGCGCGCTTCCAGCCGGCCCGGGATGCTCTCTTCGATCCGGGCCAGATGCTCGAACACCGGCGTCGCTTCTTCCTGGCCGAGATCGCCGTCCTGAACCATCTTGCTCAGTTCCCGGCGCTGCGCGCGAATACCGGCGTACATCAGGTCGGCTTCGCGGCGCGGCGCTTCGGGGTCAAGCGAATAAGCGCTGGTCGCTTCTTCCATGCGCTGCAAGTATTTCGTAAAGTCATGAATTTCCGTCGCGTTGACGCCGGAGCGGCCTTCGGCCAATTCTTCCTGGCCGATCCGCTGCGCGATCGCGCTCAGAATGCGGCGCTTGAGCGGCTGCTCGGCCTGCGGCGCTTCGGCCGCTTCCTTGCCCGACAGCAGCGGCAGCAGGACGCTGGCCGCAAGCAGCGTAAACAAGATAACGCCGGCGGCGAGGAACAGAATCAAGTTGCGTTCCGGGAACGCAAGACCCCCGTTCAGCACGAGCGGAATCGAGAACGCACCCGCGAGCGTCACCGCTCCGCGCACGCCCGACAGCGCCGTTTGCAGCGCTGCCTGGAACAGCGACTTGCCGGTGCGGCCGATTCTGCTGCCCCGGCTCGTGAAGAACCAGTACGCATAGATCCACAGGAAGCGCAGCACGATCAGGCCGACCGAGATCCACGTTACGTGCCACAGCGCGCCGAGGCTGCTGATGGCCGGATCTTCGAACACGGTGCCGAGCACTTCCGGCAGCTGCAATCCGAGCAGGACGAACACGAGACCGTTCAGCACGTACAGGAACACCGACCATGTGCTGTTCGAGACGACCTGCAGCTTGACCCGCACCGACTCGGCGCGATCGCGTTCGATCGCGTGGACGACACCGCCCGAGACGGCGGCGAGGATGCCGGACAGTCCGAGATGTTCGGCGACCAGATACAGCACGAACGGAGTCACGAGCTGGATCAGCACGTGCAGCGTCTCGTCTTCCATGCCGAGGCGGCGCAGGAAGACGCGGATACGGATAATGACGAACGACAGCAGCGCGCCGACGAGCAGACCGCCGATCGCGATCAGCAGGAAGCTCAGCGAAGCCTGATAGATCGAGAACGCGCCCGTGACGGCGGCGGCTACGGCGAACTTGAACGCCACGAGGCCCGACGCGTCGTTAACGAGCGCTTCGCCTTCGAGCAGGCGCATGATGTCTTTCGGCAGCTTGATTCGTCCGGCGATCGAACCGACCGCAACGGCGTCCGTCGGCGACAGAATCGCCGCCAGGGCGAACGCCGCAGCCAGCGGAATGGTCGGGATGACCCAATGAATCAAATAGCCGAATACGACGACGGTGACGAAGACGAGCCCGAGCGCCAGCAGCAGAATCGGAGCCCGGAGGTTCCACAGCTCGCCGCGCGGAATGATCCGTCCGTCGTTGAACAGCAGCGGTGCGATGAAGAGCACGAGGAACAGTTCCGGCTCCAGCGGCACATGGATATGCGGCGGGAGCAGCTCGGCGGCGACGCCGAGGCCGATCTGGATAATCGGGACGGGCACAAAAGGCAGGAATCGGTTGACCACGTTCGAGATCCCGATGATCGCGAGCATGAACAGAATACTAATAAAAAGCTCCATTCGGCGGTTGCTCCTTTTCGGTTGGATTAGGGGGTATGGGGCTGCAATCGGCGCGAGACCCGCGCCAGCTCTTCGGCGACGGCGGCGACGCCGCCGGGAATGTCCGCTTCGCGCACGCCGGACACGTTCAGCTTGAGCATGGCGTCGGCCCGGAAGCCGTTCAGGTAATGCGTGCCGGCGCTCTCGACGTGCACGCCCCGGAGGCGCAGCCGCTCGATCACGCCGGTCAGCGGAGCGGACGCTTCGGGCAGCAGATGCGTGTGGATGCCGCCCGGAGAAGGCAGCGGCCCGCCGAACACGCCGGGATGCGTGTCCCGGGCGAGCCCGATCGCGCGGCTCAGCAGTTCGGAGCGCCGGTTGTAGCAGCCGCGGATTTTTTCGCGGTGCCGCTCGAACATGCCGCTTTTCAAATACAGCTCAAGCGCGGCCTGCGACAGCATCGAACTGTCGATGTCCTGCAGCTGCTTGTAGCGGCCGAACGATTCGGCAAGCTCGGACGGCAGCACCGCGGCGCCTACGCGCAGGCCGGGGAACAGGATTTTGGAATAGCTTTTCAGATAGATCGTCCGCCCTTCCCGGTCATAAGCGTACAGCGGATCGGACTTGGCGTCCTGTTCCAGGTCGGCCATGTAATCGTCTTCGACGAGATAGACGCCGTAGCGGGCGGCAAGCTTCGCGATCTGCTCTTTTTGCCGGCGTGTGTACGAACTGCCGAGCGGATTGTGGAAACGCGGAATCGTGTAGAAAAACTTGATGTCCCCGCCGCGAAAAATCCGCTCCAGCTCGTCCATGTCGATCCCGTCCGCGTCGCGGCGGATGCCGGCGGCCGGAATGCGGTGCGCTTCGAGGTAGGCCGCGAACAGCGGATACGTCGGCTGCTCCACGAGCACCGTCCGCCGCCCGCCCGGAAAAGGCATCCCGGCCAGCAGCGTAAGCGCCTGCTGCGCGCCCGAAGTAATAAAGATCCGCTCCGGCTCCGCGAACACCTGGTAGCCCGCCAGATGCCGCTGCATTTCCCGGACCAGCGACGGCAGCCCGCCCGGGGTGCCGTAGATAAACAGGTCGTTGCGGTACGTGTCGATCGCTTTGTTGAGGCACTGCTGAAAATCGAGGTACGGGAAAATGTCCGGGTCCGGCGCGGAATGGGCAAAATCGATCGCGCGGCTGAGCGGTTCTTCCCGGGCCGCGCGGCCGAGGACGTAATATCCGCTTTTGGCCGACGCATAGATCAGATGTCCCCGCTCCAATTCGGACAGCGCGCGGATGACCGTGCTTTTGCTGCACACATACCGTTCCGACAGCGTGCGGATCGAAGGAATTTTGTCTCCTTCCTTCATCGTACCCGCAATCAATCCTTCCAATTCGTTCAACAGCTCCATATATTTGTACATCCGCGGCTTCTCCTCTCCGATCTGTACCGGTACAGATCGTTATTATGTCTATTGTAGCATGGCCAAGCGATCTTTAGAATAAAAAGTGCAGATGCGGCCGCACTGCCTGCCCCGGCTTCGAAAAACGCCACGCAACCCCGTTTCTCGAAGCTTCGGCCATTCCCTGTATCGGAGTTGACTGCCATGCCTATCCGCCCCGCGCACCGGGCTTATGCGGCCGCGATCCTGAACGCGCTCATTATCGGATTTTCTTTTTTGTTCGTCAAAATCGCGCTGCAAACCGCCGACCCGCTCGACATTCTCGCTTACCGCTTCCTGTTCGCTTTCGCCGCCGCTTCCCTGTTTGCTTTTCCGGGACGCGCCGGCCTGCGCAAAATCGGCGGCGGTGCCCTGCGCATCCTACCGGTTACAATCTTCTATCCCGTCGCATTCTTCAGCTTCCAGACGTTCGGCCTGCTGCAGGCGTCTTCGGCCGAAGCCGGCATGATCCAGGGCGCCGTGCCCGTGTTCACGCTCATTCTGGCCGGGCTGCTGCTCGGCGAACGGTCGAGCCGCGCGCAGAAAATCTTCACGCTGCTGTCCGTGATCGGCGTCGCCTGCCTGTTCGCCGGGCGCGAAGGCGCCGCGTTCTCCGCCAGTCTGGCCGGCATCCTGCTGCTGCTGTGCTCGGCGTTCTCGCAGGCCGGCTATAACGTGCTGGCGCGCAAATTAAGCGGCTCGTACACCCCGCGCGAACTGACGTATTTTATGAACCTGCTCGGGTTCGTCACGTTCGGCCTGCTGGCGCTTATTCGCCATGCCTCTGCGGGTACGCTGCCGGAGCTGGCCGCGCCGCTTGCTTCGCCGTCTTTTCTCGCGGCGATGCTCTACCTCGGCGTGCTGTCTTCGCTGGCCACGTCGTACCTGTCCAACTATGCGCTGTCGCGGATCGAAGCTTCCCGCATGAGCGTGTTCGGCAGCCTGTCGGCGGTCGTCGCCCTCGCGGCCGGAGCGCTGCTGCTCGGCGAGACGGTAGGCACCTACGCGCTGCTCGGCGCGGCCGCGATCGTGGCCGGCGTCGTCGGTTCGGCGCTGTCGCGCCGCAAATAGCTCTCCAACAAACCGGATACGCCTACCAAAAAAGCCTTACGATGTCCGCGGAAGCGGGAACGTAAGGCTTTTTGTTGGGGCGTCCGGCACGGGCATGACCGGTGCGCTGCCGGGCACGGCCGAGCGTAGCGGCTGCTCGCTGCGCGGGCGGCTGCGGCTTATTCCTCCACACGCACCCCGCCCGAGTCGCCGATACTGACGGAAGGCTCGGCTTCGCTCGCTTCGGGCGCGCCGGGATACCACGGATTGAGATGGATCATGACTTCGCTGACGTTCGGGTGGGAAGACAGGATCGCTTTTTTGATCTTGCGGATGACGTCGTGTCCCTGCTGGATCGTCATCTGCCCGTCGACGCCGACGCGCAGGTCGATAATGATGTACTGCCCGTGCTCGCGCGCACGGATACGGTCGATCCGCTTGACCTCTTCGATGCCGCGGACGATCTGTTCCAGCGCGGCCAGCTCGTGCGACCCAATCGCTTTTTCCATCAAAATGTCGATCGATTCGCGCGCCATATCGGCGGCCAGCTTCAGCACGAGCACCGCGACGATGATTCCCGCAATCGGATCGCCGTAGGCAAGAATCGGCATGTTCGCCATTTGGCCGATCAAGCCGAGCCCGATTCCGATCACCGCCGCGCCCGACGCGTACACGTCCGCCAGATGATCCTGCGCCGTCGCGATCAGCCCTTTGCTGTTCGCGCGGCGCCCGATGCGGATCGTGTACACGTATAGCACCAGCTTCCAGATCAGCGACAGCACGGCCGCGATCAGGGCGATCACGTGCGCTTCCGGCATCGGCTCGAACAGCGCGACGATCGAATGGTAGCCGACGTAGAACGCCGCGAGCAGCAGAATAGTCGCTACGACGCTTGCGCCGATCACTTCGGCTTTGCCGTGTCCGTACGGATGGTCCTCATCCGGCGGACGGCTGGAGATTCGCATCGAGCCGAGCGCCGCCGCGGACGCGATCACGTCGCCCGCGTTATGCACGCCGTCCGCGATCAGCACCGGGCTGTTGAACAGCAGGCCGACCGCAACTTTCAAAATGGTGAGCAGCACGTTGCTGATTAGACTGATCCACGCCGCGAAGATCGATTGCTTTTTGACCTCTTCCATGTCTTCTTCCCTCCGTCACTTTTCTTGCCCCAAGGAAACAAAAAAAGTCCGACCGGCCCGGGGACCCGTGAACTTTTTCAAAAAAACGCCGTATGCGATTCCGTGTGCGACAAAAGTCTTTCGTTCGTGCCTGCTCATGGGGATCGTCTCCGAACCGTTTGGATTGTGAATCTCTGCGAAATCCGTCAAGACGTTCTATTATAGCCCACCTTTCGTTTTTTGAAAACAAAAACGTTTCAGCGCCGGAGGAGCGGGTAATTTTTGAACAAGGCACAATATCAACATCTGTTACACACACCTTTAGAGGAGGAATTAATCATGAAAAGATCTTCTTTGATGACCGCTGCCGTGGGACTCGGAGCTGCTTATCTGCTCAGGAACAAGGACTCCCGCACAAAATTGATGTCGCAGCTGCAATCGATGGGCAAACGCGGCGCGAAGTAATCTTCGCAGCGCGATCTGCCCGGCCGCCGTACGGTCCGCACCCAAGCGGCGGCCGAACGCAGGAAAGCCTCCTTCGGGAGGCTTTTTTTGCCTGGGAGGTGCTGTGGAAGGCCGCTGCGCAGCGCCGTGGCGTAGAATCGCAAGTTTTTCCATTGGGCGGGCCGGGCGGTTTATGCGCGCTCGGATGTTTTCCGCACCTTACCCGTCTATCCCCGATCCATCCGTGTCGCATCCGGCTCGTCCACCCCTACCCGCCTGTGCCCGCTCTGCCGTCTATCGTCTGCCGTGTACCCTCTAACCCTCTACTGTCTGCCATCTGCCTTCTAACGAATCCTCCGATCGCTATTTGCCGATATTTCGCTTTTTTTGCAAACTAACGAACCCTGCTATTCTTATTCGCCGGAATAAGGCCGTTTTGCGGCACTTTGGCCTCAATAGCGTGCCTACGGTTCATTAACAATCGTACAACCGCGCCGAAACGCCTAATAGCGTGTCTACGATTCGTTGGCCAGCCAAGCTTAACGCAAATGTAAGGCGCGGTTAAGACAGATCCATGGAGCCCGCTCTCTCTTCGGCCTACACTAACCTTATTAACGGCGGCGCAAGCCCCGTACCGAGGAGAGAGTTTTTATGAAAAAAAGTAGGGCTGTAACATTGGCGGGTCTGTTGGTGTGCGCGGCGGCAGCCGCGGCGTTCGTGTTCGTCGCGATTCCGCTGCTCAACGACCGGGCCAACGCGATTCTGCTGACCGGAAGTTCCAAGCAGATCCGGGCCGAAATTCAAGCAGCTCGCGCCCTTCCCGAAGAAAGATGGGATTATCCCGTCAAATGGGACGCCAAGACGCTGATCGTCAGCGAAGCCACCGCCCGGGATTGGACCGCACGCGGGCTGATCCTGCGCAAAGACCCCGACAATTCGGACAAGCGCCAGCCGCTCGGGGAGCTTCCGATCCGGCCTGCCGATTCGCAAGGACTGCTGTTTGCGGCCAAGCCGGACGAAGCCCAAGCTTCCGCTTATCCGCTGGGCGGCACTCCGACGCGGCTCGGTTACGGCGGCGATTATTTCCTGGGCAATCTGCGCGTGACCGAATCCGCGATCGTGGCTCTGCCGGAAAAAGCGTATGCGGCGCTCCCGCTGTCCGAATCGCAGCTCAGCCTGCTCAAATACGGCACGTTCGACGATGTCAGCGAAAAAATGGCCGCTTTCGAGCAGGGCGCCCGGCTGATCAAGATTCATTGATACACCGGGATAGGGCGAAGTGCCGTCCGTATCCGGACCGAACGAAAAACCAACCTTCATAACGGCGGAGACTTCCGGCACACAGACGGACGCCTTCGATCAAAGCCTTTTTCCGAATGCGGACAAAGGCTTTTTGCTTACCCTCTACTTTTCCCGTTTCCTTTTCCGCTTCCGTTTCCTTTTCCTTTACAACTTCCGGCAAACCTTTTATACTGATTCGAGCGAAACAACCAATCATCCTACCTTTGGTGAGGAGGCGCACATGTTCGAGAAATTGGAAAAACAAACGCTGTCCGGACGCGTCTACGCGCAGCTTGAAGCGCTGATTACGGGCGGCGAATGGGATATCGGCAGCCGCATTCCGCGCGAAGCCGATCTGATGGAGAGCCTCGGCGTCAGCCGGAACACGCTGCGCGAAGCGATTCGCGGCCTCGTGCAGGTCGGGCTGCTGGAGACGCGTCAGGGCGACGGAACGTTCGTCACGGCCAACAGCGAGCTGAGCGCCATCCTGCACAAGCGGATGAGACGCTCTTCCGTGCTGGAAGCGCTGGAAGTCCAGCATGCGCTGGACCGCGAAGCCGCTGCGCTCGCCTGTCGGCGGCGTACGGACGAAGACCTGGAACGGCTCGACCGCTTCGCCGCGCAGTGCCGGGAAGCGATGAACGGCGAAGCGGAAGACCCCGACGCGTTCAAGCAGGCCGATTGGAACCTGCACCGCGCCGTCGTCGCCGCTTCGGGCAACGTCCTGCTCGCCGACCTGTACGAAAGCCTGTTCGAGAAGCTGCAAATCTCGATCACCGTCAACCGCGGCATCGCGGGCAGCCGGTACGAGGTCGGCCATCCCGAACTCATCGCCGCGATTCGCGAACGCGACGCGGAGCGGGCGGCGCGGGCAGTCGACGACTATATTGCCCGCTTCAAAGCGCCGCACGAGCAGGAGCACAGCGAGGCGTAGCCGGGCGGTCCGGCTGCACCGCAACGAATTCATTGGATGCCGCCCGAAGAAGGCGGCCGGAACGGAGTTAGAACCATGACGACGAAAAAAACCGAAATACCGCGCACCCAGGACGCGCCGAGCAGCGTCTATTATTTGCTGCTCGCCGGCATCCTGCTGGTCGCGGCGAATCTGCGCACGCATATCACTTCCCTCAGCCCGATCATCGACACGATCCGCGGGGCGCTGTCGCTGTCGAACACGATGGCCGGCTTCCTGACCACGCTTCCGCTGCTGGCGTTCGCGCTGCTGTCGCCGTTCGTGGCGAAATGGGCGCGCCGCTACGGCGCCGAACGGCTGATCTTCGTCTCGCTCGTACTCATCGTGATCGGCAGTCTGTTCCGCCCGTTCGGCGGCATCGTACCGCTGATGGCGGGCACATTCCTGATCGGCCTCGCGGTCGCCGTGTTCAACGTGCTGCTGCCGAGCATCATCAAGCGGGAGTTCCCGCTCAAAGTCGGCGTGATGACCGGCTTGTATTCGATCATGATGGGCATCTTCGCTTCGGCGGCGGCCGCGATCAGCGTGCCGATCTCGAATACCGGCATCGGCTGGCGCGGCTCGCTGCTGATCTGGACGATCCTGTCCGCGATCGGCCTGATCGTCTGGCTGCCGCAGCTGCGCCGCAATACGCGCGCCGTCAATACCGGCGCGCCCGACGTGCCGAAGCGCAGCATCTGGCGTTCGCCGCTGGCCTGGATGGTCACGGTCAACATGGGCATGCAGTCTTCCATCTATTACATCATGGTCGCCTGGATGCCGAACATGATGCACGCCCAGCATCTGGACCCGGTCATCGGAGGCTACATGCTGTCGCTGTTCCAGATGTTGATGATTCCGATCAATTTCATCGCTCCGATCATCGCGTCCAAAGTGAAAGACCAGCGGCCGCTGATCGTCATGACCTCGGCGTTCTACGTAGTCGGCATCTTCGGCTTCCTGTATGCCAACGGTTCGCTGCCGATCATCATCGCCGCGATCGTCTTCTTCAGCCTGTCGGGCGGCTTCTCGTTCAGCCTGATCATGATGTTCTTCTCGCTGCGGACCAAAAATGCTTCCGAAGCGGCCGACCTGTCGGGCATGGCCCAGTCCGTCGGCTATCTGCTGGCCGGCTGCGGCCCGCTGCTGTACGGCACGCTGCACGACGCCACCGGCGGCTGGCAGATTCCGTATTACGTCATGTTCGGCATCGTTGCCGTCTACCTGCTGACCGGCCTCGGCGCGGGACGCGGCGGACGGTACGTGCACGAATGATTGTATGATTCGCGACAATCACGCACTGCGCGCGGATAGAAAGAGCGATACCGGGCGAACGGAACGATTTTGAAAAAACGGCCTGATCGAAAAAGAAGCGGTTCTCCGCTGCGTCCGGGGACGCGCGAAGAACCGCTTCTTTTTCGTATATCGAACTTCTTTCTATTCGACGTCATGCTTCTATTCCGGCCGATCCGGGCAAGCGGTTCGAACGCTTTATGAGATGCCTTTTTGATTTTTGTAATTGCGCCGCGTCATGCCGTTCGCCGGACGCATGCCCTGGCGGGCATAGAAACTTTCGAGTTCCGGGTCACACATCAGGTCCACCATGTAATAAGCGTCCAACCGCTTCAGCAGCTGCCGCGCCAATTCGCGCCCGATGCCCTGGCCCTGATAAGCGGGTACGACTTCCAGCAGCGGAATGTACGCGCTGAGGACACCGTCGGAGAGCGCATTCACGAATCCTACGATCTTGCCCGTCTCTTCATCCTGCGCAAGCATCACGTAAGCCGATCCTTGCAGCATCCGAACGAACGTGGCCGGGCTGGGCCGGTTGGGCCAACCGTCGAAAAAGCCGTCGGCAAACGAATCTTCCTTGATCGATTCCAGACTGTCGAGATACTGAATAGTCATAAAGACGCCTCCTGATTCGTGGTTTCCCCAGATTATACCACTCCGGGTCGCAATGACATAGTCCCCAAACTTCGAGCGCGTTCGCACGGCAGAAGAACATTGACGCGCTATCCCAGGCTTGCGACAATGGACAAGAGCCTTGAAGATCCCAAGCGCGACCCCAGCCGGACTTTCCGTTTGCCTTTCCATTCCATGACTAAGGATGATAAACGATGAATTATTCCAAAGGCACGAACTACGCGCTGCATACGATGCTCGATCTGGCAGTACGTACGCCCGGACTCAAAGTAGGCGTGCAGGACCTGGCCGCGAAGCAGGGCGTATCCCCGACCTACCTGTCCAAAATCCTTACCAAGCTGGCCAAAGCCGGTCTGGTCGATTCCTATTCCGGCGCCCAGGGCGGTTACTGCCTGCGGCGCGACAAGCACGATATTTCGTTTCTCGATATTATTCAGGCGATCGAAGGCAGCACGCCCCTGTTCAAAGGCTGCGATTCCAACGGTCCCGGCTGCCTGATCGATGCGGTCATGCGCGAATCCGAACGCAAAATGGACGAGCATCTGCGCACGACGACGATCGGCCGCGTGGCGGACGAGATGGCGGCAGCGGGACATGCGGTCGGGCACGCCCACTGACGAGGTGCCGCCGGCGGACGCGAGAAAAATAAGATCAGTTTTCGCCAAAAAAGTTGTTCCGAACGTTTGTCACAAAAATCCGGTTTTCCGATCGCTGGTCGACGGATGCCGCAGCCCTTATCGCTGCGCGGCATCTGTTCGAAAAGCGCGGAGAACCGGATTTTTGCCGATTTCGGGCTTGCGAATGGTGCTTCGAATAGAGCTTCGAATGGAGCTGCGAACGGAAGGATCGGGCTTGAAAACTTGCGATGACGCAAGGAGGCCGGCAAGTGCCGACTCTCCCGGCGGATCAGCCTCTGACGAGGCTTGTCCAGGCGTCCAGCAGCTCGCGCACCGACGCCTGGCGATGGGAACGTTCGGGCGACACGGCGCGCAGCGCCAGGCGGTACAGTTCTTCCCCGGCTTCCCACAGTCCGGGCGAACGGTCCCGCGTGCCGCCGAGCATGTAGAACGCCGTCGCGCCCATCGTGTAGACGTTCGTCCGGGAATCGATCGCCGCGCCCAGCTCGTATTCTTCCGCCGACATGAAGCGCGAAGAACCCCACATGCGGCCCATTTCGTTGATATAAGGAGCCGGGCGGTACAGGTCGATATCGCAAAGCGTCATCCGGCCGGCTTCGAAATCGTACAGCATGCTGCCGTCGTAAAAATCGATCGCGACGTAGCCTTTCTCTTCCACGTGGGCGTGGAAGTCGAGAATCGTCTCCATCGCTTCGAGCCGCCGCTCGATCGGCAGGGCGCGGAAGCGGGATCGGACGGAATGCGGATCTGCGCCGCTATCGTCGCCTCGGTGCAGCGACTGCCCTTTGGCCCATTCGAACAGGATCGCGTACCCGTCCGGCGTCTCGAAGTGATCCAGCATACGCACCAGCGCCGGATGGTCCAGCGCTTCGTAGGCGTTCGCCGCTTCGCGCAGCCGCTGCACGGCGTCCGCCGGATGGCCGGCATATTCCGCCGTCTCCGCACCGGCGTATTTGATAAAGACGCGCTGGTCTTCGATCTCCAGCCCGAACGACAGGTTGCCGGAATCCTGGCGGTCCCATACGCGGAATACGCGTCCGAACGGCGCCAGCCAGTTGAAATCGTGCAGCCGCCGCAGCACGATCGGCACGCCGTCGACCCGCTGTTCGATCAGCCCGTACATCGGGTCCGGCGCAGCCGGCGCTCGCTGCACGCCGACGACCGTGCCCTCGACTGCCGCCGGTTCGATCACGGTGGCCGCCACGGCCGCCGGCAGCACCGGAGCGGACGGCCCCGCGCCGGAGCTGTCCCCGGCGCTCATCGGCAGCGTCACCTGCGGAATGTCCGGCTCGCCGGGCGCGGCGAACTGCCCGTAAATCTCGGACGCCGCCGGATGTTCGGCGGCAGGCTCTGCGGCCGACTCTTCAGCCGCATCTCCCGCCGGCTCTTGAACCGGCGGAACCGGCGCCGCTTCGAAAGCGGCGTCGGACGCGGCTTCCGGCAGAGCCGATGTTTGCGCCGGCGCTTCGTAGGAAGCGACCCCTTCGGGGGCGAATCCGGCTGCAGCTTCCAGCTCAAGTTCGGCTTGGTACCCGGCTTCTAGCTCGGCTTCAAGCTCCGCTTCCAGATCCGCCCGGTGCTCGGCTTCGATCGCAAGCGCCGTATCGAGCACCGGCACGGCTTCGACAAGCTCGCCTGCCCCGGATTGTTCGCTCTCCGCCGACAAGGACAAAGCGATAAAGTCTTCCAGGCGGATCGCTTCCCCGCCCTGCCGCAGATGCAGCAGGCTCGCGTTGACGAGCCATTCGTCCCTCAGCAGCGCATAGACGCACTCGTCGCGCCATTCCCCGTCGATCGTCGGCAGATTCCGGCGAAAAAAAGCTTCCATGCGCATGCCGCACTTTTCGAGCAGAGCGCGCAGCGCCAGATTTTCGGGCGGGCACGATACCGTCACCCGATGCAGCCCCAGTTCTTCGAACGCGTGCCGGAACAGCGCCTGCGCCGCTTCGGTGCCGTACCCGCACCTTCGGTAATCCGAACGAACGCCGAAGCCGAGCAGCCCCGTCATCGGCTGAACGCCGGGACGGGAAAACACGTGGCCGATCACCTGATCGTCCTGCAGCGACACGAGCGCGTACAGATACGGATCGGCCGTCATGTCGCGCAGCCTCTCCTCCGTATAGATGCCTTCCGGGAACCCGTCCGCCACGCCGTCGTCCTGCAAATAAGTGAGCAGCTCGGGCCATTCTTCCTGTCCGAATCTGCGAATGAGCAGGTTCGGCGTGCGAATCAGCACGTCCTCCGTCTCTGCCGGAGCTTTTTCTTTTTCTTTCTCCATCCGCTTCCCCTCCCTGTAAATCCGGATTCCGGGCTTGTGCCGCTGTGCGCCCGACCATACCCGCTACCTTCGCCGTCCGGCCGCGTTTTCCTGCCCGGCAGGCGCACCGCTCACGGAAAGAACGCCGCTAGCTGCCGGTTCCTAACGAAAAGCTTTGGGCGCTTTGCGTTTTTGGGTCGCCCGCTCGAACCGGTAAGCGATCTCGATCAGCAGCGGATCGGACATGGCCGTTCCCGACAGCAGCAGGCCGACCGGGCGTCCCGACTCGGTATAGCCGGCCGGCACGGACACGAGCGGATACCCGGCGCGCGCCGCAAGATCGGAGCCTTCGTAATCGGTGAACAGCAGCGCGTGCACCCCGTATTGCTCCAGCGCGCGGTCAATGCCTTCTTCGCCGGCGCTTCGAACGCCGTCTGCCTTGCTGGACTGGTAGACGTCGTCTTCGAGGCTGCCGCCCGCCTGCTGCGCTTCTTCCAGCAGGTTCTGCCCGTACCGCAGACGCTCTTGCGGGTTCGCGCGGTTGGCCTCGATCAGCTCCGCCAGATCCGCCGGACCCTGACCGGGCGGCTGCGCGGCGAAGAACGCGTCGATCGCCGACTTGAACTCGCGGCGCAGCACCGTGCCGTCTCCTTCCTCTTCGGGGATCGGCAGGTCGAGGCCGCGTTTCACTTCGATGCCCGCGGCCTGCAGGCCGGCAAGCGCCTGCTCGAACACCGCCGACGTCTCCGCATCGAGGCGCCGCGCGAATCCTTCGACGACGCCGACCTTCAATCGGCCGGTCAAGTCCATCCGGCCCGGCAGGAACGAGACCGGGCGCTGCGGCAGCAGCGTGCAGGCGTCCGCTTCGTCGCCGAACGCCATCGCTTCCAGAATCAGCGCCGCATCAAGCACCGTCCGGGCGATCGGACCGAGCGTGTCCTGCGTCAGCGACAGCGGAACGACGCCGCTGCGGCTGATCAGGCCGACCGTCGGCTTGATCCCGACGACCGAATGCGCGGCCGCCGGGCTCACGATCGAGCCCGACGTCTCCGAACCGACGGTGCCGAGCGCGAAGTTGGCCGAGACGGCCGCCGCGCTGCCGGTACTGGACCCGCCGACCGGATAGGCTCCGTACGGATTGTTCGTCTGTCCGCCGCGCGAACTGTAGCCGGACGGCATGTCGTCGGACATATAGTTCGCCCATTCCGTCATATTGACTTTGCCGAGCAGGATCGCGCCCGCGTCGCGCAGTTTGTCGACGGCAAAAGCATCCCGTTTCGCCCGGCGCCCTTCCAGCGCCAGCGAACCCGCGGAGGTCGTCATCCGGTCCGCGGTATCGATATTGTCTTTGAGCAGCAGCGGCACGCCGTACAGCGGCAGCGAACCCAGCTCGTCGAAGTTGTCGTCGAGCTGCTTGGCCAGCGCGGCGGCGTCCGGGTTCACTTCCAGCACCGCATTCAGCTTGCCGTCGAGCCGGGCAATCCGCTCCAGATAAGCTTGCGTGAGCTGAAGACACGTCCAACGGCCGCTTTGCAGCTTCTCCTTGAAGCGTTCGATCGTCAGCTCGATCAGGTCTTCGTCCGTAATCTCTTCGCGATCGTGCGCGGCGTTCGAGCTGAGCTTGTCGAGATCGGCGTTCGGCGACACGGCCGGCACTTCCTCGCTTTCCCAGATCGGCAGCCGCAGCTCGATTTGCGCGGCCGTCGAACCGGCGCGGCCGCTCATCGCGGAGCGATCGCCACTCGTATTCACGGCAGGCACGAATCCCCGATCGACAGAGACGCCGCGGTCCGAACCGGCATCCGGCTGCGCGGAATCGGAAGCGCGGCCGGACACGCCGCCCTGCCGAACGTCCACCCCGTCCGAATCGGGACTCGAACCGGGCGCCGCCTCTTTATCCGTTTTCGATTTTTTGCGGACTTCTCCCTGCGACGTGACAAAAGCCGACACCGAAGCTTCCAGAATCTCCGCGATTTCCAGTCCTTTGGCGGGACCGGCTTCGGCCGGCGGCACGGCAATTTCGTTCTCCACGGGAATGCCCCGCGGATCGGGCTGTTTGCGTTCGACCGGAAGACCGGCTTCCCGCCGGCCGGACTCGTTCGTCTTTTCGTGTTCGGGCATCGGCCTCATCCTTTTCGTCAAAATATCGATTCCTCTATGGCACCGAGCCGATCCGCGGCAAAGCGAATCGCTCCCTATTCCTTTGTACCCGCGGACGGGACCGATGATCGGTGTGCGCTTTTCCTCCATTATACATGAAAGCCTTCCCGACCCTGTGTGAAAAACATGTTCGGTTCGCCGGAATGCCGTTCGCATATTGAACAGTGCCTTCCGTTCCCCTATGATTAACAGCAGGAAGGAGGCGATGCATCGTGGCAAGAACCAAAGCATTCGATCCCGAGGAAGTGTTGAGCCGGGCGCTCGGCATATTCGGAACGCAGGGGTACGAAGGCACTTCACTGCCGGATCTGTTAAAAGGGTTGGGTATCGCCCGCCAAAGTCTGTACGACACGTACGGCACCAAACGGGAACTTTTTTTGGCTGCCGTCCAATTCTACATGAACCGCAAACAGGCGGACATCGTCGAACTGTTCCGGGAACCGGGCGGCGCGGAAGAACGGATCCGGCAGGCTTTCGGCGAGATCGTATCGGCCTTGTCGGACCCGCAGCAGCGGCAGGACTGCTTCATTATCAGCAGCGCGATCGAATACATGCCGCATGACGAAGAATTGAACGCCTACATGCAGGCCAACCAGCTTGACGTGGAAAAAGCTTTCTACGACCTGCTCGAACGGGGCCGCGCAGCCGGCGAACTGCGTGCCGACGCCGATCTTGAACGGCTGTCCCTTTTTCTGGCCCACGAGCGCAACGCGCTGGTGCTGACCGGCAAAATGGGTGCCGACCGGACTAAGCTTGAAGCGGTCGCGGAGACGGCTTTGTCCGTGCTGCGCTGGCAGAGGGCGGCTGGATCGGGCGCGGATCGGGCGGAGTAAGCCGGCGGACGGCGGCTCGTTGCAGACGCGAAGATCCGGCCGGACCGGCGTTGAACGTGCCGCGCTTCCGGTTGGCGCACGCCTCGGGGCTCGGATGGGTTAGATTCGGTTCCGATCGCATCGATTAGATTCGGTTCGGTATGAGTCGGTTAGGTTCAGCTCCGTTTCATTCGGTTCGCCGAAAAGCCGCCGGTCAAATCGGGAATCCCGATTTGACCGGCGGCTTTTCGTATGGCGAAAGTTCGTGAAGTCGCAGGTCGGCGGTGCTTGGCTGACCGCCGAACGCGGCGCCTTCCTCTTTTGGAGGTCTGATTTTATTTTACGGCCCGATTCTACAGCTTGGTACGCCCCGCTTGATCCGGCTCTGGCTCCGAACGCAGCGAAGCCGAATTTGCCCGTATATGATCCGTCAGCGAACGCGGCTCGCGTCCGGTCACGCGGCGCACCGTATCGGTGACGCGGTCTTCGCTGCCCTCCACGCGGATTCGCGTGTCCAGACCGGCCAGAAAGGCCGCATATTCGCGCGGAAGGCCGACTGCAATCAGGTTCTGTCTCAGTTCGTCTTCCGTGATCGCGATATGCTGCACCGGCAGGCCGGTCAGTTCGCCGATCCGCTCGGCCGCTTCGCCGTAGCTCAACGCTTCCGGGCCGGTGATCACGAGTTCGTCGTTGAACGGCTCCGGGCGCGTCAGCGCTTCGGCAGCGACCGCCGCAATGTCTTCGGCGTCGACGAACCCGACTTTGCCGGAGCCGGCCGCGGTAAAGATCCGATTCGATTCGCGAATCGTATAGGCATGCGCCGTCTCGCTAAAATTTTGCATGAAATAGGAAGGACGCAGCACGGCCCATTCCGCAGCGCCGCTGCGCAGTTCCCGGTGGATCGGTCCGAACACCGGATCGTCTGCCGACACGGAAGCGCTGGACAGCAGCACGAAGCGTCGGACAGAAGCTTCCCGCGCTTTTCGGATAAAAGGAATCATGACCTGCTCCGGGTGCAGATCGGGCGGAGCTACCAGATAGACGGCATCCATGCCCGTTAACGCAGCTTCGTAGGTCGAAGGGTCGTACCAGTCGAACACGACGCTGTCCGGTTGTCCGTCGCGGGACTGCGCCGGTCTGCGTCCGGCTTGTCGGACCGCGTGGCCTTGAAGCCTCAGCAGCCGCGCGAGGCGGGAAGACGTTTTGCCCTGCCCGCCGGTCAGCAGAATTCGAATTGGTGAAGAAGGGGAAGAAGAGGTCATACGGAACAGCTCCTTTTGAAATAAAATTAGGAATGGAAAAGATGAGATCGGAATGACAAAATCGAACAGCGATATGCACAAAGGGATCGATCCGGCGCCGACACGAACGGGCTGCCGGACGTCCTGCCCTCGTTTAACCTGTGCTCAGCGGATTCCAGTAATCCTGATACCGGATAATCCGGTCTTCTTGGAGTTCGATCACCGAAATGTAGTGCTGGTCGTACGGTTTGCCGGATTGCAGCAGGGTGCCGTGTCCTTCAAACTCCGCCGTGAATACGGGGCCGTCCGCGGAACGATGAATGACCGGGTCGGAGAACGAGTGAATGACGAACAGGTCTTGAAGGGCTTCGAGATGGCTGCGCAGTTCGCCGATGCCCTGCAATCTTTTCGGATAAGGATCGGGCGCGTACGGAAACTCGAAACGGACATCTTCATGAAACAGATCCAGAAAAACCTCGTATTCTCCCTGCAAAAAACTTTGTGCAAAAACGGACATGATCTCTTCGGCTCTTGCTCGCGTAACGGTGCTCATCGTGCTTCCTCTCCTTCGGATTGGGATATGGACGCAGACTCTTTGTCGCCTGCGGCATCAAGCTTCGACCCCACTTTATCATTTCCGGACTGATCGGTCAATTATATTTTGACTAAACGATCCGGAATTTATCAAAAAAAGGACCGACGCTTCCGGAATTGCGAAAGTGTTGGCCTTTTTTACTCTGCGTATATTCGGTTGTTGGGAGGTTAGAATGTTCAGTTGCTCGGATGCTCGGATGCTCGGATGCTCGGATGCTCGGATGCTCGGATGCCAAAAAGTTTACCGGCCTTCGTTGATCGCCCGGATCTTGTCCAGCGGAATCTTCGGCACCCGGTCGTACGTCAGCAGGCCGTTGATCTCCTGCTCGACGTCGGTCAGCTGGGTGTAGCAGTAGCCCTGCACCAGCTCGGAGTCGAGCAGCGGCCCGATCACGTTGCGCAGGCGCTCTTCGAAATCTTCGTCGCTGCTTGCGCCGGAGTAGCCCCAGCCTTCCCATTCGCTTTTCTGGTAGCCGATGCCGCCGAACTCCGTTACCAGCAGCGGCTCGCCCCGGTAACCGTACCCGTGCGCCATCACCGGATGGCCGCCGGGAACGAGGCTGAGCGCTTTTTCCGCCGCCGCGTACCGTTCTTCGAGCACTTCGCGCCGCCACTCGTAATCGTGAATCGTGACCAGGTCGCTGACCGTGTGTTCCCAGCCGTCGTTCGAGATGACCGGACGCATCCGATCGAGCGACTTGGTGAGATAGACAAGCGAGAGCGAATGATGCTGCTGAAGCGGGTCGCGCGCCAGATCCGGCACACCCCAGCTCTCGTTAAGCGGCACCCAGACGACGATCGACGGATGGTTGTAATCGCGGTCGACCGCTTCGATCCACTCCCGCTGAAAACGTTCCACGTACTGGTCCGAGTAACTGTACGCGTTGGCCGCTTCGCTCCAGACGAGCAGGCCGAGCTTGTCGCACCCGTACAAATACCGCGGATCTTCAAGCTTCTGGTGCTTGCGCGCGCCGTTAAAGCCCATTTCCTTCGTCAGTTCGATGTCCCGCCGGATGTCCGCTTCGCTCGGAGGCGTCAGGATACCGTCCGGAAAATAACCCTGGTCGAGTACCAGCTTCATTTTGTACGGACTGTTGTTGAGGCACAACCGGCCGCCTTCGACCGATATTTTGCGCATGCCGAAGTAGCTCTCCACCCGATCGGTCTCGGCTTCCCCGTCCAGCAGCGTATACGAAATGTCGTACAGATTCGGATGCTCCGGCGCCCACAGCGTCTCGCGTTCCTGCGCGTTGAAGTTGGCCAGCCCGATCGTATGCGTCATCGTGCGCCCGGTCACGTCGTACGTCTGCTCGGTCACGCGCACGCCTCCAAAAGAAATCGACACGCGCAGCCGCAGCTCCCGGCCCGGCGCGTAATTCGCGATATGCGGCACGATCTCTATCCGCTTGTTGTCGATGTCCGGCGTCAGTTTGACTTTGTCCAGATACGTCCGCGGCACGGCTTCGATCCATACCGTCTGCCAGATGCCGGTCGTGCGCGTATAGAAAATGCTGGCCGAGTCTTTTTTCCAAAATTGTTTGCCGCGCGGCAGTTCCAGGTTGCGGCTCTCGTCGAGCGCCTGCACAACCAGCGCATTCGGCGTTCCGTCCGCGTGCAGCGCGTGCGTAATATCCGCCTTGAACGGCGTATGCCCGCCTTCGTGCGCCGCGACGAACACGCCGTTCACCCAGACTTTGGCCGAGTAATCGACCGCGCCGAAGTGCAGCAGCACCTGCCGCGCCGCAAACGATTCCGGTACGTCGAACAGGCGGCGGTACCAGACGTTGTCGTGGAAATCGGTCTCCCCGATCCCGCTCAGCCGGCTCTGGTACGCGAACGGCACCTGAATCTTTTGCCCCAAAGACTGTTCCCCGCCGCTCCAGCCCGCTGCGCTTCCCCGGTCTTCGTCGTCGAACGCAAACTCCCATTCCCCGTTCAGATTGACCCAGTGATCCCGGACAAACTGCGGCCGCGGATACTCCGGTCGACCGATCCCTGCTGCTTCGTTACGATTCGTGCCCATTTTTATCGCTCCTTTTTGTTAACTTTCGAGTTATAAAAATAACGCTTCCATCTGTCGAAAACAGTATGCGCGATAAGCGATTTCAAGTCAATATAAGTTGATTAATTAACTTTACGGTTATATGATTGGATTGCGATTGAAGGCGTGAAAATAAAACCGAAGCTGAAAATGAGCCGAAGATTGGGAAGAAGAATGAGAAGGTGAGAATGAGTATACGAGGTTGAGTACGTGAGATTGAGTACACGAGATTGAGCATATGAAGGAGGTTCGCGATGCATATAGCCGTTACCCTGGAAAACCTGCCGCTGCTCGAATGTTTCGCGTCCGAGACGCGGGTGCGTATCTTCGAGCTGCTCGGCGAACGTCCGATGAGCATCGGCGAGCTGGCGGAACGACTGCAAGTCTCGTCCGCCATCGTCACCAAACATATTCAGAAAATGGAAAAAGCCGGGCTGCTCGCTTCCGAGAGCGTTACCGGCACGCGCGGCCGCCGCAAAATGTGCCGGCTGGCCGTAGACAGCCTGACGCTCAATTTCCGCTCCCATCCGTCGCAGGCGGACCGGAGCGCCTACGCCGTCTCGATTCCCGTCGGCCAATACGCGGAACACGAAGTCCGTCCGACGTGCGGACTCGCTTCCGAATCGCGCTTGATCGGCATGATGGACGATCCGCGGTATTTTGCCGATCCGGCCCGCGTCGGGGCGCGGCATCTGTGGTTCGGTTCCGGCTACGTCGAGTACCGGATTCCGAACTATCTCGTCGGCGCGCAGACCGTGCGCGAGATTTCCGTCACGCTGGAACTCGGCTCCGAAGCGCCCGGCTACAACCCGAACTGGCCGTCCGATATCTCGTTTGAGATCGGCGGCGTGCCGGTCGGCACCTGGACCTGCCCCGGCAATTTCGGCGGCAGGCGCGGGCTCCACACGCCCGAATGGTGGAGCGAACACAGCAGCCAATACGGGCTGCTGAAGACTTTGTCCGTGCGCGAAGACGGCACGTTCATGGACGGCACGAAACTGTCGGACGTGACGGCGGCCGACCTGGATATTCACGCCATGCAGGGCGTGGGGGGCGGGGCGGAGGCGGCGCGGGGCGCGGGCGGAGCCGCAGAGGGCGGCGATGCGGGGAGCGATGCGGGGATGCGCGGCGCCGGGGCCGAAGCGCCAATGGGCGCTTCGGCGGGCCGCGAGATCGCGCTGCGGATCGAGAGCCGTGCGGACGCCGCCCACCCCGGCGGCGTCAGCCTGTTCGGCCGCGGCTTCGGCAGCTACGACCGCGACATCGAAGTGTCCGTGAAGTTCGACAGCCCCGAAATCGGACGCGTCTAGCTGTATCCGCCAAATGTGCACATAAGGTCAACATTTGACGCGGAAATTGGCGGATCGGGCAAATATTCGCACGAAAAGGCAACATTTTACGCGTATAACGCCTATAATCCGCTGCAAACGAGCTAAATGTGCACATAAGGTCAACATTCGGCGCGGAAATCGGCGGATCGGGCAAATATTCGCACGAAAAGGCAACATTTTATTCGCATTAGCGCTGTAGTCCACTGCAAACGAGCCAAATGTGCGCATAAGGTCAACATTCGGCGCAAAAATCGGCGGATCGGGCAAATATTCGCACGAAAAGGCAACATGTTATGCGCAGTAGGCCTATAATCCGCTGAAAGTGAGCCAAATGTGCGCATAAGGTCAACATTCGGCGCGGAAATCGGCGGATCAAGCAGATATTCGCACAAAAAGGCAGCATTTTATGCGCAGCAGGCCTATAATCCGCTGAAAGTGAGCCAAATGTGTACATAAGGTCAACATTCGGCGCGGAAATCGGCGGATCGGGCAAATATTCGCACGAAAAGGCAGCATTTTATGCGCAGTAGGCCTATAATCCGCTGAAAGTGAGCCAAATGTGCGCATAAGGTCAACATTCAGCGCGGAAATCGGCAGATCGGGCAAATATTCGCACGAAAAGGCAACATTTTACGCGCAGCAGGCCTATGATCCGCTGAAAGTGAGCCAAATGTGCACATAAGGTCAATATTCGGCGCGGAAATCGGCGGATCGGGCAAATATTCGCACGAAAAGGCAACATTTTATGCGCAGCAGGCCTATAATCCGTTGCAAACCAGAAAAATGTGCACATAAGGTCAACATTCGGCGCGGAAATCGGCGGATCGGGCAAATATTCGCACGAAAAGGCAACATTTTATGCGCAGCAGGCCTATAATCCGCTGAAAGTGAGCCAAATGTGCACATAAGGTCAACATTCGGCGCGAAAATCGGCGGATCGGGCAAATATTCGCACGAAAAGGCAACATTTTATGCGCAGTAGGCCTATAATCCGTTGCAAACCAGAAAAATGTGCACATAAGGTCAACATTCGGCGCGGAAATCGGCGGATCGAGCAGATATTCGCACGAAAAGGCAACATTTATCCGGCAAATCTTCTGAACGAGGTAAGGCGGCACTCGAAACTACCGAAAAGACGGCTCCACATACTCCCTATGCGAAAAAGCCCGATCCCCGACAGATCAGACTGTCGAAGGTCGGGCTTCTTGGCGCGGGTTTGCTTTTTGGCGGCGGAAGCTACTGTTCGGGCTAGAGCAAAGTCTCCAGCACGTCCCGGATCTTGCGACCGTGCGCCAATATGCCGTAATTCATCCAGGCGAAAAAGTCCGTTTCGTACACCCGGCCGGCTTGGACCGCGGGCAGGGTGCGCCAGCACGGATGCTCCAGCAGCCGTCTCTCGTCGCCGGGATGCCGGTTGTCGGACTTGTCGAAAATGACGAATAAATGGTCGGCATCGACCTGCGCAAGTTCGTCGGGGCGCAGCAGCAGGCTTCGCTGCGCTTCGGGCATATGCCGCAGCAGCCCGGGCGGCTTCAAGCCGAGCTCGCCGTACAGCAGCGGGCCGGTATAACCGCTGTGCTGCGCGTACAGCCGAATCTGCTGCGCCGAAATGCGCAGGCACGCGACGGAGCCGCGCGAAGCGCTCCCGCCGGGCATCGCGGCGAGGCGCGAACCCGCGTCGCGGACTTCTTCGTCGTAGCGGCGCAGCCTGTGCCGGGCTTCCGCTTCGCGGCCGAACAAAGCGGCCGTCCCGCGCAGCTTGTCCGCCCAGGCTTCGCCGGGCTGCTCCAGCAGCAGGCTGGGCGCAACGCCGGACAAGCGGTCCAATCGCCAGCGTTCGAAGCCGTCGTCGAACAGCAGCAGCTCCGGCTTCAGGCGCAGCAGGTCTTCGCGCGTTCCGTCCGCGACGTCGAATGCGGGCACTCCTTCAAGCGGCAGATATGCCTGCACGCCCCAGGCGCTGTGGCTGTACTGCGCAATCGGCACGATGCCGAGCGCGAGCAGGGCGTCTTCGAGGTAAGGCGCGAAGACGCGCACTTCCCGGCGATGCAGCCGCCGGTATTGGCCGGGCGACAGGCCGGCTTCGCGTTTGAAGCGGCGGCTGAAATAATATTCGCTGCTGAAGCCGACGCGCTGGGCGATCTCGCCCAGCCGGTCTTCCGTCGCCAGCAGCAGCTGCTTCGCCTGCCCGATCCGGACCCGGTTCAAGTAATCGAGCGGCAGGCTGCCGGTCGCTTCCTTGAACAGGTTCGTATAGGTCCAGCGTCCGATGCCGGCCGAGGCGGCCAGCGATTCGACCGTAAACGGCTCGCGGTATTCGCGATCGATTCGCGCGATCGACCGCCGCACCGCTTCGCGGACATCCAGGGCCGCACTTCCGCCCGTTCCGGCCCGCGAAGCGCTCTCGCGCTGCCTGACGGCGGCGAGCAGCAGCTCCTGAAACGCGATCTGGCGCTCAAGCGCGGCGGCCCCGCCGGTCTCCCCGCGGCGTTCATGCAGCTTCTGCGCTCTCTCCGCGCAGAACGAGAACGGCGCGAAATCCGTCGCGCCGACGAAAGGCAGCGCCTCGCCGGGCGGCAGCGGCGCTCCCGAACGATCGGCTGCGCAAAAAGCGAGCCGATACAGCGTCAGCGGCTCCGCGCCTGCCGCTTGAAGCTGCGGCAAGGACATCGCCGCTTCCGTCGCGGACATCCCCGCCGCCTCTCCCCGCTCCGCCGCAGGCCCACTCCGGCCTGCTGCTTTTCGCTCCGCTTCCGCTGCCTCTCCCCGCTCCGCCGCAGGCCCGCTTCGGCCTGCCGCCTTCCGCTCCGCTTCCGCAGCCTCTCTCCGCTCCGCCTCGGACATCTCCGCTTCCGCCGCTTCAGCTCCCCCCGCGCCCGCCGCCGCATCAGGCCGGCCGGCCTCCGCCGCCGGCCCGGCCGACACCGCCCGAACGCCGCCGAGCGGGCCCAGCAGCAGGCGGCCCCGGGCGAGCGGCCAGGCCGTTTCTCCGCAGTGCACCGATCCGGTGCCGCCGGTCACGACCCACAGTTCGGCGCCGGCCGAAGCGCGGCGCGCTTGCGCCTGTCCGGTCGGCCGCTCGCCTTGCGGCAGACCGTCGATCGGCCCGCCTTCCCCGGACCGGTCCGGTCCGGGGCTTATTTCTTCATACCGAATATCGGTCAGCGTATAAGCAAAGGGTATCCGCTCCACGTCCAAGCCCCCTTCATTGATAATGTTTCTCATTATCGTCTGGCGCCTAGTATACGTCATTCTCGCGGCGCAGGCAATCCGTTCGAGCCTCTTCCCGGCTGGCAGGACGGTTCACGCCCGATTCCGAACAGCAAAAAGCGCCGAAAAGTCTCCAAAAGACTTTTCGGCGCTTCGAAGCGAACTCTTTTTCAACAAACGCTACTCTTAGACGGTCACCGGCGGTCACCGGCAATCGGACCGTTACGGCGCGAGATTTTTCATGACATCGGCGAATTTTAGCAGGTTGGCCTGAATGCCGCCCGACTGCCAGTAAGAGCGTTCGACGGTGTAGACGTGGTCGCTTTTGACGGCTTTGAGCGATTTCCAGATCGGACGCTCCAGAATCTTTGCGGCTTCTTTGTTTTCCGCCGAGTCCCACTCGCCGTTGGCCGGGAAAATAAAAATGTGGTCCGCGTCCAGATCGGCCAGTCCTTCTTCGGAAATGATCTGCTGGTACTCTTCCATTTCGCCGACCATCGGGTGCGGCGTCAATCCGAGTTCGCTGTACAGGGAACCGACGAAGCGGTTCTTGACGCCGAACAGCGCAAGCGTCTTCTCTCCGCCGTTCAGGCGCACGACCGCGACCGTCTCGTCGCCGATCGCTTCCTGCAGCTTCGCTTTGTCGTCCGCGACGGTATTTTCGTACTGCGCGAGCACTTCCCGGCCTTTGTCCGGCATACCGAGCGCGTCGGCGACGGCGAGCAGAATCTGCTTGGAATCCTGCAGGACGCTCTCCGGCAGCCGATACGTCGGAGCGATCTTCGCATACGTCTCGTAGCCGGCCCGGTCGACGCCGCCGTCCAGCATAATCAGATCGGGCTGCTGCGCGAGCAGCGCTTCGGGACTGCCGCTCGTATCGTACTGCGGCACGTCGAGCTTCAGGTAATCCTGCACGCCCCAGTTCGGGTGATACCACTGGACGACCGGCGTCACGCCGAGCGCCGACAAGTAATCTTCCAGATAGATGCCGGCTACGCGCTTCGGATGGGCCGGCAGCGTCACTTCGCCGAATTCGCCCTGCACGACGCGGGTGTCCGCGGCTTCGGCTTCCTGGCCGGCTTCGCTATCGGCAGACGAAGCCTGATTGCCTGCCGCTTCGGCCTCCTGTGCCTGCCCCGAAGATCCTTCGGTCCCGGCCGCCGAAGTCGCCGGTCCGCTGTTCGCTCCGCAGCCGGCCAATGCCGCACCGAGCGCCAACATCAGAACCAAAGCCCCGGTTTTTATCGTCGTAAACCCGATTTTGTTCATCCTTTTTTCCCCCAATTGATTTTCATTCTCACTGTCTGTTCCCCATTCTAGCTTTCGCCGCTGCGGGAAACAATGCACATTCGGGGGAAACTTTTTGCACAAACGCGTGACCGGCGCGGAAGCGGAACCGTCCGGAACCGACCACGGACTCCGTTTCCGCGACTCCGGGCCGATCCGCAGAACCGGGCCGATCCGCAGAACCGGGCCGGTCCGCAGAACGGGCCGAATTCGAAGCCTAGCCTCGCCCGCCCGGCCGTTCATTCCATTCGTCCAGGCGGCAAACGTACAATTTCGCTTCGTCCAGCAGCAGCAGCGCTGCGCCGCGCGCATAGCCGATCGGCGCTTGCAGCGGGCGGCCGGCCGCATCCGCGAACGTCCACTCTTCGCTTCGCGTGAGCGCACCGGAACCGTCGCGCCGCAGCAGCGTGTACGTACCGAGTCGGTTGTAGCCGCCGTCCAGCAGAAAGCGCGCGCCGTCGGTCGCGACTACGGAAGAGCCGGCAAGCTTCGGATCGAGAAACGAAACGCTCGGCTGCACGGCCGGACCGAACAGGCGGCACAGCTTGAAGTCGGTGTAGTAGTAGAACCAGACTTCGTGGTCCGACACGACGTTCAGCGCGTAGCAGTCGGCGATATCCGCTTCGCTGTTCGTGAATACGCGGATGCCCCAGCTGTCCCAGGCGATCAGGCCGCTCTCCCCGACCGGGCGGCTCCAGCCGTAATTGCCGAACACGCCCTCGTCGAAAAAGCTTGTCCAGATCAGCCCGCCGGCCGTCGTCTGGACGCTCTGAATGCCGTCGCCGACGAGGAAGCGGCGCAGCGGCTGTCCGCTCCGGTCGAACACGGCGGCGTTCAGGTCGTACTGGTCGCGGCCGTAATACCGGCTGCGCGCGCCGACCAGCAGCAGATCCGCCCCGAGCGGCTGCACGTAGTGATAGTTGAACGATTCGCCTTCGACCGCGATTTCTTCGACAACGTCCTGCGCAGCGGAACCTGCCGGGGAACGCAGCTCGACGACCAGCACTTTGTAGCGGGGCGCGGCCTGCAGGCCGGACGGCACGAAGCCCGCTTCGCGGACCGGCTCCCCGTCGATCAGCAGCACGTAAGCGCGGCCGTCGTGGCCGAGCGAAGCCGAGACGAGCGTCCACCCGCGCAGGTACGGCGCCAGGTCGACGGCGAGATCGAGCCGGCGCTCGCGCGTGCCGCCGGCTGCCGGTCCGCTTGCGCCGCCGGTTCCATGCTGCGCTTTATCACCCTGCGACACGCCCTTCGCTTGCACGGCTTTCTGTGCCACATTCTGTACCGCGTCCGGCGCGCTAGCCGTAAGCGCCCCGCCCGCTCCGCTTGTCGCAGAGACTTCGCTCGCATTCTCCGCAGAAGTTTCGCTCCCGCTCTCTCCTTTGTCCTCATATCCGTTTGCGGCCGGCGAATCTGTCGAACCCGGTTCGCCTTGAACCGCCTGCATCGCTTTTATCGCTTTCAAAGCTTTTATGGCGTTGATCGTTTGCTCTCTCATCGGTTCTCCTCCGTTTGCGAAGCGGCGCGACAAGACCTTCTTGTCCGCGCCGCGTTTTCTGTCTCTCTATTGTGTACCCGCAAACGGCCGGGCAACAGTCCGCAAGTATGACGAACCGCGCACCGTGCCTTTTCTTTTTACACCATTACCTTCTTCAACCTGCCCAAATACCGGCCTCGCACGATGAAGAAGTACAGCATCTGCGCCGCCAGGAAGGCTGCGGTCGTCGTCAGTACCGGAACCGTGATGCTGCCGACGCTCATGAATTTCAGGATCGGATTCAGCACGACGAACGTCTGGACGGCGGACACCGCGATCGGAATGAAAAAGAGCAGCGCGATTTGCAGCGTGGCGGATTTCTTCATCTCGCCGATGCTGAGGCCCGTTTTGGATAGCGCATGGTACATTTGGCTGTCGCGCGTCAACTCGGCATGCAGCTTGAAGTACAGGAAGCTGGCCGACGACAGCGAGAACATCAGCGCCACGAACACGCCGATAAAGCCGAAAATGGACACCTGCTGCTTGAAATCGAGATACGAAGCGCTGCGCACGTCCATCGAGCCCGAGATCGGACGGTCGCTGTAGCTGTCGCCGCGTTCTCCTCTCCACCAGCGCTGCATCTCGGCACCGATCAGAGCTTCGCGGCTGTCGGAAGACAGCGTATCCGCCCGGTCCCACGCCGGAACGACGTAATAGATATGCGTGCTGAGGCTCGCTTCTTCGCCGAGCTGCTGCCGGACCGATTCGAACGCCCCGTCGGCGACGACGAGTACCGGCATGCCGGAAGCGGCCGTGAATGCCGCTCCGCCTCCGGTCTGCGTGACCGCAAACGAAGATTCGCCGCTTGCAAGCGTCACGGTGTCTCCTGCGGACGGATGTCGTTGGCCTTCGCGGACCGGCGGAAGCAGCAGCAGCGCTTCTCCGCCGCCGGAAGCCGCCGCAAAAGCAGGCGTCTCCCACAGCGCGGACACTTTGGCGTAATCCGAAGCCGAGATCAGGCGCGTCATCAGCTCTCTCGCCGCCCCGCCCGTCATGTACACGTACATCTGACGGACTTCGGCTTGGGCATAATCGCCGGCGTTCAGCCCGCGTTCGGAGACGAACGTCTCCACCGCGCTTTTGTCCGCGGCCAGCTTCTCGGGATCGCTCACGTTCAATTCGAACGAAACCGGGTTATCGGCGTACCGCCGCTGCGTCTCCTGCTGAAGCGACAGCACGAAGCCGGCGCTCATCGACGCGATCGACGTGACGACGGTAATGAGGAACAGGATTCGGGCGTTGTCCTTGATCTTGTACGCCAGCTCCGAGATCCAGAGCAGGTTTGTGCGCCGCCAGACGAAGGCGCGATTGCGTTTGAGCAGGCGCATGAACAATACGGACAGCTGCGAATAGAAGAAATACGTGCCGGCGATGCCCGCTGCGGCCGCGATGAAGATCCAGGCCGGCTCGAGTTCTTCGCCCTGCAGCGCCATATACCCGGCGACCAGCAGCGCGATGCCGAGCAGCGACAGCAGGATCGACGCTTTCGGTTCTTTTTTGGGCTTGGCGTCGCCGCGGATCAGTTCGAGCACGTTGTGCTTGCGCACGAACAGCAGCGTCAGGATCGAGAGGACGAGGAACAGCAGCGCGAACGCGCCGGTCGTCAGCAGAGCCGCTTTGACCGGCCAGTAGAACGGCAGTTCTTCCGTCTCCGTGATTCGTGCGGCGAGCAGCAGGAACAGCTTGGACAGCAGCAGCCCCGCGCCAATGCCGCCGAAGATTGCCCCCGCTCCGATCAACAGGTTTTCCAGACACACAAGGCGGTTGAGCTGCCCCGGCTTGGCGCCGAGCATCAGCAGCAGGCCGAACTCTTTGTTGCGCGATTTGAGAAACACGCTGATCGAGTAGAGCACGAAGAAAAACGCAAACGCGAAAATGACGTATTCCGCGGCCTGCATGCCGGCTTTGGTCATACGGTTCATCTCGCTGCCTTCGATCGCGGGATGGAAAATGAACACCGCAAACGAGAAAAAGATCATGACCATAAACGCGCTGCTGAGCAAATAGGCGAAATAGGCGCGCGCGTTGCGCCTCACGTTGTTAAACGCGAATCGAGGAAAGTTCATGCGCGCTGCCCCCCCAGAAAGAAAGAGTATCGATAATTTTTTGGAAAAAGGCCTGGCGACTGTCTCCGCGATGAATCTCGGCGGCCAACCGTCCGTCCTTGATAAACACGATGCGGTGGCAGTAGCTCGCCGCCAGCGGATCGTGGGTCACGAGCATGATCGTCGTGCGGTCGTGCCCGTTCAAGCCTTCCAGCGATTCCATCACGACGCGCGACGCTTTCGAATCGAGCGCGCCGGTCGGTTCGTCGGCCAGCAGAATCGAAGGCCGGGTAATGACGGCTCTTGCGATCGCTGTCCGCTGGCGCTGTCCGCCCGAGATTTCGTACGTGCGGCTGCCGAGAATGTCGCGGATGCCGAGCCGGTCCGCGATCGTATGCAGGCGCTCGTCCATCTCTTTGAGGTTCACGCCGTCGAGTGTCAGCGGCAGCACGATATTTTCCGCGACTGTCAGCGTGTCCAGCAGGTTGAAATCCTGGAACACGAAGCCGAGCTCGCGCCGCCGGAATTTGGCCAACTCGTTTCTTTTCATGGCGTACGGATCTTTGCCGCCGATCTTGACCGTGCCGGAACTCGGGACGTCGATCGTCGAGACCATGTTGAGCAGCGTCGTTTTGCCGCTGCCGGACGGTCCCATGACGCCGACGAATTCGCCCTCGGCGATCGTCAGATGGATATCGGTCAGCGCCTGGGTGGATACTTTGCCGGGATAGACTTTGTTCAAGCCGTTTGCTTCCAAAATGTTCATGATTGTCTCTCCTCTCCTGCTTCGATACCCAGTCTACCTGCATGCGGAAAAGGCGGCCAGAGATTCTCCTTAATGCCGCCTTACATTCGCGTTAAGATTCTGTTCGGGCACTTCGCGGAATTCGATGCGTACCGTCGTGCCGAGTCCCGGCTCCGACTCCAGTTCGAGCCGGTGGTCCAGATGCCGGCAGACTTCGCTGACCAGATACAGGCCCATGCCGGTCGATTCCTTGTACTGCCGTCCCCGCTGCCCGGTGAAATACGGATGCAATACCCGGTTCAGGTCTTCCTTGACAATCCCGATCCCTTCGTCGCGAATCTCAAGCAGCAGGCGCGGCCCGCGCGGATACGCGCGGATGAACACCTTTTTGCCGCTGCCTTCGGTATACTGCACGGCATTGGTCAGAATCTGTCCCAGAATGAACTGCAGCCATTTGGCGTCCGTGTACACTTCCGCGTCTTCCGCCACGTCGACGACCGGAACCATGCGGCGCGCGATAAACAGCCGCCGCTGCTCCGCCAGCGCTTCGCGCACCGGCAGCGCCAGCTTGACCCGTTCCGCGGCGAAATCGTGCTCGAACCGTTCCAGGCGCGACGTATAGATGACCATCTCCAGCCCCCGGCGCAGACGGTCCAGTTCTTCGGCGACGCTGTCCGCCAGATCTTCGTCTTCGATCTCGCGCGCCGAGAGCTGCAGCACGGACAGCGGCGTCTTCATCTGGTGGACCCACCGGCCGATGAACGTGACATGCCGTTCCATCGCGCTGCGCCGCGCGGCGAGTTCTTCTTCGTATTGGCGGTCGTAGACGCGAATCAGCTCGGAGACCGCTTCGGCCAGCAGAGACTCGCCGAGCGGCTCCAGGCGATCGGACCGCGGCACGTCGGGATGCGACAGCCGCGTGTAGAGCCGGCGCAGCGCCGCGTAACGAAACGCCAGGTAAGCCGCCAATACGGCGGCGCTCAGCAGCAGGCCGTACAGGATGATATCCGGCGGCCGTTCTTCGCCGCTGATCCAGTACAGCAGCGGCACCAGCAGCGCCTGGAACGCGAAGAAGAGCAGGAGCGGCAGCTGATCGCGCCAGAACAGCTTCACGGCTGTTCGCCCTCGGACGGCTGGCGGACTTGTCCGTCGGCGGAATCTGCGGTGGCGCCTTGCGCCGCGTGCGTCCTGCGTGCGCCGGATTCTTCGGAGCCGCCTTGCGCCGCGTGCGTCCTGCGTGCGCCGGATTCTGCGGCGTCGCCTTGCGCCGCGTGCGCCCTGCGTGCGCCGGCATCTGCGGCGTCGCCTTGCGCCGCGTGCGCCCTACGTGCGCCGGGTTCTTCGGAGCCGCCGCTTTCGCCGCTGACTGCACCGGCTGCCGGCCGTTCGTGCGAATCCGCTTCCGGCACGTTCAGCAGGTATCCGGCGCCGCGCACCACTTCGATGACTTCGGCCGCCTGCAGTTCCTTTAGCTTTTTGCGCACGCGCGTAATATAGACGTTCAGCGTGTTGTCATCGATAAAATGATGGTCTTCCCACATGATCCCGAGCAGCCGGTCGCGGCTGACGACCCGGCCCGCCCGCCGCAGCAGCGCTTCGAGCAGCAGCGATTCCTTCTGGCTGAGCTCGGTCGAACGTTCGCCCGCCGCCAGAGCGAAGCGCTCGGGATAGAGCGTCAGACCGCCGGCCTGGATCTTCGTCTCTTCCGGGCCCGCCGCGTATTCGCCGTACGCCCGCCGCAGATGGCTGCGGATCTTGGCCAGCACGATTTCGTAATGAAAAGGCTTGGTAATATAATCGTCCGCGCCGTTCTCCAGCGCCATGACCTGTTCCATCTGCCCGTCGCGCGCGGAGATGAACAGGATCGGACAGACGGATTCCGCCCGGATCTGCCGGCACCAGTAGAAGCCGTCGTATTTCGGCAGATTGACGTCGAGCAGCACAAGCTTGGCTTCGGACTCCCGGAACGTTTCCATGACGCGTTCGAAGTCTTCGACCACTTCGGCCCGGTAGCCGTATTTTTCGATATCGCCGCGAAGCAGCTCCGCGATCTTGCAATCGTCTTCCACGATCAGAATGGTAGACATGGTTATCCTCTCCTTTTGATCCGTTTTCGAACAGGCATCCTTCCATAGACGCCGAACCTCTGCGCTCCCATGCAAAAAGCGGCAAATCCCCCAAGGGGAGCTGCCGCTTCGGATGCCGCCTTGCCGTCATATGCCGTCATTTTCAGTGATTTACCGTGCGTCAGCTGCGAAGCCCCGCCGCTTCGCACGCTGCGGCAAACGCGGCGTAGTCCGCGAACCGCCGCTCTCCGGTCCATGCTTTTTCGGCCATGGCGCGCAGCGGTTCGCGGATGCCCTGCGCCACCGCTTCGATCGTCTGCGCTTCCGGCTTGTCGGACCAGACCGAGAACGAACAGCCGAGCAGGGCGTCGGGGTACGGCAGTGCCCACTCCTGCGGTTCGTTCTCGCCGACGCGCGGCAGCAGGCCGGGGTGCCAGCCGCCGTAGATTTTGTCTCCGGTCGGGTACGTATAGCCCGCATGTTCGCCCAGCACGTAATAGAAGTAGGCGTCGTTGAAGTTGACCAGCTCGTGCCCGCGATCGACAAACGTCTGCGCCGAAGCCATTTTGCGGTCCCACTTCGTCCAGTACGTGACCTGCATGGACGGCTTGGGCAGGACCCGCTGCTCCAGACCGGCCCGGTACAGCCCGTCGTTCCAGACGCGCACCGTAAAGCCTTGGGCTTCGAGGCGCTCCGCGACCGTATTCAGGTAAGCGACGTACGCGTCCACTTCCGTTCCGCCTTCGATGCCGAGCGTCTCGCGCGCGTACTCGCCGAGCTGCGGATACGACGCAAACGTGCCGAAGTCGATAAATTCGTCGCCTCCGATATGAAAATACGGGCTGCCCGCGAACAGTTCGGCGTATTCGTCGATCAGGTCCAGCACGAACGCGACCGCTTCGGGGTTCGTGATGTCCAGCGCGCCTTTGGCCGGCCGGCCTTCGGAATCGGTCAGCAGCCATTCCGGCCGATTGCGCAGCGCCCAGCCGAGATGCCCCGGCGAATCGAGCGAAGGAATAAGCGTGATCCGGTGGCGCCGCGCTTCTTCCGCGATCTCCCGGATCTGCGCCCGGGTCAGGTAGCGTTCCGACATCACTTCGGGATGGCGCTCGCTTTCGAACGTAAAGCCTTCATTTTCGGAAAAATGCAGCTGGAGCGTATTGAGCTTCAATTCCGCCATTTCCCCGATTCGCTGCATGATCCATGCCTGCGGATAAAATTTCCGGCCGATATCGAGATGCAGCGCCCGCTCGCCGACAAGCGGCTCGTCTTCGATCGCGCCGTACTCAAGCTCGCCTCCGCCGGAAGAAAGCAGCTGCCGCACCGTCCGCAGGCCGTGCAGCGCCGCTCTCGCATCCGAAGCCGTCAACGTCACGAAGTCCCCGATATCGAGCCGGTACGCTTCCGGGTGAACGGTGCCGGGCACCGCGCCCAGCTCTATCAGCAGATCGCCGGGCTTCGCTTCGCGGGCGACCCCGATCCGGGCCGGCGCGGCGAACGCGCCGACTTCGGCGAACTTGCCGCGAAAATCTTCCGCCGCTTCCAGCACGCCGAGCAGCAGCTCCGCTTCGTCTGCCGCGCCGCCGGTGTCCTGCCGGAAAATCATCAGCGACGAACCCGGGCCGGGCCGCCACCGGCCTTCTTCCGTCATCAGGTATCGCCGCGTTCCCGGTACCGTGCCGCTATCGTGGATCTGTGAATTCATCTTCGTTCACCTCTTCGACTGGGGATGGATGTTTCTGTTCCGTTAGTATAGCGCCTGCGAGCAGAAATTTCCAAAAGCGCCCATCTATCGCGGCAAACGGAAAACGAAATACGCGTACGGGGCGATCTCCGCCCGGCCTGCCGACAGTTGGCTCGCCCGCTGTTCGTCCGAGCAGACGACGCACTCCGCTTCCGCGAGATGCGCCCGCAGCTCGCTTGGCAGTTCGAGTCCGGTCGGCGTTTTGGAAAAGTTGAGCACGACCAGCCAGCGTTCCTGCGCGTCTTCCCGCACGTAGGCGTAAATATGCTCGTCTTCTTCCAGCACCGGCTCGTACGTGCCGAGCGTCAGCACCGGATGGTCGCGGCGCAGCCGGATCATCTTGCGGTACAAGTTGAGCACCGACTGCGGATCTTCTTCCTGCTGCCGCACATTGATCTTCGCCTTGTTCGGATTGATCCGCTGCCACGGACGGCCCGCCGTGAATCCGGCGCCGTCTTCGTCCGTCCACTGCATCGGAGTCCGGCTGTGGTCGCGGTTTTTGCGCAGCACCCGTCCGAGGATCGTCTCCGGGTCTTCGCCGCGTTCTTCGACCATCAGCTTGTAATAGGCCAGCGCCTGCTGTTCCTTGATATCGTCGATGGTGTTAAAAAAGTGCGCGTTCGTCATGCCCAGCTCTTCGCCCTGCAGCAGGTTCGGCGTGCCGCGCAGCGTCATCAGGAACACCGACAGCATCTTGGCCGACTCTTCCCGATGCTCCTTGTCGTCGCCGAGGTACGATACCATCCGCACATGGTCGTGGTTGCTGAGATACAGGCCGATCCAGGCGTCGGGATGCAGGTCCTTGAGCCATTTGCGCATGATCTGTTTCATATGGCTCAGCTTCCACGGCTTGGACTGCCACATGTCTTCGGCTTCGTCGCAAATTTTGGACGCTTCGATCATGAGAATCAAATCGAGTTCGCCGCGTTCGGGAAGGGTGAAGTCTTCGACGTCTTCGAGCTCCACCTGCGACGCTTCTCCCATCGTGAACACCGGATACCGGGAAAATGCTTTGTCGCGCATTTCGCGCAGATATTCGTGGATGCGCGGTCCGTTTTTGTAAAAAGGTTCGCCGCTGCCCTGAATACGCTGCGTGTCTTCGGTATCGGGGAAGCTCATGTCTTTGGACAGCACGTTCGCCGTATCGACCCGGAATCCGTCCACGCCTTTTTCCAGCCAAAAGTCCATCGCTTCGCAAATTTCCTGACGCACCTTCGGATTTTCCCAATTCAGGTCCGGCTGATGCCACGCGTACGTGTGCAAATAATATTCGCCCGTCTCTTCATGCAGCTTCCAGGACGAACCGCCGAGGAACGACGTCCAGTTGTTCGGCGGGCCGCCGTCTTCGCTCGCAGGCCGCCAAATGTAATAATCGCGGTACGGATCGTCCCGGCCTTGAAGCGCCTGCTTGAACCACGGATGGTCGCTCGACGTATGGTTCGGCACGATCTCCATCACGAGGCGGATGCCCCGTTCATGCAGCAGCGCCAACAATTCGTCGAAATCGTCCAGCGTCCCGTATTCGGGATGGATGCCGCGGTAATCGATCACGTCGTACCCGTAATCGCGGTTGGGCGAATCGAAGATCGGGGACAGCCAGACGGCGGTGACGCCGAGCTGTTCGATATAGTCGATCTTGTCGATAATGCCGCGCAGATCGCCGACGCCGTCCCCGTTGCTGTCGTTGAAGCTGCGGACGTAAATTTCGTAGACGATATTTTCTCGCCAGTTCATGTTCGATTGAAGCTGCCTGGACGTCCGTGACGCCTGTACTTGTTCCGACATCTTGTTCCTCCTCCAAAAAAAGCCGTGTTTGGCCGTCTGCCGGCTGCCTACGCTTTTGCCGACTGTATACGTCTTATTACCCATAAAAACGTAAGCTGCTATGGAATAAGAATCGAGACGGACTCATCCGTCCTGTGTAAGCAAGTCGGCAAAAGGGGCGGAAGCCGCAACAAACATGTATCAAATTCGAAAGAAATCGGCTAAGCTATTCGTACCTTGACAGCTCTATATAAGGGTTCGGGATCGGTACGTCGCAAAAGTAAATCAATCCGGCTTTCGAGAGGGGCTCAAGACCCGTATGAACAGAAAGAATCAACGCTCTCTTTTTTACCGATTAACGAACGTGGCACTGGCCTTCCTGCTGCTCTTCACTTCAAGCATCTGGATGGCGGGAACGGCTTCGGCTGCGTCCTCATGGACGGCGGTCACTTCCGATACGACCGTTCCGATCTACAAGATCCATTACGGCAACGGCTTGTGGGTGGCTTCGGCCGAGAACGGAAAAGTGCTCACCTCGCCCGACGGCTCGTCGTGGACGCAGCGGACCGTGGACGCGGGTTATACGGGCTCGTTCCTGAACGTGACGTATGGAGGAGGACAGTGGGTCCTCGTCGGCAATACAGGCACCGTGTATACGTCCGGCGACGCGGTCAATTGGACGAATCGCAGCATCAACACGTCCGACAATTTGAGTGCGATCGTGTACGGCAATTCCACCTACGTGATCGCGGCCAATCTCGGCAGCGTCTACGTTTCTGCGGACGCGATCACCTGGAGCAAGGTGCCGGCTGGCTCGGCTGATCTGCTCGCGATCGCTTACGGCAGCGGTTCTTTCGTCGCTGCGGGCAGTGACGGGAACGCTTACCGTTCCTCCGACGGAATCAGTTGGGCAAACAGAGGCCCCGCAGCGGGCGGCAGTCCGATTTATAGCGTGAAATTTCTGAACGGATTGTTCTATGCGACGTCGGACGGGAAAATATCGGTGTCCGCGAACGGTTCAAGCTGGAACAGCTCCACGCTCTTCGACGCCAACGGCGAACCTATTTACGACGTTACTTACAGCGGCGGCAAGTATGTCGCGGTCGGAGGCGGAACGGTTTCGACCGGCCTGATTTACGTTTCGGCCAACGGTACTTTCTGGACTACGGAAGTCGGCAATACGAATCAAACGTTATACGGCGCAGCCGCGAACGGCAGCCTGTTCGCCGTCGCCGGAGAGTCGGGAACGATACGAACGCAGACAATCTCCCTCTCCAGCGATTCCTCGCTGAATACTCTTGCGATCAGCCCCGGCACGTTATCCCCCGCTTTTGCCGCCGGAACGACCGGCTATAAGGCAGACGTCGTGTACGGTACGACGAGCGTGAACCTTACCCCTACGGTCAATCAGGCCAATGCCACCGTCCAGATCAACGGTACGAACGCGACCAGCGGCAGCGGCAGGAACGTGCCGCTTGCGGTAGGCGACAATCCGATTCCCGTCGCCGTCACGGCGCAGGACGGATCGACCACGACCTATACGGTCACCGTTAAGCGGGCCGCGCCGAGCACCAATGCCAATCTGGCCAATTTGGTACTGAGCCAGGGCACGCTGTCCCCTTCTTTTGATCCCGCGACAACCCGCTACGACGTCGGCGCAGCCAACAGCGTTACCAGCCTTACGGTCACGCCGACGCTTGCCGGCAGCAGTGCAAGCGTCCTCGTGAACGGCGCCGCGACAACGAGCGGCAGCCCTTCGGGCGCCATCGCGCTGGCGGTGGGCAGCAACGAGATCAGGGTCGTCGTAACCGCCGAGGACGGCATGACCGCCAAAACGTATACCGTTTACGTCACGCGGGCCGCGCCGCCGAGCAGCAATGCCTTCTTGGCCAACCTTGCGCTGAGCCAGGGCAGCCTGTCTCCTCTGTTCGCTTCCGGGACGACCGGTTACTCGGCCAACGTGCCCAACTCCGTTGCGAGCCTGACCGTAACGCCGACCGTGTCCAACGCCAATGCTTCCGTCTCCGTGAACGGCGTGGCGGTCACGAGCGGCAATGCTTCGGGCAGCATCGCGCTAAACGTAGGCACGAACGAGATCAAGACCGTCGTAACCGCCCAGGACGGCACCACCACCCAGACGTACACGGTCAATGTCACGCGGGCGCAAGTGCCAAGTGCGAATGCCGATTTGAGCGCGTTGGCGTTAAGCAGCGGCACGCTGTCCCCCGCGTTCGCCTCTGACAAGACCGGTTATATCGCAAGCGTATCGAACGCGACGACGAGCCTGACCGTCACTCCGACGCTTGCGGATGCCAGAGCCAGCGTCACCGTGAACGACAGCCCCGTCTCAAGCGGCAGCGCTTCCGGCGCGATCGTGTTGTCGGTAGGAACGAACCGGATTACGGTGAAGGTTACCGCCCAGGACGGGACTTCCCAAAGCTATACGGTTACCGTCACCCGGGCCGCGAACGGCAACACCAACTTGCGCGCGCTGTCGTTGAGCAGCGGTACGCTCTCTCCTTCGTTCAATTCCGCTACGATGGAATATACCGTCGCGGCTACCGCGGAAGCTGCGACCCTGACCGTGACAGCGACGACCGCCGACACGACGGCAAGCGTTGCAGTGAACGGGGTCGGCGCCTTGAGCGGCAGCGCTTCGCACCCGATTCCGACGGCTCCCGGCGCAAACGAGATCTCCGTGGATGTCACCGCGCAGAACGGGGCGAGCAAAAGGTATACGATTACCGTGACCCGGCCCGCAAGCAGCAACAACGACTTGGGCGCCTTGTCGTTGAGCTCGGGCACGCTGTCTCCGGCTTTCGCCGCGGGAACGCGAGTCTACAACGCCGACGTATCGAATGCGACGACGAGCCTGACGGTCACCCCGACGGCGGCCGATGCCAACGCCAGCTTGGCGGTTAACGAAGTGTTCGTCGCACAAGGCAAAGCTTCGGACGCGATTCCTTTGAACACGGGCTTTAACCTCATTACGGTGAAGGTTACCGCGGAAAACGGAACGTCCAGAGAATATACCGTACGCGTGATGCGGGCCACGAGCGGCAACAACGACTTGGGCGATTTGTCGTTGAGCTCGGGCACGCTGTCTCCGGCGTTCGCCGCGGGAACGACGAATTATGCCGCCGACGTATCGAATGCGACGACGAGCCTGACCGTCACCCCGACGACGGCCGACTCCACGGCCAGCGTCAAGGTTAACAACGCGCCGGTCACAAGCGGCAATGCTTCCGGCGCGATTGCGTTGGCGGTCGGACGAAACGACATCGAGACGGTCGTGACCGCCCAGAACGGAACGACCCGGACGTACACGATCACGGTCACGCGCAGCGAAATCAGCGACGCGGATTCCGTCAGTGACGCTTACGCCAAGCTGGAAGTGGGCTATGCGCCCGGCGACGGCCCGGCTGCCGTCACACAGGATCTGACGCTGCCTTCGACGGGAACCAACGGGACGACCGTCAACTGGACCAGCAGTCTTCCGGGCTTCATTCAAGCGGACGGCACGGTGACGCGGCCGTCTTATCCGAACACGGATACCTCCGTCGTGCTTAACGCCTTGATTCAGAAAAATGCCCAGCTGTCGATCAAAACGTTTACGGTCGTGGTCAAAGCGATCCCGATCACCGATCTTCAAGCGGTGCAGACCGACCGCGATTCGCTGCAAGTCGGATACGCGCCCGGCGACGACGCTTCTTCCGTCACACAGAACGTGACGCTGCCGACATCGGGTCCGAACGGCACGACCCTCTCCTGGACTTCCGACACACCGCTGACGATCGACGCCAGCGGCACCGTGACGCGGAGTTCGTTCGACGGCGGAGACCGCACGGTGAAATTGACGGCCACAATCGTTCTCGGCAGCGAATCGGCGATCCGCACGTTCGACGTGACGGTAAAAGCGATTCCGGCTTCGTCGGCCGCCGAACTTCGGTCTTTGGCCGTGGACGGCCAAACGATAACGCCGGCGTTCGATCGCGCCGTACGCGATTATTCGCTCGCCGTGCCGTACGACACAAGCCGCGTGACCGTGACCGCTTCGGTCTACGACGCAGGCGCTTCCTTGACCGTTCAGGGACTCCCGGCCGCGAATGGCACGTCATCCGCTCCCGTGGAACTCGCGGTCGGCGTAAACGTCATTGCGGTCAAAGTGACCGCCCAGGACGGCATGACGCAGGAAGTCTACACGATCCGCACAAATCGCGCCGCCGCTCCGAACCCGGGCGGAGGCCAGAACGGCGGATCGGCCGATCCGGTGAACGACGGCGGCATCCCGTCGCCGTCCGTGCCGACTCCGGCGAATCCGCCCGCCCCGTCCCCGAACGGCTTCGAGATCCGGATCAACGGACGTGTAGTCGAGCAGATCGCGACCGGCACGCTGAAGCAAGGCAACGGACAAACGGCGTTCAACGCCGCTATCGATACGGCCCGGCTCTCCTCGCTGCTGGCTGGCGAAGGCCCCGATCCGCTGATTCTCGTGCCGGTAACGGCTCAGGCCGACATCGTCACGACGCAGCTGAGCGGAGAAGCACTCCGCCTGCTGCAAGCTCGCGGCGCGACGCTGCGTATCGAGAGCCCGCTCGGCAGCTATACCCTGCCGGCTGCGGAACTGTCCCTTGCCCAGCTTGACGGCTCCGCACGCGGCAGCGCCGATCCGGCCCAAGTTGAAGTCCGAATTACGATAGAACGCAGCGCGGCCGGCACGATCGCCGCCCTCAACGCGCGTGCCGCAGCCGAAGGCTTCGTCGTCGTCGCGCCTCCGGTCACGTTCAAGGTCGATGCCTCCTACGCGGGGCAGACGACCGAATGGAAGACGTTCCCGAATTACGTGCAGCGCGAGCTGCCGATTCCGGCCGGTTCCGATCCGGGCCGCATTACGACGGCCGTCGTGATCGAAGCGGACGGCAGCCTGCGCCACGTGCCGACTTCGATCACGCGCAATAATGAAGTCTACGCGGCCGAAATCAACAGCTTGACCAACAGCGATTACGCGCTGATCTGGAGTCCTCGCACCTTCGTCGACGCGGCGGGCCTCTGGTCGCAAAGCGCCGTTGCGGATATGGCTTCGCGCCAGATCCTGAACGGCATCGACAAAGACCGCTTCAATCCGGCGGGGAGCGTCACTCGGGCCGAATTCGCCGCCGTGCTCGTCCGGGCGCTGGGCCTGGCCGACAACGGATCGACGGCCGGCTTCACCGACGTCTCCTCCGGCGACTGGTACGCCGGAGCCGTCGGCAAAGCCGCCGAATACGGCTTGATCGACGGGTACGCGGACGGCACGTTCCGCCCGCTGTCCACGATCTCGCGCCAGGAAGCGTTCGCGATTCTGGCTCGCGCGATGCAAATCGCCAAGCCGGCTTCTTCGGCCGGCGGCACTTCGCTCGAAGCTTACAGCGATGCCGACCGGGTCGGCCGCTGGGCGCTGGAGTCCGTGCGCAACGTATTGTCCGCGGGACTCGTCCAGGGCAGCGGCGGCAAGCTTAACCCGGCCGCCACGATGAGCCGGGCCGAGACGGCGGCGCTCGCGCAGCGCCTGCTTCGACAGGCGGACTTGATCGATTGAATGGATGCTTGGTTGAATGATTAGTCGAACGATTGAACGTTGAGCAATTGAATGTTTGAACGATCAGGCGGCCGGAGGCACGCTCCCCGGTTAAATCCCCAAAAAAAGCTTCCGGTCCCCAGGGACCGGAAGCTTTTTTGACGTTAGGGGAACGGCGACGGCGGCTCAATCGTCCCGGCCGCTCAGAGGGCTGAACGCGGCAGCGCGCGTTCAGCAAGCATTCCCTTCCCCGGACACGCCTTGTCCGGCGCACTTGAGCAGGTCCGCCGCGCAGCCGTCGCAGCGCTCCGCGTGCGCCCGACGCGCAAGCGCCGCGTCGATCGCTGCGCCGGTGCGGGCGAACTCGTTCTCTTCGCCAAGCTCTGCGAGCAGGCCCGTGCGCGCAAGCAGCTGCCGCGGACCGGGCCGCAGCCCGGCGAGCATCAGCGTGCCGCCCGACGCGCGGACGCTCTTGAGCAGGCCGTGCAGCGCCGCCTCGCCAGAGGCGTCGATCAGCGGCACGCCGCCCATGCGCAGCAGCAGCGTGCCGGTTAGATCGCGGGACGCCGCGAAAGCCGGCGTGCCGAACGGATCGCGCACGCCGAAGAACAGCGCGCCCCGCAGGCTGAATACGCTCAGCTGCGGGCAGCTTCGATCCGCGTCTGCCGGGTCGGCTTGGACTTTGCCGCGGACGCCGTCGTCGTCGCCGGGCAGCACCCGGTCGAGCCGCTGCTCGCCGGCCATGTTCTTGACGAACAGCAGCACGGCCAGCGCCAGGCCGACTCCGACAGCCGTCGTCAGCGTCGCGAACACCGTCAGCAGGAACGTGACGACGAGCACGAGCGAATCGCCGCTGCGCAGCCGAAGCAGCTTGGCGAACGCCCGGCGTTCGCTCATGTTCCAGGCGACGACCATGAGGATCGGCGCCATCGCGGCAAGCGGGATCGCCGAGGCGTACGGCGCGAGCAGCACCAGCACGAGCAGCACGACGAGGCCGTGCACGATGCCCGACAGCGGCGACGCCGCGCCGCTCTTGATGTTCGTCGCGGTGCGGGCGATAGCGCCTGTCGCCGGAATGCCTCCGAACAGCGGCACCGCCATGTTCGCGATGCCCTGCCCGATCAGTTCGCGGCGGCTGTCATGCTTCGAGCCGCCCATCCCGTCCGCGACGACCGCGGAGAGCAGCGATTCGACGCCGCCCAGCAGCGCGATCACGATCGCGGGCCCGATCATCAGCTTCAGCGTATCCCCCGACAAGTCGGGCACGCGAAAAGACGGCAGCGAAGCCGGAATCTCGCCGTAAGCCGAACCGATCGTCGCGACCCGCCCGTCCAGCAGCAGAACGGCGACGAACGTGGACAGAATCAGGCCGACGAGAGACGGCGGCACTTTCGGCAGCAGCCGCGGCATCAGCAGCAGCGATCCCAGACAGACACCCGCCACGACGATCGCGTATCCGTTCAGCGTGCCGGCGTGCAGCGCAAGTTCCCGCATGTTGAGCAGAAAGCTCTCGTGACGCTCCAGTCCGGTCAGGCCGAGAAAATTGCCGATCTGCCCGGCAAAGATCGTAACGGCGATCCCCGCCGTGAATCCGACCGTGACCGGACGCGGCATATACGCGATCAGCGTGCCGAGCCTGAACACGCCCATCAGCACCAGCAGGACACCGGCCATGAATCCCGCCGCCAGCAGCTTGTCATAGCCGTACTGCAGCACGATCGCGAGCAGGATCGGGATAAAAGCACCCGTCGGCCCGCCGATCTGAAACTTCGAACCGCCCAGCAGGGAGATCAGGATTCCCGCTATGATCGTCGTATAGATGCCGGTCTCCGGCTTGACCCCCGAAGCGATCGCGAACGCCATCCCGAGCGGAATCGCGATGATCCCGACGATGCAGCCCGCGATCAGATCGCGCTTCAACTCGCTTTTTCCGTACCCTTCGAACCTGCCCCACCCTTTGATTCTGCCCATTGCGCCGACCTTCTTTTCGTTTTTTTTTGCAAAACCGCCATTCTTTAACGTACCACGCTGGCAGCCGAAAAAATGTGAGAAAGATCAACTCCGGACGAATCGGCATACCGCCCAGCCTCAAACGCCGCTTTCCAGCCTGTTCACGTTTTTTTGACCGCTGTAACGCGCTCTAACGAATCGTGATCACGCTGTTTGCGCTTGAATTCGCTTTTCCGCATTCTAACGAATCGTCAGCACGCTATTCGCTGCAAATCGGCCTAAATCGACCGGATCAAAGCCAATAAGGATAGGAGGATTCGTTAGATTGTTAAAAAAGCCAAATAGGCGCAAATAACGATACGAGGATTCGTTAGGCGGCGGGGGCGGGACGAAAAGCGGCGAAAGCGAGGCGAAAGGCGGCGAAAGCGAGGCGAAAGGCGGCAAAGGCGGAGCGAAAGGTAGCAGAGGTAGGGTAATTGGCGGCGGGGGCGGGACGAAAAGCGGCGGGGCAGGGCAATTGGCGGCAGAGGCAGGGCGAAAGACCGCGAGGCTATGAAGCGAACGGACCCAAACGTCGAAACATATCGCGCATACGGAGAAAATAGAGCGTGCCGAACGCAAGCAGATCGGGCATAGGCCCGGACAAGCCCAAAAAGCCCGACTCTCCGGTAGGAGAATCGGACCTGAGGGGATTGCAAACCTTTGCGATCGGCTGAAACATACAGGCAAATTCGGCCAGAGAAAAGTTTGCCTCGGTCAGACAAGAATTTGCCCTTGTGCAGGCCGAGTTCTTCACATCCGCACGGTGTCGTACCCGCGAACTACATCCGAATGTTCAGACGCGCCCATTCTTCGTTCTCGGCCCGGCTGAAATCGTAGGTTACGCCGGTCAGTTCTTCGGACGCGCGCCACAGCTTAGCCATCGTGTCTTCGTTCATTTTGTGATCGACGGACAGATCGAAGCCCGGGTAGCCTTTGCGGCCGCCTTTGCCGGTCGGGCCGATATATTCGCCGCCGTACAGGTTCTCGGTCGAAGCGTACAGCGTCGGCAGCGCGCCCATCGCCGCGGACTGGCTCATCAAGCCCCAGATGAACGAGACGGCGCGGCCGGCCTGCTTCCCCGAACCGCGGGAGATCAGGTTCGTATTCGAGACGCCCGGATGGCAGGCGACGCTGATCGTGTTGGCGCCGACGGCCGACAGCCGCTTTTGCAGCTCGCGGGCGAACAGCAGATTCGCCAGTTTGCTCTGGCCGTAGAACTTCATCGCGCTGTAGCCGAGGCGGCCGTCCAGGTTGTTGAAGTAGATATAGCCGCTTTTGGCCGCGATGCTGCTCAGCGTCACGACGCGTGCGCCCGTCGTGCGCAGCAGCAGCGGCAGCAGGCGGCCCGTCAGCGCGAAATGGCCCAGATGGTTACTGCCGAACTGCAGCTCGAAGCCGTCTTTCGTTTTGCCGTACGGCGGAATCATGACGCCCGCGTTGTTCACGAGCACGTGCAGCGCGTCGTATTTGCCGATAAAGCCTGCCGCGAACGCCTCGATGCTCGACAGATCCGCCAGATCAAGCCGCATGACCTCCACGCTTGCCTGCGGAAACTTTTCGAGCAGCCCGTCGGCGGCCTGCCGTCCTTTTTCCATATTGCGTACGGCCAGCACGATTTCCGCACCTTTTTGCGCAAATCCGTAAGCCGTTTCCAGCCCAAGGCCGCCGCTTCCACCCGTAATCAAGACCCGTTTCCCGTTCATATCCGGCATGTTGTCGATCGTCCATTGTCCGTTCATTTCCGTCTCCTCCTCGTGCCTGCCCGATCGCTGCGGGCCGACCTCTTTCGTTCGTCTATCCAGTGTGCCTGAATAGACGCCATTTATCAAACTTGCCGCCTTCTTGTCCGAAGCCACCGCAAAAAAGACGCTTCCCGCGGGAAACGTCCCGTTCTCCGCCTATCCGGCCGGGCGTCTGCCTTTGTACCAAGATTCAGCTTCCCGACAACATCAGCATGACGCCGAGCGACAGCGAGACCAACAGCAGCAGCAGGCCGAGCGCCCGAAAAGCCTGGGATTTAAAATTCGCCGGTTCGTACAGATCGCCTCCGGCGGGATCGCGCACCGGGTGCAGAATCCGGTCGGGATGGGCAATCACCAGCGGACACAGCAGCAGAAACACTCCGATCAGCAGAAACATGAGATTTTCCTCCTCGAATACCGGATTCGGACGGCGCGTCCGTTTCTATGTATGTACCCGGAATAGGCCCCGGCGCCTTCATTTTCGGCCGGACGGCCAAAAAACCTTCGAAAGCGGCAGCGCTTCCGAAGGTTTGGCTCGCCTGCCTGCCGGGCAATCGCCGGGCCACCGGTCAGCTCCCGCCTCGGCGCAGCAGTTCGTTCTGCTCGCGCAGCAGTGCCTTTACCTCCTGCAGCTCGCGGTCAAGTGTCCGAAAGCGGTCTTCATGTTTGCGCTCCATATGATGCAGCTCGATCCGGACCGACTTTTCGATCCGCTCCTCGACCACTTTATAGACAATAAGGTACACCGTCGTTCCCCCTATGAGGAGAGAGATCACAGCGCTCGCCAATATCCAAAACCAACCTACATCCATCTTCTTTTGTCAGCTCCCGCCTCGGCGCAGCAGTTCGTTCTGCTCGCGCAGCAGTTTATTTTGTTCCTGCATATGAGTGTCCAGCACGGCAAACCGTTCTGTCTGGCGGCGCTCCAACTCGTTCAGGTCGTTGCGCAGCGCGTAGACTTCGGTCGTGATCTTCGAATTGCCAACCGCCGCTTTGATCAGCAAATACCAGACCAGCAGCGTAATTACGGTAAATACGATCCACAAAAACACGCCAAAAAAAGTGAATCCGAATGAAAAGTCCAATCTGTTCTCCTCCTTGCCTTGAATCTGTCCGACTCTGTCCCTATTCGCGCGGAACGCTGTCTTCATTCGTATAGACGCTTGAACCTTCGCAAAAGTTCGCCCGATACGTCGCGTTCCCCCGCCCCAGGTCCAGGCTGCAGGTTCCCTCAAGACCGACCACCGCTTCAATCCGCCGCCCGATTTGTTTCGCTTCGCGATCCGGTAGACTGGGAAAAGATTGCGAATCCGGTGTCCGCTCCGCAGGGAACCGCTTCGTCCGATCCGTTACAGGCAAACTTCGATCCGCGAAAGGAACTTTACCGATGAAAAAGATCCAAACGTTCAAACTCGCTCTGGCCGCACTGCTGCTGTCTTCTTCCGCTGCCTTCCCGTTCGTCGCGACCGTCTCCGCAGCCGCCCCCGAAGCTCCGCCCGTGTCTTCGGCGCCGAACTGGACTCCGACGCAAATCGATGCCTACGCCGAGGCCGCCATGCAGCGCCTGCATATCCCCGGCCTGGCCGTCGGCATCGTCCGGGGCGACCGAATCCTGTACGCGCAGGGCTACGGCAGCGCCGGTCCCGGCGCCGGCCCGATGACGGCGCAGACGCCGCTCGCGATCGGTTCGACGACCAAATCGTTTACCGCGCTTGCGGTCATGCAGCTCGTCGAACGGGGCGAAATCGCGCTGGACGCGCCGGTGACCGACTATATGCCGGAATTCTCGCTGGCCGATCCGGCGCGCTCCGCCGACATTACAGTGTCCGACCTGCTGCACCAGAGCAGCGGATTGTCCACCTACGACGGCGTCGCTTTTTTGTCCAGAGGAACCGGAACGCTCGAACATCACGTCGCGGACCTGCGGAAAGTCTCGCAGACGCAGCCTGCCGGAGTCGGTTATCAATACTCCAACCTGAACTACAATATTCTCGGCGCGATCGTCGAACGGGTATCCGGCCTGTCGTACGAAGACTATGTTCAGCGGCGCATCTTCGATCCGCTCGGCATGCACAACAGCTTCCCGTCGCCGGAACGGGCGCGCACGGCATGGACCGAACGCTCCGGGCTGCGGCCGCCGTCCGGCCACCAGTTTTTGTTCGGCTTGACCGTACCTACCCGCCTGGCCGACCATTCCGGCACCGTGCCGTCCGGTTATCTCGTCTCCACCGCGGAAGACATGTCAAAGTATCTGCTCATGCAGATGAACGACGGTTCCGCGGGCGAGGAACGCCTTTTGTCCGCCGAAAATACGGAGCTCATGCGGCAGCCGTCCGCGGATATGCACGACGGCTCCTTTTACGGCATGGGCTGGGTGCTGACCGGCGATTCGGCCGGGCATAACGGCACGACGGAAAATACATATTCGGAAATGCGCATCCGCGACGGTTACGGCATCTTCGTGCTCGCGAACTCGGTCGACCCGCTCGTCGTCGGCTACTCCGGCCTTATTCCCGGCATCGACGATATCCTGCACGGACGCGCGCCTTCGCTCGACAGCCTGCCGGACTTCGTCAAATTGTACGGCATCGCGGACGGAATCGTGCTGGCGATCGCGCTGCTGTTTGCGGGTTCGGTGCGCAGTTTGTTCCGCTGGAGAAAAGCGTTTCGGCCGACCGGCTGGAAAATCGCCTGGAACTCGGCTTTGCTGCTGGTGTGCAACGTCGCGTTTCCGCTGCTGACGCTGCACGTGCTGGCCGGACTCGCTCCATGGGACGTCGCGCTGACGTGGGCGCCGGGCATCGGCTGGGGACTTGTACTGCTGCCGTGGATGCTCTTTGTGACCGGCGGGCTCAAGCTTGCGCTGATGCTTCGGGCGATCGCCGGGCGCAGACGCGCCGTGCCGGGAGAAGCGCACGGCACGGCGGCTTGACGGGCAGGATTCCGTTAGCTCCGGCGGGCGAACGGCTGTCTTTTGACGCGGCTTTTCGGTACGCCTTTTGTTTTCGTCGTTTGTGTACGGCCTTTCCGGGCAGCCGGATCGGCCTTTTTTTCTTTTTGACCGGATTCCCGTCGTGAAAGCGTACGCTTTTGTTCTTGCAAACGGTTTAAAACGGTGTTATTGTGGTTGAGGGATTGTTACTGAAAAGGCAAAACCCAAAACATGTGCCTAACGTGTTTTGGGTTTTGCCTTTTTTTATCCACTGTGCACGGTGACGCAATCCCGCATGAAGCAGCTTCGATGAACAAGAGGTGAACGCAATGCAAATCCTGAGGGTGCTCAACAACAACGTCATTACGTCGCTGGACGGCAGCGAGATCGAGATCGTCGTGATGGGCCGGGGGCTCGCTTTTCAAAAAAAGCCGGGAGACGAGGTCGACGCGGACAAGATCGAGAAGGTGTTTCGTCCGGAAAGCAACGATTCGTCCCGCAAACTCAAGGAACTGTTGGAACAGATTCCGATGGAATACGTTCAGCTGACCGAGGAGATCCGCAAACTGGCCGCCCTCATGCTGGACAAGGAGTTCGGGGATTCGATCTATCTCTCGCTGACGGACCATATCCACTTCGCGGTGGAGCGCCAGCGGCGCGGGCTGGAGATCAAGAACGGTCTGCTGCTTGAGGTCAAAAGCCTGTACAAAGCCGAATACCAGGTCGGGCGTTCCGCGCTCAAACTGATCAAGGAACGGATCGGAGTGGAACTGCCCGACGACGAAGCGGCGTTTATCGCGATGCATCTCGTCAACGCGCAGCTCGGCGAAGAAATGCCTGTCCTGATGAATATCACGAAGATTATGCAGGACATTCTCGATCTGGTGCGCACGCATTTCGATCTGGAATACGACGTCGATTCGATCAGCTATTACCGCTTCGTGACGCATTTGAAATTTTTCGCGCAGCGGCTGATCAGCGGCGACCATTCCGGCAACAACTACGACAGCCTGTACGAGATCGTCAAGGAAAACTGTCCGGAAGCTTATCCCTGCACGGAACGGATCGAAGCTTATATCGCCGAACATTACGACTACCGGTTGAACAAGGAAGAAATGCTGTATCTGACTATCCATATCGACCGGATTGCCAAAGCCTGACCAGACCGGGCCGACGCTCGCCGCGCGAGCTTCCGCCAACTTTTATTTTCATAGTCAGTACTCGGGATTGTTACTGCAAAGGCAAAACCCGGGCCGTTTCCGAATCGACGCCGGTTTTGCCGTGCCTACAGGTTCGAACGCCCGGGTTTTTCGTCTTGTCCGCCGTTTCGCCCGTCCCCATTTTGCACGATAGAAAGGAAGACCGCATATGAGCAAGCACGAACAGACCGCGAAGGCCGTCCTGGAAAAAATCGGCGGCGCCGCAAACGTCAACACGATGACGCACTGCATGACCCGCCTGCGCTTCGAACTCAAAGACAATACCAAAGCCGACCGGGCCGCGCTGGAAAATACGCCGGGCGTGATGGGCACCAATATCGCCGGTTCCCAGTTCCAGGTCATCATCGGCAACGACGTGCCGAACGTCTACGCAGAAATCAACAAACGCGCGTCGTTCGGCGGCGGTTCCGCCCCGGCCGGCGGCGAAGATGCCCCGCAAACGAAAAAAAATCCGTTCTCCGCGCTGCTGGACATCATCTCCGGCATCTTCACTCCGCTGCTTCCGGCGCTTGCCGGCGCGGGCATGATCAAGGCGCTGCTGTCCGTCTCCGACGTATTCGGCTGGATGGCGCAGGATGGCAGCACCTATCAGATCCTGAAAGCGATCGGCGACGGCACGTTCTACTTCCTGCCGATTCTGATCGCGTTCAGCGCGGCGCGCAAGTTCGGCAGCAGCGCCTTTATCGCGGCCGCCATCGCGGCGGCGATTCTGCACCCGGACCTGACCGCCCTGCTCGGCGGCGGAACGGCGGTCAGCTTCCTCGGACTGCCCGTGACCTCCGTCACATATTCCTCGTCGGTCATTCCGATTCTGCTCGCCGTCTGGGTGTCTTCCTACGTCGAGAAGCTGTTCAACAAAGTCATTCCGAGCGCGCTCAAAGTGCTGCTCGTTCCGATGCTCACCCTGCTCGTCATCGCGCCGGCCACGCTGATCGCGATCGGCCCGCTGGGCAGCCTGATCGGCGACGGGCTGTCGGGCGGCATCACGTACCTGCTCGATAACACCGGCATCTTCGGCGGCATCCTGCTCGGCGGCACCATGTCGCTGATCATCATGACCGGCATGCACTGGGCACTCGTCCCGATCGCTATTCTCGCAATCGCGGAGCAGGGCTTCGATTACATCCTGCCGATCATGTTCGTGGCGAACCTCGGGCAGGCCGGCGCCGCATTCGGCGTCTTCCTGCGCTCGCGCAACGTACAGTTCAAGTCGCTTGCCCTGTCGACCAGCTTCTCGGCCATGATGGGCATTACCGAACCGGCCATGTACGGCGTTAACATGCGCCTCAAAAAGCCGTTCGTCTCCGCCCTGATCGGCGGCGCGGCAGGCGGCGCCGTCTACGGACTGTTCCACGTCAAGATCTACACGATGGCCGGCAGCGTCGGCCTGCCGGGCATTCCGGCCATGATCGGCCCGACGTTCGCCTACGGCCTCGTCGGCATCGGCCTGGCCTTCATCACGGCCACCGTCGTGACGTTCCTGATCGGCTTCGAAGACGTCGCTTCGCCGGCTTCGGCCGGCAGCGAGCCGCAGCCTGTGGCTGCGACGGCGTCGGCGGATGCCTCTGCGGACGCAGCTGCGGCGCCAACGCCCGCTGCTTCGGCCGCTTCGGCTGCGGCAGTTCCGCAGCCGGTCATCGCCAAGCTGCGCGATACCGAGCTGCTCAGCCCGCTGACCGGCACGGTCAAAGCGCTCGCCGACGTCGAAGACGTCACGTTCGCCGGCGAATACATGGGCAAAGGCATCGCGGTCATGCCGACTGCCGGCGTCGTCACCGCTCCGGCGGACGGCATCGTGAACTCGCTCGCCGTCACCAAGCACGCGATCGGCATGCAGACCGCCGACGGCGCGGAACTGCTGATCCACGTCGGCCTGAACACCGTCCGCCTCAAAGGCCGCCACTTCGCCGTACTCGTCGAAGAAGGCCAAGCCGTAACGGCCGGCCAGCCGCTGCTCACGTTCGACATGAGCGCGATCCGCGCAGCCGGCTACGACCTGACCACGCCGATGATCGTGACCAACACCAAAGAATACGCCGGCATCGCCGGCGTCCGCAGCGGCGCCGTCGAGTCCGGCCAACCGCTGCTGAAGCTCGACGTCGCCGCCCCGCGGCTGGAGGCTTCGGGGGACTGAGGGGAATGCGGGGGCTGCGGGGGACTGGGCGGCTGCATGGCCGCGAGGCTGCGGGAGCTTCGAGGGACTAGGCGGCGGAGTGGCCGCGAGGCTACGGGAGCTTCGAGGGACTAGGCGGCGGAGTGGCCGCGAGGCTACGGGAGCTTCCGGGGACTAGGCGGCGGAGTGACCGCGAGGCTGCGGGAGCTTCGAGGGACTAGGCGGCGGAGTGGCCGCGAGGCTGCGGGAGCTTCCGGGGGACTAGGCCGCTGAGTGGCCGCGAGGCTGCGGGAGCTTCGGGAGACTAGGCCGCTGAGTGGCCGCGAGGCTGCGGGAGCTTCCAGGGGACTAGGCCGCTGAGTGGCCGCGAGGCTGCGGGAGCTTCCGGGGACTAGGCCGCGGAGTGGCCGCAAGGCTGCGGGAGCTTCCGGGGGACTAGGCGGCGGAGTGGCCTCGAGGCTACGGGAGCTTCGAGGGACTAGGCGGCGGAGTGGCCTCGAGGCTGTACAAAGCCGAATAGAAGCTTCGTGCCCGGCTGCGCAGCCGCCCGCACCGCGCCGCGCAGAAGCGCCCGATGTTCTTTCCCTGTTCACGGGGAAGAACATCGGGCGCTTTTTTGGGTCGCGCAGACTTTGCGCGGGCACTCTACAGGCCGCCTGCAGGCCGTCTGTCTCGGAAATAGCGGAAATAAGTGCGGATCTGCACTTATTTCGCTTTGCCGGCCGCCGGCCGGGCAAATAAGTGCCAGAGGACACTTATTTGCCCGGTATTCGCTCGCAGGCGGCCGTGAGAGCCGAAATAACTGCTCTCACGACGTTATTTGCCGAATTCGAGCCGATTCGGGCAAAATAAGTGTCCTCACGCAGTTATTCAGGCGAACAAGAACTGCGCACTTGCGATGGCGCTGCGCCGCTGGTTCGCTCGTTCGATCATTCGATCGCTCGCTTGATCGTTGGCTGGTTTGCTCGTTCACTCGTTGGCTCGTTCGATCGTTATCTCGTTCACTCGTTTGCTCATTCGCTCTGCCGTTCGCTCGTTCGCTCGTTCGCTCGTTCGATCATTATCTCGTTCGATCGTTATCTCGTTCACTCGTTTGCTCGTTCGCTCGTTTGCTCGTTCACTCGGTTGCTCATTCTCTCCTTCGCTCTACCGTCCGTTCGTTCATTTGCTTGCTCACTCAACCTCAATCCAAGCCAAAAAAACCGCTCCGCCCTGCCGATAGGCAGGCTGCGAAAGCGGTTCTGAAGCCGCACTCGATACCGCCGCTTCAATCAAAGCGGTAGCCCAAGCATTCACGGCTTAAATGTTCTTACTTGCTCGAATCTTACTTGCTCGAATCGCCGACCCACAGCGTTTGGGTCGCTTTGTCCCAAGTGATCGACTCGCCTACGCCGCGCACGATAATGCCGACCGGCACGCGCAGCATGCCGCGTTTGAAGGTAGCCGAACCTTCCAGCTTCACTTCTTTGCCGTTGACCCAGGCGACATTGCTGTCGGCCATGATTTTGACCATGCGGTCGCCGCGCGTGTACGTGTAGCTTTTCGTTTTGTTGTCCCAGGCAACTTGCAGCCCTTCGATATCCAGCTGCTTGATCACGTCTGCCGTGGCGTAAAGCGTGCTTTTGATGAAGAACGGGTAAGCGCTAGGCATAACCATGCCGTCGTTGCCGTAGATCTTGGCAGCCGGTTCGGATGCGGTCGTCGTAGTGGTAGCGGCCGGTTTCGCTGCGGCAGCCGGTGTGGTAGCCGGAGCGGCCTGTGCGGCGGATGCCCCCAGTACAGCGGAACCGAGCAGCGATGCGATCAATATTTTTTTCATAGAAAAACGTCCTCCTCATATAAATACGGTTGGGATGCAAAAAAACACCCTACCTCTATATATAAACCTTTCTCGGGGTCATTTAGTTGCAGTTCTGATACCAGTGAAGAAAACTTTTATAAAAAGTGCGTTGAGCGAGTTCGAATCCGCGTTCCAAAGGCGGTTCATTCGTGCCTTTTACGAATGGACAGCCGCTTCTAGGAACGCCCAACGCGCTCAATGCACAAGGGCGTTGAGCGCGTTCGAATTTGCGTTCCAAGGGCGGTTCATTCGTGCCTTTTACGAATGGACAGCCGCTTCTAGGAACGCCCAACGCGCTCAATGCACAAGGGCGTTGAGCGCGTTCGAATCTGCGTTCCAAGGGCGGTTTATTCGTGCCTTTCACAAAGAAGCAGCCGCCTCGTCCACCGGCAGCAGTTGGCCGTCGACCGTCCAGCGCACCGCTTCGCGCCGGTGTCCGTATCCGCCCAGCAGTAGGTCGACGGCGGCTTCGCACATTTTGCGTTTGTCGACCCGGACCGTCACGGACAGACCGGATTCCGGGCTCGCGGCCTGCCGCAGCCCGTCGAAGCCGGCGACCTCGACATCCTGCGGAACGGCGATGCCGCGTGCCCGCAGGCGGCGGATCAGCAGCAGAGCCAGCCTGTCATTGCCGCAGAAAAAGGCGGTCGGACGCCGCTCCGCGCCGCTCGACACCCGACTCCTCTCCGCGTCACTCGGCACATTCGCACCGCTCGACGCCCGACTCCGCTCCGCGTCACTCGACACACTCGCGCCGCTCGACGCCCGACTCCGCTCCGCGTCACTCGACACACTCGCGCCGCTCGACGCCCGACTCCGCTCCGCATCGCTCGACACACTCGCGCTACTCGACGCCCGACTCCTCTCCGATTCGCTTCCCTCGCCCGAACCGCCCACACCTCCCGACTCCCCGGAGAGACTCGCCCTGTTCCCACCCTCCGCTTCCGAAGCATCCGCCCAAGCCCCGATCCGCTCCAAAAACTCGCCGATCTCGCGCTCGTTCGTTTCTTCGTCGAAGTCGCCGGCTTCCAGCAGCGTATGGGACTCTTCGATCGGCAGGCCGGCTTCGCGCATCGCCCGCCAGTAGCCGAACCAGCGCTCTTCGTGGCTGGTCGTCAGATTGGCCGGGCCGATAAAGCCGATTCGGCGATGACCTCGTTCGATCAGCCGGCGGACGACCGCTTCCGCGCCTTCCGTATTGGCCGACACGGCCGCGGCGCACGGCAGATCGCGGTAATACGAGTCGAGCATAACGAGCGGCGCGCCGGTCTCCCACACCTGGCGAGCGTACGGCTTGTCGACGATTCCGAACAGGATGAGGCCGATATGGTCCACGTCGTCGTACAGGCGGGGCAGGATCAGCCCGCTCTCCATCTGCGCGTCGATCCGCGCGATGACGGCGTTGCAGCCGCGCGCGCGGATACTTTCTTCCAGAATCCACAGCATGTCGTGGAAAAAGTGGAAGTGTTCGTTGTCCGCGTAGCTGACGACCCGCTCCGGCACCAGCACCAACACGTTTCGGCTTGCTCGATCCGCCCGGCCGGCAGCGGCGGGCGGTTCGTAGCCCAGCTCCTCCGCCGCAGCCAGAACCGAACGCCGGACAGTCTCGCTCACGCCTTTTTTCCCCGACAAAGCCAGAGAGACCGCGTTTTTGGACAGTCCCAGCCGGTCCGCGATGTTCTGCATGGAAATTTTTTTCGGTCTGGCCATCTCTCATTCCTCCCGATGAAAACGCTATTCCCGCACTCGAAAATATGCTATGCTGGTCTCATGTTACTTGACAGAAATGAATTTCGTCAAGTTTTGTCAAGTTAAACCAACGCATATGGGAGGCAGATACGCATGATCGCAATCGGAATCGATATCGGCGGCACCAAAATAGCGGTAGGGCTCGTCGACGACAGAGGCACCGTATTGGCGCAGCAGTCGCTCAAGACGGACCCGGACAAAACGCCGGCGGCGCTGATCGAAGAAACGGCGGCCGCGGTAAACGAACTGCTGGAGCAGCAAAATATCGGCCCGTCCGACGTCAAAGGCATCGGAGTCGGCGCGCCGGGACCGCTCGACGCCAAGCACGGACGGCTCGACAGCCCGCCCAATCTGCCCACCTGGCACGGATTTGGCGTCGTCGAGGAGCTGCGCAAGCATTTCGGCGCATGGCCGGTCCATTTCCAGAACGACGCGACGGCAGCGGCGCTGGCGGAGAAATGGCTGGGCGCGGCGCGGGATGCGGACAACTTTATTTTTATCACGGTGAGCACGGGTATCGGCGCGGGCATCTACATGCACGGACGGCTGATCACGGGCGCATCCGGCAACGCGGGCGACGTCGGCTACATCATGGTGGAGCCGGGCGCGGCGGGCACCGAAGGCTACTGGGAACAGATCGCTTCCGGCACGGCCATCGCGCGCCAGGCGTCGGAGCTGCTGGGCCGGCCGGTCGGCACGAAGGAAGCGTTCGACCTGGCCGCGGGCGGCGACGAACCGATGAAGCAGCTGATCGAAACCACTTACCGGCGCCTCGGCATGGGCTGCGTCTCGCTGATCAACACGCTCGATCCCGAGCTGCTCGTTATCGGCGGCGGCGTGTCGCAGATCGGCGAACCGCTGCTGGACGCGATTCGATCGTACGTCTCGGAGCACGCGCTGAGCCCGGCCGGACGCCGCACGGAGATCGTTCCCGCGGCGCTGAGCCAGAATGCCGGCCTGATCGGTGCGGCTTCGCTCGTGCATCAGGCGTATTAACGCTGCGGAACGGGTAATAACAAGGCGGCAGGTACCCTGCAATCCCGCTTCGAATCTACCCTGTACAAATCCGCAATCTTCAAATCCACAAGCCAAAGGAGCGTATAACCCATGAACGAACCGATTTTTCTGACGCCCGTTTTCCAGGAACGCATCTGGGGCGGAACCAAGCTGAACACGCTGTTCGGCTACGAGATTCCCAACGACAAGACCGGCGAATGCTGGGCGGTATCGGGCCACAAGAACGGACAAAGCGTCGTACATAACGGCCCTTACGCGGGCACGAAGCTGGGCGATCTGTGGGTCGACCATCCGGAGCTGTTCGGCGATTCGGAGTCCGACGTGTTCCCGCTGCTGACCAAAATCCTCGACGCTTCCGACGATCTGTCGGTTCAGGTCCACCCGGACGACGCGTACGCGCGGCAGTTCGAGAACGGCGAGCTGGGCAAAACCGAATGCTGGTACATCGTCGATGCCGAACCGGGCTCGTCGATCATCTACGGCCATAACGCGCAGTCGCATGAAGAGCTGCGTTCGATGATCGAAGCCGGCCAGTGGGAAAAGCTGCTGACGCAAATCGAAGTGAAGCCGGGCGATTTCTTCTACGTGCCAAGCGGTACGATTCATGCGCTGGGCAAAGGCATCGTCGTGCTGGAAACGCAGCAAAGTTCCGATACGACGTACCGCGTGTACGACTATGACCGCACAGACGCCAACGGCCAGGGCCGCGAGCTGCATCTGGAAAAAGCGATCGAAGTGACCACCGTGCCCCAGTCCTACACCGGCGGCGCGTACGAGACCGATCGCCTCGACGGCGTGACCGTGACCAAATTCGTCTCGAACGACTTTTTCACCGTGCAAAAATGGGAAGTCGACGGCAGCGCCTCATTCGACGCCCGCGAGCGCTACACGATCGTAAGCATTCTGGACGGCGCCGGCACCCTGCACAGCGAATCCGGCGAATACGAACTGTCCAAAGGCGACCACTTCATTCTGCCGGCCGGCTTCGGACCTTACACGCTTACCGGGAAGCTGACGACGATTTCTTCCTGGGAATAGGCGGGGCCGGGAACGGAAAAGCAGATAGCAAGATGGGCAGTAAGCATGCAAACAAACCCGACTCTCCCTATGGAGGGTCGGGTTTGTTTCGTAGTTTCGATTATCAAATCGTTCGATCGTCAAACCGTCAGATCATTAAATCGTCAGATCGCCAGTCCCAAGCGAAGGCAGACACGGCTGCCCGAAGTTCTAACGAATCCTGCTATCGCTATTTGCTCTTATTCGGCGTTTTTCGTCATCTAACGAATCGACGTATCCTTATTGAATGCAATTAGGTCGATTTAAGCGATTTTGGAGCAAATAGCGTGATGACGATTCGTTAGTAGACGTAAAAACGAGCTGGGGCGCAAATAGCGGGATCAGAGTTCGTTAGCATGTTCGGATCTTCCGTCCGCATTGGCAAAAAGAAGCGTCCGCCAACGCGGACGGCTTCTTTTTCATTCTCCGCACCCTACCAGGGCCACTCCCGCCCCTGCCAGTCGCGCATGACGAGTTCGTCTTCGTCGATCGCGTGCGCTTTATCGTCCCACGGCAGCGTGCTGCCGAGGAAGTAGTCCAGCGCGGGCGCGGCCGACTCGGACGGTTCCAGTTCGGCTTCGGCGTTGCGTTCGCCGGACATGTAGGTGCGCATCCAGCCGGGATGGTACAGCCGGAACGTGTAGCCGTCCGGGCGCAGGCGGCCGAACAGGTGGCGGATACCGCGGTTGAGCGCGGCTTTGGACATGCAGTAGGCGAACCAGGCGGTTCGCTCGGCTTTGCCGATGCTGCCCGCTTCGGACGAAACGTAACACAGCCGCTTGAGTTCGCCGTGTTCCAGCAGCGGCAGGAAAGCTTCGCTCGTTCGTACGGGTCCAAGCGAATTGACCTGGTACAGGCGGATGATCTCTTCGTAATCCTGCGGGACACGAATCGCATCTTCGTTCTTGTCCGTAATGACGCCCGCGTTGTTGATTAAGAGATCAATGCTGCGCGTCCGTTCTTCCACAGCCGCCGCGGCGGCCTGCACGGAAGCGTCGGAAGACACGTCGAGCGGCAGAATGACCAACAGGTCGGGGTAACGTTCCCGCAGCTCGGCGAGCTGCGGCCAATGCGGCAAATAGCTGCCGGCGAATACGCGCCAGCCGCGTTCAAGCAGTCCTTCGGCCAGCGCGAATCCGAGTCCCCGGTCCGCGCCGGTAATCACGGCGTTATGTGCATTCATCTGTCATCGGCTCCTCTCAGAACGGCCATTCTTCGCCGCGGCTTCCCGTCAGTACGATTCGGTCTTCGTTGGCATGCGGATTGGCGAAAAATCCGGCGGCAAAGCGCGCGGCTTCCGCGATCGAAGCCGGCAGCGAAGTCATCGGCGCGTTCGACGCCGCCGAAGCTTCGCCCGCATGTGAATCGCCCGCAGGCTTCGGCATCAAGCCGGGATCGTACAGCCGGAACGTGTAGCCGTCCCGGCGCAGGTCGTTGAACAGCAGGCGGGCCTGCATATGCAGCGCCGTATGGGCCATGGCGCGGCCGATCGGCCCCGCATGCTCGCCTGCGGAGATGCTGCCTTCGCGCGACGAGACGAAGCAGATGCGCTTCAACCCGTCTGCGCCTTCCATCAGCGGCAGCAGCCGCTCGACCGCGCGCAGCGGCGTCAGCGCGTACGTCTCGTAATCGCCGAGACGCCCGTCCGTCGTCTCTTCGGCGCCGCTGTCCGCCGCGGCCGGCAGCGAAGCGCCGGCTACAGCGTCATCCGGGCCGCCCTGCGGCAGGCCCGGCTGCGGCGAAGCGGCAGCCCCGGGCGCGATCTCGCCCGCATTCAACACCAGCAGATCAAGGCGGCCCGAGAGCTCGGCCGTCAGGCGCGCCGCTTCGCCCAGCGCGCCGGGCTGCCGCGCATCCAGCGGCACGACATGCAGCCGGCCGTGCTCCGGCAGCCGCTGCGCGGTGTCCGCAACCGCAGCGGAAGGCTCCGCCGCGCTTCCGGCAGCGGCCGGCGGCGCCGCTTCTGCGCCGCGCTCCGCGCCGCCGGGCGGCCGCTCGGCGTATTGCAGCCTATGCGCCGCTTCCGGCGCCTGCTCCGCAGAAGGCTCAGTTTCCGCCGCGACAAAAGCTCCGGCCGCGTTCGACGCGTTCGGGTCCGCTCCGTGAGCGGGGCGTTCGTCTTCTTCGGCATAAGCCGGATCGCTGGCTCCAAGCTTCGGGCGGGCGTTGGTCTCCGGCCCGAAAGCGACCGAACCTTCAAAATCGTCCAGTCCCGACGTGCCGGTGCCGGTCGGAATGTCGCGGTTCTCGCCGATATGCGAGCCGTGCGTCCAGCCGCTCCGCGGCGGCTCGGAGGAAGCTTCGGTGGATGCTTCTTTGGATGCTTCGGTGGATGCTTCAATAGAAGCTTCGGAGGAAACTTCGACCGCGCTGCCCGGAAGAGCCGGCGCCTCGGAAGCGGGAGCGATCGTGCCGCCCCAGCCGTCGTCGGCCGCTCTCTGCTCGGCCGATTCGCCCGGCGTTCCGTTTCCGTTGTCCGTACCGGGCTGGCGCTCTGCCCCTGCTTCGGAAGGCGCGGGGTCGCCGCCGATCACGTTCCAGCCGCGGGATACCAGTTCCCGTCCCAATGCCGCTCCGAACGGTTCGCGCAAATTCAAAATCCATGCGGTTCTGTCCATGCTCTCTTCCTCCTCTTGGATTGCTGCTTGGGCGGCCTTAGATCGACTGCCCGGCCGGCGCCTGCTTGGCGCACCAGTACAGCGCGCTGCGCAGCAGGCGCAAATACCTCGGATGCGTCCATACGCCAAGCTCGTGCCCCGGCGTCAGCACGGCCACGCGGCCGCGCCCGTAAGTGCGCGTCCAGCCGCCCGGCTGGGCGCCGTGCTTCGATACCGTCGTCATGATCAGGTCCGCGACGGGATCTTCCCATTCCATAAAATAGTGTTCGTCGTGCACGGCGAATTCTTCGATGCCTGCCGCGATCGGATGCTGCTTGTCCGGCCGGATCGTCACTTCGCACGCTTCGGGGTGATGCGTGAACACGCCGCCCAGCAGACGGCGGAACAGCCCTTCTTCCTTGTCATAGCCGGCGGTGCCTGCGTGCACGGCCAGCAGTGCCCCGCCGCGCTCGACGTAATGCTCGAACGCCTGCTGGACGTTTTCGTTCATCCAGTACGCTTTTTCCTCGTCCGATTGGCTGTTCGAACGGCACACCAGCACAACCGGATAATCACCCAGGCGCGCGGGATCGAACTCTTCCACGCGGTCGGTCAGCGTAAATTGGAATTCGTTCTCGTCCAGCTGCGCCAAGCCCTGCCGGATCGTGTCCGCGGGATGCCAGCGATCTTCGCAAATGACCCATACCTTCATTTTGTTCTCTCCCTTCGTTCGTCGAGCGGCCGATCCGCAAACGCTTTCCAAAATTCCGTCCGGCGACCGCTATGTAAGTTCGGGTATACGTAATGTTATTACACTTCAAAAGTGCGCTTGTCTCTTTATGACGGGTTTTTCTTTTGAAACGACAAAAAAGCCTGCTTCCCTTATCCCCGGTGGAGGAAAGAAAACAGGCTTTATGCGGGCCGTGCCGGATTTAAGCTGACGGAGCCGGAGAAGACGTGCGGTTCTCGCCCTGCTCCGATTCGTGATGCTCGATCAGCGAATGCTTTTTCCAGACCCGGCTCTTCCAGCGCATGTACATGACGGCTACCCGGATCCATTCGTCGGCCGCGATCGCGAGCCAGATGCCGGGCAGGCCCATATTCATCTGGAACACGAGCACGTACCCGAGCGGAAGGCTGATGCCGACCATCGAGACGAGTCCGACGTAGACCGGGAACTTGGCGTCGCCGGCGGCGCGGAGCGAACCGATGACGATCATGTTGAACGTCCGGGCCGTCTCCAGTACAATGCTCAGCACGAGCACCTGCGTTGCCATGCGGATAATGTCCGCGTCGTCGGTGAACAGGCCCACGAGCGGATGACGCAGCAGGATCACGACGAGATCGACGATCACGGTGATGACGAGCGCCCGTTTGACGCTGCTCCACACTTGATGGTAAGCGTCTTCCTTGCGGTTCGCGCCGACGAGGCGGCCGACGATGATGCCTGTTCCGATCGCTACGGCGACCGCGAACAGATAGATGAACATCGAGATGTTCGTCGCGTATTGTCGCGCGGCCAGCGCCTGGGCGCCGAGGAACGTCGCGTAGAAGAAGAAGATCATCTGGCACGACTGGTACGTAATTTGTTCCAGCGCGGACGGCACGCCGATCCGCAAAATTTTCATAATATATTCGCGGGTGAGGTTAATGTAGAACTTGAATTGGATACGGACTTCCATGACCTGGTACAGCATCCAGAACAGCACGACCGCCGCGACGGCGCGGCTGATCACCGTGGAGATCGCGGCCCCTTCGACGCCCATCGCGGGGAAGCCGAGGTGACCGAAGATCATGACGTAACCGCCCGCCACGCTCAGGATGTTCATCCCGAGCGCCACGAACATGGTCAGCTTCGTCTGTCCGTACGTCCGGATCGTGGCCGACAGCATATTGATCAGCGCCTGCAGGAAAATCGCGCCGCCGACAATATGCATATACGACTTGGCGTAGGCGAGAATATCGCCGTGCAGGTTCAGCGCAACCATCATATGATGGCCGAACACGAGGAAGAACGCGCTCATGGTCAGGCCCAGCATCAGATTGAGCGTCAGCGACAAGCCGGAAATCTTGGCGGCCTCGTAATGGTTGCGGGCTCCCAAATATTGCGCGATAACGATAGCGGCGCCGTTACCCACGACTTCAAGAATGAGGATGGCGATCGAGATGACCTGGTTGGCCGCACCGACGGCCGCTACCGCATCATCCGATACGCCGCTCAACATCATTGTATCAGTGATCCCCATCAACATGAACAGAAAGACTTCCAGGAATATCGGCCAGGTCAAACGGAACAGATTGAATTCGCGCTCCAGCGGAAGTTTGGCTGCGGCGGCTCCGTTTTTCGTTTTCATCTCTTCGCCCTCCTTCGATCGTTTGGCATCATGATGCCGAAATGAAAATTCCGACATATTGAAACAAAACGTATCTTAGCACGGCAAAGATGAAAAATCATCATTTTTTGCGAAATTTCCTGAAAATTATATAAATACCTGTTTCAAGTTCCGTTTTGGGCTATTTCGCTTCATATATGCACGGCCTGCGTATCCGGCATTTCTTGCGACGCGTACTCTTTTTCCGCGCGATGCACCCGGTTGCGTCCATGCTTCTTCGCTTCGTACAGCGCCAGGTCGCAGCATTTGTACACCCGCTCCAGTTCGGAGCGGTGTTCGGGCACGAACGTCAGCGCGCCGATGCTCAGCGTATACGTGCCCGAAGCGGTCACCGCCGCGCGGATGCGTTCGGCCAGCAGCGTCGATTCGGCTTCGTTGAAGCCCGGCAGCAAAATCGCGAACTCGTCGCCGCCGTAGCGCCCGAACAGGTCGGCCGGCCCAAGCTGCCGCGAGACGATATGGCTCATCTCCCGCAGCACGCGGTCGCCGATATCGTGCCCGTACGTATCGTTGATCCGTTTGAAGCCGTCGATATCGAACAGCAGAAAAGACACCGGACAACCGCGCTTGGCATGTTGATCCAATACGACGCCCGCTTTGTTCAGAAAAGTACGCCGATTCCAGATCTGGGTGAGGTCGTCGAGGCTGGCCAGCCGCAGCAGTTCTTCGTCCGCTTTTTGCTTGGCGAGCAGCACGAAGCCGGTATTGGCCAGCATCATCGTGAGGTAGGCGGCAAGCGAGAACAGGCTGCGGCTGACGCTTGCGGACAGCAGCGCTCCGGCTCCGTCGCCCAACAGGGCGGATGAAGCCCGGATCAGCAGCGCGGCGGCGACGAAGGCGTAGAGAACGCCCATCAGCCTGCGCAGCGCCGGCGCCTCCCGCACGGCCAGCAGCCGAAGCGCCGGCGGCGCGATCAGCGCGGCCGAGAACACGGAAGCGATCACGATGCGCACGGCTTCCTCATTGTACAGCAGCATAGCCGCATGGAACGACAAAACGGCCGACAGCACCACTGCCGTCCCGATCCGCTTCGCCCGGGGCGTCAGCGCTCCCTGAAGCCGCAGCAGAGCCGCGGCTTCGAGCGCCGTTCCGAGAAACAGCAGCGTATTGGACAGCGAGAGGACGGCCAGCGGACCGATCTGATCTTTGAGCAGCATCAGCGCCCAGGCTCCGGACTGCAGCAGCTTGGCGGTAAAAAAAAGCGAGATCGAGTGATCCCGGCTCTCGCTTCGACGATAAGCGCTCAGCAAAACGACAGTAAGCAGATGTCCGCAAATGAGCGAAATATAGACCGTTTGCGCATCAAGATGAAAAGTCATGAGGAGTCGCACTCTTCCCTTCAGATCGTGAGCTGAACGATATCGGGCCAATGCAAAGCGATCTCGGTAAAGGACTGCTCCCCGATCCGGATCTCTTTGCGTTCAATTTCCTCGCTGCCGAGCTTTTGGTAAAAACGAACGGCCGGGTTCTGTTCCAGCACCCAAACCATAAGCGAACGGTAGCCTTTTTTGCGCAGCTCCTCCAGCAGTACCCCGAACATGGCGCGGCCGATGCCTTTGCGCTGTTCGCTCTGCAGCAGGTACACGGCGTACAACTCGGCCTCCTGCGCCCTGCCCGTTTCGCGGTCTACGCCGTAATCGAGAAAGCCGCACACCTGGCCGCGTTCGTTCTCGGCGACCAGCACGCCTTCTCCGGGTTCGGGTTGGCTCAGGCGCTTCTCCCACCGGGTGCGGTGTTCTTCCATGGACAGCTTATCCAGATAAGCGTCCGCGATAATGCCTTTGTACGTCGTTTTCCAGCTGTCGACATGAACCTGAGCAATGCCGGCGGCATCTTCAGGTTGGGCGAATCTGATCTTCATGGGGCTCGCTCCTCTGCAAAAAGTTCAGGTAACGGGATGATCGAATAACGAACCGGACTCGATCCACGACTGGGAAACGGCAAGCTTTTACGCGTTAGAGATAGGATTCGGCGTCTTTGTACGAATTCCTGCCGCAAGAAGCAAGTTATTTCCAAACGTGCGCGCTTATTGCCGCCTCTTTGTCCAAATCATGGCAAAAAGCCGCTCTCCGAAAAGAGCGGCTTCCGTTTCTATTGAGTGAGCGGCTGTGCAAAAAAATTGGATCAGCGCGTGGTCAGGCGGCTACCGACGCCGACCGGCTTGATGCCCCAGATGTCCGACGCGTATTCGCCGATCGTGCGGTCGCCGGCGAAACGGCCGGATTTGGCGATATTGAGAATCGCTTTTTCCGTCCACAGTTTCGTGTTCCGGTAATCGATGCCGATCTGCTCCTGCGCCTGCGCGTAGTCCGCGAAATCCCGCAGGACGAAGTATTCGTCGTTGTGGCTGAGCAGCGAATGGTAGATCGAATCGAAGCTCTGGCCGTTTTGGCAAAACGGGCCCTGAATAAGCTGATCCAGCACTTTTTTGACACGATCGTCGCTGTTATAGATTCCCTGCGCCGAGTAGCCGCCTTCGCGGTAATACTGCTCGACTTCTTCGATCCGCAGTCCGAACAGGTACATGCCTTCGTCGCCGAGCGATTCGTACATTTCGACGTTGGCGCCGTCGAGCGTGCCGATCGTCAACGCGCCGTTCATCATGAACTTCATGTTGCCGGTGCCCGAAGCTTCTTTGCCCGCGGTCGAGATCTGTTCGCTCACGTCGGCCGCCGGCACGATTTTTTCGGCCAGCGAGACGGAGTAGTTTTCCAGGAAAAATACGTTCAGCAGATCTTTGGTCTGCGGATCGTTGTTGACGGTGTCCGCGATATTGTTGATCAGCTTGATGATCTGCTTGGCCATATAATAACCCGGAGCCGCTTTGGCGCCGAAAATAAACGTGCGCGGCGTCAGGTCGAGCGCAGGATTCTCCTTGATCCGGTTGTACAGATCCATAATATGCAGCGCGTTCAGCAGTTGGCGCTTGTACGCATGCAGCCGCTTGACCTGCACGTCGAAGATCGAATTCGGATCGACGGTCGCGCCGTGCTTCTTATGAATATACGCGGCCAGACGCTCTTTGTTTTTGCGCTTGACGCTGCGAATCTTCTCCTGCACGACGGCGTCGCCGGTATGCTTGAGCAGTTCGTTCAGCTGATCGGGCTGCTTTTTCCAGGCGGAGCCGATCGTCTCTTCCAGCAGGTTCTCCAGTTCCGGATTGGCGTGCATCAGCCAGCGGCGGTGCGTGATGCCGTTCGTCTTGTTGTTGAAACGTTCCGGGTACAGTTCGTAAAAGTCTTTCATTTCGCGCTTCTTGAGAATATCCGTGTGCAGCGCGGCCACGCCGTTGATGCTGTGGCTGCCGTGGATCGCCAGATGCGCCATCTTGATCTGCCCGCCTTCGATGATCGCCATGCGCGACACGCGCTCCTGGTCGCCCGGGTACTGCTCCAGCAGCGAGGCGCAGAACCGTTTGTTCAGTTCTTCGATGATCATGTGGACGCGCGGCAGCAGTTCGCGGATCATCTGCTCCGGCCACGTTTCGAGCGCTTCGCTCAAAATCGTATGGTTCGTGTAGGACACGGTGCGCGTCACGATGCTCCAGGCGTCTTCCCAGCCGAAGCCCTTTTCGTCCATCAGGATGCGCATCAGCTCCGGAATGACCAGCGTCGGATGCGTATCGTTGATATGGATCGCGACTTTGTCGGCCAGGCGGTCATGCGGTAGACGCAGTTTGTCGAACGTGCGCAGCACGCTCTGCAGGCCGGCGGAACAGAGGAAATATTCCTGCTTCAGGCGCAGCAGCTTGCCTTCGTATTGGGAATCGTCCGGGTAGAGGAATTCGGACACGGTCTCGACCGAACGCTTGTAGTCCAGGAAATTGTAATAGTTGCCTCCGAAGCCGCGCGTCGGATCGGCAGCCGATTCGGCGCTCCACAGACGCAGCGTGTTGACCGCGGAATTCTCGTAGCCGACGATCGGCACGTCGTAAGGCACCGCCCAGACGTCTTCGCCGTTTTTGGTCTCGTACACGAGGCGGCCGTTTTGTTCATGGCTCTCGACGTTCCCCCAGAAGCGGACGTTGACTTTTTTGTCGCCGCGGCGCACTTCCCAGACGTTGCCCTTTTGCAGCCAGTAATCCGGCAGTTCGACCTGATGGCCGTCGATGATCTTCTGTTCAAACAAGCCGTAGCGGTAACGAATGCCGTTGCCGTGTCCGGAATAGCCGAGCGAAGCGAGCGAGTCGAGGAAACAGGCGGCCAAGCGGCCAAGCCCTCCGTTACCGAGTCCCGCGTCGGCTTCGTATTCTTCGATGTCTTCCAGATCCCAGCCCAGCTCGCCGAGGCCTTCGCGAACCAGTTCCAGCACGCCCAGGTTCAGCAGGTTGTTGCCAAGCAGGCGGCCCATTAGGAACTCCATGGAAAAATAGTAAACCTGGCGTTCGCCGTGTTCCGTATAGGCGCGGTTCGTCGCGGCCCAATCCTGGCCGATCCGTTCGCGGATCATGCTGCCGAGCGCGGCGTAGACGTCGTCCTCGGACACTTCGTGCATTTGGCGGCCGCTGTTGCCGATCAGCCTCTGCTTGAACTCGATTTTGAATTTCTCTTTATCGGTGAACATGGGTTGAGCCCCTTTCCCGTCTGGCCGGTCACGTCCGGCGACGGACAAATAAAGTATGGTTTTGTCTGTAACGACTCAGCTGTCGAAGTACCAGTAGGCGTGGATCAAGATGCAAAAAAGCCTTCCACCACCGCGCTCCAAACATGGAGGCGGCCCAGAAGACCCGTGGGTTTGATACTATTATCGGTTAATCGCCCGGATTTTTTATAGCTGGGTTTCTTGCCGGGCGATTCCGAATTTTTGAAATATTTGCTAAAGCGTGCTTCGCTTGGCGATGACGAACGGTTTGCGCGAGTCGCCGACGAGCGTGCGGTTCTCGGTGACGAGCACGTCTTTGTCGAGAATGACGTTCTCCACGATCGCGCCCGCTTCGATCACGCACTTCTGCATGATGATCGAATTGACGACTTTGGCGCCTTTTTCGACTTTGACGCCGCGGAACAAAATGCTTGTGTCGACTTCGCCCGCGATCTGGCAGCCGTTGGCAACCAGCGAGTTGCGTACGTCGGCGCCTTCGAGGTACTTGGTCGGCGCTTCGTATTTGATCTTCGTCTGCACCGGTTGATCCGGCGAGAACAGCTGCTTGTATTTGTCCTGATCGAGCAGTTCGAGACTGTTCTTATGGTAGCTTTCGATCGAGTTGATGACCGCGTGGTATCCGGTGTACTCGTAACCCGCGATTTTGAGGCCGGCCGGATTGCGCAGGATGGCGTCACGGAAAAAGTAGCTGTCGCCATGCGCGATGCAGTATTCCATCTGCTGCATGAACAAGCCTTTTTCCATAATGAACAGCTCGATGTAGAGGTTGTGATGCCCCTTCTCGTTATGGATGCCGTTCACGAAGCCGTCTTCGCCCACTTCTACCCGGAAGCAGGCATCGTGTTCCGGCTCAAGCAGGTCCACGTGCTTGTACACGACCGTGACGTCCGCGCCCGAAGCTTTGTGCTTGGCGGCGAGGTCGCAGAAGTCGACTTTGGACAAATGCTGGCTGCCCGAATGTACGACGTATTCGCCGGTGCTGCGGGCGAAGAAGTCGCGGTTGTTGTGCATATGCTGCAGGTCGCCGACGGAAATGTCGGTCGGGTCATGCCAGTCCGGAGGCAGGATGAACAATCCGCCGCGTTTGCGGTTGAGATCCCACGGTCCGCCTTCGCCGAGGTGATCGAGCAGCGAGCGGTATTTGCGCCGTACGAACAGCGCGATATCCTGCACGCCCGCGTTCATCATGTTGGAGAGCGCGAAGTCGATCAGGCGGTAACGTCCCGCAAAAGGAACGGCCGCGCCCGCGCGGAAGTAGGTTAATTCGCTGAGTTGGTCCAGTTCGTGGTCCAAGTTGATTACACCCATGAGTTTCATGGTTCCACCGTCCCTTTTCTGCTTTCTTTGGTTCGAAAATCGTGCTATGTGCTCGGTGCGGTTCGCGAGATGGCGTAATCGCCCGTTGGCGTTCGGTAAGTCGGTACGGCGACTAGTTCTCGCGGGCTGATCCTATCGGATCAATATGGCGAGTCGCCGTTTACGGCGATGAATGCCCCACCTATGATCCTAACGGATCAGTAGGGTGAATCGCCGTTTGACGGCGACTAATTATCGCAGGCTGATCCTATCGGATCAGTATGGCGAGTCGCCGTTTGACGGCGACTAGTTATCGCAGGCTGATCCTATCGGATCAGTAAGGCGAGTCGCCGTTTACGGCGATGAATTCCCCACCTATGATCCTAGCGGATCAGTAGGGTGAATCGCCGTTTGACGGCGACAATCTCTCGCGGCTGATCTTTATCAGATCAATATGGCGAGTCGCCGTTTGACGGCGACTAGTTCTCGCGGGCTGATCCTATCGGATCAATATGGCGAGTCGCCGTTTATAAGTAAAATTTCGCTGTCGTCTTCGCGGTCGGCGCCGATCACGGTATTGTCCGGGATCACTTTGCCCTGATCGACGATCGCGCGGTGAATACGCACGTTCTTGCCGATCTTCACTTCCGGCATGATGACCGATTCCGTGATGACGCTGCCTTCGCCGACTTCGACGCCGTAGAACAGGACGGAACGATCGACTTCGCCGTAGACGGTGCAGCCTTCGTTAACCATGCAGTTCTTGAGCTTGGCGTTCGGGGCGATGTACTGCGCGGGCTCGTTCGGGTTCCGCGTGTAGATGCGCCATTCCGGATCGTTCAGGTTCAGTTCCGGATCGTCGTTGAGCAGGTCCATGTTCGCTTCCCACAGGCTCGGGATCGTGCCCACGTCGCGCCAGTAGCCCTGGAACGGATACGCGTACAGCGACAGGTCATCGGCCAGCATCTTCGGTACGATGTCTTTGCCGAAGTCGTGCGCGGATTCGGAATCCGGCTTGTCGATATCTTCTGTCAGGTATTTGCGCAGCACGTCCCATTTGAAAATGTAGACGCCCATCGAAGCCAACGTGCTTTTCGGCTGCTTCGGTTTTTCGTCGAATTCGTAAATTTTCAAATCTTCGTGGGTATTGATCATGCCGAAGCTCGGCGCTTCTTCCAAAGTCACGTTAATGACGGAAATGGTGCAGTCCGCGCCTTTTTCCTTATGGTAGTCGAGCAGCTTCGTGTAATCCATCTTGTACACGTGATCGCCCGACAGGACCAGCAGATGCTCCGGGTCGTATTGGTCGATAAACTTCAGGTTCCGCGAGATGGCATCGGCCGTTCCCCGGTACCAGCTGCTTCCGTCTTCGCGTTCGTGAGGAGGCAGGACGAACACGCCCCCGTTTTTGCGGTCCATGTCCCAGTCGCTTCCGACCCCTATGTAAGAATGCAGCACGAGCGGTTCGTATTGGGTCAGCACGCCTACAGTGTCGATACCGGAATTCGTGCAGTTGCTAAGCGGGAAGTCGATGATGCGGTACGTTCCTCCAAAGTATACGGCAGGCTTTGCCAAAGACTTCGTCAGGCCTTTCAATCTCTTGCCTTGTCCGCCGGCCAGCAGCATGGCGATCATTTCTTTTTTCTTCATTCAGACGAACCTCCTCGGCAATATATACGACTGTGCGCGTGGCGGAGCATTCTCCGCAGATGTGTAAGTGCCCGAACGGGCGGTTGCGACTTGCCAGGATAGCAGAACGGGAATGCAAATCAGCGAGACAGTATAAAACCACATATAACATGTTTAACCCGAGCGAGCCATTTGGAATCTCCATTTGCCGGGAAATTTCGCAATAAAACGCACGAAGCGCAAACGGAATTTTGTGCAAACGATTGAACGAACGCAGCTTGCGCAAATGCGTCGTCCTTCCGTCCTGATGATACCATATACTTGAAAAATTGAAAGTATTAAATGAATATCCGGAACGGAAAGCCGCGGGTGAAGCCGCTCAAACGGACGTCGATCGAAGCCTGTGGGAAAAAGAGCGAAACCTCTGCTTGGGCAGGACGGATTTTGTGCGGATTCGGGGAAAAAGAAGGACTGGCCCGCGTTCTGGTCAGGCTGCCGCAGACGGTGGGGGACATTCGGAAAAATTCGCGGCTTTCGCCTCACCTAACGAACCCGGGTCACGCTATTCGGCGATAAAAACGCTTTTACTGCATACTAACGAATCGCAGCAGCGTTATTTGTCCGAAATCGGCCTGAATCGACGGAATGGGAGCGAATAAGAACACGAGGATTCGTTCGTTTGCAAAAAAGGCGGAAAATCGGGAAATAGCGGTATGAGGATTCGCTGCGCGGGGGCGGGGAACGTGCGGGGTGCGGGGGGTGTGCGTATGGACGTGCATATAGATATGGAGAATGCGAAAAGATCGATAGTATGCAAAAAGACAGTAACGCGCGCAGGCCTGGCCCGAACAAAAACCCTGCCGCTCCATTCGGAGCAGCAGGGTTTTGCGGCAGCCCGGAACGCAGCCCGTTCACGGACTCGTCCGCATGTCGCCGAGCCCGAACACCGGCACCAGCTGCGCCAGCAGCAGCGCGGCGGCAGCCGCTCCGGCGAGCAGCAGGAATACGGCCGCATCGCTGCGCGTAACCGGCGACGGATAATAGTAGGTTCTGCGGCGCTCGGCATCGAAGCGCTTCACTTCCATCGCGACGGCGGTACGCTGGGCGCGCCGGATGCTCTGCGCCAGCAGCGGCAGCGCGTACAGCTCCGGCAGGCGCAGCAGCGCCGCGGGCGCGAAGCCCCGTCCGGCGCCTCCGGTGCCGCGCACGGCAAGGGCGTCGCGCCGGATGCGCAGCTCCTCCAGCGCCATCGGCATGAGGCGAAGCGACGCCATGAAGCTGTAGGCGTATTTGGGGCTGAGCTTCAGGCGCTGCATCAGCGCGTAGAACAGGTCGGTCGAGCGGGTCGTCAGCACGAACAGCAGCCCCTGGCAGCCGAACGCGATCGAGCGGAAGCCCAGATGCAGGCCGCGATAGAAGCTTTCCTGCGAGATCGAGATCGGACCAAGCGACCACCAGATCTCGGTGCCTTTGCCGAACAGGATCATCGACAGCGAAGCGGAAGCGAACGCCAGCGCGAAGCCCGAAGCGAGCAGCGCCGTTTTCCAGGCCGGATAACCGGAAGCGGCGAACAGCAGCAGCAGAAATACGACGGCCAGATAAAACGAAGCGTCGATCCGGTGCGTCAGCACCGTCAAAGCGAACAGCAGCAGGAACAGCGGCAGCTTGAGCGCCGGGTTGGCCCGGTGCAGCCACGTCGTGCGGGCCGGTTCGAAAAATCCGTTCACGGACGTACCTCCTTCGACAGCCGCAGCCCGTCGGCGCGGGAGCGGCCCGTCTGTTCGATCGAGGCCAGCCGGCCGTCTTCGATCCGCCAGATTTGCGTGGCCAGCCGCTCGGCGATTTCCATCTCGTGCGTAATCATCAGCACGGCATGGCCGGAAGCGCGCAGCCGCTCGCACAGATCCAGAATCGCGAACGCGTTGCGTGCGTCCTGGCCGAACGTCGGCTCGTCGAGCAGCAGCAGCGGCTTGTCCGACACGATAGCCGAAGCGACGCTGAGCCGGCGCTTCTGGCCGAGCGACAGCAGGTACGGATGGCGCTCGGCATAATCGCCAAGCCCGAAAACGTCTAGGCAGTCGGAAGCCCGGCGCAGAATGCCGGCTTCCGCTTCGCCGTCCGGTCGGCTGCGCCCGAACCAGCGGGCGCGCCAGCTGCCGCGGGCCGCGCCGCTCTCCGCCGCTTCGCTGCGCAGCGTGAACGACACTTCGTCCAGCACCCGGTTCGTCACGAACTGGAACTCGGGGTTCTGGAACACGAAGGCGGCGTGCCGCGCCGCCGTCTCCCGCAGCGCCCGGCGGCCCGGGGGGCGTTCCCCCGCGTATTCGCACGAGCCTTCATGCGGCAGCAGGCCCATCAGCCCGAGCAGCAGCGAGCTTTTGCCGGCGCCGTTCGGGCCGGTCAGCGCGATCAGGTCGCCGGGCCGGACGGCGGCCGATTCCGCCGCGCAGACGGCCTTGCCGCCGCGCAGCACGCGGAAATCGCGCAGCTGAAGCAGCGGCCGGGCCGCGTCGGCGGCTTCGCCCGGAGCCGCCGATGCGCGCGGCCCGGCAGCGGCGGCCGGAACGCCGGGGGCTTGCGCGTCAACGGCATAGCCGGCCGAAGCCGCGACAGCCGCCTGATCGACGCGCTCGGGCGCAGCGACGCGGAGCGCCGCTTCGCCCGATGCCGCCGCGCCGCCGACAGCGCGCCGCTCGCCTCGCTCGCCGGCCAGCCGGGACGCCGGAGCCGCCCCGGCCCCGTAAGCCTCGTGCCAGGCTTCCGGATGCCAGATGCCGTATTCGCGCATCTCCGCGCGGTAGCGGCCGAAGATCAGGGCCGCCGGACCGTCGGCCAGTATCGTGCCGTCGCCCCGGAACAGGACGACCCGGTCGACCCAGTCCAGCACTTCTTCGAGCCGGTGCTCGACGATGATAACTGTCCGGCCTCCGGCGACGCGGCGAACGGCGTCCCAGATCGTGCGCCGCCCTTCCGGGTCCAGCAGCGCGGACGGCTCGTCGAGCAGCAGCGTGTCCGGTGCGAGCAGCAGCACCGACGCAAGCGCGAGGCGCTGCTTCATGCCCTGCGACAGCGAGCCGATCGCGACGTGCGGGTCGGGCAGGTCCAGCCCGACTTCGCGCAGCGCCTGTTCGATCAGCGGCCGCATCCGCGGCGCGGGCACTTCCAGATTCTCCAGCACGAAAGCCAATTCTTCGTCGACGTAAGGCATACAGAACTGCGTGTCGGGGTCCTGGAACACGATGCCCGCCGAATCCGGCACGCTCAGCCGCTCCGCCTTGAGCGGCACTTCCGTGATCCGCGGGATGATGCCGCCGAGCACCTGCAGCAGCGTCGATTTGCCGCAGCCGCTCGGGCCGAGCAGCAGCACTTTTTCGCCGCGGCGGATTCGGAGCGACAAATCGCGAAACAGCAAGTCCGGCGTGCCGGGAAATTTCAGCCGCAGCTTCTCCGCTTCGGCGGCGTATTCGACCTTGGGCTCCGGCTGTTCAGCTGTCCAGCGCATCGTATTCTTTCCTCTCCACCGGCCGCAGCGACTGGGTAACGCCGGCTTTTTCGAGCAGCTTCGCCAAGCCGTACATCAGGTACCCGGCGATGACGAAGCCGCTGATCGTCCGCAGCGAATATTTCAGAATAAGCAGCCACGTCGCGTATTCCGTGACGTACCCGTAATAAATGTCCGCCAGCAGCGAGCCGGCGGCCGCCGCGATACCGGCAAGGCCCGCGACGAAAGCGCTGGTGCTGCGGTAACGGAACGCCGCGAAGACCAATTCGGCGCCCAGCCCCTGCACGACGCTGTAGAGCAGCAGTTGGATGCCGTAGGCGCTGCCGAAAGCGATCTCCAGATGCGCCGCCGCGATCTCGGCGATCAGAGCGACGCCGGGCTTGCGGATCAACAGAAACGCAAGCGTCGAAGCGGCGAACCACATGCCGTAGACCAGCTCGTCCGACTGGACGAACAGCAGCCCCGCGATGCTCGATACCGATGCCCACAGATGGTAGACGACGCCCAGCACGAGCGATACGACGACCGTGACCAATACGTCGGTCAGCGTCAATCCTTTGCGCCGCGAAGGCGCCTTTTCACTTTTGATACCCATTGTCCCATTCTCCCCGCTCATAGTCGTTTGCTGCGGTAACGACGAGGGTTCGCCCGGCATTTTCGCTGCCGGAAGCGCAAAAAAGCGGCTTTCCGGCATAAAAATGCGCAGAAAGCCGCCGATTTCACGGACGGATACGAATTCTCTACGCTGGCATGATCCAGATCAGATTAACGGTCAGAAGCGGTCAAACGGCTTCAATCTCAGTCCGGCTCGCCCGGACCCCCGTATCGTTATGCAGTTGCTTTTCACCCTACACCTTTTGGCGCGGCAGCGCAACAGCGAATTTCCGCATGCGCCGCTTAGGTAGGTCTCTTACTTCATGCCGCGCCGCAAAATCCGCAGCATAACGGCCTGCACCAGCCGGTCCGGCAGCCGCTTTTTGAACCAGACGAGCGCGGCCGCCCCGCGCGGCAGCACATAGCGAAAACGGCCGCGGCCCCGCCGTCCGAGCGCCAGGTCCACCGCGAGCTTCGCCACGTCGCGCGGATCGCCGCCGCTCTGCGCGCTGGCACGCGACATATCGAGCATCCGCTGCAGCGCCGCCTCGTTCGGCGAATGCTCCGCCCGGTGAATGCCGGCGAAGCCTTTGTCCCAGATCTCCGTCTTGTACGACGCCGGTTCGAGCACGTAAGTGCGGATACCGTGCGGAGCCGTCTCAAGCGCGAGCGATTCGCTGAAGCCTTCGATCGCGAACTTTGACGAGACGTACGGCGCGTAGCCGGGCAGGCCGATCGCGCCGCTGACGCTGCTCATCTGGATGATGCAGCCGCTTCCGGCCTCGCGCATGTACGGGACGACCGCGCCGGTCATGGCGATCAGGCCGAACACGTTGACCGCGAACTGTTCCCTCCAGCCGTGCATCGGCACTTCGCCGATGAATCCGCCCATCGCGAGTCCCGCGTTGTTGACGAGAATATCGATCCGCCCGAACGCTGCGCCAATGTCCGCCACCGCTTCGGTCACGCGTGCGTCGTCACATACGTCAAGCGCCACCGGGAAGATCAGGCCCGACACCGGCCCGGTTCCGAGCGGAATCAGGCCGCGCGGTTCGATCGTCTTCCCGGCGTCTCCGCTCCGATTCCGGACGGCGCCGGCTTCGGCTCCAGGTTCTGCGTCCCTGCCCGCTGCGACTTCCGCCCCTGCCGCGCGGTCGGCTTCCCGCGCCGCGGCCAGCAGCCGCTCCGCCGCTTCCGGCCGCCGCATGCAGGCCGCTACGCGCACCCCCTCCGATGCCAGCCCGATACAGATATGCAGGCCGAACCCGCTCGACGTGCCTGTCACGATCGCCGTTTTATTTTTCGTATCCATGTTTCGGCGCTGCTCCTTCACTTGGACCGCTCCCCGTTTGTCAATTTTCATTACATTATACGTTTGCTTGCTTTACATAATATCGACCAAGTGATAGCGTTGATCTATTCCCCTTACGAACGGACTCCTCTTCTGGATCACTCTGTTTACCCTTTCCTTTTCATGCACCCCTGATAGAAATAAAGCTCTCTTTATTTCTTTTTTTCGTTCTGTTTTATGTAAAAATATGAAAAGGAGGATTTATCATGATAAATCCAAATCTCCAACCTGCCACGCCCGGAATCAAAGCCGTTTTCGTTGGAACCAGTTCGCCGCGCGAGTGCGGATTGGCCGTTTTTTCCCAGGATATGATGAGCCAGTTGGCCCTGCTGGGCGACTTCGCTCCCCCGTCCATTATAGCGGTAGAAGACGAAAGAGCGTATGCGTACCGCAGCGAAGTGATCGGCAAAATCGCGCAGAACCGGCTTGACGATTATTTACGGGCCGCGGATGACCTCAACCGGAGCGACGCGGACGTCGTCGTCATCCAGCACGAATTCGGCATCTACGGCGGCGACAACGGCAGCCATATTCTCGATTTCGCCGCGGCGCTGCACGTTCCGTTCATCGTCATTTTTCATACCGTGCTGGCCGCCCCGTCTTCGGAGCAGCGCCGGATCATGCAGGAACTGGCCGCGCTCAGCTTCAAGGTCGTCACGATGGCGCGCAACAAAATCGCCGATTTGACCGACGTGTACGACATCTCGCCGACCAAAATCGAGATGCACCATCACGGCGTCCCGACTGTGCAGACAGAGAGCCGCGAGCAGCTGAAAGTCCGTTACGGGCACGAAGGACGCCAGATCCTGTCCACGTTCGGCTTCCTCAGTCCCGGCAAAGGCATCGAATACGTCATCGAAGCGATGAGCCGCGTCGTGCTTACCCATCCCGAAGCGCTGTACATCATCTGGGGCCGTACCCACCCTAGCATCAAGCGCCGCGAAGGCGAAGTGTACCGGGAAAGTCTCCAGCAGCGGGTCGCGGAACTGGGCCTCGGCACAAACGTGCTGTTCGTGGACAAGCATCTGTCGCAGGAAGAAGTTGTGCAGTCGCTCGTTATGTCGGACATCTACCTCACCCCGTATTTGGGGCAGGATCAGGCGGTCAGCGGGACGCTCGCGTTCGGCATCGGCTACGGACGGGTCGTCATCTCGACGCCTTACCGCTATGCGCAGGAGATGCTGGCGGACGGACGGGGACTGCTGGCGGAGTTCCGGGATTCGGTCTCGCTGGAAAAACATATCCTGAGCGTCTTCGATCAACCGGAGCTCAAAGCGGACATGGAACGCCGGACGCTCCAGCTCGGAAGCACGATGCACTGGAACCATATCGCCGGCGAATACGCGGCGCTGCTGCGCACCTGCTCCGCCAAAGGAAGTGCCGTTTGAACACCGCCCCGAACCCCGACGCGCTCTCCCTGTCGTACCTGCGCCGGCTGACGGACGACACCGGCATTTTTCAGCATACCAAATTCGGCGTGCCCGACCGTTTCCACGGCTATACGTCGGACGACAATGCCCGGGCGCTGATCGCCGCCGCGCTGGCCTATGCGGCCCAGCCGGGCGAGACGACGCTGGATCTGGCGCATACGTATACAGCTTTTCTGTATCACGCGCAAAATGACGACGGCAGCTTCCGGAACTTCATGAATTACGACCGCTCGTTCGCGGAGACGATCGGTTCCGAAGACTGCCAGGGCCGCTGCGCCTGGGCGCTCGGCTCGGCGATCGCAGACAGTCCGCTGCCGGACAATCTGCAAAATACGTGCAAGTACATGCTGAACCGCGCGCTGCCGCATCTGGAGGAGATTCGTTCGCCGCGGGCGATGGCGTACGCCTTAATCGGCCTGACTTCGATACTGGACGCTCCCGGGGCGCTGCTCTACGCGTTTCCTTACGGAGACGCGGACGCGCCGGACCCGGAGTTTCTGCCGCGCACGCGGATCGAAGCGCTGGTCGACAAGATGGCCGGCCGGCTGCTCGGCAGCTACCGGACGTATCGCAGAGACGATTGGCACTGGTACGAAGATTCGATCACGTACGGCAACGCCATGCTGCCCTGGGCGCTGCTCAAAGCGTCGCGGCTGCCGAACCGGACGGAGTACGCGGAAGCCGCGCGGGAAAGCCTTGATTTTCTGCTGCAAAAAACGTCCGCGCCCGAAGGATATTTCAAGCCGATCGGCAGCGACGGCTGGTACGTCCGGGGCGAAGCTCCGGCGCCGTACGACGAACAGCCGATCGAAGCGGCCGAGACGCTGCTCGCCTGTCTGGAAGCGTACGACCTGCTGGGCGATCCCGCTTACCGCGCTTTTGCGGTCCGCTGTTACGACTGGTTCCACGGCAGCAATTCGCTGCGCAAATCGCTGATCGACGCCCGGACGGGCGCCTGCTACGACGGTCTGCACGCCCGCGGCTTGAACCTGAACCAGGGTTCCGAGAACATCGTGTCCTACTGCACGGCCCAGGCGGCCATGCGGCCGCTGCGGCATGACGAGCCGGCCGCCGCGGCCGGAGGCCAACGCTCATGAGCATGCTGCGAAGCGAATGGACGGCCCGAACGTGCGAAGAACTGCTGCGCGATTACGTGCCGGCCGAGACCAAAGGCCGCAAACTTGTGTTCGAAGGCGTGGACGGACGCGACGTGTACAATATTACGGCTCCGTTCCGGAACGAAGGCGAATGGTATATGGCGGGACGGGTGGAAGAACGCAATTCCGAAGATTCGGAAGTCGTCTTTTTCACGGCCGAGAACGGCATCTGGAAAGCCAAAGCCGATCTGCCGCGCTTCCGCCTGCAGGACCCGTTTATTACGCGGCTCGGCGGCGAATGGATCATGGGCGGCGTGCAGCTGCACTTCTCCAAAGAACCCGAACGCAAAATCGACGGCTGGCGCACCGTGCTGTACCGCGGAAGCGTGCTGCACGATTTGACGCACGTCAAGTCCGGTCCGTGGAACATGAAAGACATCCGGCTGACGCCGCTGATCGACGGCACGGTCGGATTCTTCTCCCGGCCTTTCGGCGTGGAAGGACGGGTCGCCGTTATCGGATTCAATATCATCCAATCGTTCGAGGAGCTGTCCGAGACGATCTTCCTGCACGGCCATCTGTTCCGGGACCAGTTCGTCAAGGAAGAATGGGGCGGCGCGAACGAGATCCATATGCTGAGCAACGGCATGCTCGGCGTGCTCGGTCATATTTCGCGCCGCGACGCGGACGGCATGCTGCATTATCATGCGATGACGTTCGGGCTCAACCCGTGGACGCTGGAAAAAACAGAGCTGAAGATCGTCGCGGTCCGCGGCGATTTCCCCGACGGTCCGGCCAAGCGTCCCGATCTGGTCGACGTCATCTTCAGCGGCGGGCTGATCCGCGAAGCGGACGGCCGGGCGGTGCTGTACGTCGGCGCAAGCGACACGGAAGCGTACAGCCTTGAGCTGGGCGATCCGTTCCTCGAGTACGAACGGCTGCCCGCCGTTTGCGCCGAAGATCCGCACGGCCTCAAAGGGAAATGAAGCACGCACCAAAAAGACCTCCGGAAAAATTCCGGAGGTCTTCGGGTTTCCTGCGCATCGGGCCCGGCCGCAAGGCCGTCGTCCGCCGTGCAAGAAAATATGTAGGCTTCGGGCGCAAGCCGTCCGCCTCGGCGGACACAGGCGCACTGTGCATACGGGTGCCGCATCGTGCATATATGGTCGATCATTATGGACGTTGAAAAGAAATCAGAACCACAATTCGCTTTGTTCGGCCGCTTTGACCCGGCGCAAACGGTTGCGGAAAATGGCATTGCCCCCGGTACGCCCCGCGCCGCAGCTAATCCGTCTTTTGATTAACATGATCGTTCCTCCTTCCTCATTCCCGCGCTATCGCGTCTAAAGAATGAAAGCTAACGAATCATTACCCCGCGGTGTGACTCTCTAAACAGCGCGGCGGAAGATCCGATTAACGGAGCGGGAGGAACCGCCGCCCCGCAAGGCGGGGTCAGCGTATTTCGGACGGACTTTTGCCCGTGTACTGCTTGAACTGCCGGCTGAAAAAGAAAATGTCCCGGTAGCCGAGCGCTTCCGCCACTTCCGTGACGTTCATGCCGGCATGGCCGAGCAGATGCTGCGCGCGTTCGATCCGCATGCGAATAATGTACGATTGCACCGAGGCTCCGACCAGTTCTTTGAATTTGGCGGAAAAATACCTCGGCGACAATCCGGCCCGCGCGGCCAGGTCTTCGACCCGGTGGGCGAGGCTCGGATGCTGCCGGACGTAGTTGGCCGCTTCGTGCACGACCTCGTACAGATGGTTGCTGCCCCGGCGTTCCGACGGTTGTTCGCGGTCGCCGCGCAGCAGTTGGATCATCATCTGCTTGAGCAGCAGCTTCGCTTCTTCTTCGGCCCCGTACGCTTCGCTCAGCAGCAGGCGGACGTAGCGCGACAGCAAATATTCGAAGTCGACCGTCTCGTCCAGCATGCGGTACGCATGCGGAATATCGGTCGTCTCTCCTTCGATATTGAAATGGATATACGTCAGCACGAGCGGCTTCTGCGGATTGTGCGTGGCGCTCGTATGGTCGCCCGGCCGGAACAGGAAACAGCTTCCTTTGCCGATCTCGTGCGGTTCGTCGTTCAGCAGCAGCCGCCCTTCCCCGCTCCAGACGTAGAACAGGTCATAGTTCTGGAGCGGCTGCTCGCGTTTTTGCCATTTCCAGCCCGGTTCGCACGCGATCTTCGCGACGTAGGGCGTCAAAATAAAAGAGGATGGCGGCACGTTCAGCAACGGTACCCGCTCCTTTCTTCGTGTAAAAGTAATGGAAGATGCCGGCGGACAAGCGGCGCGGCATCCGAACAGGCCCGGCCCGGAAAACGGACCGGACGAACAGACGGCGAACGAAGATGGCGGACGGCGAAGCGCCCGTCAGCCCCGTTCATCGGGCCCGGCTTTCTCCGTGTCCTGCCGCCGCTTGGCCCGTTCTTCGGCTTCGCGCCGCGCCTGCTCGCGGCTCTCTTCATACGTCCACAGCGAGACTTCGCGCTCCCCGTCCGAAGCGGCCGGCGCTTGCGGCGGCCCGGCGGCGGAACGTTTCTCGCCGGTATCCGGCGGAGCGGAAGAGAGTTCCGGGCCGCCCCGCCCGCCGGTATCCGGCTGCACGGCACCCGGTTCCCCGCCCATTTCCGGGCCCGCGGCAATCAGCCGGTTGTAATAATCGTGGATATACGGCCGGCGCCCGCCTTTTTGCACGAAGCGCCAGTCTTTCTCCACATTCACCCTCACCCGGTACAGCATGTCGAGCAGCTGCGGAATTTCTTCCGGCGACAGGCTGCGCAGCGAAGATTGATCCGCGTATTCGCCTTCGTCGCGGATGAACAGATACGCCGATTTGCCCGTCTCGGTCGGGTAGACCCGCTTGTCCTTGCGCAGGTTGGGCGCTTCGCGCAGTTCGATCAAGCCGTCGTCCGCCAGCTTCCCCAGCGCGCGCGAAGCGGCGGCCCGCTTGACCTTGAGCCGGTCCGCCACCGTGCCGGCCGGCTCGCCCGGATATTCGCACACGAACGTCAGATACAGATCCAGTCCCCGGGACAGCTTCAGATGCTTGAATTCGATACTGCTGATCGCTTCGGAACAGCGGGCGATGGCTTCGATCTCGCGGAGCACTTCCTTCACGGCGCATTCCTCCTTCTTCGTCGGGCAAACATTCATTCCCATTATACCAGAAAGAAACGCTTTGCATGCGGGTCAAAAACGGGAATCCCGACACTAGCTGCGGCGCGGCCGGGCGGCGGGTTTGATGAAAGAGGCCACAAGCGGTTACAATGCGATTAATGGTTCCGGCCTGTCCGGATCTTTACCGACAAGGAGGCTGCACATGCTGGAAAATATCAATACGGATTCCGTCGTTGCCGGAATCGATATGGGCGGCACCAATGTCCGCATCATGATCGCCGACCTTGCGGGCGAAGTCCGCGCCTACGTCAAGGTCGAAGCCGATCTGCTGCCCAAGCAGCGAACCGACGCCGCCCCGCTCGTGGAACAGATGCTTGAAGCGTTGGCCCAGGCGGAATGCCGGGCGGAAGACGTCGCGTTCGTCGCTGCCGGCATCGCCGGATTCGACGACGAAGCCGACCGGGCGTGGGCCGAACGGCTGACTGCCGGATTCGGGCTGGCGTGCCCGAGCCGGGCCGTGAACGACGCGGTCATCGCGCACCGCGGAGCGCTCGCCGGCGGTTCGGGCATTCTCGTCGCCTCGGGCACGGGCTCGATTCTGCTGGCGCATACGGAACGCGGCCAATGGCTGCGCAATTACGATTTCGGCCATTACGCGGCCAGCGGCGCCCGCTTCCTCGGGTACGAGACCGTCTACGACGCGCTGGCCGGACGGGAGACGCCCGGCGACGCCGCTCTCGTGCGCGACATGCTGCGCTTCTTCCGCGCGTCCGACCTGCGGGAACTGGCGGAATCCGCCAGCCGCGGCTTCGGGCTCTCGCGGGAGCGCCGCGACCGGCTGTTCGGCTTGTTCGCGCCGGTCGTGACCCGCCATGCGGAAGCCGGCTCGCCGATCGCCGTCCGCGTCTGCGACGAAGCGCTGCGGCAGATCGGCGTCGGCTCCGACCTGCTGGCCGCTTTCTTCGGCGGACCGGACATTCCGGTCTCCCAGACCGGCAGCGTCGCGGGCAGCGCCTACATGCTGGGCGGCCTGCAGGATATGATCTGCTCGCAGCCGGGCCGACGTTTCCGCTGGACCGCGCCCCGCCTGACGCCGGCAGCAGGCGCGATCCTGATCGCGTACGAATCGCTCGGCTTGTCGTACGGCGACAGCATGGCCGACGCGCTGGAGAACAGCCCGCACTCGCGGCTGTAAGCGCCGCCCGCCTCGTCCGTTCCCCACCGACGCCCGGTTCGATGCCGCGGCGTTCGGCGCGGACGCAGAGCGCCGAACGCCCGCGGACGCCTCCCCGCAGCGAAAAGGCCGGTCCCGGCGCCGCTTTCGCGCGCCCGGCCCGGCCTTTTCTTTTTACCCCCGACCATCAAGGTCCGCCTACTTCTCCAGCCCGTGCATGAAATACCCGGTCGCTTCGTCCAGATCTTGCGGCAGCGGTTGATCCGCCCCGATCCCAAGCTCCGCGCGCAGGTCGCGCTCTACCGCACTCCGATCCGGCCCGTGCCGCAGCACCTGCCGCGCCAGCAGCTCGTACCGCCGCACGTCCTCGTAGAACGCTTCGCGCGACACCGGGCGGCCGTGGGACTCGACGAGCACGTCCGCGCCGTAAGCGAATACGGTATCGAGCAGCGCCAGAAACTTGCCGGTCGTATATTTCATCGGACCGCCGTACACGGAAGGCGCAAGCGCGTCCCCGAGGAACAGCGTCCCTGCTTCCTTCACGTACACGACGCACGAATCCGCCGAATGGTCGCCGCCCACGTAGCGGATTTCGCACGTCAGGCCGCCCAGATGCACGTCGATAAACCGCTCGAACACGATGTTCGGTTCGTCGACCCGGATCCGGCCCAGGTCTCCTTCGTACTCAGCGCGCAGATCGGTCCGGGTCTGCTCGCTCATGACGCCTTCGTCGATCAGGCGCCCGAGCGTCTCTTCGTTCCACCGGAGTGCCGCGAAGCCGCGCAGCATCTCGGCCGTCTGCCGCTGGGCGATCGCGGGCAGGCTCCACTCGGACAAGCCGAAAGAATGGTCCCAGTGGTGATGCGTCAGCACCATAACGTCCGGGCTGCGCACACCTTCCCGGGCCAAATAATCGCGGAACGCGGCGGCGTGCGCAGGCGAGTTGCCCCCGTCGATCAGCAGCGTCCGGCTGCTGCCCGCCACGGCCGCGAGCAGCGGACGGTCCGTCTCCTGCTCCGCGTGCATGACATAAATATGTTCACTGATGCGTTCAAATTCGGACATGATTGTAACCTCCAAAAGTGCGAATAGACAACTAAAAAAACCTGACGTCGAACATGGATCAAGATAGATTCGGGATCAAATCGAAATCGATTCGAGATCGAATTGAAACCGATTCGGGATCAAACGGCCCGCTGCCGCTCCGGCACGGACGTCATTGTTTATTTTACCATTTCCCGGCCTGCGCACCAACCGCTTCGGGCGGGTCCGCGTGGCTTTGGCTGCAATCGCGGCTTCCGGGTCGGGGTCGGCTCGCCTCCCATCGGGTAAAAACCCGTAAGCTTGAATCTGCGAGCCTATGAAACTGTGAAACGACCCAAGCCGTTTTGCAGCGCGCAGATTGGCTGACGGTACACCTATACGCAAGCCCAAGGAGGATATTCATGCGAACCTATACCCCTAAAAAGCTCGCCGCGCTTCTGCTCCTGCTGCCGCTCGCGGCTTGTTCGGGTCAGACCGGCGCTCCCGCCGGATCGGTTCCGGCCGGACAGTCGCCCGTGCAGACGCCGAACGCGGGCAGCGAAGCGGGCGAAGGCACGGACGCGGGAACGGACCCGAATGAAGCGAACGGAACGGACGGCGCGGACGGGAAGGCCGAACCCGGGGCGGACGGCGCCGCGGCGGATACCGGTAACGACGGGAAAAGTGCGACTTCGGGTTCGGGCGGCACCGGCGCAGGCAGCGGCGGCAGCGTGACCGACGGCCTGACCGGAGAAACGGAGATCGCCGCGGAGAGGCTGGAGACGCCGTGGGAGATCCAGTTCGCCGGCGATACGGTCTATATGACGCTGCGCGGCGGTTCTATCGCCAAAGTGTCCGGCGGCCGGCAGACGGTGCAGCCGGTCTCGCTCGACCCCGGCGTGCTGGAAGCAGGCGAAGGCGGGATGCTCGGCTTCGCGTTGGCGCCGGACTTTGCGGAGTCGCGCGCGGCTTACGTCTACCATACGTACGGAGAAGGCGACGGCATCCGCAACCGCGTGATCCGGATCGAAGAAGAGCCTTCGGGTTCGGGCTGGACCGAGACGGCGGTACTGCTCGACGGTATTCCGGGCGCGCGCGTGCACGACGGCGGACGGATCGCGTTCGGGCCGGACGGCATGCTGTACGTGACGACGGGCGACGCGCAGGACGAGAGTTCGGCGCAGGATACCGGCAGCGTCGCGGGCAAGATTCTGCGGATGACGCCGGAAGGCGGCGTGCCGGGCGACAATCCGATCGCGGATTCCTACGTCTATTCGTACGGCCACCGCAATTCGCAGGGCATCGACTGGCTTGCGGACGGCACGATGTACGCTTCCGAACACGGGCCGAGCGGCAATCCCGGCGGCCACGACGAGATGAACGAGATCGTGCCGGGTGCCAATTACGGCTGGCCGGACGTGCTGGGCGACGAGAGCGGGGAAGGCTTGACGCCACCGCTGTACCATACGGGCGAAGAAGCGATCGCGCCTTCGGGCATCGCGGCGACGCCGGACGGCAAAGTGTTGGTCGCGAATCTGCGCGGCGAGAGCCTGACGTCTTTTGATCCCGAGACCGGGGAGATGGCGGACGTGCTGAGCGGCGTCGGCCGTATCCGCGACGTGGCCGTCCACGACGGACAGGTCTACGTCCTGACGAACAATACCGACGGACGCGGCTCGCCGGCGGAAGGCGATGATAAACTGCTTATTTTGCGATAACGCATAAGAATAGGGTGCTTTTTGGCGAAAAAAGATTGAGCCCGCACCTCCCGGGTAAAAATGGAAAAAAGAAGGAGGGATTTAACCATGCCCCTATTGAGCACGAAAAGCAAAGCGCTGACGGCAGCCCTGCTGCTTGCTGTGCCGATCTCGGCTTACGCGGCGGATCAGCGAGAGGCACAGCAAACGGCAGAGTCGCAAATCCCGTCGGCTGCGGCCGGCATTCTCAAAATTTCGCCCGGTCCGGGCGCGGGCGCGTCCGCGATCCCGGCGGCGAGTCCAGCGGCAGGCGCGGCGGCCGCTTCGGCGACGAGCGCGGCGAAAGCCAGCGTCACCGATTCGCTGCAAGGCGGTTACGACGTGGCGGCGACGAAGCTTAAAATTCCGTGGTCGATGCAGTTTGCCGGAGACGTCGTCTATATTACGCAGCGCGGCGGCGGCATCGTCGAAGTGAAAAACGGCAAGCAGACGGTGCAGGAAGTGCGAACCAAAAAAGCGCTGCGCGTCGTCGGCGAAGCCGGCCTGACCGGGTTCGTGCTCGATCCGAACTTCGCCAAAAATAAGTATGCCTACATCTACCATGCTTACGAGGAAAAAGGCGAAGCGCTGAACCGCATCGTCAAGGTGAAGCTCGTGAACGGCGTCTGGCGCGAGCAAAAAGAACTGCTGGACGGTATCCCAGGCGGCCGTATCCACGAAGGCGGACGCCTCGCGATCGGACCGGACGGCATGCTGTACAGCACGGCCGGCGACGCGAACCGGCGCGAGCTGTCCCAGAACCTGTCGAGTTCCGCCGGCAAAGTGCTGCGCATGACGACGAGCGGCCAAGTGCCCAAAGACAACCCGTTCAAAAATTCGTACGTGTACGCGTACGGCCTGCGCAATGCGCAGGGCCTCGCCTGGACGTCCAGCGGCACGCTGTACGCGTCGGACCACGGACCGAGCGGCGCGCCGATTCCCGGCGGCAGCGGCACCGACCGGACCGGCCTCGACGAGATCAACGTCATTGCCAAAGGCGCCAACTACGGCTGGCCGAAGATTCAGGGTACCGAGACGGCGCCGGGCCTGATCCCGCCGTATTACGTCGCCGGCGACCGGGCGATCGCGCCTTCCGGCATCGCGGCGACGCCGGACGACAAGATTCTGGTCGCGACGCTTGTCGGCCAGAGCCTCAAGCAGTTCGACCCGCTCTCCAAGACGATGACCGACGTCCTGACCGGCGAAGGCCGCATCCGCGACGTGGCCGTTCACGGCGGACGCGTCTACGTGCTGACGAACAATTCGGTGAGCACCGCCCCCAACGCCAAGCCGGGTCCGGATGAAGACCGGCTGCTGATCTTGAAGTAAGGCCAACCGGCCGAACCGAACAGGCCGAACAGGAAAAAAGAAGCCGCTCCGGGTGTAGAGGACGGCTTCTTTTCTATGCGTGCGGAGCTGGGCCGGGCGGGTCTGGCGCGGCCGGAGAGCGCGGGCTGGCGCGGCCGGAGAGCGCGGGCGGGCGCGGCTGCCGTCGGCTTCCCCTTTCTACCCGCCATCCCTGCGCTAACGAATCGTCGTAACGCTAATCGTCGTTTTACAGCCGATTTTCCATTTTAACGAATCGTAGTATCGCTATTTGTCCATTTTCGCTTTAAAAAGAGCTTCGCGGCTCGAATAGCGTGCTCTCGATTCGTTAGTTTGGAAAAAAGCGTCCAAATCGGCATATAGCGTGATGACGATTCGTTAGCGCCGCCGCGCCGCCGGAAAGCGCTACGGTTGGCTTTTGCCGCGTCGAAACGTACAATGGAGCTTGCGCGCGGTCCGCCCGGCATGGCCGGAGCCCGCTCCGCGCGCCGGAATCGCCCCTACAAAGGAGACTTTCAACGCCATGACTGCCCATCCCGCTTCACGCCCGGCTTCCGCCGCGCCTTCGCGCCGCGCTGCCCGGCCTTCGTCTTTTTCGGATAAACGCATCGTTCTGACCGGAGGCGGCTCGGCCGGACACGTCTCGGTCAATCTGGCGCTCATTCCCGTGCTTCGGGAACAGGGCTGGTCGATACACTATATCGGTTCGGAGACCGGCATCGAAAAAGAACTGGTGTCCGCGCTGCCCGGCGTGACTTACCATGCGATCGCCACGGGCAAGCTGCGCCGCTACTTCTCGCTGCAAAACTTTTCCGATCCGCTGCGCATTCTCAGAGGCGTCGGCCAGTCGCGGCGCCTGATCCGGCGGCTCAAGCCACAGGTCGTCTTTTCCAAAGGCGGCTTCGTGTCCGTGCCGGTCGTACTCGGCGCCTGGATGAACCGGGTGCCCGCGCTGATCCACGAATCGGATTATTCGCCCGGACTCGCCAACCGACTCGCGCTGCCGTTTGCCGCGGCGCTCTGCACGACTTTTCCGGAGACGGCCGCCGCGGTCAAATCCGGCAAAGCGGTGCAGATCGGTTCGGTCGTCCGCCCCGAATTGAAGACCGGCAGCGCCGCGCGCGGCCTCGAATTCCTCGGCTTCGACGGCGCCAAGCCCGTGCTGCTCGCTGCCGGAGGCAGCCTCGGCTCCCGCGCGCTGAACGGCAATCTGCGCCGCAATCTCGGCGAGCTGCTGCACCGCTTCGACGTCGTGCATCTGTGCGGCCGCGGCGGCCTCGACCCGCAGCTGGAAGAGCGCGCGGGCTACCGCCAGTTCGAATTCGTGCACGAATCGCTGCCCGACGTGCTCGCGGCGGCCGACCTTGTGTTCAGCCGCGCCGGATCAAACGCGATCTTCGAGTTTCTGTCGCTGGGCAAGCCGATGCTGCTCTGCCCGCTCGGCCGCTCGCAAAGCCGCGGCGACCAGATCCTGAACGCGGATTCGTTCGTCCGCGCCGGCTACGCCGAGAGCCTCGACGAAGACGCCTGGAGCGACGAAGCGTTCTTCGCGAAGCTGGATCGGCTGCACCGCGACCGGGAACTTTACGCCGCGCGCATGCGCGCGGCCGAGAACGGCGACCCGCTTCAACAGCTGCTGCGGCGCATTACGGACACGGCCAAGTAAATGCCGATCCGTCTGTGCATGAGCGTCCCCGCCCGGCTGCGGCGGCGGAACTTTTCCAGCCGGCCGCTCGCCTCCGGATGCGCACCGTCCGCCCCGCACGCCAAAAAGAGCGCAACCGCCCCGGCGGTTACGCTCTTTTTTTGACCAAATCACTGCTTGTTCGACCAAATCCCTACGTGCCCGTTCATTTTTTAGTCTCAAAGACTCTAATCTTTCAATCAAAACAAGATTATATTTTGACTACAGCGCTTAATCTGCATCATCGCAAATGCCATACGTTGCAGCAGCCCGATCCGTGCGGCGTATCTCAACCTATACATTGGAGGTGAGGTCTTTGCTTGATCACGATAAATGGGATGAATTCACGATGAAACTGACCGAGAAATGGATCTCGATCCCTCGCGTATACCGTCTCTGCATCTTCCATTTATTTATGTTCATTGCAGCCGTAATTTGTTGGACCCTTTATTTGAATCGGTATTATTGATTATGATCAAGAACATCCACCTAACCCAAAAACCTAACCCGAAGACAACAGCCTCTTTTCCAACCGGCCGCATAGCTCCCGCAGTTCCTCCAGCTTCGCCAGCTGCGACAGCCATTCGGCCGGGATGCCGGCTTCGCCGTACAGAATGCCCGCCAGTCCGCCGACGACCGCTCCGGTCGTATCGGTGTCTTCGCCGAGATTGACCGCCTTGAGCGCCGCGTCGCGGTAGCTGCCGGTCGTCAGCAGGCACCACAGCGCCGCTTCGAGCGTATCGACCACATAGCCGCTCGAACGGATCGCGTCCCGCTCAAGCTCCGCCAGCCGTCCGCCGAGCACCCGCTCGAATGCCGCCGATTCGGCGTGCCCGGCGTGGCGTTCGCGGATAGCGGCGACCGCCGTCATATACGCTTTTTCCGCCGAATGCCCGTCCAGCAGCGCAAGCGCGGTCTCCACGTAGATCTGGCAGGCCAGCACGGAACGCGGGTGCCGGTGCGTGATCGACGACACTTCTTCGACCAGACGGTCGCGCTCCGCCGCCTCCATGCCCCGCACATGGAAAGCGAGCGGCAAAATGCGCATCAGCGAACCGTTGCCGTTGGCGCTCTCGCGCGTCAGCCCGGCAAATCTCGCCCACATCGCCTCTTCCCGATAGCGTTCCAGCGCTTCGCGCGTCGCGTTGCCGATATCGAACAGTTCGCCGTGCGGCGTCATGTAGCCCTCTTGCAGCCAGCGAACGAAACGGCCGGCCATGTCTTCGGTATCGCATTCTTTTTGCAGCACCAGGCTCTCCACCGTGCACCACGTCATCGTGCTGTCGTCCGACCACGTGCCCGGAGGCTGGTTGTACGTGCCGTATCCGAACATGTCCGTGACCGGGTTGGCGTCCAGATACGCCCTCTGCCGAAACTCCACCGGAACGCCCAAAGCGTCCGCGGCCGTCAGTCCAAGCAGCGCGCCGTTCAATCTCGAGCGAAACGAAAGCGGCTGCCCGGTTTGGTGATTATGCATCGGTCCTTCCTCCCTGCCTGCGTGCTTCGATTCTCTGCGCCGATCTTCAGGAGACATAGATCAGCATGCCTTCGCCCGCCGCCGCGGCCGCCCGATAATGCGCGCGCATCGGCTCGTAATAGCCGAGCACGTAATCCAGTTCTCCGGCTTCGTTCCAGTCCGCGGACGGATAGACGCCGGCTTCGTTCATGTCGTCCGGCTCGAAGCCTTTGGCCAGATCCGGCTCGCTGACGCTTTCGAGCGCCGACGACACTTCGCGCACTTCGTCCGGCGTCAGATACCGCACAATGATGTCTTCCTGTTCGTCCTCGTTCAGCGCTTTGCCGCCCATGAGCGCGTCGAACAGCGGGCCTTCCCCGCTCCAGGCGTCGCCGCACAGCAAATATTGCAGGCCGTGCCACGCTTTGTCGAGATCGAGTTCTTCGCCTTCGTCTCCCTGAATGTACGCGTACAGATCCAGGCCTCCGTGAATCAACGACGACAATGACTGCTCCGGTATGCGCCTCAAGTACCCGATCATGCCCATAACAAGACTCCTCCTCGGTTAAAAAAAGAATACGTCCGCCAAAAAAGAAGACGTCGGCGTGCCTTGTTCTATTCTACACGTCCGGCGGGCGAAATGAATCTATGTCCGCCGGGAGAAGACACTATGTCCGCAGCGGCCCGCCCGTCAACCGCCTTTTTTTCCGCTACCATTCCGCATCGTCCTTGCCTTCCTTGTTTCCGCACAAAAAGTTGACATCAAAGCCTAAACATTCGGAAATTCGGAGCGTACGCAGGCCGGGGACATCGTGAATTTTTTTCGACAAAATAGCGGCCAAGCCGGCTCGCCAAGCCAAAAAATCCTTGCTTTTCCCGTGACGACACGGGGGGAGAATGCTATAATTGACGCAATTCGGTTTGGAAGGATGACGACTTGCAATGAACCCTATGGCTGAACAATGGAACGAAAAGATCAGAACCGCAAACGCGCATGTCCACGATATGCTATCGGGACTCGGCCGGGAAATCTATTTCCCGAAGGAAGGCATCTTGAGCCAATCCGCCGAAGCGACGACGCACGCCAAGAAATATAATGCCACGATCGGCATCGCGACCGAGAACGGCGGACCGATGCACCTGAACGTGATCCAGGATAAACTTTCGGCCTACAGCCCGAAAGATCTGTACGGCTACGCGCCTCCCGCGGGCAAGCCGGAACTGCGCGCCGCCTGGCGCGAGAAGATGATCCGCGAGAATCCTTCGCTCGAAGGCAAAGCGTTCGGCAATCCGATTACGACCAACGCGCTGACGCACGGCCTCAGCATCGTGGCCGATCTGTTCGCGGACAGCGGCGACGCGGTCGTCTACCCGGACAAGAACTGGGAGAACTACGAGCTGACGTTCGGCATCCGCCGCGGCGCGAAGATCGTCAACTACGAACTGTTCGACGCGGACATGCGCTTCAATGCGCCGGCGTTCCGCCGGGCGCTGCTGGAACAAAAGGAAGCGGGCAAAGCGATCGTGCCGCTCAACTTCCCGAACAACCCGACCGGCTACACGCCGAGCGTCGCGGAAGGCGAAGAGATCGTCTCCGTGCTCGTCGAAGCCGCCGAAGCCGGCATCAACCTCGTCGTCGTGACCGACGACGCCTATTTCGGCCTCTTCTTCGAAGACTCGCTGCACGAATCGCTGTTCGGCAAGCTTGCCGGCCTGCATCCGCGCATTTTGCCGATCAAGATCGACGGCGCGACCAAGGAAGAATTCGTCTGGGGCTTCCGCGTCGGCTTTATCACGTACGCGTCGGACGACGCCGACGTGCTGACGGCGCTTGAGCAGAAGACGATGGGCATTATCCGCGCCACCATCTCCAGCGGCCCGCACCCGTCGCAGACGTTCGTGCTCGACGCGCTCAAATCGCCGGAGTTCGAAGCCCAGAAGCAGGAGAAATTCCTGATCATGAAAGGCCGCGCCAACAAGGTCAAAGCGCTGCTCGACAGCGGCAAATACGAAGGCGTCTGGACGTACTACCCGTTCAACTCCGGCTACTTCATGTGCCTCAAGCTGAATCCGGGCATCCCGGCCGAAGCGCTGCGCCAGCGCCTGCTGCACGAATACGGCGTGGGTACGATCGCTCTCGGCGAGACCGACCTGCGCATCGCGTTCTCCTGTATCGCCGAAGAACATCTGGAAGATCTGTTCGACCTGGTATATCGGGGCGCGCAGGAAATCGGACAGTAACCCTGCCGACGAACGGCACGCGGCAGGAGCGGTCGATAGCCGAGCTTACGCCGTAACGCCGCTTAGGCCGCTTAGGCTGCTTACGCTGCCGGTCGATTCGGCGCCTGCAGGCCGAACCGGCACGGAAGATTCAGGCACGCATGATGTAAGCACGTACCCTATAAACGCGCGCACCCAAAACCACCGCAGGAGCTTCCGGCTCCGGCGGTGGTTTTGGCATGCGCTCTTTTTTTTCGGCCGTATTCGCGTCCTATTTCTGTTCTTGTTCCTATTCATAACCGCCCGAGCGTGCGCAGCTGCTCCAGATGATGCCGATCGTGCCGGATGCTGTCGCGCAGGAACGACTCCGGCTGAAACGTAAGTCCGTCCGGCTGCACCGCGATACGCTGGTACGTCTCGTCGGGCATACCGCCGACCGTCCGCATGAGCAGTTCGCGCACCGCGACGGCCCGCGACGCCAATTCGGCTCCCGACAGCATCAGCCCCGCGGCCGACGCTTTGGCGTTGAACAGGTCGACATTCTGCCGCTTGAGCGTCGTCGCTTGACCTTCCGCCGTCTTTTTGACCGCATTTCCGTAAAAATGGCAGTCCCACTCGACGATATGCGCTACCATTTCCCGCAGCGTCCATTTCCCTTCGCCGAGCGCGCGATCCCAGAACGACTCCCTTTTGCGCTCCAGCGCCCGCATCGTTTCGATCCACCGTCCGTATTCGTGCAGTCTTTGTTCCCGTTCGCCCATTTCGGATTCTCCTTTTTCGCAAAGTGTACGGCTTTCGCTGTCTCTATCATAAAAGAACAACCCGGACACAAGAGTGTCCGGGTTCAAGCCGTCATGCCTCTTCCGCACCGAAAAAACGCCGCAGATCCATACACGAAAAACCCGATCCTCCGGCAGGAGAATCGGGGATCTCGACGCGCCGTATCCGAACCGCGCAGCCTTGCGGGCTGCCGGCTTCGAATCAGTCGTCTTCGCCTTCCATTTTGCGCCACCGGCGTTCCGCCGAGCGGCGGATCAGCCAGGCGAACGCGAACGCGGCGGCCAGTCCGCCGAGCGCAAGCAGCGGATTCGCAAGCAGCGTCAGCAGGAATGGCAGCCACATCGCGAACGCGGACACCAGCAGCACGCGAATCATGAGATACAGTCCCGCGCGCCGGCGCGAATCTTCCGGGATCGGATAGAGCGCCAGCCAGAGCGAATCGGCATGGGCGCGCCGCAGCCCGTTCAGCTGCGTGCCGATCATGAAAAGCAGCAGCAGCAGCAGCGCGACGCCGCCCCATGATTCGCGGGCGAGCAGCAGCAAGGCGAACCCGACGATCACGAGGCGTCCCACCATGCCGAGCAGATCGCCGCGAATAAACGATTGGGTCAGCAGGAAGCGGTACGCCTCTTCCTGCTGCCACGGAATTTTGCGGCCGAAGCCGGCCAGCCAACGTCTCCGGTATACGCGCGGATCTTCCGTCGGCACGTCCACGAACCAGCCGAGCATCCGCATCGACCGGCCGACCTGCGCCCGTTCGACCGCGATCAGCCGTTCCCACGGCACGCGGTGCTTCGCCGGGAAGCGCAGGGCGAGCATGTAAACCGCGGCGCCGATCACGATCGACAGCACGGCGTAGAGCAGCCCCAGTTGGAACCAGGCGATCAGCATTCCCGCGGCCAGTACCCAGCGCAGCAGCGCGAAGATTGCGGGCAGGCGTCCCGAGACGAAGCGGTGTTCCTGCCAGGCGCCGTAGGCGAACAGCAGCTTCAAGCCGAGCAGCAGCAGCAGGCTCAGCCACAGATTGGCATGATCGTCCGGCTGCACGCGGATATAGATCGGCCACGCGACCAGCAGCACGAGCCAGACGATCAGCAGCTTGTAGACGATCCCTCCGCGCCAGGCCGGAGCGAAGTAAGCGCGCATCTTCGTCTCCAGCGGCAGCAGGAATACGGTATCGGCCGGCTGCATGTACGTGCGGAAGCTGCTCCAGGCCGCCAGCGGGAACAGCAGCGCCGGCAGAATCCAGCGGATCGGCAGCCCCGGCGGCACGTCCTGCACAAGCGACGTGTACCACGCCGAGAACAGGATGAGCAGCAGCATCACGGTGACGGCCAGTCCGCTCTGAATGATGTAAGGCGTGTACGGCACGATCCGGCCGAGGAACGTCGAGCGGCGCCGGCCGCGCAGCGCCTGCATGCCTTCGGCCGTCATCGGGGCGATCGTCCCGGCCGGCCAGGGCAGTCCGCCCGAAGGCGGCGAAGCGAAGCGCGCGCCGACCGGCGCTTCCCCGCCTCTTCCTGTCGGAGCATCCGGCGGCCCGCTCATTGAATGCCCCCGGCGCCCTCTGCCCGGACGAGCCGGTCGAACATGTTCTCGAGCGAAGCGCCCGGCATGTTCGACGCGCTGCGGATGTCTTCAAGCGTGCCCTGCACGATGATGCGGCCTTTGTGCAGGATAACGAAGCGGTCGCAGTAATTTTCGATCGTCGACAAAATATGGGAGCTGAGCAGGATCGAAGCGCCTTCGCGGTTCACTTCGACCATGTAGTCCAGCAGGTCGCGGATGCCGAGCGGATCGAGGCCCAGAAACGGCTCGTCGATGACGTACAGCGGCGGCCGCGCGATGAAGGCGCACATGATCATGACTTTCTGCTTCATGCCTTTGGACAGATGCGAAGACAGGCTGTGCTCTTTGTCTTTCATGTAGAAAAGCTTCAGCAGGCGCTCCGCGCGTTCTTCGAACACCGCGTGATCGACGCCGTACGCTCTCGCCGTGAATTCCAGATGTTCGCGTACCGTCAATTCTTCGTACAGCACCGGCGATTCCGGCACGAAGGCAAGCGCGGAACGATACCGGTCGGGATCGTCCTTGAGCAGCGCGCCGCTAATACGGACTTCGCCTTCCTTGGGCGACATCAAGCCCAGAATATGCTTCATCGTCGTGCTCTTGCCGGCTCCGTTGAGCCCGATCAGGCCGACCATTTCGCCCGTGCCGACTTCGAAATCGACGCCGTGCAGCACCGGCTTGTTCACGCTGTACCCGCCGGTCAGACTTGCGACCTTCAAGGCAGCTTGTTCACCCATTTCCATACCCCTCTTCCGTATCTGATGCGGCCGCGCGGCCGGACGCCTTCCGCTTTAGGAAGGGTCCTGCGGAGAACGCTTCTCCTTCAGCCACTTCGGCGCGCCTTTGTCTTTGTTCGGCTGCTTCTTGCCGCCTTTGGGTCCCCGTCCGGCCGGCTTCGCGGCAGGCTTGGGCCGCACCGATGCTTCCGGCGCAGCTTCGCCCGCGTCGCGGCGGGCGCTGCCCGGCGCATCACCCGACGGCGCGGCCGAAGCCTGCGCCGCGCCGCGTGCCGCCGGCTTCGCCGAAGGCTTGGCGCTGTCGCCGCGGCCGGTAGTCGGCCCTTTCGACGTGCGCCGCGAGCGGCGCTCGTCGGCTTCCGCCGGATCGAGGACCACGCCGTCATACATGGCGCGCTCTTCGATCTCCGTGCCCAGTTCGCGCGAGAATCGGCGCATGATGAACGCCTGGCGATCGGTCACGATCGAGACCGACAGGCCTTTGCGTCCCATGCGGCCGGTCCGGCCCGCCCGGTGGACGTAATGCTCGGAATCCGCGGCCGGGTCGAGATGCACGACCAGTTCCAGTCCCGGAATATCCAGGCCGCGGGCGGCGACGTCGGTCGCGACAAGCAGCCGGAACTTGCCGGCGCGGAACTGCGACAGCACGTTCGCGCGCGTCACTTTGTCGGCGTCGCCGTACAGGGTGCGCGCTTCCAGCCCCAGGTGGTTCAGCTTCGCTTCCACTTCGGCGATCGTGTCGGCCTGATTGACGAACACGATCGCCCGGTCCGGGTTGTAATGGCGCACGACCCGGCGGAGCGTATCGATACGGTCGCGCTGCTGGCATTCGAAATACAAATGCTGCGTCAGCTTGACCAGCTTCTGTTCCGGCTCGATGCCGACGTCGGCCGGATCGCGCATCTCGCGCTTGGCCAAGCCGCGCACGTCGGGTCCGAGCGTAGCGGACAGGAAGATCAGCTGGCGATCGCGCAGCGCGCCCTTGAGCAGGGAGCGCACGTCGTCCGCGCCGCCCATCTGAAAGATCTGGTCGGCTTCGTCGAGCACGATGCTGCGCACTTCGTGCAGCTTGAGCTTGCGCGTCGACAGCAGCTCGCGCAGCCGTCCCGGCGTGCCGACGACGAGCTGCGGCCGTTGGCGCAGCTTCTCGATCTGGCGGGCCGCCGAAGCGCCGCCGATCAGGCCGATCGTCTGAATACCGAGCGCGGCGCCGTACTTCTCGCCTTCGCGCACGATCTGCATGGCCAGTTCCTGGGTCGGCGCGATGACGAGCACCTGGCTTTCTTTTTTCTCCGGATCGATTCTCTCCAGCAGCGGCAGCAAATAGCAGAGCGTCTTGCCCGTACCGGTCTGGGATTGCGCCAGCACGTCGCGGCCTTCGAGAATGTACGGGATCGCTTCGGTCTGGATCGGGCTCGGCGTCTCGATTCCGTATTCAAGCAGCGAGGCCGTCAGCGCTTCGCCGATGCCGAGCTGCGCAAATTGTTCGATTTCTTTTGTCATTACGTTGTTCCACCTTTATGTTCAGTCATGTCCTCCCTCCATTATAGGGGGAATCGGCCCAAATCCCAAATGAAAATCGAAAAGCCGGATACGCCAAAAAGCGTCCTCCCGCTTCTCGAAGAAGGGAAGAACGCTTGAATAGAGAAGGCTTGGTCCGCGCCGCTCAGCGAATCGTCATCACCGGGCAGGGCGCGTGCTGGATCACTTTGTGGCTGACGCTGCCGAGCAGCAGCTCGGCGGCAAGCCCGTGTCCGCGCGTGCCGACCACGATCAGGTCGCATTGTTCGCGGCGGGCGAACTCGCAAATCTCGCGCGCCGGATCGCCGCGCCGCACGGCCGAGCCATGCGGCAGGCCGGAATCGGCCAGCCGCGCCAGCGCCGGACGCAGCGTCTCAAGCCCTTCCGTTTCGATCCGGGCTTCCGGGTCGAAGCCGATCGCCGGCTCGTTCATCGCGATCGCGGGATCGACGTGCAGCGCCGTAATTTTGGACACTTCTTTGAACGAAGAAGCGAGAGAGATCGCCTGTTCCAGCGCCTGCGCGGCGCCGGATGAACCGTCTATCGCTACCAGAATATGCTGCATGGATGCCGCTTCCTTTCCGTAATTGGGATTTGGGTGTGCGTGCTTCGATTTTCTTTTCACATCGCGCCTTGTATCTTGATCGTTGCACCTTGCGCCTTGACCTGGACTCAATGGCTGATCGCCGCGTCGATATGCGACAGGTGGCGGCGTCTCAGCAGCAGGGCGAACACGCCGATTACGACCATGACCGCGCCGAAGTAGAACGGCATCTCCGCGCTGAACCATTCCGCAAGCTTGCCGGCCAGGAACGGCGATACCGCGCCGCCCATGAAGCGGACGAAGCTGTAGGCGGCGGAAGCGGTCGAACGTTCGACCGGAGCCGATTCCATTACCGCCGTCGTGATCAGCGTGTTGTTGATGCCGAGGAACGCGCCGGCCACGATCACGCAGACGATAACGGTCGTCGGGCTGCCCATGACCGTGCCGACCGCCATGGCGAGCAGGTCGAGCGCGAACAGCGTCAGCATGACCGCCATCGAGCGGACCGTGCCGAAGCGGGCCTGAATACGGGGCGCGACGAACACGGACGTGATCGCCAGCAGCAGGCCCCAGCCGAAGAAGACGTAGCCGAGCCCGTGCTCGTCGAGTCCCATCACGTAAGGCGAATACGCCATCAGGGTGAAGAAGCCGAAGTTGTACAGGAAAGCGACGATGCCGAGCGTCATCAGCGAAGGATAAGCGAGCGCTTTGAACGGATCGGACAGCTTGCTCGTCGTTTTCGGTTTCGGAATCTTCGGCAGCAGCACGGTGACGGCTACAAAAGCGAGAGCCATCAGCACGCTGACGCCGAAGAACGGTCCTCTCCACGAGATCGAGCCGAGTTCTCCGCCCAGCAGCGGTCCGACCGCGATGCCGAGGCCGAGCGCCGCTTCATACAGAATGATCGCTTTGGCCGTGCCCGAAGTCGACAAGCCGACGATCGCCGACAGCGCCGTCGCGATGAACAGCGCGTTGCCGAGTCCCCAGCCGCCGCGGAAACCGACGATCTGCGCGATCGTGTCCGACGAACCGGCCAGCGCCGCGAAGACGACGGTCAGCACGATGCCGCTCAGCAGCGTCTTTTTGACGCCGATCCGGCTGGACACGAAGCCCGTGATCAGCATCGCCACGCCGGTCACGAAGTTATAGCTCGTGAACAGCAGTGAGACCTGGCTCGGCGACGCGTCCAGCTGCGTGGCGATCGCCGGCAGGATCGGATCGACGAGCCCGATGCCCATAAACGAAATGATACAGGCGAACATCACGGCCCAGACCGCTTTGGGCTGGGACAAAAAGCCGCCTTCTTTCAACGTTTTTCCTTCCGGAGGACGCTGCGCGTTCCCCGATATGACTTGATTCTTCATGACTCCGTTCCCTCCGTATACGTATTGGGCTTGGGTTCCGACGTTTGGGGAGTGTCCGCTTCGAGGCGCGCGATTCCGCCGCGTACCCGGGTTCGGAACTGCTCCAGTTCTTCTTTGAGCGCCAGAATCCGGCCGATCTTCTCGTCCAGTTGGCTCAGCTGCCGATCCAGCGTCCCGTCCATCTCCCGGAGCTTGGACAGCTGCTGCTCCGGTTCGCTGATACGCGGATACACTTCGCGGTGTCCGGTCAGCTCCTCCGCATAGACCATATAGGCCTGAATCTCCTGCAGCGAAAATCCGAGCACGTCCCGCGCCGAGATGACCCGCTGCAGATGCTCGATATGGGCGCGCGTATACCGCCTTGTGCCGCCTTCGCTGCGCTCCGGTGCCGGCATCAGCCCGATTTCTTCGTAATAGCGGATCGTCCGCTTGGTCAGCCCCGTCTCGCGGGCGACATCGTCGATTTTGTAGGCGTCCATCCGTCTCCTCCTCCCGCCGTTTGCGCAAGTTTTCTGTACGTTTCATATCATTTCAACATTTACATATGAATATTACTACATACTAACGTTAACGTCAACGTTAGATTTATAAAATATAGGTTCGACTTATTCAAAGGCTGGCAAAAAGGAGACGTAAAAAGAAACGCAAAAAAGAAACGCAAAAAGAAACGCAAAAAAGAAACGCAAAAAGCCGCAGCGGCGCGGAATTCGCGTCTGCGGCTTGATCGACCCGGCGTACGGGAACGGCTTGACGTGCTAGGACGAGCCTTCGCCCTGGCGCCCGGAATCGGTCGGCATCGATTTGAACAAGGCGATAAACGGCTTGGGATCGGTATTGACGGTATACGAGAAAACGCCGATGCTCGTATGCAAATAGAGCAGGCCGATCCCGCCCCCGATCCGGCGATAAGAGATGTCGAACACATGCGTCAGCAAAAATTCCCGTCGGTGCGTCGTGATCCGGTCGTGATACAGATCGATACGCCGATCCGACACGCTGCGTTTTTGCTGTCCTTCGCTCACTTCCCGCTGCACCTGATAATAGGGCTGCGAAGCGATCAAATTCATCCGTGTCCCTCCTTTGCCTGATGGCCGGCAGCCCGATCGGCCGCGAACCGGCCGCGTGTTACCTCTAACTTAACGCAAAAAAAGCCCCGCGAAAACCCTATCCCCGCAATCGGGAACACGATTCTTACGGAACTTGGCGCGCGGCTTACTTCAGGTTCAGGAAACGTCCGGCCAGCTTGTCCGCCGTTCGCGGCATAAGCCCGTACAGCCGAATCGCCAGCCCGAGATAACGGGGCAGGTCGATCTCGCCTCGGCGCGTCTCCATCATCCGCACCATCTCGCGCGCGACTTTCTCGGGAGGCAGGATGAAGCGGCCCACGCTCTTGACGTAGCTGCCGTCCGGGTCCGCCGTCTCGAAAAACGGCGTGTCGATCGGTCCCGGATTGACGGTGGAGACGGCGATCCCGCTTCCGCGCAGCTCCTGGCGCAGCGAATTCATGAAGCCTACGGCGGCGTGCTTCGAAGCGGCGTAGCCGGCCGATTTCGCCGTGGCGAACTTGCCGGCCATCGAAGCGACGGTCAGGATCTGGCCGCTTCCGGCGCGCCGCATATGCGGCAGCACCGCTTTGGTGCAGCGGACGACGCCGAAATAGTTCACGTCCATGATGCCTTCGTAATCGAACAGGTCCATCTCCTCCGCCGTCTCGAACAATCCGTAGCCGGCATTGTTGACGAGGATATCGATCCGTCCGTACTGCTCGATGATCGAGCGGGCTGTCTCTTCGACCGATTCCGCTTGGCTGACATCGAATACGCGTACGCCGTGCGGACCCGGCACCGCCTGGGCCGCCCGGTTCAGCTTGTCTTCCGAACGGGCGGACAAGATCGGAATCGCGCCGCGTTCCGACGCCAGACGCGCCGCAAGCGCTCCGATTCCGCTCGAAGCGCCTGTGATCCATACGATTTTGTTATTCAGCATATAGGCGAATGCTCCTTCGTGATTCGGATAAATGTTCGCCTGTTCAGTTTACGAGATCAGTACCTGAATATCCAGTTCGCCGATTCCTTCCATAAGAAGCGGAATCGTCAGAGCTTTCTCGGGCATAACGCCTCTGAATTCGTCGCCGTGCACGACATGCGGAGGAGTAATGTCCACGATCACGCCTTGATTCGACAGCAGAATGCCCGCGTTGCCGCTGATCATATTGCCAAGTTCCGAGATCGCGCTGCGTCCCATTTCGTCCATTTCGGTAATGACGAATCCGCCCATCATCGCCGATACGATCCGCATGGCGACCTGCTCATGCAGGCCGAACATGATATTGCCGTTCAGCTGTCCGGTCATTCCGATCTGAATCCAAATATGATCGTCGATCGGTTTGACGCTCTTGATCGCAAGAGCTCCCGTCGAAGGGGATATCTGAATAAGCTGATGAAGCACAAGCTTAGCCGATTCCAAAAACGGGTTGATAACTTCCGCTTTCATAATGTAAATTCGCCTCCTGGTGCTTAGGTTTTTGGAATCACGTTTCTTGGGAGGTTGGGACCTTTAGATCATAACCCTTAAGGCCTAATATTCGATATCCCAATTATACGTGAGAGATAAAAATAAAGCATCCGATTTTAAATGATTATTTCTGGCAACGATTATGCAGCTTATCGACGATTTTCGACACCGATTGCGCGCGTTTGAAGAAGCTCGAACATGCCGGGGGCAGACGGCTCCCTTGGAGCGGTCGACGTCGAATCCTGTAATGATTCGGCTTATTCTTTTATCGCCATAAATAGGCTTTTTTTTTATAGCCAAAGACCCAATTTCGGGAAATTCATTACTTTCGTAAGGGTTTTATCCCGTTTCTTTCATTTTCATGCAAAATTCAAGCGTTCATTGCTTTTGCTTTTGTTTTTCCCCTATAATTTAAAGAATCAAGTACGCGGTGGGAGGAGAAGTTTCATGAACATGAGTCAGTTGGAGACGCTCGTGACCATCTCCAAAACGATGAGTTTCCGCAAAGCCGGAGAACTGCTCAATCTTACGCAGCCCGCCGTTTCCGCCCAGATCAAAAGCCTCGAAGACGAATTCAAGACAGTGCTCGTCGACCGGAGCCAGCCGGTCACGCTGACCGATCGCGGGCTCGTGTTTCTGGAGCATGCCGAGCGCATTTTGTCCGTCGTGGAAGAGTTGAAGCAGAAAATGACCGACCTCGAAGAAACGCCCCAGGGCCATATCATGCTCGGCACGACCACTTCGATCGCCATGCAGATCCTGCCGCGCGTCTTGTCCTATTTTCAGAACCAGTTCCCCCTGATCCAGACGAGCATCCAGTCGATGCCTTCTTCGCAAATTTACAGCCTGGTCGAGAACGGCTCGGTGGATATCGGCATCGGCTACCTGATCGAGCGCAATCCGGACCTAGAGACGTCGGTGCTGTATTACGATACGTTCGAGCTGGTCGTCTCGCCCCGCAACGAATTGGCGCACAAGCCCAGGATTTCGATCGACGATCTGCGAAACGTGCCGATCGTCATGCTGTCCCCGGACACGGTCGGACGCCGCTTCGTCGAACAGGTGTTCAAGCAGCACGGCATCGTGCCGCGCGTCGCGATGGAACTGTCCAGCAGCGAAGAAGTCAAACGGATGGTCGAGCTCAATCTGGGCGCCGCCGTGATCTCGAAGCTGTCGGTCGCCCGCGAAGTGCGCCAGGGCTCGCTGATCATGCTGCCGTTGATCGAATTCGAAGTCAGCCATCCCGTCGGCGTCATCTACCGTTCCGGCAAATATCTCAATTCGGCGATGCGCCAATTTCTCGCCGATCTCAAAGGCATGCCGGAAACGCAATTTATCGGTTCCGAATAAACGAACGCAAAGGAGCATCCGTCCATGAAGTTCGACCTGCACACCCACCACTATCGCTGCGGACACGCGGACGGCGACATTCGCGATTATATCGAAGCCGCCATCGGGCAGGGGCTGTCCGTGATCGGCATCTCCGATCATATGCCGCATCTGTTCAGTCCGCTCGACCATCCGATCCCGACCGTCGCCATGTCGAGGCTTGAACTCGACTCTTACGTGCAAGAAGTGCTGCGGCTCAAAAAAGAATACGAAGGCCGGATCGACGTGCTGCTCGGCATCGAATCCGACTATTTTACCGAACATGAACAGGTGTACCGCGACGCGATCGAGCGTTATCCGTTCGATTACGTCATCGGCTCGGTGCATATCAGCGGCGGCAAAAGCATCTTCGACCGCAACCGCTGGACCGACGTTCCGGCGGAGCTTGCGATCGAAGCCAAACGGGACTATTACCGCCTGATCGAAGCTTCGGCGCGCAGCGGCATGTTCCAGATCCTCGGCCATATCGACGCGATGAAAGGCTACTACCCGGCCTTCTCCGATATTCCGGCCGAAGCCGCGGTGGAATCCGCGCTCCGAACGATCGGCGAGCACGGCCTCGCGATCGAAGTGAACACGTCGGGCGGCACCAAGCACTGCGGCGGCTGGTATCCGTCGGACGCCATTTTGGAGCGCGCGCTGCATTACGGCGTCTCCATCTCGTTCGGCTCGGACGCCCACAAGCCGTCGCGCGTCGGCGAAGACTTCGAAGCGGTCGCCGCCAAGCTGCGGGAGATTGGCTTCAAGGAATGGATCTACGTCAAGCAGCGCCGGCCGGTTAGCGTTCCGCTGTAAGCGGATAAGCGGAAGTCGCCGCGAAGCGCAAACTTTTACCCAAGCGGGCCGCAGCCCGTTCAAAGACCCCGATTTCGCGCAGCAGCGTCGGACGGGGTCTTTTTCTTCTATTTTCCTCGTTCCCTTCTTCCATTTTCCTCGTTCCCTTCTTCTTTTTCCGATCGTGCGACAGGTCTGCCGTATGATCCGATTTCCAAATTGCGCACTTTTGCCCCATCGGTTACAATTTGATTGATTCCGGAAGAAAGGACGGGGATGCGATGACAGGCCGCGTTTTTCGCAAGCGCTTACTTTGGCCGAAACAAGAACGTCTTACGTTGAAAAAACGCATTATTCTGATCTTTGCGGCAGGCGTCATCATTCCGTTCGCGATCACCACCCTGGTCTCGCATCGTACCATTTCCGTGATTCTGGCCGACAATTTGAATCTGGGCGTGCAGAGCAATCTGCATCAGGTCCAGCTTTCGCTTGAAAATACGATCAGCAACCTGAATCACGTCTCGCAGCAGTTAGCCTATCCGGGCAGCGTCGGCCGTTTGCTGGAACAATATCTGGCAGCCGAACAGGCTTATGACCGCGCCGCGCTGATCGAAGACCTCCAAAGCGAATTGAACCTGATTACGTTCACCAATCCGACGACCGGTTTCGTTATGTATTATTTTGCCGACGAAAAACGTATGCTGTTCGCGAATGCCGGGCTCCGCGGCGATTTCGATCCCGAGGAACTGCCTCTGCTGGCGGGATATTACGGCATTTCCTATTACGGCCCGCATATTAGCAAAGACCGCTTTAACGACCAATACGTACTGTCGGCGCTGCGAAAAGTCAATCTGCCGGGGCGAGACAATGTGTACGTATACATGGAGTCGGGCTTCAAGCTGACCCAGAACATTTTGAACAGCGACCATATCGTCAAAACGTCTTCGCATCTGATTCTGGACAACTCCGGACGTATCGCCTACAGCGAACGCCCCGAAACCTTCGCCGAGAACAGCTTTTTCCGTCCGGACGCTCTTATCCAAAAAAAGGCCGGCGGCGAAACTCCCTCTTCCGGGTTGGTCGGCAATTATTATTGGTTCAAAGGCACGAGCAATCAGGGATGGAGCATCGTATCGCTGATTCCCAAAAGCGATTACGAAGCCGAAAAACGCCGTTGGGTCCAAATCATGACGATGCTGCTGCTGCTTTTCCTCGCGGTGGGACTCGGAACGGCCGGGCTGCTCTGGAAAATGGTGTACGAACCGCTTAACCGGTTCCACCGGGAGATGAAAGACGTCGTCGGCAGCCGCTTCGATCCTCCTTCCCCTCCCAGCCGGATTCCGGAATTCCAATATTTGCAGCAGCAGTTCCATCATATGAAACGCCAGATCGCCGAGCTGATCCATGAAGTGGAACAAAAAGAAAAGCGCCGGGCGGATCTCGAAGTGGAGAAGCTGCTGTATCAGATCAATCCGCACTTTTTGATGAACACTTTGGATACGGCGCACTGGCTGGCCGTAATCAACGGACAAAAAGAGATCGACAAACTGCTCGTCTCTTTGAACCGACTGCTTTATTACAACCTGGGCAAACTCGGGCAGGTCTCGACCATTCGCGAAGAGATCGACTCGCTGCGCCAGTATTTGATTTTGCAGCAGATCCGGTACGATTTCGATTTTGACGTACGCATTCGGGTCGAAGATAAAGTGCTGGACGTTCCGGTACCGCGCTTCATCCTGCAGCCGCTCGTGGAAAACGCGCTGTACCACGGTCTGGACGACGACGGGCATATCCAGGTGGACGTCAAACGCGAACACGGCATGATCGAGCTCGTGATTCGCGACAACGGGGGCGGCATTTCCGAAACGGAGATCCGACGGCTGCTGGACGAGCAGAAGCCTGCCCATGAAAAAGTAGGCATGGGCATCGGGATGAATTACGTCAAACGCATGATCGAATCGTATTACGAAGGACGGGCGGAACTTCGCCTGGAAAGCGTACCGGGCCGCGGGACGGCCGTGAGCCTGCTGCTGCCGGACGAAACGGACGAGCCCCAGAAGGAGGGATCAGCGGATGCTGAACGTACTGGTCGTGGATGATGACAAGCTCGTGCGCCAAGGCTTGATTTCGACGATGCCGTGGGCGGATTTCGGACTGCGCGTCGTCGGCGAAGCCCGAAACGGCGAGAAAGCGCTGGAGCTGCTGGAGACGCAGGAAGTGGATCTGCTGCTGACCGATTTGGCAATGCCGGTCATGTCGGGACTCGAATTGATGCGGCATGTCCGAAAACGTTATCCCCAAATATTCATCGTCGTGCTGACGCTGCATCAGGATTTCTCTTACATCCAGGAAGCGCTCAGGCTCGGAGCAATCGATTACATCGCCAAAGTACAGCTTGAAGAGGAGCGCTTCGAGGAAGTACTTCGGCGAATCCGCTCGCGGATCGACAGCGAACAAAACAAAAACAGCCGCTCCTTCGAACATGCTTCTCCGAGCGACGGCGGCTATGCGCTGATCGGCGGCGAAGAAGCGCAGCTCAAGGACGCGATCGACCGTATGACCACGGATTTTCGCGCGCCCGATTTCAAGTCCGTTCCCCGCCTTGCCGCGTGGCTGGCTCTCGACGCTGCGGAAGACGAACGGCTGGCGGATATCCTGAACCTGACATTAAGCGATCCCCGTCCGGGCTGCAGCCTGCTGCGTCTAAACGGTCTGCACGGATTCGGCACTTCCGAAATAGCGGCAGGCCTGTCCGCCTACCTGGACGGAGAATGGTTCTACGCGCAGCAGCCGGGCAAAAAGGCTTACGTGCTCGATTTTGCCGATTGGCGACAAGCGGCGGACCCGGAGTCCGGCATACCGCACGGGACGCAGCCGCAGATTTTGCGGGAGCTGCTGCATCGCGGTGCCCGGCTGGGCTGGGTGCATGACGCCGAAGCTTTCGAAGGACTGCTGGCGGATCTGGCTTCGCTTCGCCTTCCCGCCGCGAGATTGCACGGCGAGCTGCTCGGCTGGGGATACGCCTGGAACGCGGTTTACGAAGCGGCGTCCGGGCGGCGCCTGGAACTGCCGGGGCGGATCGGGACTTGGTACGAAGCGGAAAGTTTCCTGCGCCGGGTTCGCGAACAGCTGGGCATCGCGCTCGGTTCGCGGCTCTACTCCGTCGAGGTACGGGCAAGCGTGACGCGAGCCGCCGCGCTGGTGCACGAGCGACTGTCCGAGCCGCTTCAGGCGGGGCAGCTGGCGCAGGAAGTCAACATGAGCCGAAGCTACTTCAGTCAATGCTTTCGCGACATCCTGGGCGTCACGTTCAACGAATATGTGCGGCAGAAACGGATCGACCGGGCCTGCACGCTGCTGGCCGAGACGCGTAATACGGTGCAGTGGGTCGCCGAGCGTATCGGATACGCCGACGAGAAATATTTCAGCCGCATTTTCCGGGAACAAACCGGTCTGCTGCCCAGCGAATTTCGTCAGCGCCATCTGCCGGAAGGGACGAATGTCCGCTGAACAGGTAGAGATTTGTCCGGCGATTCCGCGTTTCCGACTGATTTCAAGCATTTGCCTTACCGGATCAACGACCGCTTTCTATCCGTGAAAGCGGTTTCTTTGTGCTAAATTATAGCTATCTCATCCATCTTGCACAGAAAGAAGGGGAACGTCATGAAGCGAACAGTCAAAGCCTCATGGATCGTGCTGCTCTCGGCAGTCCTGATGCTCGGAGCGTGCAGCGGCGCGGAGACGCCGGCCGACGCCACACCGGAGGAAGCCAAAGCGCAAAATACCGAACCGGCCGATCCTTACGGACGCTACGAAGAACCGACGACGATCAGTATCGGCATGCAGGTCGACCCGACCGACAAAGATCTTCCGGCCGAAGATACGCCGCTCGACAACCAGTACACGCGCCAAGTCGAAGGAGCGCTGAACGTCCGGGTCGAGCATGCTTTTACCGCTTCCGCCGCCAACATGCGCCAGAAAATCAGCCTGGCTATCGCCAGCAACGATCTGCCGGACGCGCTCGTCGTCAATGCCGTGGAACTGCGGCAGATGGTCGCCGCCGGACAGCTTGCCGATCTGACGGAAGTGTACGAACGCTATGCGTCCCCCGAAATCAAAGACATCGTGGACAAAACGAACGGAGCCGCGCTGAAGTCGGTTACGTTCGACGGCAAAATGTATGCCATTCCGGGCGTGCAGGCCGACGCGGACGGCATCCACATTTTGTGGGTTCGGCAGGACTGGCTCGACAAGCTCGGTCTTGAGCCGCCCAAGTCGATGGAAGAGCTCGAAACCGTTGCCCGCGCTTTCGTCGAGCAGGACCCCGACGGCAACGGCACAGCCGATACGATCGGCATTTCCGGCCCGCAAAGCGGCGACGGCAAAATGTACGCCAATTTCCTGGAATCCAAAAACAATCTGTACGGCTTCGACGCGATCTTCTCCGCGTATGGCGCTTTCCCGGGTTTCTGGCTGGAAGACGGGAGCGGCAATCCGGTCTACGGCTCGACCCTGCCGGAAACCAAGGAAGCGCTCGCCGGACTGCAGGATCTGTACAAAAAAGGCTTGATCGATCCGGAAATGGCGGTGCGCGAAGCGTCCGACGAACCGATCATCAACGGCAAGTCGGGGATGTTCTTCGCTCCCTAGTGGATGGGTTACGGCCCGCTCACCAATGCCGTCAAAAACGACGCCGAAGCGGACTGGCAGGCGTATGCGCTGCCGCTTAACGCCGACGGGGCTTTCCGGCCGCATGCCGCGACCCCTTCTACCGAATTCGTCGTAGTGCGCAAAGATTACGAGCATCCCGAAATCCCGATGAAGATGCTGAACAATCTGTTCAAGAACGAAATGGAGAATACGTTCGACCCGAGCAAAGGCGGTCCCGGCTTCTATCCGCTGCGCGTCGTGTTCGCGCCTTCGGACGAAATCGAATTTACGAACAAAGCCATCAAGGAAGTGCTCGCCGGCACCAAGACCAAAGAAGATTTTGCCGACGCCAAATCGTACAAGCTGCTGCCTTCCGATCTGGACGCGATCAAGACCATCAAGCAGGAACCGTACGACCAATGGAATATCGGCACCTGGACGCCGGATGCCGATTGGGGTGCATGGACCCGCGCCTATTCGATCATGGTCGGCGGCAATCCGCTCGTCGAGACGGAGATGGAAAAAGTCAAAAGCCTGATCTATGAGCAGACGCCGCTGATGGAAAGCCGGTGGGTCAACCTCAAAAAGATGGAAGACGAGATGTTCCTCAAAATCGTCATGGGCGTAGCTCCGGTCGACAGCTTCGACCAGTTCGTCGAAGACTGGAAGCGCCAGGGCGGCGAACAGATCACCAAAGAAGTAGCCGAAGCGCTTCAACAGTAAGGCCGCGGTGCGGAAAGGAGTTTTGACGGATGCGGATCAAAGGCTTCGACAAACACTATTATCTGATGCTGCTGCCCGGCTATCTATGGCTGATCGTGTTCAGCATCGTTCCGATGTTCGGAATCGCGATTTCTTTTCAATATTTCAATCCCGGCAAAGGCATATTCGGCTCGGATTGGGCCGGGCTGGAACATTTCCGCTACATGTTCGTGCTGAAGGACACCCGCGAAGTCTTCGTGAACACGCTCATTATCGCGGTACTCAAAATCGTCACCAATCTCGTCGTGCCGCTGGTGTTCGCGCTCATGCTCAACGAGCTGCGCCAAATGATTCTCAAACGCTGGATTCAGACGGTCGTGTACCTTCCCCACTTCCTCTCCTGGGTCATCCTCGGCGGCATCGTACTGGACATTTTCTCGTACAACGGTCCGATCAATCAGCTCGGAGCACTGCTCGGTTTTGAGCCCGTGCTGTTTTTCGCCCAAGCGGAGCTGTTTCCGTGGCTGGTCGTCGGCAGCGACGTCTGGAAAGAGTTCGGATTCAATACCATCATCTATCTGGCGGCGCTTACGGGCATCAATCCCGCCTTATACGAAGCGGCCGGCATGGACGGCGCGAGCCGCTGGCGCAGCTTATGGCATATCACTTTGCCCGGCATTCGCACCACCGTCGTCCTGTTGGCCGTCCTCAGCCTCGGCAACGTGCTGAACGCCGGCTTCGACCAGATTTTCAATCTGTACAATCCGCTCGTCTACTCGACCGGCGACATTATCGACACCTGGGTCTACCGGACCGGCCTGCTCAATCTGCAGTACGAACTGGCGACCGCCGTCGGGCTGCTCAAGTCCGTCATCGGCTTCATTCTGATCAGCGTCTCGTATTATCTGGCTTATCGGCTGATCCATTATCGGATTTTCTAAATCCATGCGGGAGGTGCGTTTATGATTCGGGACAGAACCTGGGGGTCGCGCCTCACGGATATCGGGCTGTTGGTCATCCTGATCGCAATCACCCTAAGCTGCGTGCTGCCGATCTGGTACACGCTGGCGCTGTCGCTCAGCTCGAATTCGGCGGCCGCTTCCGGACAAGTCTGGCTGTGGCCGGTCGGCTTCAACCTGAATGCTTACGCGCAAATTTTGAAAGACGGACAATTTTTCGGCTCCTTCTGGATCTCGGTCCAGCGCGTCGTGCTCGGAGCCGCGCTCAATTTCGTCGTCGTGCTGCTCATGGCTTATCCGCTCTCGCGCAGTTCGCGGCAGTTCCGGGCCCGGGGCCCGCTGATGTGGATTCTCGTCTTCTGCATGCTGTTCAACGGCGGCCTGATCCCTCTCTACCTGACCGTCAAAGAGCTGGGCATGCTGAACAGCATCTGGGCGCTCGTGCTCGTGGGAGGCGCGCAGACGCTCGTGTTCAACGTCATTTTGACCGTCAACTTCTTCCGGAATCTGCCCAAGGAACTGGACGAAGCAGCGTTGGTCGACGGAGCGGGTCCCTGGTATTCGCTGATCAAAATCTATTTGCCGCTGGCGGTGCCCGTGCTGGCCACCATCACCTTGTTCAGTATCGTATACCATTGGAACGAGTTTCTGTACGGACTGATCTTCATGACGCGCGAGCAGTATTATCCGCTTCAGACTTATATTCAGCAGATGGTTGTCTCCGTCGACCCGGCTACCATGAGCGAAGACCAGTACCGCAGGCTGTCGGAATTGTCCAACCGGACGCTCGACGCCGCCAAGATCTTCGTGGCCATGCTCCCGGTCATGATCGTGTATCCTTTTTTGCAGCGTTACTTCATTCACGGCATCACGCTCGGTTCGGTCAAGGAATAAAAAGCGTCGGACGGATTAGGCCGCAAAGCGGTCGGGCTTCGGGGAGTTTCCCGGAGCCTTTTCGTTATGGAGCGGCAGTTATACCGAAAAAAACGCAAAAAAAGGACCCGGATAGTTATCCGGGTCTAGTCACTTCTATTTCAAAAGGGGGTCATGTCTTATTTATACCCCATACATGTTAGAGAACAGTTGCGCTTATATTTCATTTGTGTGACAAAGCCTTTTTCACGCCAAAAATTCGTTTTTCCGACGTTTGGCTTTTACATTCAGGCTTCCGCTTCCAGCTTTTCGCGCGTCAGCGTGAACACGACGATACCCAGCTCGTCGTCGCGGCGCTTCACGCCGAAACCGAATTCCGGCCGGTGCTGGCGTTCCATGCCGATCTTCTCCAGCACGCGCAGCGACGCGCCGTTCTTGACGAAGCAGCGCGCCTGAATCCGCTCCAGTTCCAGATGCTCGAACCCGAAAGCCGCCATCGCGTCCGCCGCTTCGGTCGCATACCCTTTGCCCCAGTATTCGTGCGACAGCGCGAAACCGAGCTCCGCTTTGCCGCCCCGGGCGTCCCAGCGCTGGAACGAGCACAGCCCGATGATGTCCGTGCCGCCGTGCAGGAAGACGCCCAAATGCAGCGCGCTCAGGCTTCGATACGATTCTTCGATCTGCCGGTATACGCGATCCGGATTGCCGACGCCGAACGTGCGTCCCGCCGAAGCGAGATACCGGTTCACTTCGGTATCGTCCGCGCTGCGGCTCCAACTGCGAATGTCTTCTTTGGTCAAAATGCGCAGCTCAAGCCGATCCGTCCGGATCGGCAGCCAGTCCGGCAGGCTGCCGGCGATTCTTTCTTTGTCCGCCATCTCTATGTTCCCCCTCGTTCTTCGCTCAGCGATACAATTCCAGCCAGCGCGCGGCGTAATCGACCAGGCTCCGCTGGCGAACCAGCCGGCACTCGGCGCGTCCGATCCGTCCGCGCCGAATTTCCGCGCCTTTCTCCGCTTCGAAGTCGCCGCCGATCCGCTCGAAATCGGACGAATCGAAGTTGATATCGGAAAACTTCACCCATTCCGGTCCGTCGGCTCCCTGAACTTTGGCCGTCGGCCGCAGTTCTTTTTTGCCCCGGTAGTCGGCCCGGTACTCGCCTAGATGAAACGACGTATTCTTGTCGTATCCGGTGCCCAGCATAAGCACGGACGCGTCCAGCTCGTACAGGCGGCCGAGCGGCGATTCCTCGCCCAGCCCGTACGCCAGCGGATGCCGAGCGGTAATGGCGTCCGCCTGCGGCCCGCGGGCCGCAAAAGATACGTGCGGATGGCCGCTGCGCCGCGTACCGCGCTGTTTGCGGAACGTTTCGGGCACGGCCCCCATGCCGCTCGTAAGCGTCAGGTCGGGGTCGTACAGCGGCATCTCCGCCCGCACCAGATCCCACCACCGGGAATCGAGCGGCGGATTCATCCAGATCGCCGGATCGGTCAGGTTCGACGACTGCGTCGGCATGACGAGCGTTCCGTCTTCGCCGAGCGCGTCTTCCAGTCCGAGTACGACGGCTTCCGCTCCGCCGGCGATCCAGCCTCCGATCGCTTTGAGCGACGAATGCACCAGCAGCACGCTGCCCGGCTGCACGCCGAGCGCACGCGCTTCTTCCGCAACCGATGTGCGGGTATACGGTTTCTCCACAATCATGGGAATCAGGCTCCATCCTTGATTTCGTTCGATGCGAAGCCGCTCCGGCGCGCATGGGCCGGGCAGCCGCAGTCTCTTTTCCAGTGTACCATGAAACGCAATGACGCGGGATTGCCGCGGCTTCGTTCTTCGCCGGACGCCAAAAATCCGAGAAACCCGGCAGCGGGTTTCTCGGATTCGTTATCGCCTCCGGCTTAAAGCCGCTGCCGGACGCTTACTGCGCAAACCAGCGTTTGAACATGCGCTTCGTCGTCTGCTTGTTCAGCTCGGCGATCGAAGTCGTCAGCGGAATGCCTTTCGGGCAGGCGCGTACGCAGTTCTGCGAGTTGCCGCAGCCTTCGATGCCGTCCGTGCCTTCCATCAGCGTGTCGAGACGGTCGTCGGCGTTCATCTCGCCCGTCGGGTGGGCGTTGAACAGGCGAACCTGCGACAGGGCCGCCGGACCGATGAAGTCCGTCTTGTCGTTGACGTTCGGGCAGGCTTCCAGGCAGACGCCGCAAGTCATGCACTTGGACAGTTCGTACGCCCATTGGCGCTTCTTCTCCGGCATGCGGGGTCCCGCGCCGAGATCGTAAGTGCCGTCGATCGGAATCCATGCTTTGACTTTCTTCAGCGCGTTGAACATCCGGCTGCGGTCGATGACGAGGTCGCGCACGACCGGGAAGGTCGCCATCGGAGCGACGCGGATCGGCTGTTCCAGCTGATCGACGAGCGCCGAACAGGCCTGGCGCGGCTTGCCGTTGATGACCATCGAGCAGGCTCCGCACACTTCTTCCAGACAGTTCGATTCCCAGCACACGGGTGCCGTGGAGCCGCCGTTCGCGTTGACCGGATTGCGCTGGATCTCCATCAGGGCGCTGATAACGTTCATGCCCGGACGGTAAGGCAGGTCAAATTCTTCGGCGTAAGGCTTGCCTTCCGGCGTATCCTGACGGGTGATCACAAATTTGACTTTTCTGGCTGTATTCTGAGTTGGTTGTGGCACGGTTGGTGTATCCGCCATGGTCGTTCTCCCCCATTCGCTTGGATATGGACAACTGAGTGTTTCTGCGAAACGCGATTACTGGCAAGTTTCTTCGAAACTTCGCTGAGTCGCGCGTTTCTGTGAAACGCGATTAATCTTTCGAGTAATCACGGACGCGGGGCGGGATCAGGGACACGTCGACTTCCTCGTAGGAAATACTCGGGCCGTCCGGCGTCCAGGCCGCTTTGGTCGTCTTCAGGAACTCTTCGTCGTTACGTACCGGGAAGTCCGGTTTGTAGTGCGCGCCGCGGCTTTCGTTGCGCAGAAGCGCGCCTTTGGTCATGGCTTCGGACAGCTCCAGCATGTTCCAGAGCTGACGGGTGAAGGCTACGCTGGAATTGTTCCATTTGGCCGTATCCATCATGTTGATCTTGCCGTAGCGCTGCTTCAGTTCCTTGATCTTGTTAATCGTCTGCTCCAACTTGTCGTTGTAGCGCACGACCGTCATGTTGTCGGTCATCCACTCGCCCAGTTCGCGGTGCAGCACGTACGAGTTCTCCGTACCGCCGTCCATGCCGAGCAGTCGGTTGTAATTGCCCTGGTGCTTGGCTGTGCTGGCGTCGAACAACGAGCTCGACAGATCGGCCGCCGATTTCTTGAGGCCTTTGATATACTCGACCGCTTTCGGGCCGGCAATCATGCCGCCGTAGATCGCCGAGACGAGCGAGTTGGCGCCGAGACGGTTCGCACCGTGGTACTGGTATTCGCATTCGCCGGCCGCGAACAGGCCCGGAATATTCGTCATCTGGTTATAGTCGACCCACATGCCGCCCATCGAATAATGTACGGCCGGGAAGATTTTCATCGGGATTTTGCGCGGATCGTCGCCCATGAACTTCTCGTAGATCTCGATAATGCCGCCGAGTTTGACGTCGAGTTCTTTCGGGTCCTTGTGCGACAGATCCAGATAGACCATGTTCTCGCCGTTGATGCCGAGCTTCTGGTCTACGCAGACATTGAAGATTTCGCGCGTCGCGATGTCGCGCGGAACGAGGTTGCCGTAAGACGGATATTTCTCTTCGAGGAAATACCACGGCTTGCCGTCCTTGTACGTCCAGATCCGGCCGCCTTCGCCGCGCGCCGATTCGGACATGAGGCGCAGCTTGTCGTCGCCGGGAATGGCTGTCGGGTGAATCTGGATGAATTCGCCGTTCGCGTAATGAACGCCCTGCTGGTATACGGCGCTGGCCGCGGTACCGGTATTGATGACCGAGTTGGTCGTTTTGCCGAAAATGATGCCGGGTCCGCCGGTCGCCAGGATGACGGCGTCCGCGACGAACGTCTGAATCTCCATCGTGCGCAGGTTCTGCGAGCTGACGCCGCGGCATACGCCTTCGTCGTCCAGTACCGCGCCGAGGAATTCCCAGTTCTCGTACTTGGTCACGAGGCCGGCGGCCTCGTAACGGCGTACCTGCTCGTCGAGGGCGTACAGCAGCTGCTGGCCCGTCGTCGCGCCGGCGAACGCCGTGCGGTGGAACTTCGTGCCGCCGAAGCGGCGGAAATCGAGCAGGCCTTCCGGCGTGCGGTTGAACATGACGCCCATCCGGTCCATCAGGTGGATGATGCCGGGAGCGGCGTCGCACATCGCTTTGACCGGAGGCTGGTTGGCGAGAAAGTCTCCGCCGTAGACGGTATCGTCAAAATGGAGCCACGGCGAGTCGCCCTCGCCTTTTGTATTAACCGCGCCGTTGATGCCGCCCTGCGCGCACACGGAGTGCGAACGCTTGACGGGAACGACGGAGAATAACTGTACGGGAACGCCGGCTTCGGCCGCTTTGACGGTTGCCATGAGACCCGCAAGCCCTCCGCCGACGATAATAAGTCCGGATTTTGCCATGTCTGATTGAGTCCCCCTTAACCGATCATTGTTTTCAAAGTCGTCAATACTTGTGCCGTGTTCGCGAACTGATCATCGCGGAAAGCGAACAGCGACAGCATGAACAGGGCCGTCACGACTACGAACAGACCCATGCAAATGTAAGAAGAGATGCGCTGTGCGCGCGGACCGACCGTAATGCCCCAGCTGACCAGGAACGCCCATACGCCGTTGGCGAAGTGGAAAGTCGTTGCAATGACTCCGATCGTGAAGAAAACGAAGAAACCGGGCTGCGTAACCAGTTCATGCATTATGCCGCCGAGATCGTCATGAGTCGCATTGCCGAAAAGGATCTGTAAACGGGTCGTGTACACATGCCAAATGATGAATACGAAAGCGACTACGCCGCTGATCCGCTGCAGCACGAAGCGCCAGTTGCGCTCGGTCTTGAAATGTCCGAGATTGGGCTGCGCTTGATAAGCGATGTAAAGTCCGTACACGCCGTGAAAGAGCAGCGGAAGCCAAATTACAAATATTTCAAGGAAAATAACAAGCGGTAGATCGTTGATTCTGCTTACCGAGTCCCGAAACCCTTGATCTCCGCCTTCATACGCCCCGAAATTGGTAATCGCGTGAGTGAGGATGAAAAAGCTTAGCGGAACAACCCCCAATAATGAGTGTACCTTTCTGGCGTAGTAACCTTTCATCTGCCGAACCGTCCCCTTTCATCGTTCGACATTCCGCCGCTTTTCGGAAACGGGTTCCTCCATGCCGCAAAATGCCCTTTAATTAGAACGTTTTCATAAATTCCATAAAGGAATTTGCCGCCCTGCCGTTTTCCCCACCCGAAAGCGCGAAAAAACAAAAAAAATTCACGCCATACCATTTCTTCGTGAACAAAGCGACTACCCTTTTATGTTACCCCAAAAATTCGGAGAATGGAACCAATATGACGTCTTTTTGAAAACAAAAAATTCCTGCATAGTATATGTAAGCGTGCGTAAACGTTAACGACTCAACAACCGATCAAAAGCGCGCGCTTGCTGGGTTGGTGGCGCCGGAACGCGCCGCTGCGGCGTTCTCACTCCGTTCTCATATCGCTCCAGCCCTACTTATAAGGAAGCGTTTACAGATAAAAAAGCAAAAAAGGGCGGAATCCGATAAGCTTTCGCTCCGGATTCCGCTTTGGCCGCCGCGATTGACCTGCCTCGCAGCCTCTTATTCTTCGATATTGACCACTTCGCGCTCGAACTGCTCGATCCGGTCGTTCGGGCCCGCGATGACCATCACGTCCCCTTCGTGCATCCGGTCGAGCGCCGTCGGCGCGATCGTCACGCCGGCTTCGGTACGCAGCGCCACGATCGTGCAGCCGAAGCGGCTGCGCGAATTCAGGTCCGCCACCGTACGCGAATTCAGGCAGGTCGGCACCCGCATCTCCACGATCGAATAATCGTCCGACAGCTTGATGTAATCGAGCAGGTTCGGCGTCACGAGCTGGTGCGCCACGCGGATGCCCATATCGCGCTCCGGGAAAATGACCTGGTCGACGCCGATCTTCTCCAGCGCCCGCCCGTGCAGGACGGTGATCGCTTTGGCGACCACCTTTTTGACGCCGAGTTCCTTGAGCAGAATCGCGGCCAGGATGCTCGTCTGCATATTCTCCCCGATCGCGACGATGCCGCAGTCGAAATTGCGAATGCCGAGCGAACGCAGCATTTCTTCGTCCGTCGCGTCCGCAACCGCCGCATACGTGAAGCGGCCGCCGACTTCTTCGACCACTTCCTCGCTGCGGTCGACGCCCATGACTTCATACCCGAGCTCGATCAGTTCCATGCCGAGGCTCATGCCGAAGCGCCCCAGTCCGATCACTACGAATTGTTGTGTGCCCAATGCGGATGCATCTCCTTAACCAATAATAATTTTGCCTTCGGGATACCGGAATTTCTCGGACGTTTTTCTCGGCTTGAGCGCGTACACGAGCGTCAGCAGGCCGACCCGGCCGGCGAACATCGTCAGCGCGATCATGATTTTGCCGAACGTCGACAGCTCGGGCGTCAGCCCCAGCGACAAGCCGACCGTACCGAACGCCGAAGTCGTCTCGAACAGCACCACCATGAAATCATGCCCTTCCGTCGCGGACAGCAGCATGGCGACGCCGATTACGAGCGCAAGCGCGAGCAGAATGATCGTCAGCGCTTTGAGGATACGTTCGCGGGCCAGACGCTGCCGGAAAAAGACGACGTCTTCATGTCCGCGCATCATCGCGATCATGGCGCCGATCGTCACCGCGAACGTGGTCGTCTTGATCCCGCCGCCTGTCGATCCCGGCGAAGCGCCGATAAACATCAGGATCAGCAGCAGGAAATGCGTCGCCTGGTGCAGCTGGGTAAGATCCACGGAATTGATGCCCGCCGTGCGCGGAGTGACGGATTGCAGCAGCGCGCCCCACAGCCGGCCTCCCCAGTCCATGCCGCCAAGCGTGCCCGGATTGCCCCATTCGAACAGCAGGATAATGACGGCTCCGAACAGAATGAGCAGCCCCGTCGTGGACAGGACGACTTTGGAGTGCATCGACAGCTTCTTTTTGTGCCGGTAATCGGCCAGATCGGACAAGACGATGAACCCGAGGCCGCCGCTTACGATCAACCCCACCGAGACGAGGTTCATGACCGGGTCGTCCGCGTAATCGGTCAGGCTGCGGAAATCGCCGAAGATATCGAAGCCCGCATTGTTGAAAAAAGAAACCGAATGAAAAATGCCGAAATACAGCGCCCGGCCGAGCGGCATGTCGAAAGCGAGCCGAATCGCGAACAGCAGCGCCCCGACCGCCTCGATCGCCAGGGAATAATAAATGACCCGCCGGATCAGCCGCACGATGCCTTCGACCGAGCCCTGGTTCATCGCTTCCTGCAGCAGCAGGCGGTCGCGCAGCGAGAGGCGGCGCTGGAACACCAGCGCGAACAGCGTGGCCATCGTCATGAAGCCGAGGCCGCCGATCTGAATCAAGACGATAATGACCGTCTGGCCGAACGCATTGAAAAACGTGCCGGTATCGACCACGACGAGCCCCGTCACGCAGACGGCGGACGTCGCGGTGAAAAAGGCGTCGATCAGCGGCAGCGGCTGCCCGGTGTGGTTGGCCGCCGGAAGCCTCAGCAGCAGCGTGCCGAGCAGGACCAGCACCGCATAGCCGATCGCCAAAATTTGCGGCGGAGCGAATCTTAATTTGGGAACCGCCATTGCCATTTCTTCGCGCCTCCCCTTTCTGTTGCGAACTTCGTCCATTTAATGAAAGCAGTCGTCCTATTATATGCGCACGCGCTCTCTTCCCACAACTACGATTTGGGCGACAAAGCGATCGGCGAAGCCCCGTTGTGGTATCGGACTTTCGGAATATGGTATTTTAGAGAAAGGTATCCGGCTTTCCGGTACGAAATCAAGCAAGGGGGAGAACCATGACAGACCCGCAGCAGCGCATTTTGCGCGTGAATTACAAAAGACTCGGCCTGGCCGCGGCCATCGCGCTGGTCGTTTATTTCCTCTTCAACTTCACGACCTTGTTCCAGAGCGACATGACCCAGCAGGAAGCCTACTCGCTGATCAGCGAGCAGCAGGCGGCAGCGGCCGCGACGACGTTCGCTGCCGACGAGCTTGGCATCTCCGCGCCGCTCGGCAGTCCTACGGTCAGCTATCGCAGCGACTCGGACCTGTACGGCTACCTGTCCCGCGAAGGGCTGACCGGCGAGTACGACGCGAGCTACGCCGAGCGTTTCCCGTACGAGATGTTCCGCGTCGCTTACGAGTACGACGAAAGCGGCATCGAGCGCAAGCTCTCGATCGACGTGGGCGCGCAGTCCGGCCGGGTCGTCGCTTTCAACGATCTGCCGGCCAATTACGCCGAGCAGCTGACGGAAGCGAACGTGCCGCCGGCACCGCTCGAAGACCAGACGCTGCTGGCCGAAGACAAAGAGAAGATCGCCCTGCCGCTCCTGCAGAAGCTCGGCCTGGACCCGGCGGAGCTTGAGCGCACTTCCGCCGACGACGATTTCGGCCTCGCCTATACGTCTTCTTCCGCCAAAGTCGGCGAAAGCGTGCTGAACGTCAACGCGACGTTCGAAGACGAACAAGTCGCTTCGATCCGGGCGAACTTCAGCGTGCCGGCTTCGTACACGTCGTACGTCAACGAACAGAAAAGCTGGGCGGAGATCATGACCTACGGCGGCTACATGCTGCTCACGTTCGTGCTGGGCGTGCTCGCCATCATCTACGCCTTCGTGCTGAAACGACATGCTTCGTTCACCCGCGGCCTGTTCCTGTCGCTGTTCTATTACGCGGTATCGGTCTTCTCCGTATGGAACTCGCGTCCGTACTTCGAAGGCGCGAACTATTCCGACTTCATGTTCATCGTGACGCTCCTGCTTCAGATCGTTCTCGGCTTCTTCATGGCGGCGTCGCTGTATTTCTCGTTCGTCGCCGGAGACGCCATGTGGCGCAGCCAGGGACGCAATATGTGGGCGCGCCGCGGGGAACCCGCTTACGGACGCCATGTCTGGGAATCGGTCAAGACCGGCTATCTGTGGGCGCTGATCCTGCTCGCGGTACAGGCCGTGCTCTTCTTCGTGCTCGAACGCACGCTTGGCGTGTTCTCGACGACCGACGATTCCCAGTCCACGTACAATATGATGTATCCGTGGCTGTTCCCGATTCTGGCCTGGATGGCCGGCATCTCCGAAGAAGCGATCTACCGGCTGTTCGGTATTCCGATGGTCAAAAAGATCGTGCGCAGCACCGTGCTGGCCAGTATCATCACTTCGCTCATCTGGGCGCTGGGCCACACGCTGTACCCGATCTATCCCGTCATCACGCGGCCGATCGAGCTGCTGTTCCTCGGCCTGCTGTTCAGCTTCATCTTCCTGCGCTACGGCTATATTACGGCCATGTTCGCGCACGTCGTGTTCGACAGCATCCTGATGGGACTCAGCCTGATCTTCATGGGCACGGCGACTTACGTCGTCGTGGGCATCGTCTCGATCGTGATGCCGGCGATCGTCGCTCTGGTCATCTACCTGATCTACCGCAAAGACAAGCCGCGTCCCGCGGACGGCACTCCGCCGGGCGGACGCGGCCTGCCGGAGCGGGAAGCGGAACGTCCGCAGCCTCAGCCGGCCCTGCCGGCCGACGAAGATGCGGCGCGCCGTACGCCGGGCTGGTCGCTCTCCAAAGACGACCGTCCGCCTTCCATTTAATTTCCGAATCTGTCCAAGCAATTCGAACGACAAAAGGCTTCGCCCTGTACAGGGCGAAGCCTTTTTTTGCGTTGTGAACCCAATCGAACTCAAGGCCAAATCGGGCTCAAGGCCGTTTCGGCCCTTCTTTTTCCAAAGTGGTGTCCGGCGCGGGAGTGCCCGCCTGCTCCAGCACGTCCTTGAAATCGTCCCGCACGCTGCCGGTCCACATCTTGACGCCGGAACGATAGGCCGCGCGCCCGTTCAGATGCCCGGCTACCGGGGACGTGAGGAACACGAACACGATCGCGAGCAGCAGCTTCACGTCGATCTCGCCGTCCGCCGCCCAGAAGTACACAAAAGCGCCGCCCAAGATGAACAGTACGCCGAGCGCCGCGCTTTTGGTCGCCGCATGCGAGCGGAGATACACGTCGGGCAGACGGATCAGGCCGAACGCGCTGATCGCGCAGAACACAGCTCCGGCCAGCGCCAGCAGGGCGGATATCCATTCAACGATCGTCGCCATCTTCGATCACGCTCCCTCTTTCGATATACCGGGCCAACACCGTCGTGCCGATAAAAGTCAAAATGCCGATGACGAGAATAATTTCGATCAACGCGCGCGTGTCGAGCAGCATGCAGAACACGGCGATCATGGCCAGCAGATTGATGCCGATCGTGTCGAGCGCGGCGATACGGTCCGAACGGCTCGGACCGGCGATCAGCCGGTACATGCAGCCGAGCACGGCAAGCGTCAGAATGACCAGCGCGGCCGTCAATACAAACGTTATCACGATCGGGTCACCTCCATAATCGCTTTTTCGAACGTCGACCGAATCCCGGCCGCCATCTCGTCCGCATCCGTGATGTTCATGGCGTGAATGTACAGCACCTCGTTATCGCCCGACACTTCAAGCGTCAGCGTGCCCGGGGTCAGACAGATCAGGCAGGACAGAATCGTCACTTCCCAATCGGAGCGAAGCTCGGTCCGGTATTCGAAAATGCCGGGATGCAGATCCAGCTTGGGACGCAGAATCCGGCCCATCACGTCGAAACTGGAGATAAACAGCTCGCGGCCGAAAATAAGCAGCAGCTTGAGAACCGCCCAGAGCTTGGTGAGGTAAAAAGGTTCCGGCCGAAATTTGCGCACGACGAGCAGAATCAGGATACCGAGGACGTAGCCGACGACAAAACCGGAGAAGGTCCAGTTTCCGTTCAGCATCATCCAGACGAAAGCGATCATCAGATTCAGTAAAATTTGAAAAGGCATGTCGATCTACTCCTTCAGTACGGCTTCGATATAGAGCGACGGGTTCGCCAGCGTCTCCCCGGCCTGCGAGACGGGGCCGGATACAAGATTCGCGCCCACGCCGAGCGCGATGACGCACAGCAGCAGCAGGATGGCCGCTGCGTTGGGCAGCAGGCCCGGACGGGCTGTCGGGGTTGATTTTGACTTTAATTTCGATGTCGATGTCGAAGCTTCCGCGTCCGGCTCCGCTTCGGGCTCGACGCCCCAGAACGCTTCGCGGAAAATCTTGATAAGCGAGTACAGCGTCAGCAGGCTGGACGCCAGCGCGACCAACGACAGCGTCAGCATCCCGTCTTCAAGGCCCCCGCGGACGATCAGCACTTTGCCCGCAAAGCCGCTCAGCGGCGGAATGCCCGTCAGCGCAAGCGCCAGCAGGAAAAACATCCACCCGAGTCCGGGACGTCTGCGGATCAGTCCGCCCATGCCGTCCAGATGATCGGTTCCGGCCGCCGCGATCAGCATGCCGCCGAGGACGAACATCAATCCTTTGGACAAAATGTCGTGCAGCATGTAGAAGACGACGCCGTCCATGCCGTCGCGCGTCCCCGTCGCCAGACCGAACGCGACGAAGCCGACGCCGATCAGCACATTAAAATTCAGAATGCGCGGAATATCGCGGTAAGCGGCCGCGCCGATCCCGCCCAGAATCATCGTGGCCGCGGCCATGCCGGCGATCCACGTATGCGTCAGCGCAGCGTCGTAAGGAAAGATCAGCGTGAACGTCCGAACGATCGCGTACAGCCCTACTTTGGTCAGCAGCGCCCCGAACAGCGCGCGCACGGCGAACGGCGGCGCCGCATACGAACCGGGCAGCCAGAAGAACAGGAACAATCCCGCTTTGAGCGAGAACACGATCAGGAACAGCACGGCGACGACGTTCAGCACCCCGCTCTGGCCGACTTCGGCGATCCGCTCCGACAGATGCGCCATATTCAGCGTGCCGACCGACGCGTACAGATAAGCGACGGCGGCGACGAACAGCGTCGAAGACAGAATATTGACCAGCAGATATTTGGGCGCTTCGCGCATCTGCTTCCGGGAACCGCCGAGCGTAATAAGCGCATACGACGAGATCAGCATCACTTCGAAGAAGACGAACAGATTGAAGATGTCGCCGGTCAGGAACGAACCGTAGACGCCGACGAGCAGGAAGTGAAAGAACGTATAGTAGTAATGTTCTTCCCGTTCCCGGCCGATCGTCGAGAACGAATAGATCAAGACGGCAAGTCCGGTAATCGAAGCGGCCAATACCAGCAGCGCGGCGAACAGATCGGCGACGAACACGATGCCGTAAGGCGGCGCCCAGCCGCCGAATTGCAGCGTCTGGATACCGTGATCCCGCACCCGGAACACGATGAGTGCGGCGACGGCGACGTTCGCGATTCCGCCGACCAGGGCGATTGCTCGCTGCAGCCGTACTTTTTTGCGGAAAAACATCAAAAACACGGCGAGGGCCATCGGCAGCAGGACGGGCAGCACAAGCAGATTGTTCAAGATTCCCCCTCCCCGCCGCGGACTTCGTCCGCCGCATCGATCTCATCCGTGCCACGCGTCTGGTACGCCCGGTAAGCGAGGACGAAATAGAGCGCGGTCACGCCGAAGCTGATCACGATCGAAGTCAGGATCAGCGCCTGCGGCAGGGGATCGGCGTAAGAGTCGCTGCCGCTACCGAGGACGGGAGCCGCGCCGCGCTTCAGGCCAGCCATCGTCAGCAGCAGCAGATGGACGCCGTGCGTCAGCAGCGACGTGCCGAGAATGATCCGCAGCAGGCTTTTGGACAAAATCAGATAGACGCCGATCATGAACAGCAGGCCGACGGCGATTGCCATTATCCATTCCATGTCAATCTTCCCCCTTTATGCTGAAAATGATAGTCATGACGACGCCGACGACGGCCAGATACACGCCCAGATCGAACAGGACGGCGGTCGCAAGTTCGGTATCGCCCAGAATCGGCAGGTCGAAATGGCCGAACGCATGGCTTAGGAACGGAGCGCCGAACAAGAACGAACCGGAAGCGGTCAGGATCGCGACGGACAGGCCGATCGCGGTCATAAGCCGGTAATTGACCGGAAGGACGCGGCGCACCGTATCCATGCCGAACGATACCGCAAGCAGGATCAGCGCGGAAGCCGTCATCAAGGCGGCGATAAATCCGCCGCCGGGGTTGTTGTGCCCCGCGAAGAACAGATAGAGCGAGAACGTGATGATGATCAGGATGATCACCCGCGACATCGTGCGCAGGATCACGTCGTTGCTGACGAGCGGGAAGCCTTTTTGATTTGCGGCCGCCTGCTGTGCGTTCCCGGCTTCGGGCTTCGTCCGGGCGCCCAGCTTGATCATGCCGTAAATGCCGAGCGAAGCGATGCCGAGCACCATGATCTCGAACAGCGTATCGAAGCCCCGGAAGTCGACGAGGATAACGTTGACGACGTTTTTGCCGCCGGCAAGCTCGTAACTCCCGTTCAGGAAATACTCCGAGATCGGTACGAACGGGCTGCTGCCCATCGCCGCCAGAGCGATCAGCGTCATCGTTGCGCCGACCGCGGCCGCCACGATCAGGTTCAGCCATTTGAACGTGAGCTTTTCCGTTTTGACCGATTTGAGCTTGGGCAAATATTTGAAGCAGAGCAGGAACAAGATGACGGATACCGTCTCCACGATCATCTGCGTCAGCGCAAGATCGGGCGCGCGGAAGATCAGGAACAGCGCCGTGACCATGTACCCGGCCGAGCCGGTGAACAGGATCGCGTTCACCCGCGAGCGGGCAAACGGCACCGCCGCCGCCGAACCGACCATCACGAGCACCAGTCCGACCTCGTAGAACGTAATCGGCGCGTACCGATCCATGCCGAACCGGATATTCGGCGAGAACAGCAGCGTGCCGCCGACCGCGGCGACGAGGAACAGCAAAATATAGATCAGGTAGTGCCGGACCGAACCGGTCATGTACAGATCGGTTCCCCGGCGCCCTCCGCTCTCCAGCAGGTTCAGGCCGCCGTTATACAGCCGGTTCAACCCTTCGCGGCCGCTCCGTTCGCGGTCCATGATCCGCAGCCGGGTATAGGTCCGGTATAGGATGAGGCCAAGTCCCACGACGCCGAGCGTCATGAACAGTTCCGGCGTCCAGCCGTGCCAGAAATGGATCGGGACATGGGCCTGCTGCGCGGTCAGCGCGCCGCCGTTCACGGCTGCGACGGCCGGATCGATCAGCGACGCCGCAAGGCCGTTCGTCACGACTGCGAAGACAAGCGCAAGCGAGACCAGCAGCACCGGCGCGGCCAGCAGGCCGGCCGAAGCTTCGTGCGGCTTGTTGTCCAGCTTGTCGAGCTGCAATTTGCCTCCGAACGTCTTGAAGACGAGGATCAGGCTGTAGACGAACGTGAACACGCTGGCGATCCACGCCAGCACCGCGAACCCAATCATCCAGCTGCCCGCCCCCGCCGCCTCGAAATCGCGAAGGTTGACCATCGCCGTGAAGAACATTTCCTTGCTCAGGAAGCCGCTGAACGGCGGCAGGCCGGCCATCGAGAATGCGCCGATCAGGGCGATCGTGAACGTGACCGGCATCAGCCGCATCAATCCGCCCAGATTGCGCAGATCCCGCGTATTCGCTTCATGGTCGACGATGCCGACGACCATGAACAGCGAACCTTTGAACACCGCGTGGTTGATCAGATGGAACACCGCGGCCGTCGTGGCGAGGCTGAAGAAGACGGCCTGCTCGGTCCCGGGGAAAAAGGCGGACGCCGAACCGACGCCGAGCAGGCACATGATCAGTCCGAGCTGGCTGATCGTCGAGTAGGCGAGCAGCGCTTTGAGGTCGGTCTGCCGGATCGCCTTGAACGAACCGTAGCACAAAGTAATCAGGCCGGTCAGCGACACGATCCAGAACCATTCGGATACGCCGGCGAAGACCGGACTCATGCGGGCAACCAGATACAGGCCCGCTTTCACCATCGTAGCCGAGTGCAGATAGGCGCTGACCGGCGTCGGCGCTTCCATGGCGTCCGGCAGCCAGATATGGAACGGGAACTGGGCCGACTTCGTAAAGGCGCCCAGCAGCACCAGAATCATCGCCGGCAGAAACAGCGAATGCCCGGTCAATCCCGCGGCCTGCGCCGCGATCTCCCGAATGCTGTACGAACCGGTCATGACGTACAGCAGGTTGAATCCGGCGAACATCGCCAGCCCGCCGAACACCGTAATGAGCATCGACTTCAGCGCGCCGTACCGGGAACGCTCGCGCCGGTACCAGAACGCGATCAGCAGGAAGGAAGCGACGCTGGTCAGTTCCCAGAAGGCATACAGCACCATCAGATTGTCCGACAGCACGACGCCGAGCATGGAACCCATGAACAGCAGCAGATACAGGTAGAAATTTCGCAGCGACTCCATGCCCCTGCTCATATAGAAGATCGAATACCAGACGACGAGCGCGCCGATGCCCGTAATGAGCAGCACGAACAGCAGGCTCCAGCCGTCGAGCACGAGCGACAGGTCGATGCCGAGACCCGGCATCCACGGGAGGGTCGCGGAGAGGACTTCTCCGCTGCGAACCCGCGGCAGCAGAACAATGAACAAAGCGAACAAAGCGACGGGAACGGGCAGTACGGCCCAGCCCGGATGAACGCGGGGCAGCCTTTTCATCAGCGGAATAAGAGCGGCCCATAGAAAAGGCAGTAAAACGGCGGCATGCAGCACGTGTAAGCGTTCCTCCTTTCGGAATGGCAGCGGTTCAGGATCGGGATTTGATCCATTCTCCCTGCACGATTTTTACGTATTCGGCTTGTCCGTCCTTCACGATCTTGAACAAGCCGCTGTCGAAGTCGGTATCCAGCTCGCGGAAAAAGACGCCCTTGATCGCATCTTCTCCGGAAGCTTCCCTGCTGAGCGTGTAGCGCCCTCTCCGGGGAACGAGGTAAGCGGCAAAGCCCTGCTCGTGCGTGTCTTCAAGCTGTTCGGGATAGCGCTGCACGGCGACGATATGCAGATCGACCGCGCCGATCCGCTCCAGCAGTTCGTCGACGAAATCGCCATGCGTGATCTCGTGCCAGAACGATTGGCTCGCATGCCCGATCAAGATCTGGGTCACGCCGAGTTCTTTGGCCGCGGCCGCGATCACGTCCGGCGTTTTGAGCCCTGCGCCGCAGGCGCGCACGAGAAATTCGCCGCCGTTTTCTTCCGTCTGCCTGCGCCAGCCCGCGACGTAACGTTCTTTCTCGGGATTGTATTCTTCGCGCTTCGCCGGAGCGACGGTCAGTACCCGAAGCGGCGCGTTCAGCAGCTTCGCCAGCCGGCTCCCCCGCTGAATAAGGCGCTGCCCGTGCGGTCCGTAATGCACGCACACCAATATACTTTCCTGCTGCCTGTCCATTTCCACGTCGTAACCCCTCCATTTTGTTATTTTCTGTCTATTACCCTTAAAAAACCTCTAAAAAAGCATAAAAAGAGCCCGCTGTTGGCAGGCTCCTCCGGGTAAATCCTATACAATTACTGACCATTATATCCAGCCCGCGCGCAAAAGTAAAGGCGGCGGGGTCAAAGCCTGATCCGGCGGCCTATTCAGTCGTTCGGGTTCGGCGTCGGCCCGTCTTTGAGCGCGTCGAGAATCTGGCGCGCCAGCTTGTCGCCGATCGACAGCGGACGGAAATCTTCGACCGACGCTTCGCGGATCTTCTTGAGCGAACCGAAATGCTTCAGCAGCAGCTGCCGGCGCTTGTCGCCGATGCCGGGAATCGAATCGAGCTTCGACGTCACCATCGACTTGGCCCGCTGTTCGCGGTGGAACGAGATCGCGAAGCGGTGAACTTCGTCCTGAATGCGCTGGAGCAGGTAGAACTCTTCGCTGTCGCGCGCAAGCGGCACGACCTGCGGCGGATCGCCGCTCATAAGCTGCGCGGTCCGGTGCTTGGCGTCCTTGACCAGGCCCGCCACCGGAATGCTCAGCCCCAGTTCGTTCTCCAGCACGTCGATCGCGACGGAGATTTGGCCTTTGCCACCGTCGACGAGGACGAGATCGGGCATCGGCAAATTTTCTTTGAGCACGCGTTCGTAGCGGCGGCGGATCACTTCGCGCATCGTCGCGTAATCGTCTGCCCCTTTGACGGTGCGGACTTTGTATTTGCGGTATTCCTGCTTCGCGGGCTTGCCGTCGAGGAACACGACCATCGCCGACACCGGATTGGTGCCCTGGATATTCGAGTTATCGAACGCCTCGACGCGGTACAGCGTGTCGAAGCCGAGCGCATGGCCCAGCCGGTCGGCCGCGCCGCTCGTACGCTCCTCGTGCCGCTCGATCAGGCGGAACTTCTCTTCCAGCGAGACACGCGCGTTCTCGCACGCCATCTCGACCATTTTGCGCTTGGACCCGCGCTTGGGCACAAGCGTCTTCACGCCCAGCCACTGCTGGAGCGCCGCCGACCCGTTGACGTCGCCGAGCCCCGCCGGACTCTGCGCGTCGTCCGGCAGCGCGGGCGCCGAAGCTTCGGCGCCCGGGGCGGAAGCGGCGGCGGTATACTCCGCCTGCGCTTCCGCGACCTGCGGCAGCGCTTCGCCGGCCGCCGCTCCCGCCTGCGCCGCCGCAGCGGCTTCGGCCGCATCGCCTGCGGCCGAGTCGTCCGACGAGACGCCGTCTTCGTCGTCTCCGTCCGCATCGGCGGCATCGTTCGCCGCCATAATGTCGGCACGCGAGGCCGCCGCGGCCGGACGGGCTTCGCCGGCGGCGGCTTCCGCGCCGCCTTCGTCCTCATTCGCCGGCAGGAGAATCTCCTGCGGCAGCGCCGGGTTGTCGCTGTAATACTGCGTCACGTAAGACAGGAAATCGGCGTACGCTTCGCCGTAGAACGGAAAGCTGGACGCGTGCCGCTCGATCATCTTGCCCTGGCGGATGTACAAAATCTGCACGCACATCCAGCCTTTGTCGACGGAATAGCCGAATACGTCGCGGTCTTTTTTGTCCGTGGCGTTGATCTTCTGCTTTTCCATGACCGCTTCGATGTTCTGGATCTGGTCGCGCAGTTCTGTGGCCCGCTCGAAATACAGGTCTTCGGCGGCTTCTTCCATTTTGCGGCGCAGCTCTTTTTTGATCTCTTCGTGGCTGCCGCCGAGGAAACGGGAAATCTCGTCGCGGATACCGTCGTAATCTTCTTTTTGAATGTCTTTGACGCACGGCGCCAGACATTGGCCCATATGGTAGTACAGGCACACTTCCTTCGGCATGACGCCGCATTTGCGCAGCGGATACATCCGGTCGAGCAGCTTCTTCGTCTGCTGGGCGGCGTAGGCGTTCGGATACGGACCGAAATAGCGCGCCTTGTCCTTGAGCACGCGGCGCGTCACTTCCAGCTTCGGATGGCGCTCGTTCGTAATTTTGATATACGGAAACGTCTTGTCGTCCTTGAGCAGCACGTTGTAGCGCGGCTGATGCAGCTTGATCAGATTGCACTCCAGAATGAGCGCTTCCATATTGCTCGACGTGACGATATATTCGAAATCCCGGATGTCGACGACGAGCCGCTGCGTTTTGCCTTCATGGCTGCCCGTAAAATACGACCGTACCCGGTTGCGCAAAATTTTGGCTTTGCCGACGTAGATGATCGTGCCTTCTCTATTTTTCATCAGGTAGCAGCCCGGCAGTTCCGGGAGCAGCGCAAGCTTGTCCCGAATATGCGCGAGGGCTTTCTCCTGTTCCTGAATCGTCTCAAGGTGTGGCTCCACTCTACATTCGACCTCCCTGCATGCTTGCCATGCGATAAGTTTCTCTCGATGCATTACCCTTTTTATTATACGCCAAAAAGGTCCGGTATACACCAAAAGACGAACATCCGCTCTCACCGATCCTGCTTTTGAAAAAGAACAAACGAAAAACCCCCGGCATGCGCCGGAGGTCGTCGTGTCTGCGCCCGTATTCGTTTCGGTAAAAACGTCCGCGGGGCGAAAACAAAATTATTCGTGTTTGGACAATACGCCTTTGAGGGCTTCTTTGGAGTTTACGCCGATCAGTTTGTCGACCGGTTGTCCGTCCTTGAAGAAGATCATCGTCGGGATACTCATCACGCCGAAACGGGAAGCCGTTTCCGGGTTTTCGTCCACGTTCACTTTGGCGATTTTGACGTTTGCGCCAACTTCGCCGTCGAGCTCGTCCAGGATCGGAGCGAGCATTTTACAAGGGCCGCACCAAGGTGCCCAAAAATCGACAAGAACGGTACCTTCGCCCGCTTCAACTTCCGTTCCGAATGTTTGGTCGGATACATTTACAATAGCCACGGAAAATTCCTCCTTATATGCTGCTGAATTTATCTGGGGTACGCGCGAATGCCCGCACCGTAATCGCATAGTTAAAGATAACTTGCGGTTGTCTACATGTCAATTATAACACGGAATCGGCCATACTGAAACAAATATTTGTAATAAATTATAAATATCTTACCTTTAGTAAGTGAAGATTGGATGAAGAAGGTTCGGTCTGCGTCGGTCGGGTTCAGCCGCGCTTGTTCTCGCCGAGGACGCGCACGACTTCCACGAACGGCGACACCCGGTTCATCAACCGCTCGCCTTTGTACGCTTCTTCTCCGTCCTTGTTCGTGAAACTGAGATGTTTCTCAAGCGCGGACAGCGAATAATTGGACGTGTAAAAAGTCGGTTTGCGGTTCATGCGGTGGTTGAGGATCGAACCGAGCACGTGATCGCGTACCCACGGCCCCATGTTTTCCGCTCCGATGTCGTCGAAGATCAGCAGATCGGTTTCCTTCATCATCTCCACCGTATCGCGCAGTCTGTCTCCGTCCTGGATCATCGATTTGACGTCTTCGACGAAGTCGGGCATGTACACGATGACGCCGGAATGGCCTTCCTTCGCCAGCTCGTGCAGCAGATAGCACATGAGGAACGTCTTGCCCGTGCCGAACGGCCCTTCCAGATACAGCCCTTTGGTCGGCAGCCCGGCGGCCTTCGTCTCGTTGATATAGCGGAAGATGCGATTGACGGCCGGCGAACGCGCGGGGTCTTTGAGCATGATCTCCACTTCGTCGTAGCCTTCGATCAGAGCCCGTTCATCCACGTAAAAGCTGCGGATCCGGCTGCTGATCAGCTTGTCCCGCTCATGGGCGAGCTGCAGATTGCACGGCGTCTTGTGGTCGCGAATCCGCAGCTGGCCGCCCACCTCGTCGACGCTGAGCTTCGTGTAGTGGCCCTGAAAATCGTTCGGGCACTTGTCGAGACCCGGACATTCGGCGCAGTGCCGCTTCTCCTTCATGTACTCGTACAGGCGGCTCATGTTGCGGATCAATTCCTGCTCGGTCAGTTCGGGATGCCGCAGCCGAAGCTGGCGCACGTCGGGCTCGTTCAATATTTTGGCTTTGAGGTCTTCGGTTCGCTGGTGAATGCGCGAACCTCCGAGCTGCTTGAGCACGTTGCCGATCGAGTCCATGTTTGTCCTCCTCTCATGGTGGCGCTCCGCGATGTCGGGGATGGCTCCGGTTGTTTTCCCTCCTTCGAATCGAAGATTCTCGGGCCGGGGAAAGCCAAAAGTCGCCATCCCTCGACATCGCTCCGCTGGTAGGGGTGTAAAAGCATAAAAGATTAAAGGCGTAAAAGATTAAGGGCTCGAATGCGCCGGGCAGGGCCGGCTGTTCTCGCGGGTCGGGAAGGTGCCGGGCATTCGCCGGCTGTTCCCGACAGGGCGGGAAGGCGCCGGGCATATGCCGGCTGTTCCCGACAGGGCGGGAAGGTGCCAGGCATTCGCTGGCTGTTCCCGACAGGGCGGGAAGGCGCCGGGCATATGCCGGCTGTTCCCGACAGGGCGGGAAGGTGCCAGGCATTCGCTGGCTGTTCCCGACAGGGCGGGAAGGTGCCGGGCATTCGCCGGCTGTTCCCGACAGGGCGGGAAGGCGCCGGGCATTCGCCGGCTGTTTCCGACGGGCGGAGAAAGCGCCGGGCGGTGCCGGCTGTTCTCCGCGGGCAGGGGCAGCGCCGATTTAAGGTCGGGGCTTGATTTTATTGGCTTTCATCTCTTCGGCCATGCGCACGTATTCGGCGAATTCTTCGTCGCTGACGGCGGTCTGGACCGGAGAGTTCTGGACGATCGGAAGTTCGGGTTTGCCGCGGGCGGCTTTGCCCTGAACACGGGCGCGGCTGCCGCTTTGGGCAGGGGCCTGGCGTTTGGGATTGGCCTGGTCGCGGATATAACGGACGGCTTTTTCGTACGTGTCGATCTGCCGCAGCAGCATATTCGAAGCGATCGAATCGACGAAGTTGCGGCTGATGCGCTGGTCGCCGTCTTTGCCGAGCAGCGTCACGAGGTAATGGATCAGCACGTTGATCACTTCGCCCGGCAGCTTGTAGCTGAGGTCGATCTTGCTGAACATGTCGAGCCACGGTCCCGGAACGGTTCCGGGGAAAAAATTGCGCAGCAGGCCGGTATACGGCTCGTTGCGCAGCAGCATGTTGTACTGGTGAATATCGCATTTGGACTGGAACTGCGAAGGCACTTCCAGATAATATTCCATCTCCACGGCATGTTCGACCGGCATCTCTTCGGCGGCCGGTTCTTCCGGACGCACGGCGCGGGCGGCCCGGACCTGCCGTTCTTCGGTGCGCTTGGCGGTCTGGCGGAAGGTGAGATTGGCCCGGTTCTGGAGATTGTCGAGCATCAGCTCCCCGTCGCTTGAGAAAATGCCTTCCTCGTCCAGCAGCCGCACCACGTCTTCGACGTTCAGGTCGAACTTGCGGGCGACGTGATTGATCATGCCCATCTGTTCGCGGTTATGCCGCAGCGCTTCGACGAACTTGCGGTTGCGGGCGCCGCGCGGAAAATGCAGGATCACGTCGGAGTAATCGAACAGCGGCTCTTCGGCCGGCATGTTCTTGCTCTGGCGGCGGGCCGGCGACGCTTCGGACAGCGCCTGTTCCAGCTCGTAGTCGATCACGTGCGTGTTCAGTTCGAAGATTTCGTAAAACGGCTGCGAAATGTTTTCTTTCGCCGCCCGCCCGACTTCGCCGAACTCTTCCGGCTCCCCCTGCCAGAAGCGTTCCTGCAGCGCCAATACGGCGAACTTGCCGATCTTGTCGCGCAGCAGCAGCGTCAGATGCTGGGTCGCGAAAAAATCGGACGGCGGCAGCGGCTGCTGCAGCTCGTATTCGTACATGTATTGGTCCTGTTCCGGCAAATACAGCCGATGGGTCTGCAGCAGACCGACCGCTTCGAGCTTCGAAGCGTTCTCGACCATCAGCGTGCGCCCCCGGTCGTTTGGTTCGACGCCGAGCGTCAGAAACAGGTTGCGCTGCTGTTCGGGCTTGGAATATCCGGTCTGCTCGGCCGGCAGGTGCTGGGCGATCAGCCGGTACAGCGCGATAGCCGACGTGCCGACCATCGGCTGATAGACCAGGTTCAGCATGCGTTCGTCCCGGCTGCTGAGACTGAAATCGCGATACGTATAATAACGGTGATGTTCCGTATAGTGCAGCAGGCTCTTCATGCGCATCGGCGGATGTCCCCCTCTTGTCCTTGCAAATGGCGCGTAAAAATAGAGTTGCTCCGCGGAACGCGCCCTTGGTTGTGGACAGGTTCGTTGGAGCCCCTCTATTTTAACACAATTCCTGCGGCATGAAAGAGCGGAAAGGCACCAAAATTCCGGCAGGAGCAACCGTCCGCACGACCGGAAGCGTCCGCGCTTCGGAATGCTTGTTTTTTTGCGCATGACGGCTTCCCCGCAAAAACCCGGGCTTTTTCGCGCCGCGAATTGCTCTTGCGTTCGTCGGTGCGCTACAATGGAAATTGGGAGCCGCCGGAAAAAGCGCCTGGGCAGGCTGCGCGAAGCTTTACCGTTTTTTTGTAACCCGACGACCTTATGTTTATCCTACGGATTTTGACGGAAACTCTTGTGAAAATCCCCACCATACAATCTGATTTGGGAGTGATCGATTCATGAACGAAGCTACGCTGACGCTTGAGGGTTGGTACTGTCTGCACGATTTCCGTTCCATCGACTGGACGCTGTGGAAAGCGGCGGACCACGAGGAACGCGCCGGGGCGATCGAAGACCTCGAAGAATTCATGAAGGAATTCCAGGTGACCGCCCAGGACGGAGCAGGCAGCACGGCCGTCTACTCGATCGTCGGACAAAAAGCCGATTTCGTGTTCATGTACCTGCGCGAAACGCTGGAAGACCTGAACAAGCTGGAAACGGCGTTCAACAAGACCGATTTCGCCAAGTTCACGGTCAAGGAATATTCGTACGTCAGCGTCGTCGAGCTCAGCAACTATCTGGGCAAAGAAGGCGAAGATCCGATGCAAAATCCGCAGATCATCGCGCGCCTGAAGCCGGAACTGCCGAAATCGGCACATATCTGCTTCTACCCGATGAACAAAAAGCGCGAGTTGGCCGACAACTGGTACATGCTGTCGATGGACGACCGCAAAGCGATGATGCGCAGCCACGGCTTGATCGGACGCAGCTACGCCGGCAAAGTGAAGCAGATCATCAGCGGCTCCGTCGGCTTCGACGATTGGGAATGGGGCGTCACGCTGTTCTCGGACGACGCGCTGCAGTTCAAGAAGCTGATCTACGAAATGCGTTTCGACGAAGTGAGCGCGCGCTACGGGGAATTCGGCGCGTTCTACGTCGGCAATTTGCTCGATTGGGAAAAAGCGGTCGAGATGTTGAAAGTGTAACTTTCGGCGGAAAAAGCAGAACCGGGAAAGCGTTTTGGAGTAGGCGGCGGCAGCGCCGGCGGCTCCGGGACGCTTTTTTTTGTGGGCGCGGCGGGGCGTACGGGCAGCGGAACGGACGGGGACGGGACGGGGCTCGGCTGACGTCGGAGCGGGGTGGAGCCGGTGCGCTGCCACAGCGGAACCGGCGGCGGGATGGGGATGGCCCAACGGTCGCTGCCGAATCGGCGTGCGGAGGAGCTGACGCCGGTGCGCGCTGCCGTAACGAATCGTAATCACGCTAATCGGCCCAAAATCGCATTCGGACCATGAAAATAGCGATATAGCGTGACTACGATTCGTTAAAAATAGCGAAACCGTTTAATGTGCCAAATAAGGATATTAGGATTCGTTGGCATGGAACGATCGAGAATCGAGCAAGGAAAGATGCGGATACGGCGAGGGTTGGGTGCGGCGAAGTGCCGTGGCAGCGAGGTGCGGATACGACGAGTTTCAGGTACGGAGAAATGCCGTGGCGGCGAGGTCGGAATACGAAGCGGTTTACTTACAGCGAAGCGCCGTGACGGCGAGCTTCGGCTGCGTAGACTTCCCGTTCCCGGAACGAAAACCCGCCATCTACGCAAAAAAAGACCGTCCCCTCACCCGTGTGCACGGGGCGGAGACGGTCTTTTCGAAGCCGGGAGATACGTCGTCGGAAGCGTTGACGTTCCTCCCGCGCTTTTTTTCGTTCAGGGTCGGCTTACAGGAAGCGTCCTTTTTTGAGGACGAGACCCATGCCGCCGATCACGAACAGGTAGCGGGCATCGACCACTTTTTTCAGTTGGGCTGCCGGCCAGCCTTTGATTTTCTTGCCGGCTACGACGGCAACGGCTTCGCCTTTGCCGAGCGACGCGACGGTACCTTTGTTGCTGAACACGAACTTCTCGGTCTGCTGGCCGCGGATCGTCGCGATCAGGTTCTTCGCGAGACGCTCGCCCTGCTGCATCGCGATTTGGGCGGTAGGCGGGTAAGGACGGCCTTCCGGTCCGATCATGAGGGAACCGTCGCCGATGACGTACACGTTGTCGTGGCCCGGAGCTCTGAGGTACTCGTCGACTTTGACGCGTCCGCGCATTGCTTCAAGACCTGCGTCTTCGATCAGGTGGTTGCCGCGGATACCGCCGGTCCACACGACCGTTTTGGCTTCGATGCGTTCGCCTTCACCGACGGTTACGCCGTTTTCGTCGCAGCCTTTGACCGGTACGCCGATACGGAACGTCACGCCTTTTTTGGTCAGCGTGTCCATGGCGTATGTGACCAGCTCCGGATCGAAGCCAGGCAGAGCCGAAGGAGCGGCTTCCACGTTGTACAGGCCGACTTTGGAAGGATCAACGCCGTGCTGCTTGGCAAGTTCCGGCAGACGGTTGGCCAGTTCGCCGACGAATTCGATACCCGTGAAGCCGGCACCGCCGACTACGAAGTTCAGGCGAGTCTCGTCGCCGTCTTTTTTGAATTCCTTGAACTGCGTCTCGATATGGTCGCGGATCGCGCGCACGGAGTTGATGCTGCGGATCGAGAACGCGTGCTCTTTCATGCCCGGGATGCCGAATGTTTCCGGATCGCCGCCAAGAGCGATGATCAGGTGATCGTAGGACAGAACGCCGTCTTCCAGTACGACTTGACGCTCGTCCAGCTTGATCGCCGTAACGTTCGATTTGACGAGGTCGATTTTGAATTCGTCCACGAGGTTCGAGATCTTCTCGTACGTCTTCTCGTCCGGCTGCGTACCGGCTGCCGGCATATGCAGTTCCGTCGTGAAGTAGTGGTAGTCGTGACGGTTAACCAGAGTAACGTCGGCTTCGTTGTTTTTGAGCTTTTTTTGCAGGTTTTGAGCGGCGAGAATGCCGGCGTACCCTGCGCCCAGGATTACGATTTTGGGAATGCTGTTCATTGTTTTCCTTACCCCTTTTCGATTCATAGTCATTTATGGGATAACCTTGTTATAAAGGTTGGAGCCTCATGTGAAAAGTTACACAAAAACGGAGAGAACTCGCCCTATTTTCGATTTATCCCGTCCGCATCTACACTGCGACTTTTATCACATACATTGTACGCTTTTCAAGGCAATATTACAAAGAAAAATTTGAAAATCGGACGCAAAACGGACAAAAAGTATTCATAATTGTCAGGGAACAGATCGATAACCGGGGCAAGCCGCACCGTGCAAGCCCGAACTTCGGCCGAACGTGCCCCGGATCGATGCGACGTCGGCCGCGCGAATGCCCAAACAGCGAAAAAAGCCGGGAATTCGCTTTGCAATCCGGTGAAAAACGAGTTTATAATGAGTGAGATTGCAAAAATCCATTTCATTTCGATAGATTCATAACGATTCATACCTTCGGAGGTGCTTATCCAGTGACAGAGATCCATAACGGCGACAATATAGCCGATATTTTAATTATCGGCGGCGGTCCCGCCGGTTTGTTCGCCGCTTTTTACGGGGGAATGCGCCAGGCGTCCGTGAAGCTGATCGAGAGCATGCCTCAGCTTGGCGGGCAGTTGGCCGCGCTCTATCCCGAAAAATACATTTACGACGTAGCCGGTTTCCCGAAAGTGACCGCACAGGAATTGGTTAACCAGCTTGTCACGCAGATGAATCATTTCGATCAGGAAATTTGCCTGGAAGAAAAAGTGGTGTCCGTCGACAAGGAAGACGAGCAGCGCTTCAAGGTCACGACCGACAAAGGCGTCCACTACGCCAAGTCCGTTATCATCACCGCGGGCGTCGGCGCTTTCGAACCGCGCCGCCTGGCTCTGGAAGGCGCGGAGCGTTATGAAGGCCGCAACCTGCACTATTTCGTCAGCGACCTGAGCCGGTTCGCGGGCCGCAAAGTGCTGCTGAGCGGCGGCGGCGATTCCGCGGTCGATTGGGCGCTCATGCTGGAGCCGATCGCCGAGCAGGTGACGCTGATCCACCGCCGCGACAAGTTCCGCGCGCACGAACACAGCGTCGAGAACCTGATGGCGTCCAAAGTCAACATCGTGACGCCGACCGAGATCACGGAACTGATCGGCGAAGAGCGCATCGAGCGCGTCGTCCTCTCGAACGTCAAGACGCAGGAGACGCAGGAAATCGAAGTCGACGACGTGATCGTGAACTTCGGCTTCGTCTCTTCGCTCGGTCCGATCTCCGAATGGGGCATCGAGATCCAGAGCCATTCGATCGTGGTCGATACGCGCATGGAGACGAGCATCCCGGGCATCTTCGCCGCGGGCGACGTGACGACGTATCCGGGCAAGCTGAAGCTGATCGCGGTCGGATTCGGCGAAGCGCCGACCGCCGTGAACAACGCCAAAGTGTACTTCGATCCGGACGCCAAGCTCTCCCCGGGCCACAGCAGCAACATGAAGCGTTAATTATCCACAAAATCGACATATTCCTGCCCGTTATGCCTCAAAGCGCCGCGGCGCCCGGCATGACGGGCTTTTTGTCGGCTTTTCGCGCTTTTTCCGGCCCTCTTTTCCCATGTGCGTCTTGTGTATAATAGGGGTAAAAGACGCTTAACCGACGCCTTGGACGGCCGGGGAGGCGAAGATCCCGCTGCGCGCAGTGGCGCGATTGCTTCCGGATGCGCTTGGCATGGTATGATGGGAACGAACGTGACAAATCTCATTTCCCGGCTTCAAAGGTTGAAGCAGCGCTTACCCGTTTTTATCATTTACGAGGAGGAACCTCCGTGGAGAATTTCGCGAGCGGTCTATACTGGGTCATCTCGATTGCCGAAGTGATCATTCTGTTGATGATTGCCGTATTTATGGTCATGCTCGGCATCAAGTTTTGGAAAGAAAAACGCTTCGGTCCCGTTATCGCTTTTGCCGTGTTTCTGATCGTCTGCCTGACGCTGACTTGGTGGAGCGTGCAGGACAAATTCCTGTAGCGGACGAAAGGAGCTTTAAGCGATGCAGTTGATTGCCATGATCACGATGCTGATCGACCATCTGGGAGCGGTCTTTTTCCCGGACGAGCGCTGGATGCGTATCGTCGGACGAATCGCTTTTCCGATCTATTGTTATCTGCTGGTCGTCGGCTACCGGCGCACGCGCAGCCCGAACCGGTACGTGCTGCGGCTGCTTGGGCTCGCGCTGCTGTCGCAGCTCCCTTACATGCTGATGTTTCTCACGAGCGGCGTGAACGTGATCGGCACGCTGCTGATCGCGCTGCTGATCGTGATGGCGATCGATCGTTTCAAAGGCCAGGCCGGCCTGCAGTGGGCCGTCGGGCTGCTGCTCGTCGCGCTTACGTTCTGGCCGATGGAGGCGCTGCAGTTCGATTACGGGACGTACGGCGTGCTGCTGGTGCTGATCTACCGGTATATGCCGAATCCGTGGGGGATGCTGGGCGGCCATCTGGCGCTGAACGTGCTGTACGTGTTTTTGTTCCAGGGCGTCATCCAGTTCTTCAGCGTCGCGACGACGCTGTTCCTGGCGGGCCTCCACTCGGCGGCGCCGGAAGCGAAGACCGAGATCCGGCTGCCGCGCTGGCTGTGGCGGGCGTTCTATCCGGGCCATCTGGCGGTCATCGCTATCGTGCAGTGGCAGCTGTCCGGGGCCGCGCCGGGCGATTACCTGAACTGGATCATGATGTAAGTGCGGCGAACCGGATAACTTGTGTTTCGAAGTCGCGCCGAATGGGTATTATACGGTGTTCTTACTTTTAAACACATAAGGAATCTGGGGGAGTATCATATGGTGCTCGCACGCACATTCAAAGGAATCAGCGGTTTGTTCGAGCTTGTCCTCGGCCTCCCGCTTCTCGGCGGCATGGTCGTCATGGGAAGCGGTTGGGGAATCTCCGCGGTCATGTTCGCCCTGCACGCCGTTACCCTTGCGATGTCGCTGCAGCATCGGCAGTCGTTCTACGGATCGGCTGCGGGAATCGTGACCTGCCTGCTCTTTTCGGTGCCGGTCGTGGGCATGTTCGGCCATTGGGTCGCGGCGGTCCTGCTGCTCGTCAGCATGGTCGACCGGCACGGAGCGGGTGTGGCCGGCGGATTTCGCCGTCCGTAACCGGTCGCGTTCCCAAAAAACGATTCGTTTTCGAAATCATCGCCGATTTCGGGAACGGGTCGTTTTTTTATTTTAACAAAGAAACGATTTCGGATTGACTGACGGCAAATGCGCAACGTAAGATAGGAGAAAACATTTGCCGACCGTTTTCGCGCACCTGTCCGCTTTGACACGTTCTCGCACGAAAGCAACAATGCGGGCTCGCGGTCTTTCATTAAAAGAAGGCGTCCGGTTCCGACAACAGTTCCAGAGAGGGGTTCACGCTTTATGTTGAAAAAGAAATGGCTTCCGCTTGCTTTGACTCTGTCCCTCGCCGCCCTTGCCGGCTGCAGCCAAACCGCCGATCCGGCTGCCGGTTCCGCGGGAGACGGCACGGCCGCCGCGCCCGACGCCAAAACGTACAAAATCGCGATTTCGCAAATCGTGGAACACCCTTCGCTCGACGCGACGCGGGAAGGCTTCATCGCCGCCCTCAAAGAAGAAGGTATCGTCGAAGGAGAGAACCTGACGCTCGATTACAACAACGCGCAGGGCGATTCGACCAACAATCTGTCGATCGCGCAGAAGCTGGCCGGCGTCAAAAACGACCTGGTGCTGGCGATCGCAACGCCTTCGGCCCAGGCCGTCGCCGCGCAGGTCAAAGAAACGCCGGTGCTGTTCGCGGCCGTGACCGATCCGGTCAGCGCCAAAATCGTCGCCAGCATGGATAAGCCGGGCGCCAACGTCACGGGAGCTTCGGATACGAATCCGGAAGCGATCAAGCAGCTGGCGGACTTTATCGCCGCCGAGATGCCGGACGTCAAAAGCGTAGGCCTCGTGCTCAACGAAGGCGAACCGAACGCCGTCGTCATGGCGGAGCGCGCAGAGCAGGAATTCGGCGCGCACGGCATCAAGCTGGTCAAAGCGGCCGTCACGAACACGTCCGAAGTGCAGCAGGCGGCGCAATCGCTCGTCGGCCAGGTGGACGCGCTGTACATCACGCTCGACAACACCGTCGTCAGCGCCGTCGACACGATCATCAAGATCGCGAACGACAACAAGCTGCCGTTCTTCTCCAGCGACCGCGACACGGTAGAGAAAGGCGCGTTCGCGACCGTCGGCTTCAAGTATTACGACCACGGCTACCAGGTAGGCGAGATGGCCGCCGACATTCTCAAGAACGGCAAGAAGCCGGCCGACCTTCCGGTCGCCATGCAGGAGAAGCTTGATCTGATTCTCAACTTGAAAGCCGCCGAAGCGCAGGGCATCACGGTGACGGACGGCATGAAGGGCAAAGTTCAGGACCCGGATAACAACATCATTCAATAACCGGACGGCGCCTGGAAAAGAGCCGGAGATCCGGCCGAATCGAAACGGGATGAGCTTTCGCTTCATCCCGTTTTGCTTGGCGCGGCGCCGCGTTCGCTCCAACCGCTTGTCCCTACCCTTTTGCCTAGGAGGCGTCATCCATGTTCGAAAACTTCGTCGGCTCGATGCCCGGCGCCATCTATCTGGGACTGCTCTACGCCCTGATGGCGCTCGGCGTATACATCACGTTCCGTATTCTCGACTTCCCCGATCTGACGGTGGACGGCAGCTTCACGACGGGAGCCGCCACCGCCGCCGTCATGATCTCGCACGGCATCTCGCCGTGGATCGCTTCGCTGACGGCGATTCTGGCCGGTATGGCCGCAGGTGCCTGCACCGGCCTGCTGCACACCAAAGGCAAAATCAACGGACTGCTGTCCGGCATCCTGATGATGATCGCCCTGTATTCGATCAACCTGCGCATTCTCGGCAGCCCGAACGTGTCGATCATGGGCGAGGAGACGGTGCTCGGCACCTTTTCCCCGTTTCCGTTCATGATCGCGCTCGTGCTGATCTTCAAGCTCGCGCTCGACGCGTTCCTCAAGACGGACATCGGCCTGTCGCTGCGCGCGACCGGCGACAACAAGCGCATGATCCGCAGCTTCGGCGCCAATACCGATAACACGACCATTCTCGGCATCAGCCTCTCGAACGGTCTGGTCGCGTTGTCCGGCGCGCTGATCGCGCAGCAGTCTTCGTTCGCGGACGCCACGTCGGGCATCGGCATGATCGTCATCGGCCTCGCTTCGGTCATTATCGGCGAAGCGCTGTTCGGCGCCAAGACCGTCTTCCGCGCGACGCTTGCCGTCGTGCTCGGCTCGGTCGTGTACCGGATCGTCATCTCGCTGGCGCTGCAAATCAAAGGCTTCGAGACGTCCGACCTCAAGCTCATTACGGCGATCATCGTCATTATCGCGCTCGTCTTCCCGACGGTGCGCAGCTCGATCAAGCAGCGCGGCGCCGCCAAGCGGCGCTCCGCCGAACTGCTCAAATCGTTCGAGACCGCGGGAGGTGACCGCTGATGCTGCACGTATCGAACGTCTCCAAACTGTTCAATTCCGGTACCATCGACGAGAAAATCGCGCTGATCGGCATCGAGCTGAACCTGAAGCCGGGCGACTTCGTCACCGTCATCGGCAGCAACGGCGCGGGCAAATCGACGCTGATGAACATGATCTCCGGCGTCATGAAGCCCGATACCGGCGAGATCCGGATCGGCGACCGCTCCGTGACCGCCCTGCCCGAACACCGCCGCAGCCGCTGGATCGGCCGCGTCTTCCAGGACCCGATGGCCGGTACGGCCCCGCGCATGACCATCGAAGAGAATCTGGCGATGGCTTACCTGCGCGGCAAGCGCCGCGGCTTCTCGCTTGGCGTCAGCAGCGCCCGGCGCAAAATCTTCAAGGCCGAACTGAGCCGCCTCGGCATCGGGCTGGAGAACCGGCTGAGCGCCAAAGTCGGCCTGTTGTCCGGCGGCGAACGCCAGGCGCTGAGCCTGCTCATGGCGACGTTCACGCGTCCGCAGATTCTGCTGCTCGACGAACATACCGCCGCGCTCGATCCTTCCCGCGCGGAACTGATCACTTCGCTGACCGACGAGATCGTCCGCGACATGAACCTGACCACCCTGATGGTCACGCACAACATGGAGCAGGCAATCCGCCTCGGCAACCGCCTCGTGATGATGGACAAAGGCCGCATCATTCTCGACATCGGCGAAGCCGACAAGCAGCATCTGACCGTCGAGCGCCTGATGAGCGAATTCGAACGGATCAGCGGCAAGAAAATGGCGGACGACCGGACTTTGCTCGGTTAATCCTGACTGGCAGTGCCTGTTGACCGGCTGCTTCCCGCGGCCTTGTCTTCCTTCCAAGCCCTAAACCCAAAAAGCTGCCCAATTCGCAATGCGAAGGGCAGCCTTTTTGTATACTCTCTTGATCTTATCTCTTGATCTTATCTCTTGATCTTATTTCTTGATCTTATCTTTTATCTTTTGTCTTTTGTCTTTTGTCTTTTATCTCTTATCACTGGAGCGACTTTTGCAGCAGGCGAGCCGATTTCCGATTTGAGCGACTTTCGGCTTTCCTCCCCTTCCGCTGAATCTTTTATCCAATCAGAGGGGAGGAAAACGAGTCCGAGCGAAAAGCGGAAATCGGCGAGCCCGTGCAAACAGTCACTCCGCGCCCTCTTCCAACCGGCCCATAAACTCCTCCGCCGCGCTGTACCCGAGCTGCTTCAAATACCAGTTGTTCGCCGCGGCTTCGATCAGCCCCGACGTATCGCGGCCGGGCTGCAGCTGAATCTCGATATGCGGAATTTGGACGCCGAGATATTCGGTGAACTGATCCGCCACTTCCAGATCGTTGTTCAGCGCTTTGTCTTCCCACGGCGTCAGTTCGATATCGAGCACGATACGCGTCTCGTCCTGGAACGCGGTGCGTCCGTACTGGCGTACGACGTTGATCAGCCCGATGCTGCGCAGCGCCAGAAACTCCCGCGTAATCGTATTGTGCGTGCCGAGCAGCGTGGACGGGCCGAGCTTTTTGAGCACGACCACGTCGTCCGCCACGAAGCGGTGGCCGCGGCCGATCAGCGTGTGCGCCGTCTCGCTCTTGCCGATGCCCGAACGCCCGCGCAGCAGGACGCCGATCCCCGAGACGTTGATGCATACGCCGTGGATCGACATCTCCGGCGCCAGCGCCTTCAGCAGGTAGCCGTCGAGCTTGGTGAGGAACTCGGTCGTCTTCTCGGGCGTCCGCAGCAGCGGGATGCCTTCCTGATCGCAGAACATTTCCAGAAACGGGATCTCCTGCTGGCCCGTCGTCACGATAAAGCACGGCGGATGGTATTTGACGATATTGCCGATATGCAGCCTGCGTTCTTCGACGCTCTGCTGGAGCAGGTACGTGATTTCTTTGCGGCCCAGCACCTGCACCCGATTCATCGGAAAATACTCGAAATAGCCCACGAATTCCAGGCCGGGGCGGTGGGCTTTGGGACGGGTAATCTCGCGGTCGAGCCGGTCGGCTCCGGACAGCACTTCGAGCTTGAGCGCTCGGACGACATTTTCTACGGTAACGGATTTCATGGCTTATTCCTCCTGTACAGAATCGATCGCGGAAGACGCCCGCCTGCCCGGCACTCTCCGCGATCCGATAAAGGTCCGGCGCTGCCGCCGTACCAAAAAAAGCTCCCAACCCGGAAATGGCATCCAAGCTGAAAGCTTCGTGCAAACATTCATGCCGCCGGTCCGCCGCTTAGTCGCAGGGTTGGGCCAGCGTCTCGTCTTCTTCCCGCGTACGGAACGAAGAACCGCAGCCGCAGGTCGCGACCGCATTCGGGTTGAAGATGGTGAAGCCCCCGCTCATGCCGGATTCTTCAAAATCCACCTGCAGGCCGTTGAGGTATTTCAGGTCCTCTTTGGATACGACCAATTTGATATCCTGTATATTCATGTAGACGTCGTCCGCATCGGACTCCTCGTTGTCAAAGCCCATTGCGTACGAAAAACCGCTGCAGCCTCCGCTGGCTACGCCCAAACGAAGAAACATGCCCGGCGTCTCCTGCTGCTCCAGCATCCCTTTGATGCGCGAAGCGGCCGATTCCGTGATTTCGATCATGGTTTTTCCTCCTTTAAGCTGATCTCCCTACATTATACGCCTCCGGGCCGCGCGACTCAAGCATTTCGGGCGGGCCGTCCGCGGCTTGAGCAGGAGGCCCGTGCCGCCTGCCCAGGACCGATAGGCGTAAAACGTCCCGTATTGCCCCGTTTCCCGAGTAGGTTTATAATGGGTACAGAATGACTCTTTAAATTTTCGGAATTTCGACACGAAGATGTAAAGAATGCTTGTCGGCCCACCGATGTAACTTTTTTCACACTTTCAGAAACGGCTTGTCCGTTTCAGCAAGATAGCGGCCGCCGCGTGCGGCTATGTTTTTGTTGTCTGTCCAGTATTCCGGTCCTATTCGGTCCGGCCCGTTCCGGTGCGGTAGCGCCGCCTCGGGATCAACGAGGAGGTTCTTACAAAATGTCTACGATCATCAATCCCACCATGGATAAGCGCATGGCCGAAATCGCCGAGAAGGTTCACAATGGGCAGCGTTTGAGCTTGGAAGACGGCGTTTATTTATATCAGAGCGAAGATATTTTGACGATCGGCCAGTTGGCCAACGAAGTCAACCTGCGCAAGAACGGCAAAAAGGTCTATTTTATCGAAAATATGAGCCTGTACTTCACCAACGTCTGCGAAGCGCACTGCGCGTTCTGCAACTTCCGCAAAGACGAGGGCGAAGAAGGTTCGTACACGCTGAGCGGCAGCGAAATGGTCCGCTACGTCGAAGAGAACATCACGCCGGGCGTGCGCGAGTTCCATATCGTCGGCGGCCATAACAACAACGTGCCGTTCCAATACTACGTCGATTCCCTGGCCGCGCTGAACGAGCGTTTCCCGGAAGTGACGATCAAAGCGTACACGGCGGCGGAGATCGACTTCTTCACCCGCATCAGCGGACTGTCGATCGAAGAAGTGCTGCGCGCGCTTCAGGGCGCGGGCCTCAAATCGCTGACCGGCGGCGGCGCGGAGATTCTCTCCGACGAATACCGCCAGAAAATGCGCGTCGACAAAGCGAACGTGGACCGGTATCTCGAAGTGCACCGCACCGCCCACAAGATCGGTATGCGCACGCACACGACGATGCTGTACGGTTCGATCGAGAGCCACGAAGACCGCATCAACCACATGATCCAGATCCGCGAGCTTCAGGACGAGACGAACGGATTCATGGTGTTCATTCCGCTGTCCATGCAGCCCAAGAGCCGCAATGCCAGCATTATGCGCCGCAACTCGGCCTACGAAGATCTCAAGACGATCGCGATCAGCCGTCTGATGCTCGACAACATCGATCATATCAAAGCGTACTTCATCAATATCGGCACGCAGCTGACGCAGATGGCGCTGACGTTCGGAGCTTCGGACGCGCACGGCACCATCGTCAAGGAACGGATCAGCCACGCCGCGGGCGCG